>CAZZYN010000168.1:0-1520 GCA_964658265.1 uncultured Acetobacteraceae bacterium | reverse complement strand
GAGTAGGTCTTTTTCCATTCTTCCGCGGACTTCGCCAGCTCACCTTGATATGCATACAACTGAGCAAGCGCGGAATGCGCCTGCTGCAGTCGTATCGCAGAGACTGAATCCGGTGATGACGCGAGGAACTGTTCCGTGCGGGCAACAGCCGATGCGTAAGAGTCCTTGCGAATCTTGCACGGCTGGCTGAGATCCTGCTCCCAACCATCCGGCTTCGGATATTGCTTGAAGACAGCGTCCGCTTCATTCAGACCAGAGATGCTGATGTTCTGCTGTACCGCGCCAGACTTTGTAAGAGCATAGATCCGCTTGCCATCCAGGTCCTGCGTCTTCGGAGCGACGGTAAAGACCGTGACGATCGCATAGCCTTTGTCGATTGGCACCACTGGTGAAGCCTGCCCAGGCCTTAACGTCTTTGCAACAGTCATCAGCTTATCGGGCAGGTGTGCCTCGCTCAGATGGCCGACATACCCACCGTCGACGGAACTCGGATCGGTGGAGTGCTCCTTGGCGAGCACCGCAAAATCCATACCCGCCCTAAGCTGATCCTCTACCGCATTGGCTTCGGCTGAGGTAGCCAATTCAATCAGCCCGACCGCCCCATCTTGTGAGGGGATTTGCTGAGACCATCCAACGCCTGCGCAAATCGGGAGGCAGCAAGCGAGAACAAACGCCATTGACAATGTCGAACGCATCGAGGAAACACACGTCCTTGCGCCTGGGCGGCCACTGGGCGATCTATTGTTTAAAAGCATTTTAGGCAACGGCATTTCCGGCATCCTGCGAACACAATCATGGTACCCGACAGGCGATGACTGACGCTGCTTGCTAGTTGCCGCACGCTCACCTGCCTGAGTACTTTGATGGTGATCATTTTGGGCTTGTCTACCGGGACACTTGCAAATTATTTCTCTTAGCTCGAGTACTTGGAGAGGAATGAAGATGAAACCGAAGAACACAATTTGCCTCTGGTTTGACAAAGAGGCGCATGAGGCGGCTCTCTTCTATGCGGCTACCTTTCCCGATAGCGAAGTGACCGCGGTTCACAAGGCTCCCAGTGACTATCCGGCTGGGAAAAAGGGCGATGTGCTGACGGTGGAATTCACGGTCGTGGGCATATCCTGTTTCGGTCTCAACGGCGGCCCGGTAATGAAGCACTCCGAGGCATTCTCATTCCAGATTGCGGCGGACGATCAGGAAGAGACAGACCGTTATTGGAATGCGATCGTCGGCAACGGCGGCAAAGAAAGCGAGTGCGGCTGGTGCAAGGATCGCTGGGGGCTTTCGTGGCAGATCACTCCCCGTGCGCTGACCGATGGGCTTGCGGCGGGTGGCGCTGAGTCAAAGCGCGTCTTCGAGGCGATGATGACCATGGGCAAGATCGACATCAGCGCCATCGAGGCGGCCTGGCGAGGCTGAGGCGAATAGGGCTTCGCACCCTTGCGTGGGCCATCGATCACGTTCATCACCTTCTCCTATCCCTAAAGAGGTCTCTAAACCATTGCGCCCTTCGGGGACGG
>CAZZYN010000167.1:0-1529 GCA_964658265.1 uncultured Acetobacteraceae bacterium | reverse complement strand
AAAGCCGATGCGGCAGATATGCCGGAACAGGATGTACCGGCACGCGCTACGATAGGCGGTGTAGCTGGAGCTGGCGGGCTGGGGGCCGTTGCGGGTACTGCGTTAGTCAATATTGTAACAGCCATGATTGACGAGTCCCGTGCGGAAACGCGTGGTGTCAATCTATGCATGTACAATTTAGGTTACCACTCGATATCCAAAACACCTTCGGAGATCGCAGCGTATGCCAAAGTCGTGCCCGCCAAGCAGAAGGCGTGGTTACGCGATTTTATGCCAGCTGATACAGCGGTGCGACTGGCCCCACTCCTGCAGCCCGCTGTGCCGCGCCTGCTCCCCTACGAACCGGATGCGCCGAGGGTAGATGGTCCGATCCGCATCGCCGATCTGACACTGGCAAGCTCTATCATCCATGAAAATGGTACATTGGTTAAAGGTATAGCCACACGGCGGCGCACAGCCACGCTTGTCACAGCTATCGAGACCAAAGTTGGCGCGATCCGCCTGTCCGCGGAGCCGGGAACAGTCTTCCACGAAGTCGATTATCGGACCGCCAAAGATGCTTTGTTACGCCAGGATGGTTCGACCTGGTGTGGGTTGATGAAGCAAATGGCTGACGGAAATGTTGCCAAGGACTTCTACTGTCTCACGGGGCGCGATAATGGCTATGAAGTTATCCAGCCTTCTGGACGATCGTGGCTTGCAGGACCGTATTACGCTGGTTTCATCCTTCCGATATACGATCAACCCATTCAGCTGCAGGAGCGTCCGCAAGACGATCTTGGCACCTTGGACCTGCAGATTCGGGTGATGAAAATCGAAAGTTCCGCAGTCTTTTTGGCTGCAGATGTCAAGCGGGGGAACGAAGCCGTACGCTTGTGGCTACGCCGCATTCCATTCGACAAGGATAAGGCTATTCTGCCTCTCTGGGATTCAAGGCTAACATTGACGAAGCTTCCCAATAAGGACTTAAAAGCTGAACTAACGCATGATGGTGATGGCGCTGATTGGCGCGTGGGGCGCGCAGTGAACTTATTTCAGTTTTGATCGAGAAGAGACGCCCGTAGAATATCTTGCGGCTTATCTGCCCTGCTTTTCGTCGTGATAGTGGCGCACATGCAGGTCGATCAGGGCTGACAGCCAGCGTTCGAAGCGCTCGCGTGTGGCCTCGTCATGGCCCTGCATCTGGCGCATGCGTTCACCGACCACCGCGTCGCCGAAGCCGGCGATGCTGACCAGGTGGGCGACGAAGCGGCTGTCTTCGATATCTACCACCGTACCGGGCGGCGCGAAACGCTGGCGCAAGTCGTTCAGGCCCTGGGCGATCTGCTCCACCAGCGGGACACCATTGCCGCTGGGCAGGTCGGGGGTTTGCAGCAGCCATAAAATCCGCTGCGCCAACCCGTTGCGATAGGCTGCGAAGGTGCGCGCGATGCCGTCATCGCTGGAATCCGAATTGCCCATCTGGCCCAGCACGCCCTGACGCAACTGCTCCAGGCTGCGCAGGTTCAGTGCCCGCACCAGACCCTCAC
>CAZZYN010000166.1:0-1564 GCA_964658265.1 uncultured Acetobacteraceae bacterium | reverse complement strand
CGAAGGAACGGACCGCATGGGCGTGGCTCGTGGGTACGTTCTTTGGGGCGGGCTATCTGAAGCCCGGGCCCGGCACGTACGGCAGCGTGGCCGCTGTGCTGCTCTGGTATGCGGCAGCGCACGCGATTCCGTCAAGCGCAGCGGCCCTTTCAGTCGCTACGGCGGTTGTGGCGATTGTCGTAACGCTCGTGGGGATTCCAGCCTCGACCCTCGTCGCCAGAGAGTCAGGCCGAGAGGACCCTGGTTTTGTGGTGGTGGACGAGGTGGCAGGGCAGCTTATTGCGCTGATCCCGATGCACGCGGACTGGCGGCATGCGCTGATTGGGCTGTTGCTGTTTCGGCTGCTGGATATCTTTAAGCCGTGGCCGATCCGCCGCTTCGAGGCGCTGCCGGACGGCACCGGGATCATGCTGGACGACGTGGCGGCCGGACTGATCGCCATGGTCCTGGGGGCGGTCGCCCAGCGGTATGCCTAAAGGGCGTATTTCCGGGGCTGAACACCTGGTGCAAGAGGCGCGATTCATGGAATTAGCTAAAGCCGCCCCTACCTTGATCACACCGTAGATTCGAGCTTTCGGCAGCGCGGCTTGAAATTTCTGCGCGACCGGCCTAAACTACTTCTTAGCAGACGAATTTGTTCTGCCGCAGTCGTCCAGTATATCGGCGACGTAGCCGTGAACGTACCGGCAAAAACGGCGGAGTAGATGAGTGAGCGAAAGCTCACTTTTTGTTTGCCCTAAAGTTGTTTCTACCCCGGCCACCGATCCGGGGAGCGTTCCAGGCAAACACCGGCAAGCACCCGCACTACAAGATGACCCATGGCCCTGCAGATAGAGACAATTCGCGCCACCGCCGACCGCGTAGCGGCCTCGTTCCACCTCGACGTTGTCGACATCGAGTTCACGGGCGGCAGCAAACATCGGACCCTTCGCATCTTCCTGGAGAAGGACGCGGAGGCGCGCGCCAAGTTTGCTGCGGAAGCCGCCGCCAGTGAGGAGGCAGGTCTGCCCAGGGGCGTACCCGTCGAGCAGCTTTCCTTCGTCACCCATGAGGACTGCGTTGATTTTGCTCGCGACTTCGGCACGGTGCTCGACGTGGAAGATTTGATCCCCGGCGCGGAGTACACGCTGGAGGTCAGCTCTCCGGGCCTGGAACGCAAGCTGCTGAAAGCCGCCGATTACCTCCGCTTTATCGGATCGATCGCCAAGCTGCAGACCTTTGCCGCCGTCGAAAATAATCGCCACTTCACTGGCCGCATTACTGCCTTCGCGGACCTGACAGTGACGCTCGATTTGAGTGCCATCAAACAGAAGGGCAAGAACAAAAAAGCCCCTGCTGCACACCTGGTCGAGATACCCCTCGCCAATATCGAGAAAGCCAATCTGGTCGCTGAAATTTAGAGAGAGTTGTCCGTTCTCCGTTGTCAGAAGAGCAATCAAACACTGAGCACTAGTAACCAGGAACTGACCACCGGAAACACCGCACCACACAACTTCATAGCCGCAACAGCAGAAACGAGAACACAACCATGGCAAGCCCGCTATACCAGTCCATCGAGCTCCTG
>CAZZYN010000165.1:0-1643 GCA_964658265.1 uncultured Acetobacteraceae bacterium | reverse complement strand
AAACCAGCAGCTGCACCAGGCTGTAAACACCACCCGAGACAAGCAGCGCCGGCCACACTTCAAGGGCTCCGGACCACCCGGCAAGCAGGATGATCAGGTAAGCCGGAAGGATAAAAGACAACGGAGCGCAGAGCCTCCCGATGGCGGCACTCAGGCTCTCCAGCGGGAGTCCGGTGATGCCGGCCAGCGTGGCGACTGGAATGCCGATTGATCCGAAGGCGACTGGCGCGGTATTGGCAATCAGGCATAGGGCAGCGGCCCGGAACGGGGAAAAGCCCAGGCCGACCAGCATGGCAGCGGCGATGGCTACAGGGGTTCCGAACCCGGCGGCTCCTTCAAGAAAGGCGCCAAAGGCAAAGGCAATCAGGAGTGCCTGAAGTCGGCGGTCGGAGGTGAGGCGACCAACCGAGGCCTGGATGATGCCGAACTTGCCTGCTTCCGACGTGGTTCGGTAGAGCGCGATCGCCCAGAAGATGATCCACGAGATGGGAAAGAGACCGAAGGCAGCTCCATAGAGCGCCGCGCTGACCGTCAGCTTCAGCGGCATGCCATACCCCACCAGCGCCAGCAGCACGGTCATCACCCAGGCGGACAGCGCGGCCATCCACGAGGGCTTGCGCAGCACGCCCAGCAGGAAGAGCAGGACAAGCACCGGACTGGCTGCCAGCAGCGCGGACACAGCGCGCCCCTGACCGAAGAGGCTATATCCCTGCTGCCAGGTTCCTTCCATGAGCGCTCCTAGCCTGCCTGTTCCGCACGCGCTTGCAGCTGCGCAAAGACGTACGGGCCTTCCGGGATGACGGCGACTCTGCCTTCTCGAGGAAGATCCTGAAGCAGCGCACACAGGGCAGCCTGCGGATCGTCGAACATGCTTGAGGCGAGAGTACCGGCGACGGCTTTCGGAACGCCTGGAATGTAGAACAGCAGCTCATGTCTTTGCCCGACCAGCGCGAGCTTCTCCAGCTGCCATTGATCCACCTCGACAGGCTGCCCCTTGATCTCGGACAGGTAGCGATTAAAAGTCGTGAGACCAGCCAGCTTTGCCGCGAACTCAGGTGCGCCAACGCCATCCGTGCACTCTCCAAGCACCAGGATCCTGCCGCCTGGTTTGACGATGTGCTGCGCCGCCGTGACCCCCTTGATGGTCTGGTAGAACGTCAGGTCAAGCGGGTACCCGGCACCGCTTGTGATGACGGCATCAACCGGCTCGGAAAGTGTCTCCAGCAGCGAGGTCCGCACGAACTGCACACCTGCCGCATGCGCCTCAACCCCCGCCCCTGCGAAGATGCCGGCAATCTCTCTTGTCCTGGTCAGCGCGACATCCAGCATAAAGTCATGCCGGGCAAGCGAGGCGATCTCCAGCAGGTCAGCATGCAGTGGGTTCTCGGTGATGGATCCTTCCGTGGCTGCCGGCTCCCGCATGAACCTGGGAGAGTGCAGGACCTTGATCGTCTCCTGTCCCGCCAGTCCGGGGGCGATGAGCTTCCTGCCGCCGGAGAAGCCGGCCATCAGATGCTGCTCGATGAAACCGAGCGTGATGTGCAGGTCAGCTTCGACGAAGCCCTTCTCGAGGTACACAGGAGTTCCCCTCGACGTCGTCCCGAGAGAAACATGGCTAGACGCGTCGCGCGGCATGTGATTCC
>CAZZYN010000164.1:0-1649 GCA_964658265.1 uncultured Acetobacteraceae bacterium | reverse complement strand
CTGAGGACCAGGACCTGGACGCGGTTGTCATCCACGGCGCGGATGAAGGCAAAGTTGACGCCGCTGCCGAGATCCGTGGAAGCCGAGGTGTAGTAGTTGATATTGGCAGCCGGGGCGACGGCGCTCAACAACTCCAGCTGGAAGAGGTTGACCAGGCTGGTGGGAGTGATGCCGGGATCTTCGCCATCGATGATGACGGCCGGGGTGTTGGTTCCCAGACCGAAGGTGGTGCGGTAGTTGTTGACGTAGGTGAGATTGACGTTCGCATCGCCGACGACGCCGATGGTGACGCCGGTACCCTTGGCGGTCGCCGGGATGTCATAGAGGGCATGCAGGTCGCCGGGGCCAACATTGAGAGCCGACATGACGGTGTCGGAGTAGTTGGCATGCACCGGACCAGTGATTTTCCGGCTGATCGGCTGGGTGGCAGCTGCGGCGGCGCCAGCCTTGGGGTTGTAGTTGGTCAGCGAGGCAAATCCGGCGACGACCGGCGTGAGGGCCGTTGGGATCTGCGGATCGCGATCATTGGCAAAGAAAGTCTGCCCTTTGGCGGTGAAGCTATGAATTTCTGTCTTGAAGGCGGTACGGAGCTGCCCCATGTTGCCGGAGAACTCGATGCCCATCTTGCTGGGCAGGACGCGGGTGACGCTGAAGCCCTGGTCGGAGAGATAGCTATTGACGGTCTGAATATCGGCATCGGAGACACCGAACTGCTGGGCATATTCGGCCGTGGTGAGCCACTTGTGATAGCTGGGCGACTGGGGATTCTGCTCGGCCTGGATCAGGAGATCGAGTGCCTTCTGCTGCTCGGGACTGTGCTTGAGCATGAGCAGCAGGCGGCCGGTGGGTTGATTGTCGGGAACCTTGCCCTTGTCATTGAGGGCGTTGGCTACAGGGATCGTGGTGCCCTTGAGTGTGGTGAGTGCGGCTGCGTTGACCGGGCCCGAGATCCTGGGAACTGCCTGCCCGGAGGCTGTCAACGACAACCCGAGAAGTACACCGGCGAGCGAGGCGCCGCGGATTTGACGTGTGAAAGAAGAGAGTTTGCGTGACATAGCCATCCTGAAAGTAGAGAAATTCGTTCTCAGCCGGTCTGCGCCTGCTGACGCAAAGGGCGGCCAGCCTGAGCAGCTTCGCCACTACCAACAGCGGATCGTGAATGTCCGCATTCGATGGCAGTTGCTGTTTTGTAACTGGCCGGGTTGAGGGAATTCCCGGGCAGAAGGAGTACAGTGGTGCGTTTCTGATTTCGACGTGCGCGATGCGATCAGCCGATTCTGGGATCTGAACTGATGGTTGTAGCGAAACTACCCAGAACTATACCTGCTAATGGCACTTCCATAACATGGATACCACTTTGATGTATGTCCTGGGTTATCTCTCTGTCAATCAGCAGACCATTTTCAGGGCACCTCCGTAACACACTTCGGAGTCTTCCCGAGGCGGCTGACCGGAGGACGGATGTTTTTAGGAATTCAGGGATTGGCGATGCGGGGAGAGAGGCGCGGGGGTGCCGGGAGAGATCCGGCGGTGGCCTGATCTCTCCCTCGAATGGATGGTGATGTGAAAGGTTAGTTGCTGGTACCAGTGGTCTCTGTCGCGGACATGCGCTGCACCTTGCTGTGCTTGACGGAGTAGCCGAAGTAGAT
>CAZZYN010000163.1:0-1734 GCA_964658265.1 uncultured Acetobacteraceae bacterium | reverse complement strand
GACGAAGCGAGCAGTGAACTCTGCACCCTTCGGCAGAGGATTCAAGTGAGCATCGATGGTCCAGTATTCAACTGGATTGAACGCCTTAATTTCCCGCTCGCGTTCGACGATGAGGCGCAGTGCTACGGTCTGGACGCGGCCCGCGGAGAGACCACGCCTTACCTTGTCCCACAGCAGGGGCGAGATCTGGTAGCCCACGATGCGATCGAGGACGCGGCGGGTCTGCTGCGCATCGACCAGGTTGCGATCGACGGCGCGCGAATTGAGGAAGGCAGCCTTGACTGCTTTGGGTGTGATCTCGTTGAAAGTGACGCGGTGAATCGTACCCTTTTTCGCGTAATCGCGAAGTTCATCTTCAAGATGGGCGGCGATTGCCTCGCCTTCGCGGTCAGGGTCTGGCGCCAGATAGACGGCCTTTGCGCCGGTGGCGAGTTTACGCAGCCGGTCCATCACCTTGATTTTGTCCGGCATGACGATCAGATCCGGCGTGAAGCTGCCGTCTTCAAGTTCGACACCGATTTTGTTCTTGGGCAGGTCCTTGACGTGGCCCAGGGAGGCTTCCACGATATAGTCCTTGCCGAGATACTTATTGATCGTCTTTGCCTTGGATGGCGACTCGACAATCACGAGGGATTTACTCATTGTTTCATTCCTTTCAGCAGGAAGCTCCACCAGCAAACCGGAGTACCGCCGATTTCTGGAAGCTACCACGCTCTCATCGAAGGCGCCAGAGGCCGCCTTTTGGGAGTGGATCGATGGAGCCATTGACCGGAGCCTGCGAAAGCCTGTCCGCGGCCGGTTTGATCAGTGCGCGTTGAGACTGGTTCCGGATAAGCAGCAGCACGGAGTTTGCGGCGGCAGGGACTGCGTCCAGAGCTGTGTGCTTACATACGGCGGACGTAATTCTTGCCGGGAAGTTGTTGGATGTGCCGAGCCAACTCAAGTTCGAAGAGGGCGGTAAAGACCTCCGCCGAGGTAAGCTGTGCCTCGAGAAGCTCCATCATTTCGTCGATCTGCATGGGTTCGGCGTGCCGCAGCAGCCGGTAAACAACCAGTTCCTGCTCCCGCATTGGCGGTTCTCTAAATAAAGATGCGCCGGGCCGTGGTTTCGACTCAGCGTCGGAGTCGGGGGGGAGGTCAGCCTCAAGTTCCAGGCGCACCTGGCTTGGCAGATCTTCCCATACGTCTTCCCAGGTGGCAGTAAGCCGCGCGCCCTGCTTGATGAGCGTATTGGGTCCCCAGGAGTTTTTATTGGTTACGTTGCCGGGCACGGCATAGACGTCGCGATTCTGCTCGATGGCACAGCGGGCGGTGACCCGTGTACCACTGTTCTCTGCTGCTTCGACGACGAGGACGCCGACGCTGAGGCCACTGATGATGCGATTGCGGCGGGGAAAGTTCTGCGGCGCGGGGAAGGTACCGAGTGGCAGTTCGGAGATGATGGTGCCGCCGCTGGCGACGATCTGCTCGGCCAGTGACTTGTTTTCCTTGGGATAGATGACATCGATGCCGGTGCCCCAGACGGCCACGGTAAGGCCGCGAACGGCCAAGGCTCCCTTGTGCGCGGCTGTATCGATGCCGCGGGCCATGCCACTGAAAATGACCACTTTGCGGGAAGACAGGTCGCGCGAGAGCATCTCGGACATACCCAGCCCGTAGGGAGAGGGGCGCCGGGTGCCGACGACGCCGATGCCAGGACGGGCGAGATTGGCGGGGTCGCCGCGCACCCAGAGG
>CAZZYN010000162.1:0-1983 GCA_964658265.1 uncultured Acetobacteraceae bacterium | reverse complement strand
GATCCAGCATCTTCAACGGCGGCGCCGTCACCTCGTGGAACGGCCCACCCTCGCCATGAAGAAAGCCGAGAGCCTTCTCCAGTTCATCGCGTCCCTGCACCAGCGTGCCGAACCGGTTCACCGTGTTGGCGTCAGGCGTATGCAGCAGGCAAAGCTGGTGCGCATCGTGCCGGTTCCAGGCCTCTTCCCAGCGCGTCAGAAACTCCTGCGCGGCCGCATGGTCTGCAGCCATCCGGCTCGCATCTTCACCAATCGCAAATGGAGCCACGGCAACGGCAGTTCCTGAAATAAGAAATGTACGTCGCGAAGTCGAATAAGTTTTCATCTGCACAACCTAGCGACCCGGCGCAAACCATGCCTAGTACAAACCCGACATCACAAAATATTTCGTCCCTCTGCCGCTCAGGACCTGCCCGCATGGTCGCCATACTCCCACTCATACGGAACGCCGCTATCACCCAGCACAAACTTCACCAGCTCTGCGAAACCCGCCTCTGCACGCACATCATTCGAGAGAATCACCACGCACCGCTCGCTCTTCTCAAGACACACCACTGTATTTGCCGTCTGCTCATCATGGCCGCCCTTGAAAAAGCCGTACCCCTGCGGACCTTCAAACACCACCACGCCCAGTCCTGCGTACAGATCCTTCCGCTGTTTACTCACCGGCAGCGCCGGCCCGAAATTCGGAAACTGGTGCGCCGTGTCGATGTGCAGTTGCGGCCTCGTCATCTCCACGCGCGAGGCTTTGCTCAATCCATCGCCGCGTACCAGCGCCGCCACAAATTTCGAGATGTCGGCAATCGTCGTATCCATCGATCCCGCAACGCGCACTTTACTGCGTTCATCATGCGGCACTGGTTCGCCCTGGTCGTTCCATCCATCCGCCAGGTTCTGCGCGAAATCCGGCCGCCACATCAACCGCGTCCGGGTCATGCCCAGCCGCGTGAATGTCGCCATCGTCAGCGCATCCACCTCCACGCCGAGCCCCTGCGCTGGCCTGCCTCGTTCGATTGCAAATTGCAGCAGGCTCAGTCCCTCGCCGGAATAACTGAATCGCGTTCCCGGCTCGAAATGAATCCGCAGCTTCTTATCCGGTTCGATAAACCAGAAATTCGCAAACCCCGTCGAATGTGTCAGCGACATCCGCGGCGTCAGCTTCTCCCATCGCGCATCATCCGCAAGATCCGCATAGGGTCCGTACTTTCGTAAAAACACCGTGTCGTCATGCAGTCCGTACGTAATCAGCGGCTTGTCGAAGTCATCTTTAAACGGCACATCCAGCTGGATCTTTCCCCGGTCCACCAACTGCATCACGTGGTACGCAAACACCATCTTGGTCAACGAGGCGCCATACATCACCGTCTCCGTAGTCAACGGATCGCCCTTCGCATTGCGGACGCCATACGCCTGCACATAGCCCACCCGGCCATGATCGATCAGCGCAACAGCTAGGCCACGCGCATGCGTGCCGGCCATGATCTTCTTCGCCTCTGCATCCATCGCCCTTCCGTTTGGAAGCCGTGGAGGAGCCGCATCGGCATGCACTGAAACCGCAAGCCCAAGGCAGAAAGTCAGCAGGCCGGTAAATTTTGGAGACAGGCAGCTCACGGTGACGAGATTGTACAGTCGGCAAATCTGCGCAGCCGTCATCCACACCATCAGTAGATCTTGCGAAGACCGCAGCCCCTCCGAGTAATATCGTAGCCACCACAGACTTCCCGAGCCCACCTCCGCGCTCTCCGCGAACCTGTGCCGGCCCCAATCTCCAGTCAGGATGGTGCAATGCCCGCAAGCCCGTTTCTCGCCGCGACCTTCCTCCTCTCCTCCGCCCTCGCCATGGCCGCGACCACCCCCATTCAGATCCGCATCGACTTCACCGATGCCCCGCGCCGCCTCATCCATGTCACCGAGCAGCTGCCCGTCCATCCCGGCGACAACACCTTCTCCTATCCCGAATGGATTCCCAGCCAGGAACTGCCC
>CAZZYN010000161.1:0-2010 GCA_964658265.1 uncultured Acetobacteraceae bacterium | reverse complement strand
GGAACAACTGGACATGAATGCCAAGGCGATCGAGGTGCAACTGGCTTCTTCGCATACGAAAATCGAGCAGGCGCAGGCACTCCTGGGCTTATACCAAAAGCAGGAGGCTGCGCTGCAGGTGAAGGCCGGGATTGCAGGGACGCTTGTGGCTTTGCCTATTCCTGTACAGGTGGGTCAGCATGTGGCGATTGGGACGTCGGTGGCTGAGGTCATTCAGACGGACAAACTGAAGGCCAGCCTGAAGATTGCCGAGACGCAGGCGCGGGATATTTCGATTGGACAGCCATCCGAGGTGGACACGCATAACGGGGTGATTCCAGGAAAAGTTATGCGAATTGATCCTTCGGTACAGAACGGAACGGTCACGGTTGACGTAGAGCTTACTGGGGAGCTTCCGCAGGGAGCCCGTCCTGACCTGAGTGTGGATGGCGTGATCGATCTGGACCGGCTGTCGAATGTGCTGCTGGTGGGTCGCCCGGCGTTTGGCAATGAAAAGAGCACGATCAGTCTTTTCAAGCTGCTGCCAGATGGCAAAACTGCTGTACGGGTGCCGGTGAAGGTGGGCCGCGCATCTGTGAATAGCATTCAGGTGCTGGAAGGATTGCAGGAAGGCGATACGGTCATCTTGTCAGACATGAGCAGGCAGGACGCTACGGACAAGATACGGCTTGAGTGATGCCGGGGAATAGGGAACAGGGAACAAAAATCAGAGTTCAGTGATCAGTACAAAAACAAATCTGAGTTACGAAAGGGATTTTTGGCATGAGCGAGAACATTATTGAAATTGAGCAGATGACGAAAGTCTTCTACACCGATGAGATTGAAACGCATGCTTTGTCTGGCGTTCATCTTACGATTGGACGAGGCGAGTATGTGGCGATGTCGGGGCCTTCGGGTTGCGGCAAGTCGACGCTGCTGTCGATCATTGGGCTGCTCGATACGCCTACGGGTGGCCGGTACACGCTGAACAACAAAGAGGTCGCGAATTTGAACTTCGCCGACCGCTCGCGCATTCGCAACCAGGAGATCGGGTTTATCTTTCAGAGCTTCAATCTGATTGGCGATTTGACGGTGGCTGAGAATGTTGAGCTGCCACTGACGTACCGCACTGGCATGCCATCCGCGGAGCGAAAGAAGAAGGTGCAGGAGTCGCTGGAGCGCGTGAATATGGCGCACCGTATGCGGCACTATCCTGCACAGCTCTCGGGCGGCCAACAGCAGCGTGTGGCTGTGGCGCGCGCACTGGCTGGGTCGCCTTCGATCCTGCTGGCTGACGAACCTACCGGCAACCTCGACTCTAAGAATGGCGAAGCCGTGATGACGCTCTTGCAGGAACTGCATCAGGAAGGTGCGACGATCTGCATGGTGACGCACGATCCGCGCTTTGCGGCTCATGCGGAGCGGCAGGTGCATCTCTTCGACGGCAAAGTTGTTGCCGAGGGCGAATTGAACCAGTTGCTGGCTGAGGTCTAGTTCTCTACGTCTGCTCGAATGCTGTTGTATCGCTCGCGCCCGCAGTAGTCTGCGGGCGTAATGCACACTCCTACCTCTTGATCTTGCGAGGGATGCTGCCATGTTCGCTTCTGTCATGCACGATGTTCGTTACGCACTGCGGCAGTTACGCAAATCACCGGGTTTTACGCTGACGGCTGTGCTGACGCTGGCGTTGGGCATCAGTGCGACTACGGCTATCTTCTCAATTGTTGAGGGAGTGTTGTTGCGGCCGTTGCCCTATGCGGAACAGAAGAGCCTGGTGATCGTGGGCGATCAGATGCCGGGGCCGGATGGGACGGACCTGCTGCCTTCGCCGTCTGTTTCTTCGCCTGAAGTGAGCACCTATCAGCGAGAGACGAAGGCGTTCTCTGGTCTTGGCGCTTATGCGCAGACTTACTATGAGTTTTCAAACGGTGGCGAGCCGGCACAGTTGAATGCTTCTCGCTTGAATGCTGGCGTGTTTTCTGTACTGGGTGTACAGCCGGTGTTGGGGCGCGTGTTTACGCAGCAAGAGGA
>CAZZYN010000160.1:0-2074 GCA_964658265.1 uncultured Acetobacteraceae bacterium | reverse complement strand
CGTTGTGGCGGCCTCCAACTAAAGGGAAACACCATGACACGCACATCCACAGCCAAACGGCAGGCTACAGCAGCGATCGAACGCAGCCCCCGACCATTGAGCAGCGAGGACAAGGTAACCGCTTTCCGCACCGCCACGAGCAGCTTCGTCGTCTGGTATGCTGGGCACATCGAGGCCGGCATGACCGATCCGGAGCTTGAGGCAGCACTGGAACTCAGCCTCGGCATCATGGGCGGCAGCTGCGGTCCGGGCATGATGGACGTGTCCTACCAGGGTCCTGGCCTGCGCATCTGGGCCGCCTGGGAAATCACCAGCCACTACGGCATCAAGCCGATCTTCGCAGGCCATGCGACTATCGCTATGGCTAGGGAGGTCTACGGCATCGCAAACCCGCAGGAGCGGCAGATTCGGTTACTGTAGCGGTGTCACCAGCCGGCTTCGCCAGAACGGCGGTGCCGGACATCTCCGCCCGTGGCTTGGAAGATCTACGCGGACAGGCAAAGCTGGGGAAAGCAGGCGGGAAGGGGCACGCGCGGTGACCATTCTGGATTGGATTTTAGGGCGGGATAGAGAGCGGGCACGTCAGGAGCCTGAGGCGAAGGCGGAAGCAACCCGTCACCCGCAGCAAGAGCCCGTTGAACAGCATGTGCAAATGTCACCTAGGATGCCGCCACGGGAGCCAGAGGCCGAGTTGAAGCCTAAAAAGCGGCCTGGCGCGCGAATGATGCCTCAAGAAGCCGATCGCATGCGAGACGGGCACGAACGGCAACCAGAACTCGAGCACAAGCCGGAGCAGACACAAGAGGCTACCCGAATGGCCAATACGTTGACACCGCAGCGAGGGCCTTCAATGGGCGGTCCAGGGGTCGGCTTCGTAAACTCATTGGCACAGCAGCCGAGGCAATCTGTCGCCGACGAGATGCTGGCCGAAGCGCGCGCCGAACTGGCGGAAAAGGAAGCACTAAAGACACCCGAACAGAAGCTTGATGACGAACTACAAAGGCTCGAACGGCCAGACTATGGCTTGGAACGCGCCCGATGGGACAATGATCGAAGCCGGCAATAATTCGGCACAAGTAAGGCCAGCTATGCGTTGCCCGGCTGAATCCCGGTCTGAAACTCCCGCAGCAACTCGGGATGTTTGCCCTTCTCCACGTCCACGATAAATCGCAGGATACTCAACTTGGCCACCTGTGCGACAGACATGCCGGTGCGGTAAGCAAACCGGTGGATCAGGTCGAAATCCTCCGGCGTGAATTGCACGGTGATGCTCGGCGGTTTGTCTGAGAGTTTCGTGGCCATACCCTTATCCTCTCCACGACAACACTGCAGCGAGCTCACTTGTTCAAACAGCATGCACTGATCCGAAAACATCCCGCCGGAGGCAAAAGCCCTCAGCTTCCGGCGGGAAGGATCACATGGGCGCAGAGACCGCTCGTCAGCGTAGCGAATAAAGCAAGAGGCGCACGGACGGACTTCCGGCATAGGCAACAGAAGTTAACGCCATTAGAAAAATGCTTAACGCCAACAGGCCGCGCCATCCGTGACATCTAAGGTGGCGGTCTTTCCCAAAACAGAAATCAAAGTCCGGCGGCGCCCTCACCGTGCTCTCGCGAGTTTGGTCGAAGATTCTCCAATATTAGCTGCACACGCTTCGAGGCACTTCACCATCCATGCGTTAAGAGATTGTTTGTTATCTTTAGCAAGCACCGCTAGGCGATCGCGCAGGCTCTCTGGCATACGCAAGGTATATTTGACCTCGCCAGATCCCGCTTCCGGCATTTCACCGAAAAGCGACTCAATAAGATCAGTCTCCCAGCTACGATACTTTTCAAGCCAGACACGGGCCTGATCAGGCGTTATCGGCTCAATGAGCCGATAGTCATCTTCGTCAAATCCATCCCGGTATTTATAGAGGAAGAACGCTCCAAACCGATTCTGAAAAAGATGCTCGCCAGATTCATATGGCCCTCGATCCTCATCCCATCCCTCGATCTTTGTCGAAGTTTCGGTGTTGTAGGTTCTCCCGTCGATGATCCTTTTGCACTTGATATCCATGCTCACCACCTCACTT
>CAZZYN010000159.1:0-2113 GCA_964658265.1 uncultured Acetobacteraceae bacterium | reverse complement strand
ACTGGCATCGCGAAGAGCTTTCGCGGTACCGCCGGTCGAGACCAGCTCGACGCCGCTGGCAGCAAGGGCGCTCGCAAAGGCGACCAGTCCGGTCTTGTCTGTGACGCTGAGCAAGGCGCGGCGAACCGGCTTTTGGTCACGCTGAATTTTCTGGTCGTTGGCTGCGGATGCTGTGCTCAATGCTGCTCCTTGAGATAGGGCGCGATCGTCGACGCGAATCTCTCTGAGCAAATTGTAAGCACCCTACGGGCGGCTGTCATATCGACGGCGCCCCTGAATCGGATGGCGGGAGCAGGGGCGCCGTACAGACGGAGTCGCAGACAGACTGGCTTAGCGCATACCACCAGAGGCGATCAGGATTTCGCCGGTGAGCCAGCGGGAATCATCGGAGGCGAGGAAGACGGCGATGGGCGCGATGTCGTCCGGCTGCCCGATGCGGCCAAGCGGCGTCTGTTGTTCGAGGACCTTCTGAAAATCAGAGCCCATGAAACCGGCTGTATGCACGCCTTCGGTTTCCACAAGGCCAGGATTGATCGCATTGACGCGGATCTTGCGTGCTCCAAGCTCGCGTGAAAGCACTCCGGTGATGACGTCGACGGCGCCCTTGGTGGCGGCATACACGGCAGCATTCGGCGGTGTGATGCGGGTGACGGTCGAGCTGACATTGATGACGCTGCCACCCTCTTCCGGGAAGTGTTTCACAGCCTCCTGCGTAGCGAGCAGCAAGCCGAGCACGTTGGTGTTGAACTGCGAGTGGAAGCTGTCTTCAGTGATCTGCTCCAGCGGCGCCATCTGGTAAATGCCGGCATTGTTGACCAGGACATCGAGGCGTCCGAATGCTTTCTTGGTTTCAGCAAAGATGCGTGTGATGTCGGCCGATTTCGCGACATCGCCCTGCACAGCTACTGCTTTGCCGCCCTTGCTGGTGATGGCAGAGACGATTTTATCCGCGCCTTCTTTGCTGGAGGCGTAATTCACGACGACGGCAGCGCCTTCGTCTGCCAGGCTTTTCGCGATAGCTGCGCCGATTCCCTTCGATGCGCCGGTGACAACAGCAACCTTACCTTTGAGCTTGCTCATGAGCTGATCTCCATACTTCGACATTTCTACAACTATCGAATTGATGGATCATCGATGAAAAGGATGCGGTTATTTGTGTGAATACTTATCGCGTTAATTGCGGATGGCGAGGCAGCCGACAGTAGATTTTTGTCAGTCGAGTTCAAGGCGAAGCTGACGAAGAAAGGACCTGAGCACATCGCGGCGGAGAGTATAGCTGGCGAACTTACCTTCGCGGACGACGTGGATCAGGCCGGCGGTTTCAAGCTCCTTCATATGGTGAGAGAAGGTCGCAGGACTGATGCCGATGCAGCCACGCATACTAATGCATGCGGCAGCCTCTTTGCGATGGCGCAGGATGCTGAGGATTTCGAAGCGGCGGGGATCAGCCATGGCTTTCAGGATGAGCTGCATCTGCGAAGCGGGCAGGGATGGCTGGACGGAAGTGGCCATGACTCCACGGTAAATGATGACGGTGCACGCAGCGTCCCTTCAGCAAATTCCGGCAGAGACAGTGGACGCAAAAGACTGCGTCAAAACTCCGCAGCGCCAGGCGGTTTAAAAACTGGACACGGATTATTTGCCGACGCCCGCGGCACACGATAGCTTTAAGCCATATGAACGACAGCGGCACTGGCCAGGGGTATACACAGCAATTTACGCCGGCATTTCACGAGCGGAACTCCGGCGCAGGCCAGCCTGAGATTTTTCCGCCGGGTACCGAGATTCCACCGTCGGCTCAGCCGGCTTACGGCTACCAGCCTCCTCCGGCAACTCGGCGCCAAGGCCAGCGGGGCTGGGCCTCTGCGCCGGCGACCTACCTGCTGGTGGCGATCAACTGTGGTGTCTTCCTGTTGATGGTCCTGAATGGCGTGTCCCTGCTGTCGCCAACCACGGGGCAGCTGGTGCACTGGGGCGCGGACGTTGGTGTGTATGTACTGCAGGGGCAATGGTGGCGGCTGCTGACGGCGACGTTTGTGCATGTCGGCGTCATCCATCTCGGCACAAATATGTGGTGCCTGTGGAACCTGGGGCTGCTGGGCGAGCCTCTACT
>CAZZYN010000158.1:0-2200 GCA_964658265.1 uncultured Acetobacteraceae bacterium | reverse complement strand
AATTGTTCGCCAAGCCGTTTTTATGTTGAGCTTGCCGGTCTGTGGAACCACTGGAACAGCTTCTATCAGGACACCATGCCGGTAAGTATTCCGGATGAGTGGCTCTTAAATGCGGCGCGTGCAGGCATTACCTTGACCCGCTGCAGTTATCGCGGCCTTGAGCCCACGTACCAGGTTGGCGAGGGTGGTTATACAAAGATCCCGGAACGGAGCCATGCGCTCTTTCCGGTGGCCCATTACGAATTTATCTGGGCGCACCAGTTGTGGAATCTAACGGCTTCGAGCGATAATTATTTTCAGCATTATCTGGACCACTACATCCTGCCTGACGGTAATTTTGTATACAATACGCAGGACCAGGTAGAAGGACCGCTGAATATCGGGATCGTTCTAATGAATTCTGCACGGTCTTATTTCTATACTGGAGACGTGGAAGCTCTTGCGAAGCGTATCCCAATCCTGGAGCGAATGCTTCAGTACGTTCTTCAGCGATACGAATATGGGAAAGAGCATTACCCGAGGCCGGACCGGCGGTACGGACTTATCTGGGGCTCTCCTGAGGCGGATCTGGGTGATCCTGACAATGATTATCCCTCATCTCACCCAGTTTATTATCAGAACGCTGCATGCGTATGGCGAGGAATCGAAGAGCACGCAAAGTGCCTGCGGAAGGCCGCTGCTGACTCAGGAAATAGTAATTACGCGAATACAGGCGAACACTACGCGTTGCTGGCACAAGAGATGCGGGCGAATATTCAGCGATCGATCGAGGCAACAATTACAGCTTCCAATGTGGATATGCAGCGATCCGGAATTACGCCCTTCGAACCCAATGATGTGGTGCGAAAGCCCGTCCAACTGTCGAACTACGAAAACCATCGTTTCATGATGGACTGGTTTCTCGCTGATTGGGGTGTCCTTGGGTACGATGCGGGCCATCTGAAACATCGCGAGATAGCAGGACTCCAGTTATGCGGGCTGAACACGGATGGATATGTTCCACGAACGAGTAACTTCATGGAGCATGGCACACTGGCAGTGAAGATAAGGCAGGATGACTATCGACCGTTCCTGCTGACGCTCTACGCGCTTGTTTGCTACGCGGCAGATTCGGGAAATTTCTATGCACCGGAAGATGCCTACATACCCGGAAGCTATCCAGGAGAACAATCGACTTATGGGTGGTCGGCAGTAGTCAACAGCACGCTACAGCCTACGCTCGGGCTGAGATGGCTGCTTTGCTATGAGGAGAATGACCGACAAGTATGTCATCTGCAAAAGGCAGCTCCAAGTCATTGGTTTGCTAAGGGCGAGCGCATTTCTGTTCAGCGTTGCCCGACTCGATTTGGCAAGATCAGTTGGTTAACGGAGGCAGTCAGCGACCATAGCTGGAAGGTAGTTGTCGACATTGAGGAAGGTTTTGCAGGCGATGTACATCTGCACGTTCATCCTGCGGACAAGCGCCCATTGGAAAAGGCATCCGTGGGATCGATCGATGCTAAAGGAGTTCTGGTGCTGGCGAAAGAACTGCTTGTCAGCATGCGTCATATTGAGATTGAACTGACTTGATCCTTCGTGCTCCCTCCCTCGAAAGATTCGGGTACCGGTGGCCAGTTCCCGCTGCGCGGGCAGAGTCGGCTTCGCAGCCTTAATCGGCTGCGTCCCTCTCACACTCGTTTTGTAACAGTAAGGCCTTTGCGGGACCTTGGAGTGGCTGGACCAACCCTGTCGACCATACTGAACTGCATAGTTTCACTATCATCACGACCGATCCCAATGAACTGCTCGAGCAGTATCACAACCGCATGCCGGTCATTCTAAAACCGTCTGAGCATGAAGCATGGCTAGGCGGGAACCGCATTCCTCTCGAACTTCTCCGCCCCTACGAAGCAGACGCCATGTCCGCCGATTGCGTGGATCCTGGATCAACTGTGACTGCACAAGAAACTACTCTCTTCGATAGCCTGTAAATCGCAACAGGCATAAGCACCTAAAGACTTTGCAGGGAGGAGGTCGTCCTCCCTGCTGCAGCCGGCATATTGCCTCCGTCCTCCGGCCCCCACCTCGGACGGGCCCGTTCCTGCCCGCAACGCCGACCCCAAAGCAATGTCCCCGCGCTCCGCGCTGATCGAGGAAGACGAGCTCCCTGATGGACTCCGTCCCTGGCGCGTGCAAGAGGCACCCCAATCTTCCGCGCTTC
>CAZZYN010000157.1:0-2439 GCA_964658265.1 uncultured Acetobacteraceae bacterium | reverse complement strand
TGTACATGCCGTATGGCTCGCTGGCGCTGGGTTTTGCAGTGGTGACGGCGAGCTGGTATATACGCGGTCTGACGCGTGTGAACCGGGAAGCATGACAGCGGGCTTGCTCTAGACTTGAGAGTGATGACGACGACCACTGTGAATGCCCTGAGCCGCGCCCGATCTGCTTATCTTCGTTCCGCACTGCATCAGCCGGTGCAGTGGAATGAATGGGGCGAAGAGGCGTTTGCGCTGGCGGCGCGTGAAGATAAGCCGGTGCTGCTGGATATTGGTGCGGTGTGGTGCCACTGGTGCCACGTGATGGACCGGGAGAGCTACGAAGACGCGACGCTAGCGGAGGTGATCAACTCCCATTTTGTGGCGATCAAGGTTGACCGGGACGAGCGGCCGGATGTGGATGCGCGGTACCAGGCTGCAGTGCAGGCGATCAGCGGGCAGGGTGGGTGGCCGCTGACGGCGGTACTGACGCCGGATGGGCGGCCGTTTTTTGGCGGCACGTATTTCCCACGCGAAGAGCGCTACGGGCGACCCGGATTTGAGCGCGTGCTGCTGACGATGGCACATGCGTGGCAGAACAATCGCGAAGAAGTGCTGGAGTCTGCCGGCAGTGTGATTGCCGCGATCGAACACGGCGAATCCTTTGCTGGCCAGGGTGGCAGCCTGGTTGATGAGCTTGCGCAGAAGCTGGTGGCGTCGGCAGTGCAGCAGTTTGATCCACGCTTCGGAGGCTTTGGGACGCAGCCGAAATTTGCACATCCGGCAGCGCTCGATATGCTGATGGACACGGCGCGACGCACGGGTGAGGCGCAGGCAGAGCGGGCGGCGGTGATGACGCTGGAGCAGATGGCGCGCGGAGGTGTGTATGACCAGCTGGCTGGCGGGTTCCATCGCTACTCAGTGGATGAACGATGGGCGGTGCCGCATTTCGAAAAGATGCTGTACGACAATGCCGGCCTGTTAAAGAACTATGTGCATGCCTTCCAGAGTTACGCGCAGCCGGAGTTTGCCGCAGTTGCGCGGGATGTTATCCGCTGGATGGATGAGTGGCTGAGTGATCGCGAGCGGGGCGGATTTTACGCGTCGCAGGATGCGGATATGACGCTTGATGATGATGGCGACTACTTTACGTGGACGCGCGAGGAAGCGGCCGCAGTGTTGAGTGAAGACGAATTGGCGGCTGCTTCGGAGTATTACGATATCGGTCCGATCGGCGACATGCGTCATAACCCGGCAAAGAATGTGCTGCATATTCGCCATACGCTTGATGCGGTGGCGGCGAAGTTGAAGATCGACATTGCCGCGGCGCGCGGCCTGCTGGAGAGTGCGAAGAGAAGACTCTATGCAGCAAGACTGGAGAGGCAGCCGGTGCCGTTCGTCGACCGGACGATTTATACGAGCTGGAATGCGATGGCAGTGTCTGCATATCTTGAGGCGGCGCAGGTGCTGCGTCTGCCGGAGGCGAAGGCCTTCGCGCTTAAGACGCTGGATCGGATTTTGGCTTCGGCGTGGAATGAGAAAGACGGAGTGGCGCATGTGGTTGCGTACGCCGGGCCGGATGGCGAGCACAGCAAGATTACGGGCATGCTGGATGATTATGCGCTGCTGGGTCACGCCTGTATGGATGCCTGGGAGCGAACGGGCGAGGCGCGATACTTTGAGGCTGCGGATGCGATTGTGGCGCAGCTGGGACAGCGATTTTATAATCGGGCCGGCAAGGGCTTCTTTGACACGGAAGAGGGCGGGGCTGCGAAGCTGGGCGCGCTGCTGGCCAAGCGCAAGCCGCTGCAGGATTCGCCGACGCCTGCCGGTAATCCGACAGCAGCATGGCTGCTGCTGCGGATGCATGAGCTGACTGGAGATGCAGCATTGCGCACGAGGGCGGAAGATACGCTTGAGAGTTTTGCGGGAGTTGTGGAGCACTTCGGGTTGTATGCAGGGACCTACCAGCTGGCACTGCAGCGGTTCCTGCTGCCGCCGGTCCAGGTGGTGGTGATCGGCGACGCGGCGGGCGATGAACTGGAGGCTGCGGCGATAGCTCGCTATGCCGTGAACAAGAGCGTGGTCCGCCTGACGCATGCACAGGCGATTGATGGGAAGCTGCCGCCGCTGCTACAGGAGACGGTTCCGCAACTGCCGCAGTTACGAGAGGACGGCCCCATCGCGCTGGTGTGCAGGGGCCTGCAGTGCCTGCCCCCGGTGCAAAGTGCAGAAGATCTGCTGGCGGCGCTCGGCGAGTATTGAGGCTGCGGTCTAGAGGCCTTCGCCGGTGAAGGGATTTACTTCCTGCGGCTTGATGGAAGTGGGATCGATAGTGGCCGCAGATCTTGGCTGATTGAGTTGCTGTACCGGCGCGCCGCCGGAGACGCGGAGCGGACTGCCAGGAAGCATGTTGTTGGCTTCGAGGGCAAGCCGAATACGTTTCTGCATCTCTCGCAGGGC
>CAZZYN010000156.1:0-2473 GCA_964658265.1 uncultured Acetobacteraceae bacterium | reverse complement strand
CAATCGCGCGATTGATTGCGGGACTGTCCAGCGTCTTGCCGTCGCCGGTAGCTCCGTAAGCACGCACGTTGTGCCAGAACGAAGTGCTGCCACCCGTAGCGGGCGCGGCTGTTTTCTGCGCTCCAACAGTTGCGACAGTTGCAGCCATGGCTGGGATCTGGCTGGCGATGGTGCCGGTGGCGAGCGCTCCGGCAAAGGTGACAATGTCACGGCGATTGAGAGTCATAAAGTCCTTCGGTGCATCTTCGCGATTTTGCAATCACGGATTTATGGAAGCGCTTACAACAGACCTGTCCACTCTAATGCATGGTGCTCTATACAAGACAAGTGAAGATCTGGAGAGAGGTATCATCGAGGCAGGAGGATGAGGCGATGGCGAATGCAAAACTACTGATGATTGTGGGCGATTTCGTTGAGGACTATGAAGTCATGGTTCCCTTTCAGGCGCTGCAGATGGTCGGCCATACCGTCCACGCGGTCTGTCCCGGAAAGAAGGCCGGCGAGCGCGTCAAGACGGCCATCCACGACTTTGAAGGCGACCAGACCTACACCGAAAAGCCAGGCCACAACTTCGTCCTGAATGCGACCTTCGCCGATGTTCACACCGCGGACTACGACGGCCTGGTGGTTCCCGGTGGGCGCGCTCCTGAGTATCTGCGGCTCAACGAGCAGGTGCTGGAGATGGTCCGCTACTTCGTAAGCGCAGACAAGCCGATCGCAGCGATCTGCCATGCTGCGCAGATTCTCGCCGCTGCCGATGTTGTGCGGGGCAAAGAAGTAAGCTGCTATCCGGCGTGTTCACCAGAGGTGAAGCTCGCGGGCGGCAAGTATGCTGCCATCGACGTAACTGCGGCGATTGTGGACGGCAAGCTGGTGACGGCTCCCGCGTGGCCTGCGCATCCGACGTGGCTCGCCATGTTCCAGGAAGTTTTGCTGGGCCATCTGGCGGCCAAGTCGAACCTGGTTGAGGTGTAGCACGCCAAATCTTGAGCAGCCAAACGCATCGAAGTTGCGTCCTATCAAAGATAGATAGGGGCAGGCGCCGGGGCGCCATAGACCTGGATTGGGGCGAAAGACTTTGGGGGAATCAGAAAGCGCGAGCCGGGCGGGAATAGCAAACGGAATTGAAACACCGCAAAAGCCAAAGCGCAGCATGGGGCGCGTAGGTAGGTGGCTGATGTGGATTGTCGGAACGCTTTTCGTACTGGTGCTGATCGCTGGCGGTATAGTCGCCTACTATCTCAAGCGGGCTGAGCCGATGATGCGCGCGGCGCTGATCGATACGCTCCAAAAGCGGTTCAACTCCCACGTGGAGCTGGACAATATGCACGTCTCGATCGTTGATGGCTTCCGCGTCGAGGCCAGCGGTCTGCGCATCTGGCTGCCTCAATCGGTACAGGAACAATCTGCGAACAATGCGGCTGCGATGGCCGATCCAACAGGAAAATCAGACGCTGGACGCGCAGCGCAGGCGCAGCGGCATACGCAGCCATGGATTGTTGTTGGCAAGATGTGGTTTCACGCGACGTGGCATATTCGCCCCGGCGAACCACTCATCGTTTCGGTGATTCACGTTGAGGATGTGCAGGTTGTTCTGCCGCCAAAACAGGAGCGTCCCAAGGTATCGCTGAACGGCAAGAACGATGAAGCAGAGGACGACCAGACCGATAACACACAGCCAGCTTCCGGCAGTCAGCAGGCATCGACGCAGCCAGCCAGCAAAAGTTCCGGACTCTTCAAGCTGCCGCGCATCGAGGTGCGCAGAGTTGAATGCACAAAAGCTGTGTTGTTCATTGAACGCAAGCAGGAGCCCGGCAAAAATAAGGCTCCGCTCGAGTTTGATTTTGCCCGCGCCACGCTGATTCCCGATGGCCATGGCGGGCCTGTCTACTTCGATGTGAACATGACCAATGCCCGGCCTGTCGGGCAGGTCCACACTACCGGCCATTTTGGGCCTTGGGTTGCCGGCGATCCGCACCTCTTGCCATTGCATGGCGACTATACCTTTGACCGTGCAGATCTTGGCACGATCAAAGGTATCGAAGGCATCCTGTCATCGAATGGGCACTATTCCGGCACGCTAAGCCAAATCGATACCGAGGGCGTGACGTCGACGCCTGACTTCAGGCTGGAGCGTGTGAAGAAAGGTACTGGCGTACTGCTCACCACGCATTACAAGGCTACGGTGGATGGAACGAACGGCAACACATACCTGCATTCGGTGGACGCGATGCTCGGGCATACGCACATCCTTGCGGTCGGGCAAGTGGTTCGGGCTGACGATGTTGCGGGTCTCCCTGCTGGAATCAAAGGCCATGACATCACGCTCGATGTGACGATCGACCGCGGCCGTATTGAAGACGTGCTGCAGATTGCAGCCGATGCGGAACGGCCCTTCATGACCGGCAATCTGATGTTGAAGACGAAATATCATCAGCCGCCCGGCCCAGTCAGCGTCGTGGACAAGCTGCTG
>CAZZYN010000155.1:0-2685 GCA_964658265.1 uncultured Acetobacteraceae bacterium | reverse complement strand
ATGGCGGAGAGAGAGGGATTCGAACCCCCGATACCCGTAAAGGTATGGCTGATTTCGAGTCAGCTGCATTCAACCGGGCTCTGCCATCTCTCCGCTGTCGAAGCTGCGGCGAGCGCCACAGCCTGCTATTAGAGTAATGGCAAACAAATCTCCCGGCAATGCCGCCGACTGGCGTCCCCAAACACGGGGTTGGATACAAACTGGTCCTCGGATCTCGTGCAAAGGAGGACACACTTCGCTGTTTCCGGCGCGGTTGCGGTATGCAGCGCGTCCTGACCCTCGGCGAGTGCGTCTACAACACTGGCTGGACGGAAGCTGCCGGCGGGCTCGCGGCCCTTACCCACTATTTATGATGATGCTGTAAACCTTAGGAGTGAATGATCCTGCGAAAGCCCCAGCCGGAAGGCGCTGACTGCTTGACGTCTCTACGCCATCTTCTGGCCTGCGTAGTCTGCGCTTCCATCCTTGTCGCGGTGCCGAGCGCCGTCGCACAACTTCCGCAGGCTTCGCCGCCCTCCACCCCGCTGACCATGCAGGAAGCGGTGGAGATCGCCAAGCAACAGAATCCAACCCTGCTTGCTTCCCGCCAGAACCTGTATTCAGTGAAGGCGCTCGAGACGCAGGCTGCTGTCCGGACCAACCCATTCATCGGCGTAGCTGCCAGTAACGTAACGCTCCCTGCCCAGGGTGCGCCGAATCCCTACGCCTATGCAGTGCAGCTCTCGCGGCTGTTCGAGCGCGGCCAGAAACGTCGGTGGCGCATCGATAATGCTCAGGCGACGACGGCCCAGACAGATGCGCAATACCATGACCAGGAGCGCAGCATCGTCCTCAATGTCCGCCAGGCGTTTACCAGTCTTGTGCTTGCCAAGGCAGCCCGTAAGCTTGCGGACGAAAATCTCAAAGACTACCGACATGAGCTGGACATCTCAAATGACCGGTACAAGGCCGGTGACATAGCCAAGCTCGATTACGAGCGGCTCGATCTGCAACTCGCCCAGTTTGAATCCGATGAGTTTAGCGCACTACAGAACCTGGCACAGGCTGCCGACCAATTGCAGACTCTGCTCGGTTACGAAAAGCCCCGACCAGACTTCGATGTGATCGGCGATATCGCGCCGCCCGCTATTGCCCAGGCGCTCCCGGATCTGGAACAGAAAGCTCTCAATAGCCGTCCTGACTACCAGGCTGCGAAAGCTGCGATCCGCGCGGCAGATGCGAATGTCAGGCTCGCGTACGCGAATGGAACCAGCGATCCCACGCTCGAAGGGGAATACGACCGCAGCGGCACCTTCAACTCCGCTGGCTTCAACATCAACTTGCCGATTCGTATTTTTGATCGCAACCAAGGCAACAAGGCTTCCAGCGAGTTCAGTGCGGCGTCCTCGCGACTCTCTGAACTCGCCGTGCGTAACCAGGTGAATTCCGACATTGATCAGGCATGGGTAACGTATATCAACAGTAAGGGACTGTCGGATCGCTACAATGACCATTACCTGGCGGAAGCAAAAGACGTGCTTGACATAGCCCAGTTCAGCTATCAGCACGGTGGTCTTGCCCTGGTCGATTACCTGGACGCACTGCGCGAATATCGCACCACAACCTCAAACTCGCTCACGGCTTTTGCTGCCACCTGGGTCGCAATTCACCAGATCAGCTTTGCTGCTGCTACGGATGTGACTCCCTGACCTGGGCCAGTTGCCGGCATACGTTTCAGGCAGGCCCGAATCAGAAAATATTCTGAAAAAGCTTCAAAACTAATCCGCTCAGCCGGTGTTCCACTCCCAGCATCGCCTCTAAAATCTCTTTGAAAATCAGGCCTGATCAGCATTGACGCCGTAGCCGGCGACCGCCATTATGACTGCAGCCTGGCCCGAAAATGCTCTCGATTCGTGAGGGCTTTCCGGCCGAATGCCGCCACGACGCGGCACCCACCGCAAACCAGCCGGCTCCGGTCGAGGGAGCCACGCCATACCTTCGAGGCCACCATGAAGCATCCTTTTCGACCAGCCACGTGGAGCAAACGGCTTGCCGCGCTCCTCCTGATCGCCTCACCCGTCGCCGCCCTTGCAGGGGATCGTATGATTCCCGCCGGCTCCCTTGTTCAGTGCACTGTTTCCGAACCGAAGCTGTCGTCCAAGACCACTGCTGTCGGCGATCCAGTACTTTGCCAGGTCAGTCACGTCGAGCTTTACGGCCGTTCCGTCTTCCCGGCTGGCAGCTACCTTGTCGGCCGTTTCGAAGACTACAAGGACCCGGGACACTTCTACGGGAAAGGCTGGATGGAGCTGAAGTTCGACCGCATGGTTATTCAACCCGACACAGTCATCCCCATGGATGCCAAAGTTGTCTACGTTCCGAAGTATCCCGTTGATCGCGACGGAAAAATTCATGGCAAAGGCCATCCGGTTCGCGACACCGTTGAGTGGATGATCCCTGTGCTGTGGCCTATAGATCTGATCAACCTGCCGCGCCGTGGCCCGCGTCCAGTCCTGAAAGAAGAAACCAGGCTTACGTTAAAAATCATGGATGACCTGGTGGTTCCTGACTTTCAGCCGCTCCAGCATGATCCGTACGGTTTCGCTCAGCGCAGCTACGTCGCCCCGCCGCCAGCGCCAGCGCCTTTACCACAGCCTGCCACGTATGCCTACGTCGCGCCGCCAGTACCTGTCGCGGTACCTGTTT
>CAZZYN010000154.1:0-2864 GCA_964658265.1 uncultured Acetobacteraceae bacterium | reverse complement strand
CGCCGCCTGAGGCGACCCCCGACAACAAGAGTGAAGAGGCGACTACGCTGCGCATTCGCGCCCTGCTGGTTGATGACCGCCAGAAGGAATGGACGGTCGGCGAATTGCATGATGTGACCGACCGGTCCTTCGTGATCCGCCGCGCGCTGCACATCAATGATGCCCTGCCCGGCGAAGCCCAGCGATGGACGTGGCAGCCTGGCCCGTGGCTGATGGTCGATCGCACGACAGGCCATATTTCAGCGCTCCACCTGCCAGCCTACGATCCTGATATTTCAAACGCAGCCTGGTTCCGTGACTATGCTGCGTACTGCGGAATCGCCACAACGACCAAGGGCGGATTGGTCGCCGTTGTTGCCGAGTTAGGTTCGCGCAAAGCTGTCGTCCAGAAGGTTATCGGACCATGGCCAATGGCAAATCCTCCGCATCCGGTATGCGCTGCCGCCCACTGGCAACGCACGCCGATCCGCGTCACCTTCGACCTGACCATAGGAGAATCAATGACCTTCGATGTTCTGGGCACCAGTTCACTCATCGAGGAGGGTGAAGGTGTGGAGCCGTAGAAGGCTCGCATCTGCGAATGTGACAAAAGTGCTCGCCTGAAACAACCTTTCGGGGTAAAAGATTTTTACTGCGCAAGGCCATGATTTCATCGCCCTGCACAGCCCCGTGCGCCTGCGAAGGTAGTATGGTGAGAACAGTTCGGGACAGCAGCGCTGTGTGACGCGCGGCTAGCGTAAGCGGCTGGTACCGGCAACGTTCTCCCCCTTCAAATGACGAAAGGAATTTAGAGAGACTATGTGGAAACCGAATCAGCCTGCGACACCGCCGACTCCTACACCTGACGCAGGACGCTCTACGACCCCGGGTACGACCACTCCAGGATTTGACGCACGCAACCCCGCCGGTGCTCCCGGCGAACAGGCGACGATTGGCAAGAGCCTCGTCGTGAAGGGCGAGATCTCCGGTGCTGAATCCCTGTACATCGACGGCAAGGTCGAAGGCTCCATCAACCTGCCCGGCAACCGCGTGACGGTGGGCCGCAACGGACAGGTCGCAGCTACTATCCTCGCTCGCGAGATTGTGGTCCTGGGCAAGATCCGCGGCAACTGCCAGGCGACCGATCGCGTAGACATTCGCGCTGAAGGCTCGCTCACCGGCGATGTGATCGCAGCTCGGATCTCCATCGAAGACGGTGCGTTCTTCAAGGGCGGCATCGACATCCGCAAGCCCGGCGTAGAGGCAAAGAATGGTCAGCCTGCCACGCCGGCTCCGACCGAGACGGCAGCAACCGAAGCTTAAGTCTCAACGGCACTCATGACAAAGCCCCGGCAACCTGCCGGGGCTTTGCTGATTTCACTCGGAACTGTCTGTGGAACTAGTGGCTCATCCAAACGAGTCCGATACCAACCAGAGCCACCAAGAGAACGAAGGTGAGGTAGAAAACTCCACCTCGCCTCTTATCCTCCTGCTCGCTCTGTCGCAACCAATTTGCATATTGACCAGAATCGTCGAAGATCGTTTTCAGAGGTTGATCTTTTGAGAACTTACCGTCTGCTATGAAGTCTCTCTTGTCTAACATGGGATGTCCTTTTGCTTCGGATGACTAGAGTGCCCGGAGCGCACAGATTTCAGAACGCGGCGGTGCGCAGATAGACCAGCACGGCAATCAAGATCAGCGCGATACAAACAAGAATGGGCAACCAGAAATCGAGCGCTCGATGTTCCCTTGTCGGAATGCCATCCGGTGTCGCGGGACGCTGCCTGCGCCGAAAGAAAAATAGATACCGGCGGAATTCTGGTTCCGGTGCGCCTTCCGTCTCTACCGAGCCCAGGGTGTGCTCTGAACTGCTGTCTGGATTTAAGTCTGTACGCATATTCGCACTTACCGCCTGGCCCTAACTCCGCAAATTCAAAGATACTCACCAGGTCGTAAAGGGGGCATACGGAGATCGTTAAATTGCCATCAGGATGCACGTGGCTCAAAGAGCTCGCTGAACATGCTGAAGACAGCAAACGTGCTGTCATTTGGTTTAGAGAACTTCGTTGGCAGCATTCGGCAGCGTCGTGTCCTTCGCCGCGCGGCTCCACAAAATGCGCAGGTCACTCACGTTGTGCAGTGAGAAGTTCGGCTGCACCGGCGCGGTGATTGCGAAGAAGTCCGCGCGATGCACATCCTCAAGCCAGAACGCAGGTCTTGGATCAGGATGCGACGGAGCAACTTCTACGTGCGACATCTCCAGGTTTTTCAGGTGGCGAATGAAGAACCCGTTGCTCGGCGTAGGCCCGAAGCGCAGCAGTTCTGGATAGGCATCCTCAATCTCCGGGACCTGGATGCCGTGCCAGTCCGGCATCGGTGCGGAGTGATCGCCCCAGCCAATCTTCATGTCCTTCGGTAGACCGATGTGGCCAAAGTAGCAGTTTGAAATCTTTACGTCTTCGATCAGGTTTTCAGGAATACCCGACAGCATCGACGCCGTCGACGAAGCCGAGTTGTAGCTCACCAGGTCGGAGATGACGACACGGCGCAGCGTGCCTGTCCGCAGCGTCTCCTTCGGGTTGCGATTGCGGCGGTTCAAGCGGAGAAACAGCGGCCCATCGACGCAGTCGCGGAAGGTATTGCCGGTGATCGCAAAGTCCTCCAGGTACGCTCCGTCGGAGGTTTCGAGCGAAATGCCTTTGCAGCCCTCCATCACGTTGCCGGTGATGGTGATATTGCGGAAGCCGCCATTGGACTCCGTGCCGCACTTGATGCGGCCGTTGCGCGGTACCTGCGCCTCCTCAGCAAACTTCTTCCACGTGCCGGCGTAGACCGAGCCAAGCTCATAGGTCCCCGTCACATAGTTGTTGGAGATGGTCACATT
>CAZZYN010000153.1:0-2972 GCA_964658265.1 uncultured Acetobacteraceae bacterium | reverse complement strand
CTTGCTGGATGCGCAGTGAGTAGTTGACAGTACCCAGAATGATGAAGCAGAAGAGCGGTAGAATCAGTGCAAATTCCACCAGGGCATTGCCGCTCTCATCGCGGAGGAAATTCATTGCACCAGTCCTCCCAGGGGCCGGAAAGGATTGCCGGTTGGAATGTTAGAAAAATTGCCGGACGGATGCATGTTGGTCGCGTAGATGTAGCTGGAATCGGTGTTAAATGCGAGGTAGTTCGGGGCTTGCATGGTGCCGCAGTTCTGCAGCGAAATTCCCGTGCCGGTCGTATACCAGATGCCGTCCCCGTAGAAAGTTGTTCCATGTAACTGGAAGTCTCCGGAAGTGGTTCGGACCCAGTTCCGATCGCCAAAGATTAGGATCGCAGGCGTGCCGCCGCCGCTCGCGTCTGTAGGAGCCGACAGGGAAAGTGTCGAGCTGAATATCTTGAACTGGCCGTAACTTGCGCCTCCGCCGGTGGTGAAAAAAAGTGTGACGCCGGTGCCCGAAACGGTCGAAGTGTTCCACGTGGCTCCGCCGGTAATGACGTAGAGGCCGGGATTCAGTGTGACTGTACTGCCGGTGAGTGTAAGCCCCTTGCAGTAGCTGCCCGGCTGCAGGGTCGCGGTGGTTGAACTGACGGTGTAGCTGGTGTGATCGCACGAGCCGGAAAATGACGGCGAGGCAAGCCATGCCAACGGATCGGGGACGACTGCGGCGCCGAAACGGGGAGGAACCCAGGTCGATCCGGAGATGTTGGAGGCCCCCGCGGGTCCGGCGTTGTTGTCTCCAAACGAGCCCAGGGTGGCGAAGTAATCGATCGCGATGCCTGTATTTGCGTACACCGGGCAGTAGTGGCTGGTCATCGCCGCACTCGCCACCGACAGCGAGATGGAGTTTGTGCCGGTGGCGTTGGAGAAATAGGTGCAGGGTGGAACCATCGCGACCGCGTTCGCTGTCACAGTCGCGAATCCACTATTGAGCGTTCCAAGGAAGATGGTCCTGACCTGCTGGGTGATCGTAGCCTGGAGCGTGTCGTAATAGCCGTGATAAGGCCCTGAGGCAGGCGGATTGGAGATGGTGACCGTTACGCTGTTGCTGCCGTTCCGGAAGCCCGCTGCTGCTGCCTCGAGCCTGCCCATGCTGACCCAGTTCCCTGTTCCCCGTTCCACTTCAAGCTCCGCATTCAATACCGCGGCATCCGCGGCACTCTGCATCTGCAACTTCTTCAGCTGCAGCATGGCGATGTCGATCGACAGGCCGCAGAACAGGATGATGACGGGCAATACTGCAGCAAAAAAGACCAGCATGGCTTCAACGTTCCTTCAGGCAGAGACCAAAACACAGGCAGAGACCAAGGCAGATGATCGGGAGTATCTGCCACCGTATTTGCAGCCATCCCGACTCCACCTGGAAGGCGGGATGCAAAAGAGTTTCCGTTATGGTCATCGGCGGCGAGTTTAAGGACTTGAGGAAGTCTGCGGGGCGAAGAGTCGAGTACAGTACCAAAAAAGAACAGCGGATTCCGGACTGGACGCAATCTCGGCCAAGTGGGGAAGCGAGCAAATTCCAAGAGCCCTGCCTGTTTTCGCAGCAGGTTCCACCGTTATATGATCGGAAGCGGCGCCGGCCACTGCCTTCCGTAGATGGCTTTCAACTTTGATTCCGCCCGACCCGGGAAAAGCGCGACGGCGAACATGACCAGTACGACGGAAGACTTTAGAACTGATGCGAGCAAAGACTGCGGTAGTCCTGGGCGCCCAGTGGGGCGACGAGGGCAAGGGAAAGATTGTAGATGTGCTCTCCGGCAATTTTGCGGTGGTGGCACGCTATGCAGGCGGCCACAATGCGGGCCATACCGTCATCATTCATGGGCAGAAGTTCATTCTGCAGCTGGTGCCGTGCGGGGTCCTGCGGCCGGATTGCCAGGCCGTGATCGGCAACGGCGTGGTGCTTGATCCGATGGCCTTTCTAAGCGAAGTGGACAAACTGCAGAAGCTTGGCGTGGATGTGCGGGGACAGTTGTTCGTCTCCAATCGCGCGCAGGTGATCCTGCCGTACCACCGGATGATCGAGCTGGCCTCGGAAAGCGCGCCGGGCAGGCAGAAGATCGGCACGACCAGTCGCGGTATCGGTCCGGCTTATGAAGACAAGATGCATCGCAGCGGTCTGCGCGTGGTCGACCTGCTAAACACGAAGATCCTGAAGAGCCACATCGAAAATGCCTGCCACGAGAAGAACGCGATCGCGCATGCATTGTTCGGCAGCGAGCCTATCGATCCAGCCAAAATGTATGAGGATTATGCCGCTGCGGCAGAACGCATCCGGCCCTTCGTGACGGATACGGCTGTCCTGCTGAATGAGGCGATTCGCGCAGGCAAGAGTGTGATGTTTGAGGGTGCGCAGGGCACCATGCTGGATATCGATCACGGAACGTATCCGTTTGTGACGTCTTCGTCGGCGACAGCGGGCGGCGCGGTGATCGGTACGGGCGTGGGACCGACGAATATCGGCACGGTCATCGGTGTCACCAAGGCCTATGTGACGCGCGTGGGTGAGGGTCCATTTCCGACCGAGCTGAACGACGAAGTAGGTGCATTGCTGCGTCAGCGCGGAGCAGAATTCGGAGCTGTTACTGGCCGTCCCCGGCGCTGCGGCTGGCTGGATCTGCCGCTGCTTCGCTACTCCAACCGCATCAATGGCACGGAATGGCTGGTGGTGACGAAGATGGACGTGCTGGATGCCTTCGACGAGATCCCGGTGTGCACCAGCTACAAGATCAACGGCAGGACGACGGACGTGATCCCGGCGGATGTGCAGGGACTGGAGTCGATTGAGCCGCAGTACACCACACTGAAGGGCTGGAAGACGTCCACTGAAGGAATTCACACGTTCGACGAACTGCCGGTGGAAGCAAAGGAATATCTGCGGTTTCTGGAGAAGGAATCCGGAGCGAAGATCGGCATGGTGTCGACCG
>CAZZYN010000152.1:0-3003 GCA_964658265.1 uncultured Acetobacteraceae bacterium | reverse complement strand
GGTCAAGTGCCTTTGACGCACTTTGTCTAGGTTCGAATCCTAGTCGCCCAGCCAGACTTTGTTCAGTGGTCGAAGGTTCACCGTTGTCGCGAAGAAACTGTCGCGACGTTCTATTGGATTGCAGGAACAACCAATGCCAACCAGCTTGGGAGGACCCATGAAGATTGAAACAAGAAGCGAAGCCGTGCCTACAGCCACTGACCAGGTCAAGCCCGAATCCGCGAACCACGCAGCACCTGCTGGCAACGACAGGTCTGGCGGGGAGAGGACCAAGACTGCCCCGGAGAAGAAGCGGCAGAGCCGTTTGAGCGAAGACCGCCGGTTCAAGATCTTCTCCGGTTCGGCGAACCGGCCGCTCGCTGAAGAAATCTGTAGTGAGCACCTGGGCGTGCCACTGGGCGAGACCAAGATCCAGCGTTTTGCGGATGGCGAGATCTACTTCCAGCTGCTCGAGAACGTACGCGGCGTTGATGTCTTCGTGGTGCAGCCGACCTGCTGGCCGGTGGATCAGAATCTTGTAGAGCTGCTGATCATGATCGATGCGCTCAAGCGTGCTTCGGCAGGCAGAATCACGGTCGTCGTTCCGTATTACGGCTACGCCCGGCAGGATCGGAAAGATCGGCCAAGGGTGGCGATTTCTTCCAAGCTGGTGGCTGACTTGCTGACTACGGCAGGTGCCAACCGTGCCTTGTTCATGGACCTGCACGCAGCCCAGATCCAGGGCTTTTTCAATATTCCGGTCGACCACATGTTCGCGTCGCCAGTCATGGTCGGCTACTTCCGGGAGATGAACCTGCCCAACCTGACAGTCGTCTCGCCGGATGCGGGCGGTGTGGAGCGGGCCCGTTTTTTTGCAACCAAGGTAAGTGCACCACTGGCCATCGTGGACAAGCGGCGTACGGATATCAACGTGACCGAAGTGATGAATGTCATCGGCGATGTGCGCGGGCGCACCTGCCTGATCATTGACGACATCATCGACACCGCAGGCACGCTGGTGAAGACAGTCGACGCGCTGCTCGACCAGGGCGCAACCGAAGTGTACGCATGTGCTTCGCACCCGGTGCTGTCCGGGCCGGCGATCGAACGCATTGCCAGCTCGCCGTTGAAGGAGCTGGTCGTCAGCAATTCCATTCCACTGCGGGAAGAGGCGAAAAAAGTCGCCAAGATCAAGGTTCGATCGGTAGCCGGCCTGCTGGCCGCGACCATCGAAAGTATTCACATGGAGACCAGCGTCAGCTCACTCTTCAGCTGATCACTGGCTGCATGTTTTCCGGCCGCGAACACTCTCGAACGTTGAGATCGCGGTGACATCCAATTCGCGGTGGCCTGACTGCCATCGCTTTACAAAGGGAGCGGCTCAAGTCGCCGTGCCCGACCTAAAGGAAAGAAGACTATGGCAACTGCTGTTGAGCAAGTATCCGCAGTACCCCGCGAGGGCAAATTCAACAAGAATGCAGCACGTCGCGTGCGCGTCGCCGGCAAGATTCCCGGCGTGATCTATGGCGCAAAGGCGCCTGCTATCGCTGTCGAGCTGGATCCCAAGCAGATGCAGCGCATCCTGCACTCCGAGTCTGGACACAATACGATTTTCGAGGTTTCCATCAGCAATGGCGCCCGCGTCAAGGCCATGATCGTCGACTGGCAGTATGAGCCGATCAAGGACCGTCTCATTCACGTCGATCTCAAGCGGATCGCCATGGACAAGATGATGCGCGTCGAGGTGCCGATCGTGGTCGAAGGCGTCCCGGTCGGTGTGAAGAACGAAGGTGGCGTCCTCGAACTGGTTCTGCGCGAAGTCGAGATCGAGTGCCTGCCAGGTGACATTCCAAGTTCGATCACCGTCGACGTTACCAACCTTGCTTTGAACGACAGCATCCGTGTGGCGGACCTGCCGCATGATGGCAACTTCAAATTTATCTCCGAGGAAGACGCGACCGTCGTCCACGTTGTCGAAATCCGCGAAGAGATCATCGAGGATGTGGCAGCTGTCGCTTCCGCCGGTCCGGCAGAACCCGAAGTAGCAAAGAAGGGCAAGACCGATGCGCCGGCCGAGCCTGCGCCTCCGGCCAAGGGAGCCAAGAAGTAGCTCTTGTCTTCCAATGACCATCTGTCCGGAGTCGATACTCCGGGCGCAACCAGACAGCGGCGGTCCTTCCTGGTAGTCGGCCTGGGCAATCCCGGACCGGAGTACCAGTGGACGCCGCATAACGTAGGGTTTCTCGCAATCGACCGACTGGCTGAACGGGCTGGCGTACGCGTCGACAATCGTCGCTGCAAATCGCTCACAGCAACCGCGATGATTGCAGGCCAGGCTGCTGTCCTCGCGAAGCCGGAAACCTTCATGAACCTGAGCGGTACAGCAGTCCAGGCACTGGCACGGGAATTCTTGATTGATCCGGTGCGGGACCTGGTAGTGATCTATGACGACCTGGCACTCTCCTTCGGCGCTGTCCGCGTCAGGGAGCGTGGCAGCTCCGGCGGTCATAACGGGGCCAAATCGATTATCGGTGTACTGCAGCGGGAAGACTGGCCGCGCATTCGCATCGGGGTCGGACCGAATCCGCTGGGCGGACGGGATGAGGCAAGGCGCAGTGGCAAGGACTACCTGCTGACGGCGTTGAAGAAACAGGATCTGACGATCCTGGATGAGACTTTGGATCGCGTTGCAGAAGCGGTCGAAATGATCATCACCCGCGGGGTGATGGTCGCGATGAATGCATTCAACCGGCGGGAGCCAAACAGCCCGGCCGGCGGGTAATAGCAGCAGAGAGTACCAGGAAATCAGCAGCGACCTCGCGCAATCACCGCGCAGGAATCGCAGGAAGATAGGAAGCATGGCAGATCAACGGAAATATGAAGTTCTCTTTATCGTTCGCCCGGATGTGGCAGAAGAAGATGTCGACAAGCTCATCCAGGGCCTCGAAGCAACCATCACTGGTGGCGGCGGTGTCCTCGCATCCACCGAAAAACTGGGTCGCCGCAAGCTGGCCTACATGGTGC
>CAZZYN010000151.1:0-3018 GCA_964658265.1 uncultured Acetobacteraceae bacterium | reverse complement strand
AAACTGCAATTCCCGGTCACGGTGGAGAAACCTAATCCCATTTTCGCTAAGGCTCTTCAGCAAGCCATCGGCGGTGTTGAAGGCGAAATCCGGGTATGTATGCAATACTTTTTTCAGGCTTGGGGAGCACGCGGTCCAGCAAAGTATCGCGACATGCTGCTCAACACAGCAACCGAGGAAATCTCGCATATCGAGATGCTCGCGACTGCCGTCGCTTTAAACCTTGAAAAGGCACCAGTTTCGCTCCAGGAAGAGCTGTCGACCGACCCTATCGCTGGGTCCGTGCTCAATGGTATGGACATGCGGCACATCCTCTCCACGGGTCTCTCTGCAATGCCCACGGATGCCAACGGCGTTCCCTTCGACATGTCTCACATCTACGCCAGCGGCAACATTGCGGCTGATATGTACTGCAACGTCGCAGCGGAAACCACTGGCCGCGCTCTTGCTGTTCGTCTTCACAATATGACTGACGACCCCGGCATGAAGAAAATGCTTGCCTTCAACATCGCTCGCGACACCATGCACCAACAGCAGTGGCTCGCAGTTCTTGAGGAGCTCGGACCCTCGGCCCTCCCCATTCCCAACAGCTTCCCTCAGTCCAAGGAGAACCAGGACTACTCCTACAAATTCTTTATCACCACCACGGAAGGCATCGGCAACCAGGCCAATCAGCCTTGGACTTCTGGCCCGGCTCCCGATGGTTTAGGCCACTTTGAGCCCTTCATTGCTGGACCGCTTGAAGGAGCCGGAGAGCCCAATCTAGGCTTTGGTCGTCCAGATACTTTTGGCCAGAGCGAACAGGCTCTTGGCACGGCTGCTGGTCTTGTCAGCAAAGGGAAAGATCTGATGGATAAGGTCAAGGATTCTTTCTAGCAGCGACGAATGCACGGTAACAAACGGCACCGACAACATCGGTGCCGTTTGTGTTGTGAGAAATTCCCGCCATTTCCGGCTTTTGGCGGACGTGCGGCACTGAGAATCTGACCGCCAAATCAGCCCGAGGATTTCAAGCAGGTTCTCAATCGGGATGCGCAAGGGCGTTCGATGAACACAGCAGCAGCGGTCCAACGCAACTCAATGTGGAGTTCTTGGGTCTCTTTCATTGGAGAAAGCGATTATGAATCGTACTAGGGCAATGATGTTGGGCGCGGCGCTTCTACTGGCACCGTGCGTGGGCGCTACCTCGCAGAATACTGCTGCAGCGCAGAACGAGGACAAGGCTTACAACACTAAGACTTGGTCTCAGGAAGACGCGACTCGCATCGTACAGGAGGTCCGGCACAAGCTGCTGAACCTGCCGAATTACAGCGTGTTTGATTCGTTGTCGTTTGGCATTCAGGGCAAGACGATCGTGTTGCGTGGCTACGCTTCGCAGCCGGTGTTGAAAAGCGACGCCGGGAACACGATTAAGGGCATCCCCGGCGTAGCGGGTGTGGACAATCAGATCGTGGTGCTGCCGAATTCGTCGAACGATGATCGCATCCGCATTGGCGTGTACCGGCGCATCTACGGTCAGCCTGCCCTAAGGAAGTACTCGGGCAGCCCGGTGGGCTTTGGCGACTTCCCTTCTGTTGCACGCATGGCGGGCGGCATCACGCAGGATCCGCCGCGCGGCTATCACGCCATCCACATCATCGTGAACAACGGCCACGTGATACTGACCGGTGTGGTGGACCAGGAGAGCGACGCCAACATCGCATCCATGCAGGCTAACTCGACGCCCGGTGCATTCAGCGTGGACAACGAACTGATGTTCCCAGGCGCGACGCAGAAAGAGAAGTAGGTAAGCGCTGCCGCGGCACTGTCTTGCTTTCGGTCTGCACAAGGCATCAAACAGTTTCATAGGATTCGGCAGCCGACAAAATGCGGAACGGACGCCGTGAGGCAAGGCGTCCGCGTCGCAGGAGACCCCCACCGCAAACGTGGCATTAGGGGCCACTACGTTAGGAGACGGCTGTAGCTGCCTCGCTATTCTCTCGCCGAGAGATAGTGGTCAACAGGTGGTCTGCATGCTTTTCCTCTGCGAGCGTTTGCTCCAATAACGATGCGTGCTCAGTCAGACCTAGGATGGTAGCCCAGTCGCGCGCCGAGCCGTAGGATGCGATCTCGTAATGCTCGATCTTCTGCGCTGTAGCAATCAAGCGAGCATCCCGCACGGGCCCTTCGCTGGATTCACGCACGATGTTTGTTCCGCTTGAGATCAACGCCGTGGTGATCGGATCCTTCTTGTCGTCGTCATCGCCGGTCAACTCAGAGATAAGTTTCCTTAGACGGTCTGCTTGAACCTCCGTCTCCTGCTGATGTGACTGGAACGCCTGCTTAAGCTGGGTATCTTGTGCATGCTCAATCATGCTTTCCAACCCTTTGACGATCTGTGTCTCTGTCGAGAGCAGGTATTGAAGCTGACCAATATAAAGCGATCGCAGATCGTCGTATTCATTCGGCGTAATGAGTCCCATGATTTCTCCTAAACGAGGTTTCGTCACGAAGAAGTTAGAGGCGAATCTTGTCGCACGTGTTGGCTGACTCCAGCAGCCCTTATATCTGCCCTACGGTCACCGCAGCATCACACAGCAGTAGCTTCCGGCAGCCGCTAATCCCATCGTCATCCACAACACGTAGTCGGTAAAACTGCCGCTTTGCAGATCTCGAAATGGCAAGAGCGGTCCTTCCATGGCTGTGCCGATCCGCAGCCCACGCGGCAGGCGCTGGCGAAAGACGCTGCTCAGCATGAGGAGCACCGCGAGCGTCGTCGCTACGAGCCCATGGATGGCGCTTTCAGCCGACACCGACCTAAAGGGAAAGGTTAGCTGCGCCTCCATCCCCCGCGCGTACACTGCGTTTGCATAACCCGTTCCATCCAGCAGACGCGCTGCACAATTCATGACATGCTCAGTCACGCTTGGCCACAAGATTGCGCTTGCTCCCACCATGCACAGAGTAGGCGGTAGCCAAAGCGTCCACGGCGTCGTCTTGGCATCCTCATCTTCAGGCGATTCGTCCACTTGGGCGCCA
>CAZZYN010000150.1:0-3154 GCA_964658265.1 uncultured Acetobacteraceae bacterium | reverse complement strand
CCCGCCCCGAACCTCCCGCCATCAAACAATCCCAGCTCAAACCGCGCCGTGAACAGCCGGGTCACTGCCTTGTCCAGTGCACTCTCCGGCAGCAGTCCCTGCTTCACTGCCTTGCCCAGCGCCGCATAGGTGTCGCCGCAATTGGTATCCGTTCCGGCGAGCACCGCAGTAGCTGAAGCATGCTCGGCATCCGGCGAATACTTATGCCCCGCCTGCAGAAAATCATCGATCGCCCCGCAATCCGACGTCACAAATCCATCGAAGCCCCACGCCTTGCGCAGCGTATCCTCCAGCAGCATCGTGCTGCCACACGCCGGCACACCATTCACCGCGTTGTACGCGCACATCAGCGATCCGGCATGTGCCTCCGTAATCGTCGCCCGGAATGCCGGCAGGTATGTATCCTCCAGGTCATGCGCGCTCGGCGTCACATCGAACCGGTGCCGCTCCGACTCGGGTCCGCTGTGCACAGCAAAATGCTTCGGCGTCGCAATGGTCAATGGATGCTTCGGATCACTCCCCTGCAAGCCCTCCACAAACGCCACACCCATCCGTGACGTCAGGAACGGATCTTCACCATAGGTCTCCTGCCCGCGTCCCCAGCGAGGATCGCGAAAGATATTGATATTCGGCGACCACACCGTCAGCCCGAAATACCGCGCATGATTGTCATGGATCACGGCATCGTTATACTTCGCACGCGCCTCGGTCGCGATCGTCTCGCCTATCCTGCCCACCAGCTTCGGATCGAAGGTCGCCGCCATCCCGATAGCCTGCGGAAACATCGTCGCGTAGCCCGATCGCGCAATGCCATGCAGCCCTTCGCTCCAGTAGTCATAAGCCGGCACCCCCAGTCGCGGAATTGCCGGCGCCGCATCGAGCGTCTGCGCTACTTTCTCTTCCAGCGTCATCCGGCCCACCAGCTCCGCCGCCCGTTTCTCGGCGGGCTGGGTTGAGTCTTTAAAAGAAAGCGTTTGCCCGGATGCGCCAGCTCCGCCTGCCATCACACTCGCCAGTACGCCCAGCAGCCATCCCGCTGCTCGTCCACTCTGCTTCCACGATCCGTACATGCACTCTCCACCAGCGGCTGCTCAGTTCCCGCGACCCCGCCATCATACCTACCCGAATCATCCCCCGTCCCCATTTGTCCCCACCCCTCGGCCGCACGTATCCTTGGGCGTCACTTGCCAGCAGCTGCCGCCATCGCCGAACATCGGCATGCAGCAACGCATTCGCTTGTCGCAACCCGCACCTCGCACCGGAGAAGCCGTTCCCATGAGCCTCCTTCATCCCGACCGCCTCTTTCCCGCCGATCCGGACACCCGCGCCATCGCCCGGCGCCTCTATCACTCCATCGCGACCTTGCCGATTCTCAGTCCGCACGGCCATACCGAAGCGCAGTGGTTTGCTGACAATCAGCCCTTCGCCAACCCCGCCGCGCTCTTCCTGCAGCCCGACCATTACCTCTTCCGCATGCTCTACAGCCAGGGCATCCGCATGGAAGATATGGGCATCCCGCCGCGCGCTCCCCATCCCGCAGACAAGCCGCCGCTTGGCGCTGCCGGCGATCTTGCCTCCAGTCCGGTCCAGGCTGATCCGCGCAAAGCCTGGCGTCTCTTCGCAGAAAACTATTTCCTCTTCCGCGGCACTCCCAGCCGTCTCTGGCTCGATTACGCCTTTTCGGAAATCTTCGGCCTTGGCAACCAGCCGCGCCTCTCCGCCGATACCGCCGACCTCTACTACGACCACATCTCGGAAAAGCTGGCGACGCCGGAGTTCCTTCCCCGCGCTCTCTACCATCGCTTCAACCTCGAAGTACTCGCCACCACCGACGCCGCCATCTCGCCGCTCACCCACCATCAAACGCTTCGGAACGATCCGACCTTCCACGGCCGCATCCTGCCCACCTTTCGTCCCGATGCCGTCATCGATCCCGACCATGAACACTTCGCCCACAACCTCCACAAGCTCGGCGAGCTCACCCGAGAAGACACCCACACCTGGAAGGGCTACCTGCGCGCTCTCCGCAAGCGCCGCAACTTCTTCAAGGAGAACGGTGCCACCGCGACTGATCACGGCCATCCCACGGCCTGCACCGCGGACCTCGGTCCGGAAGATGCCGGGCGTCTTTTCACAAATGTGATCGGCATCCATCCTCGTCACCAGGGCTCCACACCCAAGGAGCACGAGCAGTTCCGCGCCCACATGCTCTGTGAAATGGCACGCATGAGTCTCGACGACGGACTGGTCATGCAGCTGCATCCAGGTGCCTATCGCAACCACAACCGTTACATTCATGCCAAGTTCGGGCTCGACAAGGGCGGTGACATTCCAAAGCCGACTGATTACGTGCACGCTCTCCACCCGCTGCTCTCGAAGTACGGCAACGAGCCCAACTTCACCCTGGTCCTTTTCACCTTGGACGAGTCCACGTACAGCCGCGAGCTCGCACCCCTCGCCGGCCACTATCCGGCTCTCAAGCTTGGCCCACCCTGGTGGTTCCACGACAGCCCGGAGGGCATGATCCGCTTCCGCGAACAGACCACCGAAACCGCCGGCTTCTACAACACGGTCGGCTTCAATGACGACACCCGCGCCTTCTTCAGCATCCCCGGCCGGCACGACACTGCAAGAAGAATGGACGCGGGCTACCTCGCCAGACTCGTAGCCGACCACCGCCTCGACGAAGACGAAGCCCACGACCTGATGCAGGACCTGACCTATCGATTAGCCAAAAACGCCTACAAGCTCTAGCCACCAGCCGCGCTCAAGTCATCTACCAGGCACCAACCAAAATCGGTCATCACGGCGATGCGGGTGCCCCATCCTCGCGCAGCTAGGGTGGGCCTTCGTGCGACGCGCGAACCCTACGGTTCCTTTAGGCAGCGACACCCCCGCCTCCAATTTAGTTCCCCCGTCGGTACTCATCACCGCACCCAGATCTGCCGTATATTCTGTCTGCGCCTCTGGCGAAGAGCGCGCCCGATCCCATGTGTGCAGTCCGGCGCCATGCATCTCCTGCACCAGCCACCACTTGAAAACAGCCGGCCGGATTGGCGCCTTCAAAGTTGCCGGGATACGTAATAACCACAACTACAATTGTTCCACGTGGAACAATTTCTCTACTTTCAAATCCACGTGCAAACTGTTCCAC
>CAZZYN010000149.1:0-3450 GCA_964658265.1 uncultured Acetobacteraceae bacterium | reverse complement strand
CACCAGGGCGGCCGCATCCAGCAGGCTCAACCCAACGATCGACTCTTCTAACTGCTGTAAATCTGCCATGTCTCTCTCCACGTGTTACTGAATTCGTATTGCTGTTGCTGATCAGCCCTGCTCTGGCTGACTGCTGCCTGCCTCGAGGTTTCCGTTGTGCCCAGACCAGCACCCCTCAAAGCAAAACAGCGAAACTTTTATGCTTCCGGGGCGCCCTCGGCTGGCTCTTCAGAAGCAGCCGCCTCGGTCTGAGCCGAATCGGCAGAAACCACTGTCTCGCTGGCCGCTGGTACAGCCGACCCTTCCACAGGAGCTACTGTCGCCTCGGCGGTCGCCGGCTCTTCCACTGCTGTCGGCTCTTCCGCCTTTGCCGCGACCGCGGCCCCTGCGCCGGCAGCAAACTTGTTCTGCTCGACTGCCTGGTTGATCACCACAGCAAGATCGCGTCCAGTCGCATTGATCACTGTCGCTAAACGCTGGGCGGGCGAGCTGATCAGGAACAACAGCTTCGCGTAAAGCTCTTCCTTGCCCGGCATCGTTGCCAGTTGGTTGACTTCGTCCACCGAGATAATCTTGCCGTCGATGATCCCAAGCTTGAACGTGAACTGCGCGTTGTCTTTGACCCAGGTCGACAGCGCCTTGGCCAATGCCACCGGGTCGCCACTGGTGTAGGCGACCGAAGACACACCCTTCAATCCCTGTAATGCGCCCTCGATACCGCTACCCTTGGACGCACGTGCAGCCAGCTTGTTCTTGAGTACCCGATAGCGCCCACCCGCCGTCCGGACCACGCTGCGTAGCTGAAAGTCCTGTGCCACGGTTAGCTTGGCAAAGGTTCCGACAATCGCGCTGGTCGATCCTTCCAGCTCTTTCGTCAGCTGCGTGACTTTTTCTGCCTTCTTAACTCTGGTTAATGCCATGATTTCAGCCTCTGGCCGCGAGTCTCAACTCCGGCCCTGCTTCCGCGCTCACAAGCGCCATCAAAATTGGTGCGCAACCCGCAGGCCGCGCGAAGAATGCCTAAGCCTTGGCTGCCAGGTCAGCAACGGCAGTATCCAGCGATACGCCCGGACCCATCGTCGAACTCAACGTGATGCCGCGGATGTACTTGCCCTTGGCAGCAGAAGGCTTGGCACGAACCACACTATTGATCACAGTAATCGCGTTATCTACCAGCTTGTCCGCCGTGAATGAAAGCTTGCCGACCGGTACGTGTACCAGTGCAGTCTTATCTGTGCGGAACTCGACCTTACCAGCCTTGATCTCGCGGATAGCTCCTGCGACATCGTTGGTCACCGTGCCGGTCTTCGGGTTCGGCATCAGTCCGCGTGGCCCGAGCACCTTGCCCAGCCGGCCGACTGATTTCATCATGTCCGGTGTCGCGATCAGGGCGTCGAAATCCACCCAGCCTTCTTTTTGAATGCGCTCGACGAGATCTTCCCCGCCAACGAACTCAGCGCCCGCCGCCTCGGCATCCTTCAAACGCTCGCCGGAGGCGATCACGGCTACGCGCTTGGTCTTACCCAGGCCGTGGGGCAGAACGACGGTTCCACGCACCATCTGGTCCGCGTGCTTCGGGTCAACACCCAGACGCATCGTCAGGTCAACAGTCTCGTCGAACTTGGCAAATTTCACTTTTTGGAGGAGTGGGACGGCATCCTGAATACTGTAGGGCCGATCTTCCACCTGCGCACGAGCCTGCGCGACATTCTTGCTTAACTTACGAGCCATATTCCCTCAATCTCCCACCGTACTTGCCAATAAAACCGGCAGACCGTGGTGTTCGCGACGCTTTATCCCAGCCAGTCTTGTCTGGAGACACTCTAGTATGCCGGAGAATACTGACTCGAGCAAGCTTCTATGCGGCGCAAACCTACGCCGTGACTTCAATCCCCATCGAACGCGCGGTTCCCTTGATACTCCGGACCGCTGCTTCGACCGATGACGCATTCAGATCCGGCATCTTCTGCTTGGCGATATCCAGTACCTGCGCTTCGCTTACCTTGCCGACCTTGTCCTTGTTCGGCGCGCCTGCACCCTTTGCCACGCCCGCGGCCTTCTTCAGCAGCACAGCAGCCGGCGGCGTTTTCGTGACAAACGTGAAGCTGCGATCGACGTAGACCGTGATGACGACCGGAATGACGAGGCCTTCCATGTCCTTCGTCTGGGTCCGTGCATTGAACTGCTTGCAAAATTCCATGATATTGACCTGGGCCTGACCCAGGGCGGGGCCGACCGGCGGCGCTGGCGTGGCCTTGCCAGCAATAATCTGAAGCTTGACCTGCGTTTGAATCTTCTTCGGCGGTGCCATGTGCTTATCCCTTTTCTACGCCTGCCTGCTGCTGCAATGCGCCGGCTGCGTTCTTCCTTTTTCAAATCTCTCGCTGAAATGCTAAGCGACTACCTTCTCAACCTTGCCAAATTCCAACTCAACCGGCGTAGAACGGCCGAAGATCGTCACCATGACCTTCAGTGTTTCGCGATCTTCATTAATCTCGTCTACCAGACCATTAAAGTTTGCGAACGGGCCCTCCGTGATGCGAACCGATTCGTTCTTCTCAAACTTGATCTTCATCCGCGGCTTCTCACTCGAGACATCCGTGCGGAAGAGGATGGAGCCAACTTCTTCTTCACTCAACGACACAGGCTTGTCACCCGTGCCGAGAAAGCCTGTAACCCGCGGCGTGTTCTTGATCACGTGCCACAGGTCATTATCCAGGTCCATCTCCACCAATACATAACCCGGCAAAAACACCTTCTCGGTCGTCTTCTTTTTGCCGTTCACAATCTCGGTTACCGGCTCAGTCGGAATCTCAATGCGGCCAATCCGCTGCTGCAATCCGAATGCCTGGATCCGACCCTCAAGTGATTCCTTCACCTTGCGTTCAAAACCCGAATAAGCATGGATGATGTACCACTTGAACTTCTCGTTCACCGGGGGCGCGAGCACCTCGGCAGCCTCACCCGCTTCACCCTCAGACGCGGCCAGGGGTGCGTTGTTCTGCTCCGGAAGCTCGAAACCTGTCTCTTCTGCCATCGAGTACGACTCCTTCCGGACTACTGCGCGCTGCCCAGCCACTTCAACAGGGCCGAGATCAAATGACCAAAAATGTTATCTGCAATATAGAAGAAAGCTGCAAAGGCAAAGACCGTGAAGATCACCACGCTTGTTGTGCTTTGTACCTCAGCCCGAGACGGCGTCACCACCTTGCGCATCTCGTTGCGGACGTCCTTCAGGAATCCGCTGCTCCGATCGACAAAACTCGTGATCTGGTTCGGACCCTTCTGCTCGCCCTGCTGCTCACCGGAGACTGTTATTGCCTTTGCCATGGTGCTTCCTTCATTCCTGCTGCACTCGATTACTGACTGATTGCCATACGTACAAAAAAATGGCGGGGGCGCTCGGATTCGAACCGAGAAGTTCGGTTTTGGAGACCGACAGTTTAACCG
>CAZZYN010000148.1:0-3463 GCA_964658265.1 uncultured Acetobacteraceae bacterium | reverse complement strand
CAACCGGGCCCCATGACTCCAAACCAGGCAGCATCGGGGCCCATCTACTCCAAACCACGACACTGGGATGGGCCCCAACGGAACCAGCAACAACCAAACCAGAGGATCAACAAAAGTGCCCACATCGCGAACGTGAACCCGCCCGTGCGGCCAGCACCCCTAGCGACTGCGCTGCTGGTTCACATAGCGTGCCAGCCCCTCGCACGTCGTGAACCACACCCCCGGCTTGCTCTGCATGTACGTGATCAACGCATCCAGATGCTCCATCGGCGACCGATGCCCGCCAAGATACGGATGCAGCGTCAAAATAAACGTCGTGCCCTCCTTATAGGCAACATCGAACTCCTCGCGATAATTCGCAAACAATAAGTCCGGCGAAGGCATATGCCCTTCCGCGCCCAGGTACACACTCTCCGTCAGCGTCCAGTCGATCGGCAATTCCAGCACACCGCTCGCCGTCCCGTGCTGCAGAATTTCATACGGCACCTCCGCCGACTGCAGGCTCGAGTCGTACAGAAAGCCCTTCTTCTTCACCAGGTCCATCGTCCACGCACTGAACGCCCACGACGGCGCGCGATAGCCGACCGGCTTCTTGCCCGTCAACGAAGCGATCCGCGCAATCGCCTTGTCCAGCAGCCGCTCTTCTTCTGCCTCCGAGTCCAGCCCCGGCGGATATTCATGAATCCATCCGTGAATCCCGATCTCGTTCCGCCCGCTCTTCAGCAGCGACGGCACCAGCTCCGGATGAATCAGTGAATCTACACCCGTCACAAAAAACGTAGCCGGGATCTGATGACGATCCAGCATCGCCAGCACCCGAGGCGTTCCCGTCCGCGCGCCATAATCACCAGCCGACAACGCCGTCGGCTCCGTCCCGCCGGAACGTAACAGGTACGATTGCGTATCGTCATCGAAGCTGATCACCACCGCCACCCGCGCCCCGTTCGGCCACGTCTTTGGCAGCAGCGAAGGCCCGGCACTCACCGCGTTCACCGTGCTCAGCAGCTTCTCATCGGACCAGTATGTCCCCGGCTGCTCCCGCTGCTGCGCCGTCTGTGGTGCAGCTTTCGCCGCATCACTCTGCGCAGCCAGCCCCGCACCTCCGCCCATCCCAAGCACCGCCAGCACCGCAACTCTCCACCAGCCAAACCGCATAACCGTCTCCTCGACCACGCCGGACACGCCGCCGCGCATCATTTCTTCGGATTATCTATGACCAGCCCGTCCCAAGCACCAATTCGGGCTCACCTGTCCTGAGACAGATCCAGGTGCCCCATCCTCGCGCAGCAAGGGGGGCACAGCGAAGCCATCCGTTTTTCAATCGATCCAGACACCTCACCGTCCACGCGTCACCGGAAGCCTCACCTCAGCCCGAGCCGCAGATTTCAGTCCACATCAATGCGGCCATCCTTCCTGCTTGATTTTTCAAAGAGAACAGCGCAGCATCAGGGCGCATCTATTCGGCCCGCTGCAGCAAAAAAGATCAGCCCCATGAAAGAGACCACCATGAGCAAACGCTGTATGGCTTTCGCGATCTTGGTATTCGTACTTCTTCTCGGCTCCGCCCGCAGCAGGGCCCAGAGCGGCATCACTGACCAGAGCCGCCACGGCGTCACCTGCGCCTCCGACGACGGCCGCCGCCACTACTGTGCCGTCAACACCAGCCGCGGCGTCCAGCTCGTCAAGCAGCGCAGCGGCTCTCCCTGCATCCAGGGCCAGACCTGGGGCTATGACCGTCGCGGCATCTGGGTCGATCGCGGCTGCCGTGCCGAGTTCGCGCTCCTCCGAACGTCCGGACCCGGACCTGGGCCCAATCCCAACCGTCCCGGACCCGGCCCGGCCCCACAACTTCTCACCTGCGCCTCCAACGACGGACGACGCACCGGCTGCCCGGCCAACACCAGCCGCGGCGTCCAGCTGATCAAGCAACGCAGCAGCGCCGCCTGCATCCAGGGCCGCACCTGGGGCTTCGATCAACGCGGCATCTGGGTCGACCGCGGCTGCCGCGCCGACTTCGCCTTGGGCCGCCGCTAACCCCGCCCCACTAACCGGGTGCCCCACCCTCGCGCAGCTAGGGTGGGAATGGCAAAGCCATCCGCTTTCCCTGACAACCGGAAGGGCCATCCAGACCAAAGCACAATACCGCCCGTGTCATCTCCAAATCTGTGATCTCGACCGAAGCGAAGCGCGGTGGAGAAATCCCGGCACCACAATCATCACCCACCCTCGCGCAGCCTGAAATCAGTATCGAAGAACACCCTATTTCGCAGCCGCAGCAGCAGTCCCCGCCACCGGCGTCAACGCCTCCGGCAGCACGTCACCCCAGATGTAATGCGCGAACCAAACTTCGTTCTCCTGCATCACCGCCCGCTGCTGCTTGGGCTTGTTAATCGGATGACCGAAGCCGTCATACAACACCATCTTCACCGGCACCTTGTGGTCTTCCAGCGCCTGCCGCAGCTCATACGCATTCGCCACCGGCACCCGCCTGTCCACACTCCCCTGCTGGATCAGCGTCGGTGTCTTCGCCTTCGCAATGTACGTGATCGGTGAAGTCTTGCGATAAATTTCCGGATCTTCCTGGGGCGTAGCCGCCAGGTACTGCCGCGTAAACGGAGTAATGTCCGTGTTGTAGTAGTACGTTGCCCAGTCCGAAATCCCCGCACCCACCGACACGGCCTTGAAGCGATCACTCGACGTCGTAATGAACGCCGAAATATATCCGCCCTCGCTCCATCCCATCGCCCCCACCTTCTCGCGATCCACCATCCCCTTCGCAATCAGCGCATCGACGCCGCTGATCACATCGGCATAATCTCCCACGCCGAGATTCCGCACATTCAGCGATCGGAACTTCTCCCCATACCCTGCAGACCCCCGGTAATTCGGATGAAGCACCAGCGCCCCGCGCGCCGCAAACCGCTCCGTCGGATAATACCGGTCCGCCGATCGAAACGGCACATCCACGCCCGTCGGTCCACCATGGATCACCACCAGCAGCGGATACTTCCGCGTCGCATCGAAGTCCGCCGGCTTCTGCAGCACACCTTCAATCCCCGTCCCATCATTCGACTTCCACTGCACCACCTCGCGACTCACATGCGGATAAGCAGCAAACTGCGCCCCCGCCTGCGTCAATACCGCCGGATGAAACGCCGTAAGCTCACTCGCACAAATCTCCGGCACTTGGTCCGGAGCCGCACCGCGGAAAGCCACATGCTTGAAGTCAGGCGAAATCGATCCCTGCGCAAACATCTGACCCGCCGCACTCACAGCCTTCACGCTGTGCGCCGATGGATCGAGCAGAAACAACTGCGACGCCGCCTTCTGCTGTGCTGAAAAATAGATGCCGGCCGGCGCCCACGCCAGCAAGTCCGCATCCTCATCGAACTGTGCATCCAGCACCTCCGGCTTGCCGCCCTCCGCCGGAACCACCGCCACTAGCTGGTTCGTAAAGAAGAAT
>CAZZYN010000147.1:0-3598 GCA_964658265.1 uncultured Acetobacteraceae bacterium | reverse complement strand
GCACACATCAAGAAGCTGTCACAATCTGGCTGAAGCTGCCTGCAAAGTCTAGGTTATCGGAAACTTGCACCCGAGAGCCATCCGGTCTCGCTGCCAAGTTTCCTGAAACCCCGTTTTCCGTCAGCCCAGCCACGTTGACGTTATTCTGACATCGGTCATGCTTCTACCAACGGTCTGAGAAACTTGCCTTGTCTTGGCTTTTACGACGAGGCAAGTTGCAAACTACCCTTTCAAGGGAGTCGCCATCCGAAGAATCGGAGCAGAAGGCATCGCGAGGAAGATGGATTCGGTGTGGGTCGGTATGTTCAACGTTACAGGGCCGAGAGAGTTAGCCATTCTGGATGGCGATGCCGGGGCATGGCTCTGGGTCGCAGCCCAGGCGACGCCCGCTGCCCACTTTGTCGCGAGAGCATCACACGCGATGAACGGCCTGGGGCTGTGCGTTGTGGAACAGGAAGGCGTTGAGTGTGTCGAAGACGAGAACCTGCTGTCAGAAAGCATCTCGGAGTTGATCCCCGAGGCTCGGTCCAATGCTGGGTCGGTTGTGTGCGGCACGTGGCACAAATACAAGGCTCAAGACGCCTAGGTCCTGTGAAGTCGGCTTTTCGAAAACTTGCCTCGGTGGCTGATTCGGGTTAGGCGGCCAAGTTTCCAAAAACCCCGTTTTGCGGGAGCTGATGAACTGTGGGTTAGAGCGGATTTCAGTTCTGGGAGCGAAGGTACAGAACTGCAAGGAAAAATACGAGTAATCCAAAGGCGAGAAGTAACCTCCGGCCATAGATTTTGAGGGGCCACCAGAAAGGAGCCTTGGTATCCGAGGTCAGGCGGTGCGCCTCTCTGGAATGCTCACGCAGCACGGATAGGCCATAACCAGCAGACGCAATCGTCATTGCAGTCTCATCGCCTAAACGAAGCACTCCACGCAGAAGGTGATCGCTGCCAATGGAATAGCGCCCGTCACGCCTTGCCTCAAGGTCGGCATAGGCCAGCACTTTTTTACTGGATGTGGACAGCGGAATATCAAGGTTCAGAGGCGGACCATACGAAGGCTCGGGTTCGATGAGGTTCCTTATGGAGTCGCCGATTAGATAGAGAATCTCGAACGGACATCCAGGCTGATGCGAATCCCGTATCAGCCCAAGGACAATGTCCCTAGGTTGGATTTCCCTGAGATTGCGGCGCACAGCTTCATACTTGGCATGGTAGACCGCCAGCCGAGCCCGTGGTGTGTAGCGATCAAACATTGCCGCCATCAGGCGTCTCCAGTCCGTTTTATATCAGACCGATTCGAGGCTCCGACATCACTCCGCAAAGTCGGCTTTTCGGAAACTTGCCTCGGAGGTCGAACTTGCTCGCTCTCAACGCTGCCGCAGCACCCGATCCAGGATCTGCTTCGCCAGGCCGACCGAATCCGCAATCGTCCCGAGCACCCGTGGCGATGGCCGCGCGATGTCCTCCCGAGCCAGCCGCACAGCCGCGATGATGCTTGCGCAGATGGCGATCGTGGACGCGAACCTGTCCCGGATGGAATCTTGATGGTCTCGTTCGACGGCGCGGCGGTTGAAGCCCATAACTAATGATAGGCGAAGAAAAGGAGAAAATATGCACAAGGTATTAGAAGTCGCTACTCGTCGCCATTGCCGTAAAATGCGAGCGAGCGTACAGTTACCACGCAAGCGAACAAGCCCATCCCTTTAGGGTGGGCCGTTTGCTTTGTGGCCGATTTTAGAGCGACCCCGTTACTAACGATTCAGCGCGAGTCTAAGACCGAGATGGATAATCCAGCAGCCGACGATCATAGAGATGACTCCACCCCACAGCCAACGGGCAGTCCGAAGAGGGCCTCCACTAGGAAACAAGAAGACACAGGATTGCCCCCACAGAACCAAGAGGCAACCAAGTCCGACTATGAGCCACCCACTGAGTCGGCATGGTCGCGCTGGCAAAAACATAAATTGGCTGAGCGCGTTATGGGTTATTTTACGGGTGTTGTAGCCGTCTGCGCGATACTTCAGATCTTCATACTGGTTGGCGGAACGGGGCAGACCGACCGACTGATAGCCGCCGCTAACATTCAGGCAGGCGCTGCGCAGCAGATTGCAGATGCGTCCAAAAGGAACGCTGCCGCAGCCGAAAGCTTTTCTACAAGTGCCCGGAACATAAAAGATGAAATCTCGAATGCTGAGGCCGATTTCGCGACGCTGGCTGGGAACTCGGCAGCGTCTATAAGAGCCACGCAGGATCAGGTAAGACTTGACCAACGTGCTTGGGTGGCTCCCATCGGTATCACCGGCGCGCCTGCATTGGATCAACAATTCCTCATTCGCATTATTGCTAAAAACACTGGTAAGACTTTTGCGAAGAAGTTTCGTATGGGATATGCAGTGCAGGTTGGCTCCAATCAAGTCGGTCCGCAGTTCGACAAAGTAGGAGAGAAGTCGAGGATATTCAAGAGCCTGAGCCTCTTGGCGCCGGGCAGTGAATACACCAGCGTCAGTACTGTCACGGGAGACGGCTCTGAGCCTAGATTGCCAAATCCCAGCCTGAGCGATTTGGAAAAGTTCAAGTCTGGAGAGCGGATCGTTTATGCATTTGGACGTATGGATTACACCGATATTTTCAAGAAAAACCACTGGACTATTTTTTGCTTCCAGCTTGATCGCCAACTGGCATGGATAAGTTGCGAAAAGCATAACGACGCTGACAACAATGAATGACGCCGCCCCGTTATTGTGTCTCATGATTGAAAGTCCTCTCTACTGAATAGTTGCAATGAACGCGAACAACCCGCGCCCCGGTTGCCGATGCGAAACCGCGCACAGTTTGCTACCCTTTTTCAATGTGCGGGCGCTACGTTCGAAGATCAGACAAGCAGAGAATTGCGGAAGCGTTTCGCGTTGGCGAAGTTCCGACTGATCTGATCATTCCCGACTGGGACTACAACGTCGCACCCAGCACCTTCCAGCCGGTCATTCGCGACGATAGAGAAGGCACCGGGCGTGAGCTGGTGCTCATGCGCTGGGGCCTGGTGCCGTTCTTCACGAAGCAGCTTTCGGACGTGAAAGGAATCTCGACGATCAACGCGCGGGCTGAGACGATACAGACCAGTCCGACATGGCGAACACCTTTCAAGAAGCGTCGGTGCCTGGTACCTGTGGACGGCTTCTATGAGTGGAAGAAGCTCGATGCGAAGACAAAGCAGCCCTACGTATTCACGATGCAGGATGCCGCGCCGTTTGCGTTTGCCGGCCTGTGGGACGCGTGGAAGGCGCCGGATGACACATGGCTCCAATCGTTCTCCATCGTCACGACAGAAGCCAACGAGTTGATGTCAGCGGTGCATACTCGCATGCCGGTGATCCTGCACCCGAGGGAATTTGACCGTTGGCTGCAGCGTGATGCCGAGAGGCCGCCTCTGGATCTGTTGCGCCCCTTTGAGTCCGAGGCGATGACGGCGTCCCCATGCAACCCGCTCGTCGGCAACGTCAGGAACAACGGACCGGAGATGCTGAATAGCGCTTGATGGTCGCGACCCGCAGCGCAAGTTACCGAAAACTGGGATGAGAAGGTCACCTCGGGAACGAGAGAGACTATTCGC
>CAZZYN010000146.1:2827-3600 GCA_964658265.1 uncultured Acetobacteraceae bacterium | reverse complement strand
ATGACACTGCGGAGTACTACGGACACGACGTCTCCTACCAGAAGATTCTGGGTGGCGATGTTCGTCCGCACCCCACGTCGATGCACTTCCTGCGCACTGTCGCGCAGATGTTCCATGAGTCGAAGGCTCAGTAAGCTTACAGACGCCATCAACACGGCCTCCCCTCGGGGAGGCCGTTTTCCTTTGCGGTAGAGATCGCTGGAGTCAACCGCGTAGACTAGAGATGATGAGTGAAAAGATAACAGTCGTCGGTGTGCTCGCGCTGCAGGGTGCGTTTGATGTCCACGCAAGAAAGCTCGCTGGGTTGGGCGCGGAGGTGCGACTCATACGCAAGCCCGAGCAACTTGCAGAACTGGACGGACTCGTGATTCCAGGCGGCGAGTCCACAACGTTCTTGAAGAACCTTGAGCGCGTAGGCTTCTACGACTTGCTGAATGAATACGTACAAACGCATCCAGTCTTCGGCACCTGCGCGGGCTGTATCCTCCTTGCAAACGAGGTAATGAATCCGACACAGAGATCTTTCGCTGTGCTGGACGTGACGGTGGAACGCAATGCCTACGGGCGCCAGAACGACTCCATAATCTTGAATGAAGAAACCTGCCTCCCCGGGGGACCGCTGGAAATGGTGTTCATCCGCGCGCCGCGCATTACCAGACATGGCGCAGAGGTGAAGGTGCTCGCGGAGCGTGACGGCTTCCCCACGCTTGTGCAGCAAGGACGTTTGCTGGCAGCCACCTTCCACCCTGAGTTGACCGACGACACGCGGGTTC
>CAZZYN010000146.1:0-2817 GCA_964658265.1 uncultured Acetobacteraceae bacterium | reverse complement strand
TCATCAGCACTTCCTCTCGATGGTGGCTGCCGAGAGCGCCAAGTAAAATCGAAGCCATGACACTTGCAATCGCAATCACGGCAGGCCATGGATGGTTCCTGCCGCGCGATGCTGCGATGCATGGACCTGCGCTGGATACGCACCTGCTGCTGAACCTTTGGATCGTGCTTGGGCTGGCGACGCTCGCGCATCTTTTGCTGTTGGCAGGATTGGCAGTGAGGCGCCGCGGAGATGGATCGTCGATTGCCATGCAAGAGTACCTGCCGCTCTTGGTCTTGATCGCCTTGTTCGGGTGGCTTGCGCTTCGTTCGCAACAGCTCTGGGCTGCCCAACGATATGTCGGCGCAGCCCCTTCAGCAATGCAGGTCGAGGTCAACGGGGAACAGTTTGCCTGGTATTTCCGCTATCCGGGCGCAGATGCAGCCTTCGGACACACGAAGTTTCCGCTCATCTCGGCAGGTAGCGGAAATCCGCTAGGCCTCGATCCGGGCGATGACAAGGGTAAGGACGACATTGTGACGAGCCAGCTGGTGCTGCCTGCAGGCCGCGAGGTTGACCTGACGCTGAACGCACTCGATGTCATTCATGGCTTTTCCGTGCCAGAAATGCGGCTGAAGCAGAATGCCGTACCGGGGCAGGCCTCTCATATTCACTTCACGCCGACGATGCCCGGCGAGTACGCGATTCTTTGCACGCAGGTCTGCGGGCTGGGCCACTATCGGATGCAAGCGGTTCTGCGTGTAGTCACGGCTGATGAGTTCAAGAAATGGCTGACGATGCACGAGGTGCGGCGATGAAGATCTTCTCCACGCACCACCGGAACATCGGCTTCGGCTATCTGCTGATCTCGCTTACCGCGGTGGCGGTGGGCACGTTGCTGTCACTGGCGATGCGGCTGCACCTCACATGGCCCGACTGGCCGCTGCCGCTGCACGGTCCCGTCCTGCCGGAGGAGTATCTCGCCCTGGTAACAATGCACGGCACGCTGATGCTTTTCTTCGTGCTGACCGTGGCGCCGCAGTCTGGCTTCGGAAACCTGATTCTGCCCGCACAGATCGGCGCACGGCATATGGCGTTTCCCCGCTGGAACGCCGCTGGCATGTGGTTGATGCTGGTCGCGTTGTTGATTCTCTTGGCGGCGTTTGTGGTGCCAGGCGGAGCGCCTATCGGTGGCTGGACGGCCTACCCGCCTCTCTCGGAAAGTTCACTGGCAGGCCCGGGGCAAGGCTTCGGTATGGACCTGTGGCTGGCCAGCATTACGCTGTTCGGCATCGCGGGAACGATCAGTGCGGTCAACACCCTGACCACGATCGTGAAGCTGCGCTGCGAGGGCATGACGTGGGAGCGGCTGCCGCTCACGGTGTGGGCATGGTTTACCGCAGCGATGCTCAGCGTCATCGCGTTCAGCGTGTTGCTGGCAGCGTTGGTACTGCTGTTCTGCGACCGGCATCTGCAGAGCGGCTTCTTCGTGCCTGCAAACGAATGGATCAACGGCGTCATGATTCCGCATCACGGCGATGGCTCACCGCTGCTGTGGCTGCACCTGTTCTGGTTCTTCGGGCACCCGGAGGTGTATATCGCAGTGCTGCCGGGGATGGGCCTGACCTCGATGGTGCTGGGGAACTTTGCCAGGCGCAGGGTCTTCGCCTACAAGTTGATGATCGCCACGACGCTCCTGATCGGGCTGCTGGGGATACTTGTGTGGGGTCACCACATGTTTGTGGCTGGGCTCAATCCGTTCGCAGGAACAGTGTTCAGCGCCGCATCGCTGGCTATTGCGCTCCCCTCCGCGGCGAAGGTACTGAGTTGGATTGCGACCGTCTGGGGTTCCAAGTCAAAACGGATCAGACTGACGACGCCGATGCTGTTTGCGCTGGGGTTTGTTTCGCTGTTCGTGACGGGTGGCCTGTCCGGGCCTATCCTGGCGCAGCCCATCCTCGATGAATATCTGCACAACACGTTCTTCGTCGTGGCGCACTTTCACCTCATCATGGCTATGGCCGGGGTCTTCGGCCTGCTCTGTGCAACGTACTACTGGTATCCGCTGATGTTTCACCGGCAGCTCTCCGAACCACTTGGCAAAGTCCACTTCTGGTGTACTCTGGCCGGTGCCTATGCGACGTTTCTGCCGATGCACCTGACCGGGCTCGGCGGCGAGCCAAGGCACTATGCGCAACTCAACGGCATCGTCAAACCAGCAAATGACCTGTTGGTCGCGGCCATGCCGATGCAGCGTTACATTACCTGCGCCGCGGTACTGCTTGCGATGTCACAGATCTTCTTCTTCTGGAACATCCTGCAGACAGCCCGCCAGCCTGCGATGACGGAACAGAATGCCTGGCAACGACCCTGGAATGGGCTCCCGAGCCGGTAGACAAAGACGACAGCATCCGCGCATACCGCGAACCGTGTCAGTATGACGCGTGCGGTGAAAGTTTTTCGCCTCAGTGGAAGCCAGAGATTCCTTTGCGCCACGAAGCGGAGTAATCTGTTGTTCTAGAACCAAGTTTGGGGTCCATTATGCCGACTATCCTGACACCGCCGGAGATCGACCGCAGGCAAGACCGCGGAACGGACCGCCATCTCGATGTAAACGATGGCGACAACGGCGGCCGCAGGCCTCCCACAGACAAGCGTACGGGCGGCAACGGCGACGGAGACAATTGGAGCAATCGTCCGCAGGGGCGTCGTGGCCCGCGTGAACGGCTTTCGGCGGCACGGGTTGGCTTATTTTTCGCCTTGGGCGGCGACCTCATGTTCTTCGTCGCGCTGGTAAGTATCTTCTTCGTGGACAAATCGAGCGGGCATTTCGATCCC
>CAZZYN010000145.1:0-3782 GCA_964658265.1 uncultured Acetobacteraceae bacterium | reverse complement strand
ATGAGGCGCGTTTCGACGCTCCGGGAGTGAAAAGATGAAGCGAAGGGAGCTGCTGAAGGGGGCAACCGTTGCAGGATTGGCTGGCGCTTTGGCCGGGCCGCTGCAGGCTCTCTCGCAGCCCCCCGTTATTGATGCGCACATCCATCTTTTTGATCCCACGCGACCTGGCGGCGTGCCCTGGCCGGAAGCCGGCGATGTAATTTACAAACCCGCACTCCCGTCGCGGTATGAGCCGCTGGCTGCACCGTTCGGGGTGGTGGGCGCGATCGCGATCGAGGCGAGTCCACTGCCCAGTGATAATGACTGGCTGCTGCACGTGGTCGAGCGAAACCCGTTGATGGTGGGAATGATCGGCTACCTGGTACCGGGAGCAGCTGATTTTGGCAGAGAGTTGGAGCGGCTGCACAGAAATTCACTGTTCCTTGGCATCCGGTATGGCAATTTGTGGAAGCGGAATCTATTGAGAGACAAAGACGGCCCTGGTTTTATGGATGGCTTGAAGATGATGGCGCAGGCGAAGCTGGTGCTTGAAGTGGCCAATCCGGATGCTGACCTGATCGAGGCGGTGCATCAGATTGCCGGACAGATTGCCGACCTGACGATTGTCATCGATCACCTGCCGCATGCTCTCGAGCCTGCGAACCCCGCGGAAAAGAAGAGCTATCACGCCCGTCTGGCAGAACTTGGAAAGCGCGCCGGAACATTCGTGAAGTTGTCAGAGATAGTGACGGTGACGGACGGCAAAGTCGATATGGACCCGGCTGCTTACGCGCGAAAGCTTGATCCTCTATGGGAGATGTTTGGACCGGACCGTGTGATCTTCGGGAGCGACTGGCCGAACAGCGATCATGTTGCCAACCTGGCTGACACGTTCAGCGTGGTGCAGACCTACGTAGCCGGGAAGGGTGCAACGGCGGCCCGGAAGTATTTCGCGAATAACTCGCAGCAGGCTTACCGATGGGAACCCCGTCGGGCGAATCAAAGACTGTAGGTAAGTAGAACGTGCCAGAGCGACTGAACGAATCGGCGATCGCAGGATGGCCGTTGACGGCTTTGGCGAGTCGGCGATGGAATGCTAGAGTAATGATTGCGACGGGCGCTTAACTCAGCGGTAGAGTGCCACCTTCACACGGTGGAAGTCGCAGGTTCGAATCCTGCAGCGCCCACCATTGCTCGGCACTTTCGTTCGATACCTTGCGCATCCGTCGCAGGAGATTACACCAGCGGTGTACGACTGCTTCAGCTGCCGACAGAACAATATCGCGCGAGGGGCGACAATGAAGATGCTGGTGCTGCGCAGGCAGAAGCAGCGCGCCGCTCCGGTCATGACTCCCCTTCTCCAAGGAACGTGAAAGCAGACCAGCTGGCAAGTGAAGCGCAGGCTGCGGAGTCGGGAGCGCTTTCAGCAGTTCAAACGATCCTCGCCCAGGCTCCAGATTCATATCGCGCGCAAGAAGTGCGGGGCGACGCAAAGCTGGCGGCCCAGAAGGATGAGGCGGCTGTGGCGGAATACGAGGCCGTGCTCCGGTTCAATCCGAAGTCTCCGGGAGTCCACGAAACCTTAAGTACGTGCCAGGTCAGTTCCGGCCGATTCACCGAGGCACTCGATGCCTTGAACACTGAACGAGCATTGACGCCTGTCCCGTCTTCCCGCCTGCGAACACACATCGGCCAGGTGCAGCATGCACTGGGCAGGGACGAGGAGGCAGCAGCAGCATTGCAGAATGCGGTCAACACACACGATGCGCCGCCGGCAGCGTATCTTCCATTAGCGCAGTTCGACCTGGCGCAGGGCCATGCTGATGCGTCTGTCGCCCAGCTGCAACACTGCCTTTCGCTGCGCCCTGAAAATGCTACCGCGTATTACGATCTTTCGCGAGCGTACCGCATCCTGGGCAACCGTCCCGCAAAGACACATGCACTTACCTGTTATCAGCGAACTTCAAAGGATGCCAAAGTGGGCACTGATGGCTACGCTGACACAGGAGACCTGGTCTGCCACCTTTGCTGAACGTCCAACAGACATCAAGCCGGGCACTTAACCAGCCTTCAATCCTTATTCGCACGCTACGCATAGATGCGATATACGAAGGCGCGAATCGTCTTTTCCAAGATCAAGGAGACTACCATGCCAGATAGTTCCCAAACTCAAATGCGGGAAGCCGTTCTTGTTACCAGTGGAGACTTGCGGGAATCTGCCAACCTAGCATGCTGGCCGGCGCAAGAAGCTTTTGAAGACAAGCTGATCAAGAGCTTTGAGCGCCTGGGCGTCAAGCTGCGCCGCGCATTCCCGGTAAGTACAAAGACAGGCCATGGCTTTATTTCGAGCCAGCGGATGGGTATGGATATTTTCAACTCGATCGATCCGGATGCCAACCTCGTTTTCGCCACGGCTGCGTGGCAGTACACGCATCATGTACTGCCGGGCATGCGAACCCACCGGGGACCGATCCTGACTGTGGCTAACTGGTCAGGTCAATGGCCCGGACTAGTTGGACTCCTGAATCTCAACGGCTCGCTGGTGAAAGCTGGTGTGCCTTTCAACACCCTTTGGAGCGAGCAGCTGGATGATTCCTACTACACTTCAAAGCTGGCAGAGTGGTTCCGTGAACGGCGGATAACGCACGACCTATCTCACGTTCGGCCGCTTCAGCTGGAAGCACTCCCGAAGGTTGAACGCGCGCTCGGAGAAAAACTGGCAGCTGATTTAAAAGCTCGTAAGGTGATCCTGGGCATTTTTGATGAGGGCTGCATGGGGATGTACAACGCCATCATCGATGACGAGTTGCTGAACCCATGCGGCTTTTTCAAAGAGCGGTTGAGTCAGTCCGCGCTGGTCGCCGCCATGCGGACGGTAACAGATGCTGAGGCCGCCGATGTGCGGATGTGGCTTGATCGGAAAGGGATGAGTTTCAAGACAGGAACGAAACCCTCGGAAGAACTTACAGACGCGCAGGTTCACGAGCAGTGCAAGATGTACATTGCGGCAATGCGCATCGCGGATGCGTATTCGTGTGATGCCATCGGCATCCAGTACCAGCAGGGACTGAAAGACATGGTGCCGGCTTCAGACCTGGTTGAAGGTCTGCTGAACAACGCGGATCGTCCTCCAGCCCTTCGATCCGGCGAGCCATCCGCCGAGCTCTATGCCGGGCAGCCACTGCCGCATTTTAATGAAGTCGATGAGTGCGCCGGCGTGGATGCAGTGGTGACAAACCATGTGTGGAATGCGCTGGGGCTTGATCCCGCGACGACGCTGCATGACGTGCGCTGGGGCGAGGACTACAACGGCGAATATGTGTGGGTGCTGCAGATCTCCGGGGCTGCGCCTGCGAGCCATTTTGTCGATGGCTATGCGGGAGCATCAAGTGAACGCCAGCCGCCGATGTATTTCCCCCTGGGCGGCGGTTCTCTGAAAGGCGTGGGCCGCCCCGGCGAAGTAGTATGGAGCCGGGTCTTTGTCGAGGGTGGCGCACTGCATGTCGACATCGGCATGGGAGCAGTCATTGAATTGCCTGAACAAGAGGTTGCACGACGCTGGCAGAACACGACTTCGCAATGGCCGCTGGTAAATTTTGTTTTACGCGGTATTACGCGTGACAGCTTCATGGCTCGGCATCGCGCAAATCACGTCAGTATTGCGTACGCGCCGGATAGCCGGGCGCTTGCCGCGAAGGCCGCCATGTTCCAGGCGCTCGGCATTCAGGTCCACCTCTGCGGCAACATCGAGGGTATGTCCGCCTAGCTGTTCCTTGAAACGGAGATTTTCATGCAACCTATAA
>CAZZYN010000144.1:0-3910 GCA_964658265.1 uncultured Acetobacteraceae bacterium | reverse complement strand
ACAAAAAGGTTGTCGACGTCGATATCAAGACCGCGCTCTTCGCTCAGGTAGTTTGCGTTCTGAATGGCAGAGCGCAGCACCTTTTCGACCAGCGGCGCGACACCTTTTTTGGTGAATGCGACAGTCTGCAACGCTTCTTCAACGCGGCGCCCTTTAATAAGGTCGAGCACCAGCCGCGCCTTTTGTGGCGACACCCGCTGGAACTTGGCCTCGGCTCGAAACTCTCTGGTATCTACTTGCATCTCGTTATGCCTTCCTGCTTCTACCGCATCAAGCAGCGACTAGCGCGGCTTGGAAGCGGCTTCCGATGTCTTCGCGGAGTGACCCTTGAAGGTCCGCGTTGCTGAGAATTCGCCCAGTTTGTGGCCGACCATGTTTTCCGTCACGTAGACGGGAATGAACTTGCGCCCGTTATGCACGCCGATGGTATGTCCAACCATGTCAGGATGGATCGTCGAGCGACGCGACCAGGTGCGAATCAGCTTCTTGTCGTTCGCCGCATTCATCACGTCGATCTTCACCATGAGGTGCGTATCGATGAACGGGCCCTTCTTTGTCGAACGTGCCATCGTGAAACCTGTACCCTTCTCTGCCGTTACTTACCACTGCTATTTCTTGCGGCGCTACAGTACTACTTGGTGCGGCGCTTGATGATGAATGTGTCGGTCCGTTTATTATTCCGCGTCTTGTAACCACGGGTTGGCTGACCCCAGGGGGTGACTGGGTGCCGACCGCCAGAGGTTTTGCCTTCACCACCACCATGCGGGTGATCCACCGGGTTCATCGAGACGCCGCGGTTTGCCGGGCGAATGCCCTTCCAGCGATTGCGTCCAGCCTTACCGATAGAGACATTCTCATGGTCGGTATTGCCCACCTGGCCCACAGTGGCCATGCATGCAACCAGCACGCGGCGGGTCTCGCCGGAAGGCAGCTTCAGCAAAGCATAATCGCCTTCCTTCGCTACCAGCTGGGCCTGTCCGCCTGCAGAACGTACCATCTGCGCACCCTTGCCAGGCCGAAGCTCGACATTGTGAACCGTGGTGCCGGATGGAATGTTCTTTAGCGGCAGAGCATTGCCGACCAGGATGTCTGCGTCCGGGCCGCTCATGATCACCTGGCCGACCTTGAGGCCGACCGGCTGAATAATGTAGCGCTTTTCTCCATCGGCGTAGCTGATCAACGCGATGCGCGAAGAGCGGTTCGGATCGTATTCGATGGTCGCAACTTTGCCAGGAATGCCGAACTTGTCACGCTTGAAGTCAATGAGGCGCAGCTGCTTTTTGTGACCGCCGCCCTGATGGCGCATGGTCATACTGCCGCCGCTGTTGCGGCCGCCCGTTCGCTGCTTTACCGCAAGCAACGGCTTGTAGGGCTCGTTGGTCGTGATGTCATCGTTCACCAGCTTCGTCGTGAAGCGGAGTGATGGTGTCATCGGTCTAAAAGTCTTGATCGGCATCTCTATCTCCAGAGGCACTGCAGGCAGTGTCCCTTTTGGTGCATCTTGTTTGGCTGTCGGGAACTACCGGTATCCAGGTGCCTGCTTTAAAGGTTCTCTACAGGCTATCCACGTAATCCGGCATCTTTTCGCCGGCCTTCAACCGCACATACGCCTTCTTCCAGTCGGGGCGGTAGCCGGAGAACTTGCCACGGCGACGTTCTTTGCCGAAGAAGTTGGCGGTCCGCACAGCATGTACCTTCACCTTGAACAGAAGCTCGACGGCCTGCTTGACTTCGGTCTTGGTAGCCTTCTCAGAAACTTCAAAAACCAGTGTGTTTTCCGTCTCTTTAACGCCCAGACCCTTTTCGGTGATCAAAGGGCGACGAATGACGTCATAGGTTGTCGGCATTACGCTACCTCTTTCTGGGCTGCAAGCTTACGCCGCGAAACTGTCTTGATCAGCGATTCCTGCAGGTGTTCAATCGCCGCACGCGAGAAAATCGCGCGGTCGTAACGGAGCAGGTCATATGGATGCACTTCATTGCTGAGGACCAGCTCCACATTCTTCAGGTTCCGCGAACCGAGGATCACCTTGACGCCGAGCTTGGATCCGCTTTCTACCAGCAATGCGGTTCGGTTGGCCTCAAGCTTGTCGAGCGCCTGACGGTATAGCTTGGTCTTGCCCTCATTCAACTCGAGCGTCTCAACGATGGTGAGCTTGCCGTCCTTGACCTTGGTCGCGAGTGCTGCGCGAAGTGCACCCAGCAGCTTCTTTTTCGGAAATGCATAATCATAGGAACGTGGCTGAGGTCCGTGGACCGTGCCGCCATGCCGCCAGAGGGGAGAACGAATAGAACCGACACGGGCGCGGCCAGTGCCTTTCTGCTTCCAGAGTTTCTTTCCCGAACCGGAGACCAGCTTACGATTTTTGGTCGCCGCCGTGCCCTGCCGCATGGATGCGCGGTAATGCTTGACTGCTTCCCACAAGAGTGCCTCGTTCAGCTGACTAGCGCCGAAGACCTCTTCTGCCAGATCAAGGGAGCCGACTTTCTGTCCGGCGAGATCGTATACGTCCATGTTTGCCATCGCTTCTCTTTTCTCAGGAGGCCCGGAGCCACTGGCTCGCCATCCTTTAACCTTGCGCCGCTCTACTTGTACAAGCCTTATGGCGAGTACTACTTCTTCTTGCTCGCAGCCTTCTTTGAAGCCTTCAACGGGTCAACTGTGCCCGCGCCACCGAAGCCACGACGCTCGCGCGGCGGAGCCTTTGCCTTTGAGATCAAAACGTAACCGTCACGAGGACCCGGGACAGCCCCTTCAATCATAAGCAGGTTCTCTTCGACGTCTATGCCGCGAATGCGAAGATTGCGGACCGTCGTCCGATCTACACCAAAGTGACCCGGCATGCGCTGGCCAGGAAAAACACGCGATGGGAAGGACGAGGCTCCGATAGAACCCTGCACCTGGAACATATGACCGTGCGACTTCGGACCGCCACCAAACTTGTGCCGTCGCACTACGCCAGCGAAGCCGCGGCCCTTGCTGGTGCCGACCACATCAACCCACTTGTCGTCAGAGAAAATATCTACCAGGACCCGGTCGCCTGCCTTGACACTGTCCGTGGAAGCAACCTCGCCCGCTTCAACTTCCGGCGCATCAGCATTTTTGTTCTGCGCTTTCGATGTCTCGACGCCGACTTCACGGGTGATCTTCACCGGCGGCGCATTGTTCTTGGCGAAGTGTCCCTGCATCGGCTTATTCACTTTAGAACTCTTGACGAACTCGACCAGGCCGATCTGCGCAGCCTCGTAGCCATCAGTGAGCATCGTTTTAAGCTGTGTGATCACGCACGGACCAGCCTGCAGGACGGTGATGGGATGGACTTCACCCTTCTCATCGAATACCTGCGTCATGCCGATCTTTTTACCGATAATCCCTGTAACTGCCATGGTTCCCTTTCCTCATCATGCCCTTTCGTCAGCGGCACTGTAGGTATTGCTTCTAGTCTTTTCACGCCGAAGGCGTTTACGCCTTTGCGGCGAGCACTACTTTTCGAAGGCCTTGATCTCTACGTCGACACCGGCGGGAAGATCGAGCTTCATCAGAGCATCCACGGTCTGCTGTGTGGGCTCCAGAATGTCGATCAGGCGCTTGTGTGTACGAATCTCGAAGGCTTCACGCGACTTCTTGTCGACGTGTGGCGAACGCAATACGCAATATTTGTTCTTGACGGTCGGCAGCGGAATCGGGCCTGCTACCTGGGCGCCGGTACGCTTGGCGGTGTCAACGATTTCGCCTGTCGAGGTATCGAGCACGCGATAGTCATAAGCCTTCAACCGGATACGAATTCTCTGTCCTACCATTTGGCAAATCTTTCTGTGTCAGCAACAAGCGAACACTTACGATCTTTACTTCCCATCCAAGCGGAGCGACCTTCGACATCCGCGCCGAAGCCGCCCGCCCGTCCGGTCA
>CAZZYN010000143.1:0-4030 GCA_964658265.1 uncultured Acetobacteraceae bacterium | reverse complement strand
TTGAACCACTACTGCTTTCACCGAAAGGGTCTGCCATGAGCCAGGAAATGATTTTGATCGCATCCGCCGTACTCGGAGTTATTCTCGTCCCCTCGCTCATCACAGCGCGCCCCACCTACTCGGACCCGGACGAGATGCAGATGGAGCCGTCCCTGCTCGGAACTCAGCCGACGGAGTGAAGTTTGCGAAACGCTCGGTGCACGAACGTGCCCAGGTACCAACCGTCCAAAAACTTGTACGGCGTCTCGCCGGTCGTGTAGTGCCCGCAAGGCAGCACCTTCGAAACAAAATCGACGCTGTGCTTCTTGAAGCTCGCCAGCACCTCCAGCGAAAACTCCCGCAGGAACGTCAGATCGTACGTGGCATGCACCACCAGCACCCGCTTCGGATGCGCCGCGAACTTTTCCATGTAAAACGATGGGCTGACCGCCTTGAAGATCTGGCTCACGTCCTCCCGCGATAGCCCCGCCTGCTCGAACGCCGCGCGAATATGCCGCGTGCTCTGCCCCGTCCACACCACGTCGCCGAAGTTCGTCGAAGCATGGTTGAACGCGCACACCTTCAGTCGCGGATCATGCGCTGCCGCGATAAACGCGTAGCAGGAGCCCAGGCTCGTCCCCAGCACGCCAAAGTCCTCATATCCCTGCGACTCCAGCCAATCGATGCAGCTCCGAATGTCGACCACCGCCTGCTGACATGCCGCCGCCGTCCTGCCAATATTCGAGCTCACTGCGTAGTCCGACCGCTCCAACTCCGCCGGTCGCCGAATGTCGTGGTACGGCTTCGACAGCCGCAACGCCGAGATCCCTGACCGGTTGAACAGAGTACACAGCGCATTATGGCTGAAGGCGTCCGCGTTCCACTGCGGCATCACGATCATCGCCTGCTTCGGCTTGCCCTTCTTCGCAGAAGTCGCCGCCGGATACCAGCGCGCGTTCACCACATCATTCTCGGGATACTTCGAAGCCACCGGCGAAGTGAACCGCAGAAACTCCACCTTCGGCGTCTCACCTGTCGCCGCGCGCCGCCGCATCTCCGCCTCTTCAGCCAGCGTCTCCGGCCTTACATTGGTCGGAAACAGCAGCGGATGCCGCTCCTCCAGCCGGAAATCCGTAGGCGTCTTGTAACTGAAGAACTCGTCGGATCGCGCGACGATGTCCTCGTTGATCCGGATCATCCGCTCCAGGTCTGTCTCCTGCGACCCCGCAGCCGGTTCAGGCGCGAACTCCCCCAGCCAGTCGAAGCCCCACTCCAGAGGCCTCACAATCCGGTTCGTATCTCTCGTTGTAAGCGCGGTCTCCCAGGCGAACATCCACTTCTCATACAGGCGGCCAAGCATAACTCCAGTCTACCAACCGGCCTTCGACCACCAGATTCAAACCCCGTGAAAGATCATGCACACGCGGCCCACCACATAGTCGGAGGGCAGCTGGTCCTGCGCGACCGCCAGCAGCTGCACCGGACAGGTGATCGCCGCCGGCCGCAGGATCAGCCGGCTATCGTCAAACTCCGCGTACCGCAAAAGGATTCCCGCCCCATACCGCACCGCCAGCAGAGTCACTCCGTCCGCATGATACGGGGCCAGAGAGTTATAGTGCCGGTCGATCACCGCGACGCTGCCTGCCGCCAGCACCGGCTCCATCGCCAATGCCTGCTGGCTATCGCACCGCACCGCCACAAACCTCTCCCACCCAGCCATCCGCCGCGACGGCCGCTCCCTTTGATCAGAGAGCCGCGCGGCCGTCACCGGAATCTCTTCGATCACGCTTGCCGCACGAATCTTAGCCTCCTCTGCTGCTGCGGAGATGGAGACCAGAGGCACCATCGCCACCTGTTCCACCAGCGCCGGCCCCAATGCCGAGCCCTCTTCTGCTCCACCCGAAGCGCCTTCCGCAGACACCTGTACCGGCAAAATATCCTCAATGGTCAGCCCCTGCGCCGCCAGCACCCGATCCAGGCCCTCCAAAGAAAGCGCCCGCTTACGGTTCAAGAAATTGGACACATGTCCCTGTTTGAAGCCCGCTTGGGCCGCAATACGGGTACCCGTGAGGCCGCCTTCCTCGATTCGTCGCACAAGTTCGAGACGCAGAGACTCGTGAAGATCCTGAAAGTTCATTCCCTGGCAGTTCCTCACAATACCTGCAAGCAGTAAATTCAAGCATCATCGCCGAAAACATTGCAATCTGCAACCAAATCGGCTGAATGTCGCATGAACTTTTCCGAATCTATTCCCATTCTGAAATAAATGCTTGACTTTGGATTTGCCAATAGCTATAACTCAAAAACTTTCTGCTGGCTAATGACGACACCCCCGGGGCCAATCAGCCGAAGGGAGATGCCGTCCTCCTGTACCACTGTTCTGCTGGGCCCTGGTTTCCCTTTCCCTCTGTGAAGGCAACAAATCCGCTCGTTGGAGAAGTCGCTCATTAACAAGCGCAGCTCCGGCCAAGATGCCGCCACACGCGGCGAGTGGCCTCGGCTCGCTTCACAGCAATCCGGACGATCCCTTCCGACCACTGAAAAATACACGGGAGCAGTCCGGAAGATCATTAGAGAGGGCAAAATGAACAATTCGCGCGTTTACTTGAAAATTTGTGAAGGATGCGGGGTACTTTGGCTCCGGACTGGCGCGGTCGACGGCGTTTACTGCCGTGGCTGCGCCGCGAGGCTGGCAGAGTTCCCCAAACCCAACCCTGGGAAGTGCAGGAACCATCGCATCCGCATGGCCGGCGAACGATCGGGACACGCTCGCTGCCGAGTTCCACGCAATACCTCGAAGCAAGCCTTCATCGTATCCGCATCCCATCCTGCCGGAGGTGCCGCATGAGCGCCGCGCCGCTGTTACTGCCCCGCTTGCAGGCCTGCGCCCATCAACCCATTCCGATGCTTGTTCGCCGAGTCTCCCTGGAGGCCGCAGCCGGTCCGCCGCCTCCTCGGTCGCACTCCCGGCCGGCATCGGAGCTTGCCTTCTATCGCAAGTACACCGAAGGCATGCTGCGCAGATACGTCTCCATGTCGATGGAGGCGGGCAGGGTGCCGTCGCTGCTTGGAAAGGAGATCTTCCCAGGCAATGTGACGGCTTACCAGGTACATAGCTTCGAGGACAACTGCATCTTCATCCACGATATGGAGTCCTGCATCAACCGGCTCGACACCGATCAGCAATGGCTCATCCGACGCATCGCCCTGCAGCAATTCACCCAGGAGGAGGCAGCCCAGATGCTCCAGTTCACTCGTCGCACCATCATGAGGAAGTACAACGAGGCTATGAATCGGCTGACGGGGATTCTGCTCGAAGTGAAGCTGCTCGAGCCGTTTTCCTGCTCCTGACAAAATCTTGTCAAGAGGGGGCTTCGTTCTTTTCGAGCGCAAGATGCTTCATTTCAATAAGTTGAAAGAAAAAGATTTTTGCCCAAAGGATGCACTCAAGTTGGTATTCTAGAGATGTAAGTGAGAAATGAATGGGAGAGTGCCTTCGGGCCACTCTCCCGTTTCTGTTTAACTCACTTTCCATCCTCAATCCACACGGAAGGAGGACACCAAGAATGACCAGCAGAAAACGTCGACTCAAACCAGACGACAGCAGTCTGGCGGAGGAAATTAAAACCGGCTCAACCCAGCCGGTGAGGACCGGCAGCAAAAAGCCGCCGCGCCCCAGCCAGTGTCGCAACTACACGCGCGAAGCAGTGGCGGAATCCTTACCGGATATTATCGAAACCTTCGTCGATGAGGCCAAGAGCGGCAGCGTCTCGCACTTCAACCATCTGGCAAAGTTCGGCGGCTTCGATCTCCGTCCCATCCCAGCATCGGCGAAGCGCAAGGGAAAGAGTTTCGCCCAACGGCTGCTCCACAACATGAAGGAGCACGAGGCGAAGATGATCGCATCTCGCGACGCCAAACTCGCAGCTGAACGCAACTCCGCTGAATAAGTCCAGACAGGCCAACAGAAACCGCACCGAGACAGGAGAGGGTGATGAGCCAGACGGCAACCGAACGGGTCACTGCACCAACCAACACCGCACGAAGGAGC
>CAZZYN010000142.1:0-4208 GCA_964658265.1 uncultured Acetobacteraceae bacterium | reverse complement strand
TGACCTGACTGCCGCCAAGTTGATGCAAACCCTGGCGAACATCGGGATAAGTATCCCTGACGAGGTGAGGGTAGTCGGCATCGATGACGTCAAGTACGCAGGGCTGTTGCCAGTACCCCTCACAACGCAGCACCAGGATTGCGGGGATATCGGTGCTGCGGCCTTGTCCGTCATGCTGGAACGGCTGACGCACCCGGATCTGCCTACCCGCGACATCCTTCTACAAACCCGTACAGTGGTCCGGGAGTCCTGCGGCGCCGCGCTGGCAGTGGTCAGAAATTAGCGAGAGATCGCGCGATGAAACTATTGAGCAGACCGTAAGACTTAACGACCTTATAGTTGGACTGCACACCGCAAACAAGGAGAGAAAGCTATGCAGAGCCGCATTCTTGGTACAACCATGCCGGTGCTCGAGTTCCGCCTGGATCCGAATGACGCCGTTATCTCGGAGGCAGGAGAGTTGTCGTGGATGAGCGCTGCGATTCAGATGACTACGCACACGCAGTTCGCTGGGGGTGGCGGTCTGCTTGGCATGTTTAAACGGGTCGCAGGTGGTGGCAGTCTCTTCATGACTGAATACAGAGCCGTTGGCGGGGTGGGTGAGATCGCCTTCGCCTCTAAAGTACCCGGCCATATCGTCGCTGTAGAAGTAGGACAGGGGCGCGAGTTCATGGTGCACCGGCACGGCTTCCTTTGCGCCACTGCTGACATCCAGATCGGTGTCGGCTTCCAGCAATCGTTGGGAGCGGGCATCTTTGGTGGAGATGGCTTCCTGCTCCAGAAGATTCAAGGTCAGGGTACGGCCTGGCTGGAGTTGTCAGGGGAACTGATCGTCAAAGACCTGCAGCCCGGTGAGGTCTTGCGTGTTCATCCGGGGCACGTTGGAGCTTTTCAATCCTCGGTGGGATTTCAGATCACGATGGTGCGCGGAATCCGCAACATGATTTTTGGCGGAGACGGACTCTTCCTGGCAGCCCTTACGGGGCCCGGCCGTGTGTGGCTGCAGACGCTGCCAATCTCACGGCTGGCACACCAACTGCAGGAATATATGCCGTCCGCAGCCCGAGAAACTACTCAGGGAGGAGTAGTGGGCGGCCTCGTAGGTTCTATCCTCGACGGGATGAAATAAGGGAACAACCCTGGTCTATGTCTGCTTGACCTCGGCAGATCAGCCTTTTAGTGTTGAAGGTATGCGGAGTAGCCAGCAAAGACCGGACTGTTGTCGCAGCCTCTTCCGTACCCGGCGGCGACTTCTATCTACGTGAGCTGGATTGACACCGCTCAGACACCAGAAGCCCGCGCCTTGCAAGCTGCGGGCTTTTCACTTTTAAGTACACGTCGTCCCAAAACAAGTTGATCAAGAGGAGCAAGATGAGCAATGGGTTAACGCCAGCCCCGGCAGGAGCACCGCCCGTCATCAAGGAGACAAAAGCTCAGCGCATGGAGCGGCTAAAGCGGGAGTTGAATCCCTGGGAGGCGTTTGATCAGATCCGGCAATTCGCCAGAGATGGCCGCGACGCCATTGATGCAGCGTGGGCCGGCGCCTATTTCAAATGGTGGGGCGTGTACACCCAGGGAGATGGTGCCGGAGTCACAGGGGGCAAAGGCGGCGAAGGCAAGGCTACTGAATTCTTCATGATGAGGATCGGAATTCCGAATGGCATTATCAACTCCGCACAGCTGAAGGTTATTGGCGAGATCACTCGCAGACACGCACGCAATCTGGCTGATATCACGGTGCGGCAGAACATTCAGCTGCACTGGCTCACAATTGAAGATCTGCCTGAGATCGTGCAACAGCTTGACGCTGTTGGCTTGTCGCCCAAAGGCGCCTGCGGCGATGTTGTGCGCAACGTGACGGGTTGCCCTCTTGCGGGGATAGCTCACGATGAGTTGCTCGATGCATCGCCTCTTGCCCTGCGCGTGGCTCATGAGCTTACTGCGAATCCGGAGTTCTACAACCTGCCGCGCAAGTTCAAAATTTCGATTACGGGTTGTCCGGCCTGGTGTTCCTACCCGGAGATCAACGATATCGGGCTCACTGCCGTGAAACGGGACGACGGCCTCGTAGGTTATGCGCTGCGGGTAGGGGGTGGATTGTCTGCTGATCCGCATTTAGCAGTCAAGCTGCCGGTATTCGTCCAGCAACATCAGGGAGCGGAGGTGGTGCTGGCAATCACTTCCCTTTTTAAGGACCAGCAGGGCCTGCGCGAGAGCCGGGATCGTGCACGGATGAAGCACCTCTTCCTGAGAGAGGGTTGGGACGCGGCCCGTTTTACGGCAGAGCTCGAATCGAGACTAGGCTACAAGCTCGATCCCGCTGTGGACGAGATTGTTCCAGAGGATATTCTTCGGGATCATGTGGGCATACACGCACAGCGAAATACCGAATTGAGGTATGTGGGAGCTTCCGTTTTACGCGGACGGCTGAGTGGTGACCAGTTGCTGAAGCTGGCAGAATTGGCTGAGACCTTTGGCTCCGGAGATTTGCGAGCCACAGTGACACAGAATATCGTGATCGTGAATGTGCCTAAGTCGCAGGCACCCCAGTTGGTGAAAGAGCTTGCGGCCATCCAGGTGCCAGTGGATGGAACACAATTCTGGCGCGGTACTGTTGCATGTACCGGAACCGAATTCTGCAAGCTGGCCATTACTGAGACCAAAGGTTTCGCGCGCTGGCTGGTGGATGAGATGGAAGAGCGTTTACCCGCTTTTGATCAACAGTTAAAGCTTCACGTGACGGGCTGTCCAAATAGCTGCGGACAACACTGGATTGCCGACATAGGACTGGAAGGTAAGAAGCTCAAGGTCGATGGAAAGCTCATGGATGCCTATTATTTCTGTGTCGGCGGTGCCGTAGGCAAACACGCTAGCATTGCGCGGCCCATCGGGTACCGTTGCACCGCCGAAGAGGTGCCGTTCGCCATGGAGCGATTACTCCGCGGATATCTCAGCACCCGCGGTATCGGGGAAGATCTCCGATCCTATTTTGGCCGCACTTCGGATGAGGACCTCCGTTCACAAATCGCCGGTGCAATTGTGGCACCTGTCGAACGGGATCAGTCCGCAGGACGTGTGCCGCATGGTGCCGGTGAATGACGGAACCTGGCTTGCGGGAAGGAGAAGCATGGCGGACCTGTTTCCTGTATTTCTGAAGCTGGAGGGGCGACGCGTCCTGATCGTCGGCGGCGGCAACGTCGGTCTCGAGAAGCTTACTTCCCTATCCACCTCTGGCGCTGTTTTGAAGGTGGTGGCACCCCTGGCAATCGCACAAGTAAAGGAGTGGGCTGCGGCCGCGAAGCTGACTTGGGAGGCGAGACCGTTTGTAGATGGTGATGTAGAGGATGCTGACCTGGTAATCGCTGCAACGGACCGCCCGGATGTGAATAAGGCTGTTTTTGAGGCGGCGAGGCGGCGAGGCGTCATGTGCAATTCGGCAGACGACCCACCAAATTGCGATTTTTATTTCCCGTCCATCGTGAGGCGGGGCGCGTTGCAGATAGCAATTTCCACAGCCGGTGAAAGCCCGGCGCTGGCGCAGCAACTCCGGCGCGAGATTGATACTGCACTGCCGGCGGATCTCGCCACGTCCCTTTCTGCTCTTGGTCAGTTGCGGCGCGACGTCATCCGCGCTCATCCATCCGGAGAAGGCAGGAAGCGCCTTCTGCACACACTGGCTCAGCGTCAGGTGTGTGAAGCAGCCGATTGCCCCTCGCGAGCGCTTGCTTTTGGCACCTCAGGCGCAGTCATTGTTTCGGGTGGTGCCAGTTGACCACAGCTGAAAAGGGCCGCGTCTACCTGGTAGGTGCCGGTCCGGGCGATCCCGAACTGCTGACCTTGCGGGCCCTTCGCTTGCTCCAGACCGCCGACACCATTCTGCATGACGACTTGGTGCCGCAGGCGATCCTGGATCTGATCTCGAGGACCGCTCTTATCATCAGTGTGGGCAAGCGTTGCGGCGTCAAACGAATTACCCAGGCTCAAATTCACACCATGATGATCGACAGCGCACGCGAGGGACAAAGCGTGGTGCGGCTCAAGAGTGGTGACCCACTAATCTTCGGCAGAGCTGCTGAAGAAATGGATGCTCTGCGCAGCGCGGAGATCCTCTTTGAGGTGGTGCCTGGAGTGACGACGGCCTTTGCCGCAGCGGCTGCCCTTAAAGTCTCTCTAACGGATCGACGTGCCTCATCGGGCGTGCAGTTTTC
>CAZZYN010000141.1:0-4498 GCA_964658265.1 uncultured Acetobacteraceae bacterium | reverse complement strand
GAGGGACTCGAACCCCCGACATCCTGCTTGTAAGGCAGGCGCTCTAACCAACTGAGCTAGCCGCCCGTCGTTTGCAACCGATGCTTCAGTGTAAGAGGTCGGTCGGGATGGGTCAACCCGGGCGAAGCGACGAGTACTCAGTTCTGCATCAGCGTGGTTGCATGGCAGTGCCAAAGCGAAGCCTAGCGAGACGGCTGCTGGCTGCACTGACCGGATCTGCGCGACCGAGAAGATCGCTGCGTTGACACACCATGATGAAGATCATCAGCAGTGAGAACTGATTGCCGAAGCTGAAGAGGTAGCGGGCGGTGAAGTTGTTCACGAGGTAGATGATGACCATATTCCAGAGCACGATGTGGTAGCGCCACCAACCGGCGGAATCGATGCGTGCCGTGCTGCGCCAAAGCCAGTAGAGGGCGCGAAGGATGCTGCCGAGCACGACTGAGCCGCCGACCAAGCCGTTATCGAAGAGAACGGTAACGTAGCCGCTATCGATGTCCCCACCCTGGCGATAGCCAACGCCGAAGAGCCACTGCAATCCCCGCAGACGCCGGATGGCGACGACCCAGAGCGTGGTGCGCCCGGAAAAGCCGGAGTGGATGCCTCTCTCGCGGCTATTGAGCTGCAAGGCCGAGACGAAGAACTTGACGAGGTGAGCGAGCTGATTTCCATGGAAGAGAACAAAGATGGCGCCGGCGATGGCTGTAAGCGCCATGACGATTGTCAGGAGGCTGAACTTGAGCTTCCCGATGAGGGGATTGAAGACGGTGAAGCGCATCATGGTGATGGCCGCGGCAGCGATGACGGCGCCGAGGGAGCCGCGTGACCCGGTGGTGAAGAGGAGCACGATGGTCACGATGGCGAGGGCGCTGAAGAAGAGTCTCTTCTTGCCTCGTGGTAGATCAAGGGCCATGCCGACGAAGAGTGGAAAGTAGCTGGCCAGCGTAAAGCCAAGCAGGTTGGGGTGAGCATTGGCGCCGCCGCTGAATCGGGCAGTACCCTCTCCTGAATAGTCGGCCAGTTGTTTGCGGCCGGCGATGAGGATGATCAGAGAACAGGCGGCGGCAGAGTAGACATAACAGCGAACGATCTGCAGAAAGCCGATTTGTAGAACGATGAGCCTGGCGACCAGGAATACGCCGATGAGGATCAGGCCGTATTGAATGGAATAGGTTGCGCCGGTGAAGTAGGAAATGACTTCCGACAGCATGCCAAAGAGAATCAGGAGACTGCCGCCGCTGAGGATGCGGGAGAGCTTGTTGAAGCGGTCGCGCGAGAGCAGGACGATGAAGCCGGCCAGGTAGAGCATCAGGACTGGAATCTGCCCGGCGTTGTTTACGACGACCCAGTACTGCATCAGCGAGAGGAAGAATGCGCCTGTAACCAGCAACCGCACAAACAGGGTGGGCGTGAAGGGTGAGCCGAGATTGCCCGGGGTAAAGGGTGCGGTCCGCAATTGTGAAACGGGAACCGGCCCGAATTGAGAGTTGGTAGCCAAGGCGTGAGCTGGTTTGTCGATCGGAAGCAGTCCTGCAGGACTGTGGATTCGCCGCCGAGAGTCTACTGTTCTGCGGCTGCTGGCATTGTATCGCGTGGGTTTGATGCGACAGCAACGAGTTCGACAGGCGCGGGAGAACTGCTTTACTCTGAATCGGTCGGACAAGTTAAACAGTTTCGAGGAGAATCCATGTTTCGCGTTGCCATGTTGTTGTTTGTCGGGCTGTTGTTGACTGCCACGGGGTGCGAGACAGGAAGTACACACGAGAACAAGGCGGATGGCGGCCTGGCGGGCCAGAATGTTGGCGAGAGTGGAGCCAAGTCAGGGCCGGTACCGGGTTCGGCGACTGGTACTGATGCTACCAACTACGTCTCGAAGGAGCCGCCCGCAGACCAGAAGCCAGCGTCGGCCGGCACGATGAGCTCACCTCCGAATACGACGCCGTCTGTCAGCGCTAGCCCCAAGAGCACGCCCGTTAAGAAGTAGGTTGCGTGCGCGTTGCTTCCAAGCCGTTTCATATGTGGGCGCCTGGCTTCCGCCGGGCCATTCTCTATCGCTCGCGTCTGCTGCGCGTCTGCCTGCTGTCAGCAGTCTTGCCTGCCGCAGGGATATCTTTCGGGCAGAGCGTGGCGGCGACGCCCGGCAAGGGCACGGCAAATGCATCGACTGTTACGTATAGTCATGACATCGCGCCGTTTCTACAGCGAAACTGCGTAAGCTGCCACAATCCAACGGGAAGTGCGCCGTTCACCCTGCAGAGTTATGCTGCTGCGAAGCAGTGGGGCGGCCAGATGCTGGATGTGACGCAGAGCCGGTACATGCCGCCGTGGCTGCCCGTACCCAATCTTCACGAGGCAAAGTCTGCTGTGGCTTTGAAAGGTGATCGGCGCCTGAGCGACAGCGACCTTGAATTGATACGAGGCTGGGTAAGCGCCGGGATGCCGGAGGGCGGTGCAGCCGCGGTTGTTCCGTACAGCAGCATCGACTTGCTGCGGGCGGCAGGGAAGCCAGACCTGGTGCTTACGGTCGCGCAACCTGTGGACGTTCCGCCGGCGGGACCGGATCTGTTCTTTACTTTCGCGGTACCCGTTCCTTCCGGCCCGGCCCGCTTGGTGAAGGCAATCGGAATAGAGGCCAGCGACCCACAGGCAGCGCATGCAATCCTGATTGGTGTGGACCGCGAGCATTTAGTCAGCAAAGGGCATCCTGAAGCAGCCCAGGGCGGCCTGCCAGTGATGGAGCTGTCGCCATCGCTAACGCAGGAACTTGCTCCGGATGGACAGTTGCTGCTGTGGACGCCGAACACGCCGCTGTTGCAGGCGGGAAGTGCGTGGACGCTGCCGGGGGGCAGCGATGTGGTGCTTTCCGCGCATATCAAGACGACGGGGAGAGCCGAGAAGTTGACGCTGAAAGTGCTGCTGTTCTACGCCCCGGAGGGTCAGCCTGCGCAGTCTCGCGCACTGTTGCATGTGGGCGGGGATAGCGAACTGGACATCCCGCCAGGGAACAAGGACCAGAGTGTTGAGGCTGAAACCACTCTGCGCCAAGCGATTACTCTGACCTCGATTTACCCTCGCGCTCATTACGCGGCGCACAGTCTGGAAGCTTATGCGACGCTGCCGGATGGTTCGCGACGGACGCTGTTGACGATCGAGAAATGGGATGTGGACTGGGCGGGCGTGTATCGCTTTGTGAAGCCGGTCGCGCTGCCGAAGGGTGCTGTACTGCATACGCGTTTCACGTATGACAATTCGTCCAGCAATCCTCATAATCCGAGTGATCCGCCGCAGAAGATTGTGGCGGGGCATGGGACCAGGGACGAGATAAACGAGGTATGGCTGGAGACGGCGGGGCCGCGCTAATTCAGGCCAGCTTCGATTCCAGTTCGGCCCAGCGCGCATAGAGCGTGTCGAGAACTGCCTGGGTCTCGTCGATCTTTTTCAAGGCATCCTGTAAGCGGACAGAGTCGGTTGCAATTGCAGGATCTTCCGCGGCTTCGCGTGCTGCCGAGGCTGCTTCTTCAGCGTGTGTGACCTTGTCTTCCATGCTTTGGTATTCGCGAGCTTCCATGTACGAAAGCTTTTTCTTTACGCGGGCTTTGAGCTGGTCGGATTCCGGAGTTGATTTATTTGACGCCGGCTGCGATGCGGAAAGTGCTTTTTTCTGCTGATCGTCAGACCACTGCTCCCACTGCTGGTAGTCGGCAAACTGGCCTGCTTTGCCGAGTCCATCGAGCCCAATGACGATGGTCGAGACGCGATCAAGCAGGTAGCGATCATGGGTGACGAGGACCAGGGCGCCTTTGAATTCGAGCAGACTTTCCTCGAGGATTTCGAGGGTCTCAATATCGAGATCGTTGGTTGGTTCATCGAGCAGAAGAAGATCGGCTTCTTCCAGCATCAACTTGGCTATCAGCACACGGGCGCGCTCGCCGCCTGAGAGTCGGCCGACCTGCTGGTTCAATTGCTCGCTGGTAAAAAGGAAGCGTGTGGCCCAGGAAGCGACGTGGATGACGCGACCCTGGTAGACGACAGAGTCACTGTCCGGCGCAAGTGCACGACGCAGGGTAACGTTCGGCTCGAGCTCGCGCTTCTGATCGAAGTAGACGATGCGGAGATTGGTTGCTGGCTTGATCTCGCCGGAGGTCGGCTGATACTCGCCGCGCAGGAGGCGCAGTAAAGTGGTTTTGCCGCTGCCGTTGGCGCCAACGAGGCCAACGCGGGTGCCGGCGGTGAGGTGGAAGGTGAGGCCGCTGAAGAGTTCACGCTTTCCTTCGTCGATGCTGTAGTGCATGTCTTCAAGCGAAATCAAGCGCTTGGTTTCACGCCCGCTTTCAACGAACTCGATGCCAGCGGACGCCGTACGGCTGCGGCTCTTCATTTCCTTCAATTCGCCGATCAGTTCGCCGGCGCTATCGATGCGGGCCTTGGACTTGGTGGTGCGTGCTTTCGGCCCTCGGCGGAGCCAGTCTATCTCGGTTTTGACGCGATTTTCGAGGGA
>CAZZYN010000140.1:0-4731 GCA_964658265.1 uncultured Acetobacteraceae bacterium | reverse complement strand
CCGGGTCTCCAGCTGCACCAGTGGCGCATGTCGTGTCTCGACCGGCTGGTTCAATAAGTCAAGCGCGCCGTGATCTTCATACTTGTGGAAGAGCGTCGCCTTCACCATGCCCATGAATCCGCCCAGCGAACCAAAGCCATGGTTCACCGTCGTCGGCTCATACCCGCAGCTCACCATGCAGTTCGCACACTTCGGATTACCGGATTCCGTCCCGTAATTCTTCCAGTCCGTGGTCGCCAGTAATTCCTTGTAGCTGTCCGCATAGCCATCCTGCAGCAGGTAGCAGGGCTTCTGCCAGCCAAAGATATTGAATGCAGGCGAACCCCATGGAGTGCACTGATAGTCGCGCTTGCCCATCAGAAATTCGAGGAACAGGGGCGACATGTTGAACTTCCATTCCTTCTTGCGGTTCGAAAGGATCGCGCGGAACAACCGTCGCGAACGCGCCCGGCCCATAAAGTGTTTCTGGTCCGGCGCCTTGTCATACGTGTAGCCCGGCGACAGCACCATGCCTTCCACGCCCATCGACATCACTTCGTCAAAGAAGGCGCGCACACTGTTCGGATCCGTCCCGTCAAACAATGTCGTGTTCGTGGTCACGCGGAAGCCGCGCTTCACTGCCTCACGGATTCCCTCGACTGCCTTGTCATAGCCACCCTCGCGGCAGACTGACAGGTCGTGATGCTCACGCTGGCCATCCAGGTGAACCGAGAACGTCAGGTATTTGCTCGGCTTGAACTGGCCAATCTTCTCTTTCAGCAGTAGTGCATTGGTGCAGAGATAGATGTACTTCTTGCGGGCAATCAGCCCTTCCACAATCTCCACGATCCGCGAATGCATCAATGGCTCACCGCCCGGGATGGACACCATCGGCGCGCCACATTCCTCTACCGCCTTGAAGCACTCTTCCGGTGTCAGTTCCTGCTTCAGAATATGTGCCGGATACTGGATCTTTCCACACCCGGCGCAAGCCAGGTTGCAGCGAAACAGCGGCTCCATCATCAATATCAGCGGATACTTATCGCGCCCGGATAGACGCTGCTTCAATACGTACGTCGCTACCGTCCACATCTGCGAAATCGGTACGGCCATAGAAACTGTCTCTCCTCAAACTTGGTAAGAACTTACTCAGCCCTGAACAGCAGGCCGCATTCCTGATGCCGCTGGTGCCTGCTGCGCCCGTCGGTACGTACTCAGTGCCAGCAGCGGGAAATAGTCGCGATACCCGTGATAAGCAAGATAAAACACCCGTGGGAATCCAGTGCCTGTGACAATCGCCTGCCGTGTCGCACCTTCGCCCATCGTTTCGTCCCAGCTTCCTGCCAGGTCGCCTTCCGTACGCTGCCGCTCCAGCAGCCAGCGCACGCCCTCCGCTACGGAATCGCTGCGGTTGTCGCCGGCCGCCAGCAATCCAAGAATCGCCCACGCCGTCTGCGAAGGAGTACTCACGCCCGTGCCCCGCAGATCCGGGTCGTCATAGCTGCCACACGTCTCGCCCCATCCGCCGTCGCTGTTCTGTACCATCCGGATCCACTCCGCCGCCTGCTGGATCTGCGGCTCATGGTTCCATACCCCAATCGCCTCCAGCCCGCGCAGGACCAGGAATGTTCCATACAGGTAATTCACACCCCAGCGGCCGAACCAGCTGCCATCTACTTCCTGCTCTTTCCAGATGAACTGGATGGCCTTTTCGACTCGCTTGTCCTTCATGGTGTAACCATAGGTCGCGAGCATTTCCAGTATTCGGCCGGTAATGTCGACAGTCGGCGGATCCAGCATCGCATTGTGGTCCGCAAACGGAATGTACTGGAAGATCATCTTCGTATTGTCTTTATCGAAGCTCGCCCAGCCACCATTCCGGCACTGCATCGCAAACACCCAGTCAATCGCTCGCCTCGCCACGTCATACTGGTAGCGCTCCCGCGGATTATCCACTTTATTCAGCGCCAGCAGCACCTGCGCCGAATCGTCCGTATCCGGATAAAACTCATTGTTATGCTCGAAGTACCAGCCGCCCGGCTGCGCACTGCCGACCTTCACTGCCCAGTCGCCCTTGTGCCGCACTTCTTTCGACAGCATCCAGTCGACTGCCTTCAACAGCCGCCGGTCTTTCCTGCCGATTCCCGACTCACCCAGTGCAAACACGGCCTGCGCCGTATCCCATACCGGCGAGACACAGGGCTGCATCCGGAATGTCGGCACCGGATAGTCCGCTGTTCCATTGGGCTCGTCGATCCCGAGCTTCTCAAACTCGTCCATCGCCCGGATCACCTGTGGATCGTCATTCGAGTATCCCAGGCAGCGCAGCGCAATAATCGCATTCAGCATCGCCGGATAAATCGCGCCGAGTCCATCACTCATCTCGAAGCGCTCGAGCATCCACTTCTCGGCCTTCTTCAGTGCTACCCGCCGCAGAGGCCGGATGTGCACGCGCTCCGCCAGGTGTGCGACGCGGTCGCAGAACAGGAAGAAATTGCGCCAGCTTACCGGCTTCTCCTTATCCCAGCGCAGGTGCAGATTCGCATTCTCCCGGCCATCAACGAATAATTCATCGATGCCCATCTCCTGCGGGATCTTCTTGAATGGCTTTTTCGCATATGTGATCGACAACGGCACCAGGATCGCCCGCGACCACGCCGAAATCTCGTAGATATTGAAGTAGAACCAGTTCGGAAACAGCACGATCTCCGGCGGCACAGCAGGCACCGCGTCATACTCATACTGGCCCAGCGAGCAGAGATAGATCTTGGTGAACGTATTGCATTCGGTCACGCCGCCGTGCGCCAGGATCCACTCCCGCGCCCTTGCCATCCGCGGCTCATTCGGTGACATCCCCATCAGCTTGCCGGCAAAATAGCACTTTACCGCCAGGCTGATATTGCCAGGCCCACCCGGATAGATACTCCAGCTGCCGTCTTCGTTCTGGTAGCGCAGGATCTCGTTCAGGGCTCGCTGCATCTTGCCCGGATCACCTGTACCCAGCAGTACATGCGCATAGATGTAGTCGGCCTCCAGCATAGCGTCTGCTTCCAGCTCGCCACCCCAATAGCCTTCTGCATGCTGCAGTGAAAATATGTAGTCCCGGGAAAGCTCTACCGCCCGATCCACCTGGTCGACGCTGACATCCAGCCTGCCAAACCGGGGTACCGCGGGAGTCTCATTCACTTCTGTCTGTTTCATCCGGTATGTCTAGCCTTCCATGGTCAAGTGAGCTGGCCTGTGTACCGCTTTAACCAGCCGGCCTCACCCCTGCCAGGCCGCCTCATACAGGCGCGCCCTGTCCAGCATTAACTACACTGCTGCCGCAGTCGTTCCCGCCGGCTTGATCGCCCGCACAATCTCCGGCGGCAGACCAAATCGCACGTTTTCCGGCATCACTTCTACTTCTTCCACACCGTCAAAGCCGTTCTCGCGCAGATACTCAACCACCTCCGCCACCAGTACCTCCGGTGCCGAAGCTCCTGCCGTAACCGCCACTGTCCGCACATTCTCCAGCCACACCGGCTGGATCGCGCGGAAGTTATCGATCAGGTAGGCATTCGTACTAAGATTCTGCGAAACCTCCACCAGCCGGTTCGAGTTCGAACTGTTATTCGATCCCACCACCAGCACCAGGTCTGCATCGTGCGCCACATTCTTGACTGCTACCTGCCGGTTCTCCGTCGCGTAGCAGATATCCTGCGAATGCGGTCCGACTATATTCGGAAACTTCTGCTTCAGCGCCTGGATAATGTCCCGCGCCTCGTCGAGACTGAGCGTCGTCTGCGTCAGGTACGCCACGCGGTTCGGATCCGGCACTTCCAGGGTCCGCACTTCATCCACGGTCGACACCACCTGCGTTACATCCGGCGCCTCGCCCAGCGTGCCCTCGATCTCGTCATGATCTCGATGCCCGATCAGCACCAGCGAATAGCCCTGCTTGGCAAACTTCACGGCCTCGACATGGACCTTGGTGACCAGCGGGCAGGTTGCATCGATCACCTTCAGGCCGCGATCCTTACTGCGCTGCCGCACCTCCGGCGAAACTCCGTGCGCCGAGTAAATCACGCGCATTCCCGCCGGCACATCCTGGATGTCATCGACGAAAATTGCGCCCTTCTCTGCCAGCTCGTTCACCACAAAGCTGTTATGAACAATCTCTTTACGGACGTAGATCGGCGCGCCAAACGTATCAATCGCTATATTCACAATGTCGATCGCACGTACCACGCCGGCACAGAAGCCCCGCGGCTTAAGCAGCAGAACCCTTTTCTTTGCCGCAATATCCGCAGAGGAGCCGCCGTGCGCGGAGGTCGTAGTCGGGGGCTGAATCGCTATGGTTGTCACAACGTTTAGTATACCGGTTCAAAGAACCGGATGCCACAGAACCGCAGCACCCTGTATTCTCGCCGTCACCTGCTTTTAAGGGCCTCTTCGATCATCTTTCCTTGACTTTCACAGGCATTTTTCAGGTCGCCTCACGCTCAGCAGTCCGCTCAGAGGCTGGTCGTCCGCCCGATGAAGACTTCGCGGCCGCTACGCCTGTCTCGATACACAGTAACGCCATCCTCAGCTCTCAAAAACTCAAGGTTCGCATCAGGTTGCATCCCGGGTTGGAAGATCGCGCTGCGTGAAAGCGACCTCTCAAATGTCCAGCCTTTCGGGGCAACCAGATTCGTTTCCGTATTGCCCCTAAACCGCGCCACACCCACCCTTCCGTTCTCCAAAGGGACACGGAGAAATTCAACCCAG
>CAZZYN010000139.1:0-4908 GCA_964658265.1 uncultured Acetobacteraceae bacterium | reverse complement strand
TTAGATACATGAGCATCCGGACGCTGAGCAGCCGCGAAGTCTATCGCAACAAGTGGATGAGCCTGCGCGAAGATCACATCGAACGCATTTATCCGGACGGTCACGGCGTCGAAGGCATCTACAGCGTGGTCGACAAGGATGAATGCGCTTCGATCATCGCGATCGATCGGGACCCGGTGCATGGCGACCACATCTACCTGGTAGAACAATTCCGCTACACCATCCAGCAGCGCTGTGTGGAGCTGCCGCAGGGGGGCTGGGAGCGTGCCGTGACGAATCCGGAAGAACTCGCCCGCGGCGAACTGCGTGAAGAAACCGGACTGCTTGCTGAACGCATGACACACCTGGGCACGCTGCACATCGCTTACGGCTTCGCCAACCAGAAACAACATGTCTTTCTTGCCGAGGGCCTGAGTATGGGCGAGGTCAAACGGGACCAGGAAGAACATGACCTGGTGGTCCAACGGGTGCGCGTGCAGGACTTCGAGGCCATGCTGCGCGATGGCACGATTCAGGACGCCTGCACACTGGCTTCGTGGACGCTGTACCTGCTCCGCCGCTGACCTCTCAGCTGGCTGAAGGATAAATCTGCCGGATCAGTTCCAGTCCTTCGTCCCGGGTGTGGATGGTTCCTTCGAGCTGCGCATCTTCCGCCGCTGCCAGCATCTCCTTGAAGCGTGGACCGGGCCGATACCCTGCTGCTATCAGATCCTTGCCCGAGACCAGCAGTGCCGGGCGCACCTGCTCAATTGGCGTCGCTTCGTAACGGCCCTTCGCATAGTCATACAACTCGAGCAGCCCGTGGCTCGAAAGACAATCCATGCGGTGCAGGGCGAGGTGTTCGTCAAATCTGGGCAGCCGGAAAAACCGCTTCAGCGTGGAATCCTTCATTTCTTTCACGTCACCGAAGCGCATGTGATTTTTGACCAGCAGGGCTATCTGTTCTGCCTCATCATTCGAAAAGCGGAGTCGCTTCAGAATTGCTTCCGTCATCCGTGTACCGACTTCGGCGTGCCCGTCGAAGCGGATGCGGTCCGGCGCTTCGCGATACGTCGGCGGCTTACCCACATCGTGCAGCAGTGTACCCCAGGCCAGCGTCGGCGAGGCACCCGGCTCCAGCTTTTCGAGCAGAAGCAGGGTATGCACCCAGACATCGCCCTCGGGGTGGTAGGCCGGCGGCTGCGCCACCCCTTTCATGCGTGCCACTTCGGGCAGCACATGCTCCAACAAGCCCGATTCATCAAGAAGATTGAAGGCACCCGCCGCATGGCCCTCGGTCAGCATGCGGGTCAACTCATCGCGGATGCGCTCCTGGCTGACCTGTACGATTTGCGCCGCCAACTGCCGGACCGCTGCCAGAGTCCTGGACTCAATCGCAAAATCAAAGCGCGCTGCAAAACGAACAGCCCGCAGCATGCGCAGCTTGTCCTCGGTGAAGCGTCGCACCGGATCGCCTATAGCCCGGATGATGCGGGCACGCAGATCGGCGCGGCCGCCAACAAAATCGAGCACGGCGGCTTCGCCATCCACCTGGGGATCAAGCAGCATGCCGTTGATCGTAAAATCACGCCGCTGCACATCTTCTTCGGCGCTTTCAGAAAACTGCACCGCATCCGGATGGCGGCCGTCGGTGTACGCACCGTCATGGCGAAACGTCGCTACCTCGGTAACAATCTCTGTTTCATCCACAAGCGAGCACACCAGCACGACCCCAAAATGTGCGCCGACCGCGTAAGTCCTGGGAAATAGACCAAGTACGGCATCCGGGCGTGCGTCGGTCGCGACATCGTAGTCCAGCGGCGCCCTTGCCAGCAGTAAATCCCGCACACAGCCGCCGGCGAAGTAAGCCGTGTAGCCGGCAGTACGCAGCGCGCGGACAATCGTAAGGGCGGCGTTGTATTGTGTCGCGGAACCTGCCGGACCCTTCCTGCTCGACTGAAGCTGTTCACTCACTTCACTATGATAAGGAAGTGAGCGAGCACCCACATAGCGACAGCGCTGACCTGCAGGATGCAGGCCTGATACTCGGCATCGAAAGTTCCTGCGACGAGACTGCGGCTGCCGTCGTTGCGCGAGGCAGTGATCAGCGATCGAGTGTCGTGGCTTCGCAGTTCGCAACGCATGCACCCTGGGGAGGCGTGGTTCCCGAGCTTGCTTCGCGCGAACATCTGCGCAACATTGTGCCGGTGGTGCAGGCTGCGCTTGACCAGGCTGGGGTCGCATTTTCAGACCTTACGGCCATCGCCGTTACTGAAGGTCCAGGACTCGCCGGGGCTCTGCATGTGGGCATCACCTATGCCAAGGCACTCGCCTTCGCTTTGGGCAAACCGCTGATTGCCGTTAACCATCTCGAAGGCCACATACACGCGGTCCTGCTTGAACAATCGCTCATTGGGGAAGATAGCCTCCCGCTGCCTGCATTGGCCCTGGTCGTCTCCGGCGGCCATACTCATCTGTATCTCGCGACCCGGCAGAAAGACGCAGCCTGGCGCTATCGCAATGTCGGCCGCACGGTGGATGACGCAGCCGGCGAAGCCTTTGACAAGGTGGCCAAGCTGCTCGGCCTGCCCTATCCCGGCGGACCCTTCATCGATGCGTTGGCAGCCCACGGCAACCCGCGCGCGGTGCCCTTCACTTTTGCGCAGGTCAAGCCCAAGGCGCATCTCGGCCAGGTGACGAAGGACGATGTGAAGGCCTGGCAGGATGCACTTGCGGCCGAAACACTCTTCTCTTTCAGCGGCATCAAGACGGCGGTCCTGCGGTATGTCGAGGTGCAGGGGTTGAAGCCGGCCATCGAGGCGCGGCGTGAAGCCCTGATGGCCATCCCTGCTCCCCGTCCGGCAGATGCGCTGTCACTCTGCGATCAGCAGACGCTTGACCTGATCGCGTCTTTTCAGCATGCAGTCGTCGAAAATTTGAAGCGTCGCACCTTTGCGGCGGCGGAGCATTACGGCGCGGCCAGTGTGCTCGTCTCCGGCGGAGTGGCAGCCAACCGCGAGCTTCGCGTGGCGTTTACTGCCGAAGCAGCAGCCCGCGGATTGCCAGTCGGCTTTCCGTCCCTGGCTCTCTCGACAGACAACGCTGCCATGATTGCGGCAGCGGCGTGGCCCAAGCTGGTTGCCGGAGAATACGCGCCGAACGATCTGTCTGCCCGGCCCAACCTCCGTCTCGGCGCCGTGAGTCCTACGCCAATGAAGCCTCTGGCCTGAAAACAGCCTCTGCCACTCCGTCTTATAATCATCGCGGCTGCACTTTACGCTGCCGCTCGTCACGAAAGCGGGCGTGGTGGCGAAACGTATTTCCGACCGTTGAATTGCAAATTCAGGAGAAGACATGAGTTCGAAAATTACGCCCGGGAAACTGGCCGGTCTGAAAGCTGTATCAAATGAGCGCGGTGTGATCGCCGCAGCTGCCATGGACCAGCGCGGTTCCCTGCAGAAGTCCCTGGCCAAGGAAAAGGGTGTCGCGGATATACCGCCCGAGGCGCTGGAAGAGTTCAAGACCCTGGTGACATCCGTGCTGACCAAGCACGCTTCGGCCATCCTGCTCGACCCGGAATTCGGCCTGCCCGCTACACACCATCGCAATGGCAAGGGCCTGCTGCTGGCCTATGAGAAGACCGGCTACGACTCGAACACGGCCGGCCGCCTGCCAGACCTGCTCAATCACTGGTCCGTGCAGCGCCTCAAGGAAGCCGGTGCGGACTGCATCAAGATCCTGCTGTACTACTCGCCTTACGAGACCTCTGATATCAACGACCAGAAGCATGCGTTCATCGAGCGCATCGGCGACGAGTGCCTGGCGCACGATATCCCGTTCTTCCTCGAGTTCGTCGGCTACGACGTACATGGCAAGGGCGAGAAGACGCTTGACTATGCCAAGAAGAAGCCGCTGATCGTCTCCGGTTCGATGGAAGAGTTCGGCAAGGCAAAGTACAACGTCGACGTCCTCAAGGTAGAAGTGCCGATCGAGATGGGCTTCGTCAAGGGCACGCGGGCGTTCAAGGGTGAAGAAGCCTACACGCGCGAAGAAGCACTACAGCACTTCCGCGATTCTGCCTCCACTACGCACAAGCCGTTTATCTATCTCTCGGCTGGTGTCAGCAATGCCGTGTTCATCGAGACCCTTGGCCTGGCAGCGGAGAGCGGCACCAGCTTCAACGGCGTGCTCTGCGGCCGCGCGACCTGGGCGGACGGAGTGCCTGTGTACGCCAAGCAGGGTGCCAAGGCTTTTGAAGACTGGCTCAACGATCAAGGCACCATCAACATCGCCAACGTCAACAAGGCGCTTGAATCGGCGCACTCCTGGCACAGCAAAGTGCAGCAGTAGTCTGTGGATGAACGCAAGAATACAGAAGCCCGGAGGATATTCTCTCCGGGCTTTTATATTCCAGGAATTTACAGTGCTGAAATCCTACTGTCTTCCCTGCGCAGAGCCAGTCTGCTCAGCCCTGCGACGTCGTCCACTCATGAGGTAAACGGCGGCTCGCAGCTCCAGTAATGGATCGTCCGATGGCTCGATTCCATCTACACGCGGGATCGGATCGAAAATGATCTGCTTCTGTTCGGCTTCATCATGCGGCACCAGCGCGGTCAGACTCACTTCGCCCAGCTCGATCAACGAACGATCCCTGGGCCAGTGCTTTGTCGCATCGTCGACGATGTCTTCCGGTCCGGCAAGCTGTGCCTTGATGGTGTAGTTGATCACCTGCCGTGCGATACGTTCCGCAATCTCATCGAACAGGTAATGCGCACTCCTGGCCCTGGTCTCCTCCTCGTCAAGATGCTCGCTGCCGGCAGCCGGCACGATCTGGTAGCGGCCATAAGTGCCTGCGCCCGCTGCATCCATAAAGCGCACTGCAGTCACTCCAAAATAGCTTTCGGTGGCAAAGCTCACGGGTGCGGGCTT
>CAZZYN010000138.1:0-5027 GCA_964658265.1 uncultured Acetobacteraceae bacterium | reverse complement strand
TCTCTTTGCGGAGCTACAGGTCCTGTCACAACTCTTCGCTCGTAAATCGATCGACAAGCTGATCTCGGACTCCGAAAAGTCCGAGCACACGTTGAAAAAGACACTGGGCCCGGTCTCGCTCACCGCACTCGGGATCGGCGCAGTCATCGGCTCGGGGATCTTTACCGTCATCGGCACCGCCATCTCCGGCGAGCCGGCGGATGCCGCGTCCGTTCTCAATTCTCCCGTCATCAATTTCCTGCTGCACCACAGTGCGCTCACCGGCCGCCCTGGCGCCGGGCCCGCCCTCGCCATCTCGCTTGTGCTGGTCGCCATCGTCTGCGCCTTCACCGGTCTCTGTTATGCAGAACTGGCATCGATGATTCCCATCGCCGGCTCAGCCTATACCTACACCTACGCCACCCTCGGCGAGCTGGTCGCCTGGATCATCGGCTGGGACCTCATTCTCGAATATGCCGGCTCCAACATGACCGTCAGCGTCGGCTTCGCTGCCCATATCGTTGATCTGCTCGACTGGTTCGGCTTTCATCCCTCCGCTAAATGGATCTCGCCCGCCTACCTGCCCATCGGCCTCACCGACCTGCAGAACAAAGTCATCTACAACCCCGGCTGGCACCCCGGCTTCAACATTCCCGCCTTCCTCATCGTGATGCTCATCACCGTCGTCCTGGTGCGCGGCATCCGCGAATCGGCAGGTGCAAACAATGCCATGGTGCTGCTGAAAATCGGCGCCATCCTGGTCTTCGTTATCGCTGCCGGCCAGTACTTCCATCCCACCAACTGGCACCCGTTTGCACCCAATGGCTGGGGCGGCATCCTCTCCGGCGGCTCCATTATTTTCTTTACTTACATCGGTTTCGATTCGGTCTCGACCGCGGCAGAGGAATGTAAAAACGCACGCCGCGATGTCCCCATCGGCATCATCGCCACGCTCATCGTCTGCACCATCCTCTACGTCGCCGTCGCACTCGGCCTCACCGGCCTCATCAAGTGGGACACCATGGTCGACGACGCTGCGCCCGTCGTCAACGCACTCAAAAAGCTCTCGCTCGTCCCCGGCCAGCACAGCCTCCACTGGGTGCGCCTCGCCGTCCTCTTCGGCGCCCTGATGGGTATGATCTCGTCCATCCTGGTCTTCCAAATCGGCCAGTCCCGCGTCTGGTTCGCCATGTCGCGCGACCGCCTGCTGCCCACCATCTTCAGCCGCGTCCATCCCAGGTATCTCACCCCCGATGTCGCCACCTGGGTCGCTGGTATTGTTGTCGGCATTCCTTCCGGCCTCTTCGACATCGGCACGCTCGCGAACCTCTCCAACATCGGCACCCTCTTTGCCTTCGTGCTGGTCTCGATCGGCGTCATCATCCTGCGTGTCCGTGAACCCGAACGCCACCGCGGCTTCCGTGCTCCCGGCGGCTTCGTCACGCCGGTCCTCAGCATCATCTTCTGCATCCTTTTAATGACTGGCCTGTCCGTCATTACCTGGCTGCGCTTCTTTGTCTGGCTGGTCATCGGCCTGGTCATCTACTTTCTCTACTCTCGCCGCCGCAGTGAGTTCTGCCCGCCCGATCAGGCCCGCTGACTCGTTGCCGCACATGCATGTTGCAGTCAAATCCACAAAAACTTTCGCGCTGTTGCTTCGCTGAACGCCAGTAGCCCTTCGCTCGCAATGCGCAATCCTGGCTGCATCTGAACTGCCACGAGAACAATCCATTCAGCAATTGATTCAGGAGAAGTGTTCCCTGCATGCGTGATGACCTGTTGCACATTCTTGATTCCGCCCGCGTCTCTCCACCTACGCGGACAGCCCTGCACGAAAGATTGCGGCGACCTTCAGAGCCCGGCACCGTCTACCAGCCGCACTTGCTCACAGCCGACGGCATGGCCACCCTTCGCGCCGTTATCCTGAACCTCCTGCCAGACGCAGCCGACCTCCAGATCGCTGAACGCCTCGAGACCCAGGTTGCCACCAGCCCCGGCGACGGCTGGCGATACGACTCCCTGCCTGCTGATCAGGAAGCTCTCAGCCAGGGCCTCCGCCATCTCGATGCCGAGGCCGGCGGCTCCTTCGCAGCCGCCCCGGCACCCCAGCAGCAGGCCCTCCTCAGGAAGGCGCAGGACGGCCGTCTCACGTGGTCCGGCATCAATGCCGCCCGCTGGTTCGAAGAATTGCTCGCCATGGCGACAGCCATCTATGTCTCGCATCCGGATGTCATGATGGCCATCGGCTTCGATGGCTTTGCCGATGAGCCCACCGGCTGGTCCGAGATCGGTCTCGGCAACACTCAGCCCTGGGAACCAGCCCCCGGCCCGCTCGTCCATGAAAAGGATGTGCAGTAATGCTCCCACTCTCCGAAGTACCCATGCAGCGCTTTCAACAGGATGAAGTCGTCGACGCCGTCGTGATCGGTACCGGTGCCGGCGGCGCCCCCATCCTCGCTCGTCTCGCCCAGGCCGGCCGAACCGTCGTTGCGCTCGAGGCCGGCGGCTTCCAGGACCCCGCCAAGTACGCGTCGGACGAAATCGCCCAAAGCGATCTCTACTGGCTCGATGAACGTATCAGCGGCGGTGACGATCCCGTCGCCTTCGGTAAAAACAACAGTGGTATCGGTGTCGGCGGCTCCACCCTCCACTACGGCGCCTACGTCCCGCGGCCCGATCCCCGCGACTTTCAGCTCGCCACCGAGTACGGACTCAGCCGGGACTGGCCTGTCCAGTATCCCGAGCTGGTTCCCTACTACGAGGAAGTTGAGAAGTTCATCGGCGTCTCCGGTCCGGAACAGTATCCGTGGGATCCGCAGCGGCGCTATCCCCTGCCGCCGGTCGCCCTCAATGCCCCTGCTCAATTGATGGAACGAGGCTGTCGCGAGCTCGGCATCCGCACCGCTCCGGCTCCACTCGCCGCCCTTTCGCAGGATTACGAGCAGCCCGGCTATCACCAGCGCCACGCCTGCATAAACCGCGGCTTCTGTCACCAGGGCTGTCGCAACGGCGCCAAAGGCAGTATGGATGTCACCTATCTCCCAGCCGCCATCCAGGCCGGTGCAGAGATCCGTCCCGGTTGTTTTGTTATTGATCTCGAACGCGACAGTCAGGGCAACATCACCGCCGTCGTCTATCACGAGGGTGGTGTTGAAAAGAAGCAGCGTTGCCGCGCCGTCTTCCTCTGTGCCGGCGCTGTCGAAACGCCGCGACTCCTGCTCCGTCTCGGCCTCGCCAATCGCAGCGGCCAGGTCGGTCGCAACTTCATGGCCCATACGTCCACCCAGCTCTGGGGCACCTTTGAGCAGGACACCCGTCCCTACAAAGGCTTCCCCGCCTCGCTCATCACGGAAGACACGATCCGGCCAGAAGACGCTGACTTTGCCGGTGGCTATCTTGTGCAAAGCTACGGCATCATGCCCGTCACCTGGGCTGACAGCGTCACGCGAGGCCGCAAACTGTGGGGCCGCGAACTTACCGAATACCTTCGCTGCTACAGTCGCGTCGCCGGCATGGGTATCAACGGAGAATGCATGCCCAGCGATAGCAACTTCCTCAAGCTGTCAGACGAAGTGGATGCACGCGGCCTGCCCAAACCCCACATCTACTTCACTGCCGGCGAGAACGAGGTGCGCATGGTCGCGCATGCCGAGAAGCTCATGCGCCGCATCTGGGAAGCCGCCGGTGCGACTGATCTCTGGAGCTTCAACCGCACCGCTCACGCCATCGGCACCTGCCGCATGGGCAACGACCCGGATGACTCCGTGGTCGACGGCTGGGGCCATGCGCACGATGTGGCCAATCTCTGGATCAATGACCACTCGGTCTTCCCCAGCGCACAACCAGCCAATCCTGCGCTGACCATCATGGCGCTCTCCCTGCGCGTCGCCGACCATTTTCTTCGAAACTGAAGCACAACCATCCCGGTTCGCAGCAGCAGCACCACGCATTGGTCGACTGTTGCCAGCAGTAACCGGGATGGTAACCATACCAGTCACTATCGTTCTTGAACGCTCTCGCCCCTGCGCCGATATACAACCTGTCAGGCATCTCGCGTCTGCCGGTTCAATCCTGCTGCGCGTGGTTGCGGAGAGTGTTCGAGGTGGCGCGTCTTGTATCGAGTCCTGCTGGTAGAAGACAACGAAGCAAATCGGGACATGCTGTCGCGGCGTCTCATTCGTCATGGATGGGAAGTGCTGGTAGCAGCCGATGGAATCGAAGCCTTGCGCCTGGCGCCTTCGGCCTGTCCGGACGTGGTCCTTATGGACCTCCGCCTGCCGCTGCTGGATGGCTGGGCGGCAATCCGCCAGTTGAAGTCGATTGCTGCTACACGCTCCCTGCCGGTCATTGCACTCACGGCCCATGCCATGGCCGGCGAGCGCGAGCGGGCCCTGGCTGCCGGCTCGGACGACTTCGAGACCAAACCGCTTATGTTTGCGCGGCTGTTACAGAAGATGGAGGCACTCGCCGGGGCCAGGGCCGCGGTGCCGGGGCTGAGCTGCGCGCGCCGCTCCCGCAATCCAACGGATGCTCAGCAGTGTGGCTGGACAGCGTATGCCGGCCGCTAGGATCCTGGTAGTCGACGACGAAGAATGGAATCGTGACCTGTGCTCGCGCAGGCTGGAGCGCAGCGGCTTCCTGGTGCGCAGTGCGGAGAGTGGCGCCGCAGCGCTGGCGGCCCTGCGATCGGACGAGTATGACCTGCTGCTGCTGGACCACATGATGCCTGAAATGAGCGGCTTTGAGGTGCTCAGGCATCTGCGGCAGGATGGCGGGTCGCAGGATCTGTCGATCATCATGCTGACTGCTGAGACCAGCGGCGCGAAGATTGCGGAGGCGCTGGAAGCCGGCGCGGATGATTACATCACCAAGCCTGTCGATTATCCCGCGGCACTCGCCAGGATCCGCACCCAGTTGACGCGGCAGCGGGCCAGCCGGGCGTTGCGGCGTCGCGAAGAGCGTCTGTCGCTTGCCTCCCGTAGTGCTCCCGGCGGCATGTGGGAATGGGATTTCCGCAGCGGGTCCGTCTATTATTCGCCGCAGTGGAA
>CAZZYN010000137.1:0-5161 GCA_964658265.1 uncultured Acetobacteraceae bacterium | reverse complement strand
GTGTTCTTGAACAGGATGGACATGATCATGGCATTGATGGCTACTGATTTGCCGCTGCCGGTTGAGCCGGCGATGAGCACGTGCGGCATGGTGGCGAGGTCGGCGGTGACGATGCGGCCGTTGATGTCCTTGCCCATGGCGAGCGTGAGTTTGGACTTGGCATTAACGAAGTTTTCGGCTTCGACGACATCACGCAGCCAGATGGTTTCGCGCGTGGTGTTGGGTACCTGGATGCCGACTGTACTTTTGCCGGCCATGCGCTCGATGAGGATGCTTTCAGCGCGCATGGCAAGGCAGAGATCTTCGGCCAGGCCGGTGACGCGGCTGTACTTGACACCAGCTTCTGGACGGAACTCGAAGGTGGTGACGACGGGGCCTGGATTGATCTGGGTGATCTGGCCGCCAACGTCGAACTCGCCGCACTTTTCGACGAGGACACGGGCTTCTTCGCGTAGCTCTTCTTCTCGAACCTCGGCCTGGTCCTCCGATCGGTGGAGCAGAGACGAGGGTGGGAGCCGGTAGCCGGAAACGGCTTTGGCAGTGGTCGTGATGGAACGGGTTTCGATATCGGCGCGCTCGGCGAAGGTGATGGAGCGGACTGGTGCGGGATCGTCTGCGGGAGCAGCTGCCGGGAAGACCTGCTGGGCGAGACGGCTCTGCTTGGCGTCAATGGCGGCGAAGAAATCGAGCTCGGGCTCGGGCAGAGGATCGGGAACCTGGGCGCGCGGGATGGTCTCCCATACGGATGGCGTTGGCGGCGGTGGTTCGACGATGGGCTGGTAGTGGCTGGGCGCTCCAGCGCCTGCGGGCATAGTGTCGGCAAAGCCACCCTGGCGAGTGGCAGGGAGCGCTTCGTGATCTTCTTGATCGGTCTGCCTGCGATTCTGGAACCAGCTGAGCAGGGAACGGCGCTGTGGCTCGGCCTGATGTTCGGCCTCGAAGTCGAGGGTGTCGGGATGGTAGTCAGCCTGGGCATGCAGCTCATCCTGACGGCGGGCTTCTGCCAGTTCGCGATCGTGCTGCTTCTCGGCACGCTTCATGGCCTGGGTGCGGGCTCGAGCCAGCTTCCAGTTGGTGTATCGATCGCGCAAGGCGTACCAGTAGGAAAGCTGCACGGCGAGCCAGGCGCGGGTGCTGGTAAAGCTGAATGCCGTGGTGAGGTACAGCGAGATGGCGAGAACGCTGAGCACGATGACGCAGGTGCCGGGAAAGTTCAGATAGCCGACGAGCAGGTCGAAGAGCAGCCGGCCGGTCAGACCTTCGACAGGAACAGCATTCCTCCAGAGCAGGTGGCCGGGGAGGAGTGCGAAGAAGGCTGGTCCGAAGATGGCGTAGAGAACAACGCCGGTAACTTTTGCCCAGGGCGCGGGGGTGGCACGCGAGCGAAGCCAGGACCAGCCGAGCATGCCGAGCAGGATTGGCAGCAGCAGGGCTGCAGCACCTTCTACCTGGAGGAGGATGTCGCTGGTGTTGGCGCCGATGACACCGGCCCAGTTGCCAACAGTACGGCTGCTGCTGATGGTGTTGAACGAGGCGTCAGACGGATTGTAGGAGATGAGGGCAAGGAGAAGGAGGATGGCGGAGACGAGCAGGGCCAGGCCAACGAATTCGTTCAGGCGCTTGTTCTTCGTCGGCGTGAAAGGAAGACTGAGCGGTGTCGGCAGGGCCATGTTGTGTTTGAGGACGGGACTGAAGCTCATGAGGGCGTAGCGCGGCGTCGACCTCGCGAGGAGGGTCGAACAGTCCAGTCACCAGAGCAGGTTCATTATTCCAGAGAAATCGGGAGCTGGATCAGGAAAGCAGCGGCTTGAATCGAGCTTGCTACGTACTGGGTGTTGGCCGTATGGGTGCGGAGGCCGTTGGCTCACGGCAAGTGCGGTTCGCACATGCGCGCGGGCGCCCATCCCTGCTGCACGAGGATGGGGCACCCGGATCTTTCTGAGTTGCGATGCTTCGCTATGTCCGGAAGATTCTGGCGCCGAAGAAGAGGAGCGCCAGGGCGAGGACGATGCGGTAGACGGCGAAGACGACGAAGCCGTGGCGGCGCACCCATTGCAGAAACCACTCGACTACACCAAGCGCGACGATGAATGAGACGACCAGGCCAATGGCCAGGATGATCCAATTATGTGTGGTCATGACCAGCGGGACCATGGCGTTGGCGTCTTCAGCATGTTTGCCGGGATGGAGAACCTTCAGCAGGCTGTAGCCGGTGGCGGCGATCATGGTGGGGATGGAGACGAGGAAGCTGAACTCGAGTGCGGCGGGGCGGGACATGCCCGCGATCTGACCGGCAGCGATGGTCGACATGGAGCGCGAGACTCCAGGAAAGACGGCGGAAAAAGACTGGCAGAAGCCGATCCAGACGGCCTGCGGCAGCGACATCTGTTCGACCGTCTGCACCGGGGCTTTGCGACGAACACTGAGCGCATCGACAACCCACATGATGATGCCGCCGATGAGCAGGGCGAGAGCCATGACGCGGAGACTTTCGAGGTTTTTGCCGATCAGTTTGATCAGGGGCAGGGAGAGGATCGAAGTCACAACGAAGGCGGCAAGGGTGAGGGTGACAGGATGGTTGAGGACGGTGCGGTCGCCCTTCTCCCCTTTTGGAAAGGTACGAAGAAATTCGAGAATGCGGCCGGTGAAGAGAAGCAGCAGCGCAAGGATGGCGCCGAGCTGAATGACGATGGTGTACATCTTCCAGAACGGGTCGGCGAGTGGAAGGTGCAGCAGGGCCTCGGCGATGCGGAGATGGGCGGTGGAGCTGACGGGCAGGAATTCAGTGAGGCCCTCGACAACGCCGAGGATGGCAGAGACTACGTAATCGTTCAAAATTCCTCTCCAGATGCTGCCTGTGTAACCCCGGCTGTGCGGTCTGACTTAGCTTGCGCCGCCGTACACGGGGATACTTTGCTGCACCTTGTATATCAGACTGGCGGCGCGGGCTGTGTATTCGGACTGCGGGTATTTGGCCTCAAGCTTGCTGGCGATGGCTGCTGCTTTGCCGCGTTCGATGTCACCGCGCTTTTTGTCATCGCTGCCTTCGTAGATATCGCCGGCTGCGGCTTCACGGTAGACAGCATTGAAGAGGGCTTCCGGTGCTTTGGGTGAATCTGGATGCTGCTCGGCGTATTTTTCGTAGAGCTCGGCTTCCTTTTCGGGACACTTAGTGGAACCTTGCCAGTCACCACAGATTTTGTTATCGAGCATGTCCCAGGCGGCGAGGTCGGACCAGCGCGAGTTGGGATACTTCTTTTCGAGCTTCCGCATCTCGTCTTCGTTGATGGTCGGACGCAGGTAGTTCTCTTTTTCGTGAGCGGACGGTAGGGAGAAGACGTCGACACGTTCGAGCTGCCACTTGATGTCTGCCGAGCGCCAGGCGGCTTCTGGAGCGATGGGGCTTTGCGGAAAGAGCTGGGCGACGCGGGTGTAGAGGAGGCGGGCGTCCTGCGCGGCGCGCTGAGCGTGCGGCTCGTTGGCTTCCTTTTCGGCAGTGACGGCTGCACCGTAGAGAATTTCTGCGCCCCTGGCAGTGCTGACGGTAATGAGACCTTTATCCTCCATCCAGCCGGAGACGGGCGGGGTAGCGGACTCGGAACTAAAGACCGGAGCGGAAGAGTCGCGATTCTGGACCGAATCGGTATTGGCGAAAACGCGGACCCATTTCCCGTTGTGCTCGAGGACGAGGAGCTCGCGGCCCGGGGTCACCTGGTCGAGACGATTGGAGCTGGCGTCAGCGCCCACATATACGTTGGCGACGCGTATGACTGTGGCCAGTTCGCCGGAAGGCGGCTTGTCCGCAGGCCGGGCGGCGGGCAGTACCAGGAAAAAGGCGAGGGAAAGCAGACACATTCGCATGGCGATGGAGCAGGATTACCTGCACTTTGAAGGATAAATGAAGGACGAGGAAAAAAGTTGGAAAAAAAGGAGGATATGTCTATAATTAGGGAGGTTAAGGCGGTGATTGGATGGGGTGCTGGGCAATTAACGACGCGAAGAACCGGTTCAGCGAGCTTTTGGAAGATGCGCATGCCAAAGGCCCACAGCTGATTACGCGGCACGGAAGTGAGCGCGCAGTGGTGCTGTCGATCGAGGAGTATCGGGCGCTGACGGCGCATAAACCGGATTTCCGGTCTTACCTGCTGGGCGGCCCGAAGGTGGATGATTTCGAAGTGGAACGGAATGCTGATGAAGGCAGGACCATCGATCTTTGATGGAGACTGGCAGTGCAGCGAGAGGCGCGACTGGAGCTCCTCGGGGTAAGTTGTCCGGCTACCTGCTGGATACCAACGTCCTGTCTGAAACCAGAAAAAAGATCCCTGATCGAAGAGTCGTTGACTTTCTGGAGCGGACGTCACCTTCTGCGATGTACGTGAGTGTACTGAGCCTGGGCGAACTGCGTAAGGGAATTGCAGCCAAGGCCGTTACGGACAGCTTCATGGCGGGTCGACTCGCAGAGTGGGCTGACGGGCTGGAGTATAGCTTCGCGGACAGAATACTCAGCATCAACACGGTAATCGGAAGACTTTGGGGTGAGTTATCCGGCCAGCGATCCAGGCCGGTGATCGACACACTGCTGTTAACGACGGCGATGCATCATCAATTGACACTGGTGACACGAAACCTCGTCGATGTCGCGGGCACACCGGTGGTCCTGTTGAATCCCTGGGCGGCCTAGAAAGGCTGCAGTTACAGAAGGCTTTTGAGCAGCTCGCCTTCCATGTTGCCGCCGCTGAGCACAACGACTGCTTTCTGGAAGGGTGGCAGCAGGTGCTGCTTGAAGAGTGCGGCGGCAGTAGTGACGGCTCCGCTTGGCTCAGCGACCAGACGCCAACCTTTGAGCAGCATGCGCATGCTTTCACAAATCTCATCTTCATTCACGCGGACAATGTCATCGACGAAGGTCTGGATGTGAAGAAAGTTGAGGGCGCCGACGGATTGTGTGCGCAGGCCGTCGGCCATCGTGCGGCTGGTCTGTTCGGCGGTGTATTTGATGATGCGGCCGGCGCGGAAGCTCTCGGCGGCGTCTCCGGCGAGTTCTGGTTCGACGCCGATGACTTTGACGGAGGGCTTGAGCTGCTTGGCTGCAGCGGCGACACCGCTGATGAGGCCGCCGCCGCCGACGGGGACAAGAATCAGGTCGACGTCGGGAAGGTCC
>CAZZYN010000136.1:0-5394 GCA_964658265.1 uncultured Acetobacteraceae bacterium | reverse complement strand
GGTAAATGCGATCGCGCCGAACATGGCTGCGAAGCTCACCATGAGCTGGATGAAAATGTATGGATTGTGCAGCTGTTCGGGCAGGTGTGCACTGATGCGTGTAAGTGCTGGAAAGCGGCCGACGGAGCGGAGAACCCAGCTCATCAGGACGCGCTCCTGAAAGGGCGAAGCTTCGAGCCCGGCCGCATAGCGCGGCAGGTTCAGGAAAGGCCGGCTGCTCCAGTCGTAGATGAGTGCGAAGTGAGCACATACGGCTGTAGTGAAGACAAGCCATAGAGCCTCTGCGCGCAGCAGACGCGATCGTGATCCGGCCTCGATCCTGGTAGAGAGCTGGGAATTCAACACGTGTCTATCATCGCGGATAAGTGCAGGCCGTGTGGAGTAAAGCTAAAGGGGAACAGGAAGGGTCAAGAGGACGCCGCGGCGGCTTTTAAAGTCCGGGGCTTCGCACCCCGGTTGGACGTTGAGGAACTGAGTCATCTCACTCAGTGGACTAGTTTTTCAACTAGGCCGCGGCAGCAAAGGCAACAGCGGACGAATTGCGCGGGGCAAACGTCAAGAGGTTGCTCTTGTTACCGGCTACAGATGCATTCTTCGCATTTGTGGTCTGGCCTCCCTTAACGTGGGCGACCGATCCGGCTCGTCTTTCAGACATCGCATACCCGTCGAAACCTTGGCAGCCCCATGAGTGGTTATGGTGGAGCTGGAGGGAATCGAACCCTCGTCCGAATACGGTTAGTCTGACAAGTCTCCTCACGAGCGTTTCCAGGGCGAACCCTGTTGGACTTTGAATCAGCCGGCACTGGCCTGATCCTTAATGCCCTAGCGAACTACCGCCTGCTTCTATTTTACAACGAGGATGGAAGTAGACCCGGCTTCTGTTTCCATCCTCGTTCCAACACGGTCCGTCAACAGATCAGCGTCCGCTTTCGGTCGAACGGATGAAAGCGGCCGTGTCGTCATGAAGATTCTTCAACGCAGTCTCATTGATATAGACCATGTGACCAGTTTCAAAGAAGTGATAACTGATGTTGGCCTGCAGTTCACGAGGCATGGGCAGGTGCTTCATTTCGTAGGTGGCACCGAAGTAGAGGCAGCCGAGATCGAAGTAGCCGCCCATCAGCATTACCTTCATCTTTGGATTGCGCTTCATGGTCATGGCGAGGTCGGGCATCACATTAACGCTCGAGCCGTCCCAGCCGTCGTCGCCGGGAGTCTTATGGGCGAGATGCCAATGGAAATCACTCTCGCGCGCACTGGGTTTGTAGGTCATGTTCTCGCCATACTTAAGATCCTGCCGCGCGTATTGATTGATAGCTGTGACAAAGGCTGAGTCGATGGCATTGGTGAATGGATCGTAGGTGGCGTCTTTGCTGAGCGGGTCGATATCGGGGCCCTGGTAGCGTGTGTCGAGACGGCCGGTGGTAATGCCTAACTCACTCTGCAGTTCTTTGGAGAAGTCGCCGCCGCTGACACGTAGATTTGCGCGCAGCCAATAGGCAGCAGGCACGCCGGTGTAGCCCTGCAGTTTTTCGGCGATGGCATGCTTGCGGTGCTCACCGAGGTCTGCTCCCTGGAGCAGTGCGGATGCATATTCGCCGAGACTGAATTGTTCCACTTCACGGAGGAAGGGTTCGAGCGCCGGAGGCTGGTTTGCGAGACGGTGGTGATACCAGCCGGTGGCAGCCATCGAGGGGAGAGCGAGGATATAGCCCTGGTCGGTTCCGGGATTGCCTTCCGGACTGTCGGCGCTGTCGTCGAAAGAAAGAATCTGCGAGAGCAGGATGACGCCGTTGAGGTCGACGCCCTGGAGCATGTTGCTGAGCACGGCGCTGCGGGTGGTGCCGTAGCTTTCACCGAAGAGATATTTTGGCGAGTTCCAACGGTTGTACTTAGTCAGGAAGCGGCGGATAAAACGGTCGAAGGCATGGGCATCTTCGTCTGTTCCCCAGAATGCTTTGCCGGCATCCTTTCCGACGACGCGACTGAAGCCAGTGCCTGGCGCATCGATGAAAACAAGATCGCTCACGTCGAGCAGACTGTAGGCATTCTGGACGACAGCATACGGGGCTGCGGTGTCGTGTTGCGCGTCCTGGGTGACGATGCGCTTCGGTCCAAAGGCACCCATATGCAGATACATGGTGGCGCTTCCCGGACCGCCGTTGTAGAGGAAAGTTACCGGCCGTTTGCCGGTGTCTCCATCCTTTTTGAAGTAGGCAGTGTAGAAGATGCGCGCCGTGGGAGACTGCTCTTCAGGCTTTGCTGCTGGTGTGACGCCGGCGTCTGGAAGATATCTGCCATCGAGGCCGAGCATGGCGTCCTGCGGATCGGTCGCGCCAACGGTGAGGGTACCGGCGACGGCACGGTAGGCAACCTGCTGACCGTTGATGGTGACGGAGCCATCCGTGAGGGAATCGGCCTGCGGCGGAAGACCCATCGCATATTTCGAGGCGTCGTCTTTCTTGGGATCTGTATCGGGCCTGGCCTGTGCGGGGGAGGACTGCATAACGGATAGGCTGAGCAGCAGGGCGCCCAGGAAGGCGGCGGACTTTGATTTTTTAGCTGTCACGTGATGAAACTCCGAGATGAAGGTGGCAACCACTAACGCCCAAGTGTTGCGTTATGAAACGTGCCGCAATCCAAATTGTTCCACGTGGAACAATCGAGAACTTAAGTGTACGGCGTCCGGAAGTTTCTGCTCGTTTTCTGCCGATTGAATAAGCTTGTGCCTGATGTTCGGGCGTGTGCGGGAGATTGTAAAGTGCTGGGATAAGCAGGAAAATGGCATCCGCGGTTAGGACCGCGGGAGGTCCGTTTTAATGATTTGCAGGACGCAGTTCCGAAGACTGTAATAGGCGGTCCGGGTTGTGTGTTGTTCTGTTGAACGGAAAGAACAAGGTTCGAAATCTTCGGGTGCAGGTGTGAAAGAGCATGGGCCACGAACCAGAAAAGCCTGACACAAACACGCTGCTGCCAACTGTTCCGACGGCGCGTATTTCCGTCGAGAAGGTACTCGATTCGACTACCGATGCCGTGGTGGCACTCGATTCAAGTTATCGCTTTATCTACCTGAACAGGCAGGCGCAGGAATTGTTATCACCGCAGGGTGAGGTGCTGGGCACCAAGATGTTTGAGAGTTTTCCGGTCACACAGACGTCGCCCTACCTGGAGATTTACACAGCGAGTATGGAGCGGGGACTGGCAGGCGAATTTGAAGCCTTCTATCCCGAACCATTGAACCTGTGGCTGCGGGTGCAGAGTTATCCAGCCGAAGACGGCATTATCATCTTCTTCCGCGATGTGACGCAGGAGAAGAATGCCCGGGAAGAGCTTCGCATCAAGAGTGCGGAAGCCGAGCGCCAGTTATCGGAGATTGAAACGCTCTACAGAACTGCTCCGATTGGCCTGGCACTTTTTGACGCAAAGGAGTTTCGCTACCTGCGTCTGAACGACAGACAAGCACAGTTTTTCGGACTGACGCCACAACAGATTGTTGGCAGCACACTGACCGAGATGGCACCGATCGAAGGCTTGCTGGAGCTGTTTCAGCAGGTTCTGCGAGGAGAGCCGGTCATCAACTATCCATTGGAAGGAGAGCTGGTGACGCATCCCGGAGAGTACCGCTACTGGATGGTGAGTTATTTTCCGGTCTATGGTCCGGACGGGAGTGTGCAGGCCATTACGGCAGCGTCGCTCGAGATAACGCAACAGAAGAAAGCAGAGCAGGCACTGATCCAGAGCGAGAAGCTGGCGGCGGTTGGAAGACTGGCGAGTTCGATTGCGCACGAGATCAATAATCCGCTGGAGTCCGTAACGAACCTGATGTACCTGGCGCGCAACAGCCGCGACATGGGGGAGGTGCAGCAGTACCTGGAGATGGGTGAGCGGGAGCTGCGCAGGGTGTCGGCAATTACCAACCAGACGCTGCGCTTCCATCGGCAATCCAGCAGCCCGCAGAGTGTGAAGCTGGAAGAGCTGATTGAAAGTACGCTGTCTATCTACGCGGGACGGATCATAAATTCGCACGTGGCTGTGTCGAAACGATTCCGCACACGAACAACGGTGAAGTGTTTCGAAGGCGAGATTCGCCAGGTCATCAGTAACTTAGTGAGCAATGCGATCGATGCACTGCCATCAAGCGGCGGCATGCTGATGCTGCGGACGCGACAGTCGGTTGACTGGCGGAGTGGAGAAGAGGGCCTGGTCATTACGGTGGCGGATTCCGGAACAGGGATGCCGGGATCGGTAAAGGCTCGGCTGTTTGAGCCATTCTTCACGACCAAGGGTATAGGCGGCACCGGGCTGGGTTTGTGGGTGAGTCAGGAGATTATCGATCGCCACCAAGGCAAGCTGCGAGTGAAGAGTAGCCAGAAGACAGAGCGCAGCGGCACGGTCTTTACCATTTTTCTACCGCTGCACGCAGTGATCAGGAGGGCAGAGACGGCCGATGCGGATGCAGGCGCCAAAGTGTAACGGTGGCTGTTTCTTACTGACAGAAGAGCAGCATGCCGAAGAGAAAGAACCAGAAGAGGCCCATGGAGTGCCAGTACCAGGCGCTGCAGTCCACCAGGATCTGGCGATACTCTACACGCTTGAAGTAGAACAAACCGGCGACGGCTGCGACGAGAGCCAGGAGACCGATCACCAAGTGAGCGCCATGGGCCCCGGTGATGAGGTAGAAGAAGTGGCTGGCAGGATTACCGGAGAAGAAGACGCCGGCTTCTGAGAGCTGCTTCCAGGCGATCCACTGGCCGCCCATAAAAAGCAGGCCGAGGGCAATGGTAGCGGCCAGCCAGGGTGCGGCACGGCGCGACATAGGACGTCCCAGGCCGAGCCATTCATCCATGACGTCGACTTCATGAAAGAGCTGCCGCCTGGCGAGTTCCACGGTGACGGAACTGACGAGCATGATGGCGGTGTTGAGGAAGAGGATGGACGGCAGGATGATGGGGCGCCAGTCCAGTACATACTCACTGCGGGCGTTGAAGTGACCGGTTGCCTGGCGGGCGAAGAAGGCGCTGACCAGGGCGATAAAGAACATCAGGTCGCCGGAGAGACCGAAGATGAGGGCGATGCGATAGCGAGTGATGAGCTCGCGCGGGCCGCGATGGCCTTGTCCATGACGGTCCCAGTTTTCATCGCCGCCGCCGCCGCCAGTGGGCCGGTTGCGAACCGGGGGGCGGCCGCCAATGCCGGTGTCTTTACGTTCGACTTCCTGCGCCGGGGTACGGGTGAAAGTTGCGGGCATTACCTGGGCTCCACCGCTGTGTTTGCTTTTGCGGGCTGCGGACGGGCTGCGAGCGACGCCAAAGCTTTCAAAGCTAGATTACTCCTCTTACGTGGGACGGGAATACGGGAATTGAAGACGCGTTGACTGGAGAAACGAAGAAGCTC
>CAZZYN010000135.1:0-5583 GCA_964658265.1 uncultured Acetobacteraceae bacterium | reverse complement strand
GTACCCTCAGAAGAACAGGGCTGTCTCGAAAATATGACGCCGGCCAAACCAGCGCCAATCAGTTGTGTCCCGCACTTCGATCCGTACCAGCGATTTCTGGATTCATCCGGACCGCATCCGCTGACTCCCAGGCAAAAAGGACACCTCGCCTTCAGGAATGTCACAGATCCATTCAACTTTCTTACCATCGGGGTCCAGTCGGCGCTCTCTGTGGCGTCCGATCCGCAGTCTCCCTATGGGCCAGGTGTCGGTGGCTTTGCACGCAACTTCGGCGTGGCCTACACGGAGACCATCGTCAGCAGCTTCTTCGGCACATTCCTGATTCCGGTCATAGCCCATCAGGATCCGCACTACCACCGTATGCCGAATGCTTCCTACATGCGGAGAGCCCTGCATGCCACAACAGCCGTGGTGTGGGCCCAAAGCGATGCTGGTACGGGGATGGTGAACTACGCGACGATAGGCAACACGGCCATTGGCGACGCCCTGGGCAACCTGTATGTACCGGGAAGGCAGCGAAGCTGGGCAGCGGGATTCACACGCTTCGGCACAGCTCTGGCCAGCGACCCCATCGATAACTTCATTACCGAGTTTGTGCCGGATCTCGCACGCCATGTGAATGTGCAAATCGTGTTGATACAGCGCGTCGTGAATGAAGTGGAGCGGCAAAACGGCGGAAGTTAGGAATATTCAGCCAGATCAGGCCACTCCCGTTCGCTACCGCAGACTGCAGCCTGACCTTGGTTTCTCGCAGTTCGGGCACAGTCGTTTCCAACTGCGCGTCCTCGACGGTAGTCTGACACTGTTATCAGCGTGGTGCGGAGGCCCTTCGGAACGATCCGACCCCCTCCCGCATCTCACGTATTGTCAGTAGGCTAGAGCACTAGAGGTATATCCGACGGGTGCCGCTTTCCGACTCAGCGACCTGATCCTCAAGGAGATCCAACAAGCATGTCGAGAACCATTAAGTACGCAGAACGCGCAGTGACCATCGCAGCCCAGGGCGCGTGGTCCGTTTTTGAGAAGCTGAACAGCATCAGCCCGAACGCGTCCTTTACCCCCAAGTGGTCAGACAAGCCGTTGTTGAAGTCGTATCAGAAAGAGAAGCCGCCTCTAGGCTGGCCACGTACAACCGACTCGCTCTGCCCCAAGTGCGTGCCAGAGATTCGTCAACAGATCATCGACGGCAAGCTGCCCCACGAGATCCTGCTGAACGAAAAGGTCGGCGAGATCAAGGCGCAGATCATTGAGCGCGATGGCCAGATCCTGATGGTGAAGGATTGCCCCAAGCACGGTCACTTCGAAGATGTGATGGCGATCGACACCAAGTTCTTCGCCCACCTCGAAGAGGTTTTCCCGGGCCGCGATATCCGCGCCCACAACGACGAGAAGCTGCATGATCACGGCACGTCGACCGTTACCCATGGCCGTGGATCAGTGCTGACCATCGACCTCACCAACCGCTGCAACATGATGTGCGATCCCTGCTTCATGGACGCCAACCAGGTCGGCTTCGTGCACGAGCTGACGTGGCAGGAAATCAAGACCATGCTGGACAACGCGATCACCATCAAGCCGCGCCGCCAGATGTCCGTCCAGTTCTCCGGTGGTGAGCCTACGCTGTCGCCCTACTTCCTGGATGCTGTAGCTTATTCGCGCAAGGTTGGCTACAACTCGGTGCAGGCTGCGACGAACGGTATTGAGTTCGCGAAGTCCAAGGAATTTTGCAAGGCCGCTGCTGAAGCGGGTCTGCGCTACGCCTACCTGCAGTTTGACGGTATCGGCAATGCGGCAAACTCGCACCGCAAGGTTGGCAATCTGTTTGACGTGAAGCTCCAGGCGATTCACAACCTGCACGAAGCCGGCGTAGACATCGTCCCAGTCACGACCATCATCAACGGCATCAACAATGAGCAGGTCGGACGCATCATTCAATTCGCGCTCGACAATCCGAAGCGCATCAATTTCTTGAGCTTCCAGCCGGTCTCGTTCACCGGCCGCGATGAAGAAGTAACCGATGAGCGTCGTGCAGCGCAGCGCTACACGCTGAGCCACATGGCACATGACGTGAAGAACCAGACTGGCCTCGGCATCCCCGAGCGCGACTGGTTCCCAATCAGCTTTATGAGCACCTTCTCTGACTGGGCCGACCTCGTCCACGGACCGAACGCAGACTGGGGTCAGTTGTCATGCGGCTGCCATCCGAACTGCGGTATCGGCATGGCGCTGATGATCGACAAGGAGACCAAGGAAGCAGTACCGGTTACAGCCTTTCTTAACGCTGATCGCCTCGCGAAGGACATCGCGAAGATCAATGACGCGGCTCGCGGCAAGTTCCTGAGCATCTTCGGTGTCACGCTTGCTCTGCTTCGTAACTACGATCCGACCAAGAGCCCGCAGCACTTCAAGATCACCGACCTGTTGGCGAAGTTTGACAAGTGCTTCGGCGCAACTGGCCGCAAGTACGGCAAGGTAACGGCTGATCGTACGATGGCCGACATCGAACAGCGCCGCGCAGATCGCTGGAACTTCCTGTTCATCGCTGGAATGTGGTTCCAGGATCTCTTCAACTACGACTTCCGCCGGACCGAACAGTGCATCATTCCGTACGCGACACAGGAAGGCGAGATCAGCTTCTGCGCGTACAACACGGGTGTGGGCTGGAGAAACATCATCGAAAAGATGCACATGACGGCGACGCTCACCAAGTGGTACGAAGAGCATGGCCGGCACGAGATCTTCGCGGGCGGCAAAAAGGTTGGCATGGGCGACGCAGAGCACACGCTGCTGCTGAACAAGGAGCACGTAGACTCGGCCGCGAATGACACCTTTGAAAAGTCTGGCGTAGCCAAGAACAGCCGTGAGGAAAAGATCAAGGCACGTGATGCAAAGCTGAAGCAGGAAGCGGAGAATGCCCGCATGGCCAAGCTCTATCGCGAGAACATCCTTGGCGAGAAGCCACTCGAGGGCGGATTCATTGCCATCGGATCCATCGCACCCGCACCCAAGGCACCACAGGTCAAGTCAGAAGAGACAGTCGCCGGCGATTAAGCGATGCTCTGCTGGGCTGTAAGAAGAGGCTTCCGTTCATGCGGAGGCCTCTGCTCTTTGTAGGCCAATCCTGTCGATAGCGCATGCCCTGGGGCCGCCGGAGACGCAGACCTGGTTGCGGCCTGTGTCTTTTGCAACGTACAACGCCTGGTCGACTGCATGGATGAAGTCGCTTGCCGTGGCAAATTCTGGCTGGAGCGAACCGACGCCAACACTGACGGTGATGGGCCGGTGTTTCCAGGTATCGGCAGCAATGGCGCGGCATAACCTTATCGCGATCTGCGAGGCCTCCGGCGCCTGGGTGTCCGGTAGCAGGGCAGTAAACTCTTCTCCACCATAGCGGGCGACCAGGTCGTACCTGCGCGTGTTCTCTTTCATCAGCATGGCAATTCGCTGCAATACCTGGTCGCCAGCAACGTGCCCGTAGACGTCGTTGAACTGCTTGAAGTGGTCGACGTCCAGCATCAACAGGGAAAGTGGAGCATTGGAACGCCGGGAGCGTTCGAACTCGCGCTGCAGGCAGTCTTCCAGGCCGCGCCGGTTCTTCACTCGTGTCAGGCCATCGGTGAGGGCAAGCTTGTGCAGTTTCAGGTTCAGCTCACGCATCTGTTGCTGCGAGTCGCGCAGCTTTGTCTCGATCGTGCGCTCCCTGGTGACGTTGATCCCCACTGCAGCAATGAAGCGCTGCTCGCTGCAATCCCGGAATGGAAACATCGAAACATCCCATTTGGTGGCCTTCAGATCGGCACCGACAACCTCATCGTCGAAGCGCACCATCTGGCCGGCTGCCATAACGGCAAGATCCTTGGCACGAAGCTTCTCCGCAATCTCGGGGGGCCAGATCTCGCAATCAGTCTTTCCGATCCACTGATCCGGAGTAGCTCTGTAGGTGCGGGTCATCGCGTCGTTGCAAAACAGCATGCGCCCGCGTTCATCCTTGATGAAGGCAGCTGCCGGCAGGGCCTCCATAAACGCCCGGAATCGTACCTCGCTGCATTGCAGGTCTGCGGCAATCCGCTGATTCTCCAGTAGTGTGACAGTCAGCGCGGCCAGGTTCATCTTCAGCTGAATGCACGTCATCACCTGCCGGCTCAGTACGCGGAGGGCATTCTGCTGCAGAACAGTCAGCTGGCGCGGCACGCGGTCGAGCACACACAGTGTACCGACCTTGATCCCATCCTCGGCAAAGAGCGGGAAGCCCGCATAGAACCGGATCTTCGGTTCACCCGTCACCAGGGGATTCGACGCAAACCGTTCATCCAGCGTGGCATCCGGAACCATCATCAAGCCATCTTCACGGATGGCGTGGGTGCAAAAGGAGATCTCGCGCGAGGTCTGCGCCAACGGCAGGCCCCAGCTGGCTTTGAACCATTGACGTTCGGCGTCCACCAGGCAGATCAGGCTGATCGGCACGTCACAGATGGCTGCGGCAAGCTCGACTATTTGATCAAACTCCTGCTCGTGCGCCGTGTCCAGCAGGCCGGTCAGAGCCACGCTGCGCGGGCGCAGTGCTTCCTGCTGCAACTGGCCCATCTGCGGACTGAGGCTATGCGGGGTCACTGGTGACTCTATCGGCGGAAGCCGGAAGTGCATCAGTGGAGAAGGCTTCTCCGGCCGCGGACCGGCAGACCAAAACTGGCAAGCAGGATAAGCACCACGTAAACAATCTGCATCGCCAGCCGCACGGGAATGCCGGGCATGTGAATGCCGCCGACGGTACGGCCGGCGGCATAAATATTGGCGGGAAAGACAGCGATCATCATGATGGCCAGTGCCAGTCCGGCGCGCCTCCTCCACGCAGGCAGGAACAGGCCGACAGCCCCTGCTATCTCCAGCAGCCCGGTCACCTGTACGAGCAGGCGGGGGTCCGGGAATGCCGGTGGGATGATGCTGACTGAATCCGCGATCCGCAGAAAGTGGAGCACGACGCCCGAGAGCAGCAGGGGCAGGGCGACGATCACTCGGAGAAGCGCCTGCGGCCAGCCGAAAGGCGCAAAGCTGCCGCGGGCGATCAGGAAAAAGCCGGCGAGCGCAAGGCAAAGCAGCAGCAGCGGAATGGCGTAACGGAGGAACAAGGCGCAGTATCTCCTCAGGCTCGGCAAAGTTGGCGCAGTAGTATGCGGGTCGCACTTGCAATTGCTGAGCCACATGCTCCTGCTACGATCGCATGATCTGCATCCTACCGCCGAGAAGCTTATGCATCGTCTGACTTACATCGTGTTGAGTGTACTGCTGCTGCCCTGGCTGGGTGGCTGCACCCTGAATGCCCCGGCCAAACCGACGCTCGCGAATACGACCTCCGCCGAGCAGACGCAGCGGCTCTTCTGGGAGAACGTAAAGACGCAGAAGTGGCAGACAGTGCAGGGACTGCTGGTCGCCAATGTGACCTGGCGGAACGGCCATGACGTACTGGCGAAGGACGGGATTGTGCCCTATCTGCAGCAGTTGAAGGTGAAGGACTACCTCATCACCAACGTTGTGGTGAAGGCCAATGCCAACGAGATGACTCTCCGGTACGACCTGCAGCTGACG
>CAZZYN010000134.1:0-5634 GCA_964658265.1 uncultured Acetobacteraceae bacterium | reverse complement strand
AGCGCGCCCACGCCGCCGAGCCCGCCCAGCTAAACATTGACGTCACCCAGGTCGTCACTCCCGTCAGCCCCACCCTCTACGGCCTCATGACCGAGGAAATCAATCACGCCTACGACGGCGGCCTCTACGCCGAAATGGTGCAGAACCGCACGTTTCACGAGACCTGGGAAGGCGAGCCGCCATGGGATCTCATCCGCCGCGGCAATGCCGTCGCCACCCGCGCCCTAGACAAGACCACCGGCCCCAGCGAAGCCCTGCCCTACAGCATGAAGCTCACCGCGACCGCGGCCTCCGCCGGCAATGAAGCCGGCCTCACCAACCCCGGCTACTGGGGCTACGGCCTGCAGCCCAACACCACCTACACCGGCTCGCTCTACGCCCGCGCCGGCGACACCAATCCCGGCACCCTCTCCATCAAACTCGTCAGCAACACCACTGGCGCCGCCCTCGCGCACGCTGACGTGCAGCTGCAGGCTGGCCCATGGCATCGCTATGACTACAAGCTCGCGACCGCCGCCATCACCGCTTCGCTCACCAATCATCTTGAGCTCACTCTCAGCCAGCCCGGCACCGTCTGGCTGCAGCAGATCTCGCTCATGCCGCCTACATTTCACAACCGCCCGAACGGCAATCGCTCCGACCTCATGCAGCGCATGGCCGCCATGCATCCCACCTTCCTCCGCCTCCCGGGCGGCAACTATCTCGAAGGCAACACCATCGCCGAGCGCTTCGACTGGCCCAAAACTCTCGGCCCCACCATCGATCGTCCCGGTCATCCCAGCCCCTGGATGTACTGGTCTGACGACGGTCTCGGCCTGCTCGAATTCCTCGAATGGTGCGAAGACCTCAAAGTCGAACCCGTCCTCGCCGTTTACGCCGGCTACTCACTCGCCGGAGCCCACGTAGCTGCTGGAGATCTCCAGCCCTACATCCAGTCCGCACTCGACGAAATCGAATACGTCACCGGCGATGCCTCCACCAAGTGGGGCGCGATCCGCGTCAAGAACGGTCATCCCGCACCCTTCCCGCTTCACTACGTCGAGATCGGTAACGAAGACTGGCTCGACAAATCCGGCAGCTACACCGAGCGCTACCCGCCCTTCGCCGAAGCCATCCGCAAAAAATATCCGCAGCTCAAACTCATCGCCACCGATGCCACTGAGCAGACCCCCACCAGGCAGACAGCCGACGTCTCCGACGAACACTTCTACAAGTCGCCCGCCGACATGATGGACCTCGTCCACCGCTACGACAACGCGCCCCGCAACGGCCCGAAAATTTTTGTCGGCGAGTGGGCCACGCGCTCCGGCTCTCCCACACCCAACTTCGGTGATGCCCTCGGCGATGCCGCCTGGATGACCGGCCTCGAGCGCAACAGCGATCTCATCATCATGGCCGCCTACGCGCCGCTTCTCGTCAACGTCAGCCCGGGCGGCATGCAGTGGCCAACAGATCTCATCGGCTTCGACGCCGCCACCACGTACGTTTCTCCCAGCTACTGGGCGCAAAGCCTCTTCGCGCAGCACCTCGGCGACGGCACCGCCAAAAGCTCCATCACCGGCGAAAACAAACGCTTCTTCTATTCATCCACCGTCAGCAGTAAAGACCAGGTCCTCCACCTCAAGCTGGTCAATGCTTCTAGTACGCCACAACCACTGTTACTAACCCTTCAGGGGATCGACAAGCCGCGCACCGCGCACATCGACACGCTGCATGCCGCAACCTACGACGCCACCAACACCCTCCGCGATCCGGACGCCATCCATCCCGTCACCTCGACCGCAACCATCCCCGGCAGCCACTGGAGCCACACCCTGCCTGCCTACACCATCGAAGTCATCGACGTACCCATCAAATAGAAGGGCGCGTCACAGGTAGCTCAGCCACCATGCCCGGTGTTCAGCCTTGTAACGGCTGAACCACCGGCATGGAACATACAAAACCAGGATCGTGCACAGCCACACCAGGTACACCAGCGGCAATGAATATCCCCAGCCTGGAAGGTGGCGGATGAACACCGCTCCAGGAATCAACCAGAAGCGCCAGTTCATATGCTGTTCCGCCGTCCACAGCAGGGCCGCGCTGTGCAGCAGGTAAATGTGCAGTACGTAAAAGAACAGCGGCACCCTCCCGTATATCTCTACGAATCCGCGGACCTTGGGCAGCCAGTTCTGTGAAGTCGCCCGATCGAATAATGCATACATCAGCAGCACGAAGCCGAGCGTTGCCAGCAGGTAGTGCAGCGAAGGCGGATACTTCTCCAGCTGGAAGAAAGACATCGCTGTGCGTGCCGGCGTTGCAAGATGCTCAAACCGGAAATGGTCCCCATAGGCATGCGTTAGTCGAAGCAGCGTAAACACCAGCAGCATCGCTGCACCCAGCAACGCGGCCACCCTCTGCCGTCTTGCCGGTGTCATCGTCAAAACCGGCCCGAATGCATATCCCAGGCAGATCACGCCCAGCCACGGCACAATCGGATACGCCGCAATCCCAATCATCTTGTGATGGAAGAACAGTGGTGACTTTCCCTGGTGCACCAGCGTCCACATCAAACCCTCGCCACTGAATCGATCCGGACTGATCGGATCCAGTAGGTTATGCAGCACCACAATGGCGCCCCCGATCGTTCCAATCGCAACCGGCGGCAGCCACTGCAGTATCGCCAGGAAAAGCATCGCGATACCGATTGCCCAGATCACCTGCAGAACGATCCCCGGTGCGAAAGACCATCCAAAATCGACCACCGTCATCTCTAGAAAACACAGCCACAATCCGCGTGTAGCCAGCAGGCGCGCCATCTCGCCAGCGCTCTTGCCTCGCATCCTCTGCAGATAGACCGATACCCCGGCCAGCGCGATAAAACCCGGCGCACACAAATGAGTTATCCAGCGCGTTACAAAAAGTGCTGGCCACGAATAGCTCGGGTCCGTCGGATCGAAGCCTGAGACCTTCGAGAAGTAATCGCGCGCATGGTCAATCACCATCAGCAGCATGATCACGCCGCGCAGCATGTCGATTGACTCCATCCTGCGAGTCACCCGCCCCGTCGCCGCCTGTTGCTTCTTCGCAACGCTCATAATCGTGTCGAGAGTCTAGCCCACCCTCCTGCCGCGACCTACACAAAACAGCTGCATCGACTCACGCTCTGGCGAAACTCAGCCACCATTAACATGCTCACCCGCAGCCACGCTTCCCCCATGGAACTTCCCAAAGTAGCGCGACATCATCACGCCCATCACCAACACCCCCGCGCCCATCCACACCGCATCCGCGCCCGACCGCAGGCTGAACTCGCCCACCCGGCACAGCAGCACATACGCGACCACCAGGTTGAAGAATCCCCAGACCGTGTTCACCACCGATGAGGAAAGTCCAACCCCCGGCGGCTTGGCAAACGGACTTTGAAACGCCCTCCCCTGCAGCCCGCTCACAAAATGTGGAATCCCGTTCCCCAGAAACGCCCCGCCGAAAAAATACGCAATCCCATGCGCCCACATCATCATTCCCGCCTTTCGCCCGCACTGCCTGAATGCTCTAACTGCCAGAAGCATACGACCCCGCGCAGTTACCCGCCTGTTACTAAATTTCGTCCGTCGCAGGTAAACCTGCCACACTCTCAACGCGTCTCTCCGCACGGCACCGTACTCCGTCCAGCGACGAACGCTCCGCTACCCGAAGCCGGTACTCTTGCTCTGCCTGTACTGGAGCAACTGGCGCAAACCGGGGCTCCGCCAATCCACGCCACATCTACGGACGGAGACCCATGTCGCTGCTCCATCGCTTCACTTCCGCTGCCGCGCTGCTTGCCTGCAGCGCTCTTCTGCCAGTCAGTTCTTTCGCACAGCTTTCTTTTCAGACCCACCAGGTTGCTCAGTTCACGCCTCCATCCAACGTCGTCTTCCACGGCGACTTCAATAATGATGGCCGCGAAGACCTCGTCGTCATCGTCACCGGCAACCAGGTCAACGAGTACCTTCTGCTCTCCAATGGCGACGGCACCTACGCCGCCCCCGTCCCCGTCCCGGCCCTCGTGCAGGCCATAGGAGACTTCAACCACGACGGCTATCTCGACATAGCCACCTTTTCCGGCACCAGCACTCCCGTCAGCATCTACCTCGGCAAAGGCGACGGCACCTTCTCCGCTCCACACACCATTCCCACCTCCAGCAGCGACTACATCGCTAAACTGATCCCCGTCGACCTCAATCACGACAGCAGGACCGATCTTGTGGAAGTTCTGAATCCCCTCCCGGCCGGCGCACCCACCACCATCCAGCTCTACATCAGCAATGGCGACGGAACTTTCACGAAGGGTGAAACCCTGAACGGCTCCACTGGCTCCCTTGCCAACGTCTCTGCCTCTGACGCGGTGACCGGCGACTTCGACGGCGACGGCAAACCCGATATCGCCATCATCTACGGTCAGACCATCTCCAATTCCGAAAGCGTTCCCACCGCGGGTGTCATCCAGGTCTGGTATGGCGACGGTGCTGGCAATCTCGGCTCCCCCTACCTCTTCTCCGACCCCAACGGCTACGCTGATTCCACTCCATTCGCCGCCGACATCAATAACGATGGCCGCAGCGACATCATCGCGGTTCCCGGCAACATCACGTCCAAAACTTCCGGCCTGGTCCAGGCCCTCAGCCTCTTCACCGGCAACGCCAATCGCACCCTCAGCTATAAAACTCTGGCGACCAGCGAGTGTGCAGGGCTCAGCGCGCAAAACGTAACCGTAGCGGATTACAACGGCGACGGTCTCAATGACATCGCCTACGATCAGTCACCTTGCTCGACCGCTGGTCCAAGCGAAATCGTCGTTCGCCTCGGCACCGGTTCCGGCAACTTCGGATCGGACCAGCTCGTCTACCAGGGCACCAGCTTCACGCCGGCCCTGCTCTCCACCATCCGCTCCAGCTTCGGCACCCGGCCGGATCTCGCTTTCTCCGGCCTCGCCTCCTCCAGCAGCAACGTCACCCTGCTCAGTAACAGCAGCACCGGCAGCTTCCCCGCTTGTGGCTTCGTCAGCGGTGCGGAGGGCATCACCCTCTGCACCCCAGGTTCCACACCCAGCTCACCCGTTAAGTTCTCTGTCGCCGCAGCTGGCCCCACACCTATGCGCACCGCGGCAGTCTGGGTCGACGGCAAAAAAGTCGCCGAACAACTTACCCATGCCTTTTCCAACTACTCGTTCCTTGACGCGTCGCTCACCCTCGCCCCCGGCAGCCATGCCATCGCCCTTTACGGCACCGGCTGGGACAACACCCTGCAGCAGAAAAACTTCACCCTCAACGTCGGCAGCAGCTCCTCCTGCCCGCCAGTAGGCAAGGGGGTAAACCTCTGCTCGCCGCTCAATCAGTCAACCGTATCCTCGCCTGTTACAGTCGTCGCAACTTCGGCCATCCCCGGAACCCTCGCCCGCATGGAAGTCTGGATCGATGGCGTCAAGAAGTACACCGAAACCACCAGCCCCACGCTCAGCTACTCCATCAGCCTCCCGGCCGGCAGCCACCGCTTCGCCGTCTTTGCCGTCAATACCGCCGGAGCCAAAACCGAAACCTTCGACTACGCCACCGTCCAGTAGCCGACCAACCGGGCCCCATGACTCCAAACCAGGCAGCATCGGGGCCCATC
>CAZZYN010000133.1:0-5862 GCA_964658265.1 uncultured Acetobacteraceae bacterium | reverse complement strand
GGTTGCCCTCGGCGGATTTTGAGTCCGCTGCGTCTGCCAGTTCCGCCATCCCGGCGTTATCAGATCCGCATAGTTAAGCGATCCAGAATTGCTTCTGCGTGGAGCTGGCAAGCTCCTCAAATAGTCTCGCATGACCCCGGCGCGGCGGCAACCGTCCCGCTTCTGCTGCCGCTCGGGCGACTGCTCTCTCGCCGGGCACTATTTCTCGGGCTGGCGATGTTGGCGGTGGCGCCGATTAGCTTGAACGATGCGTCGTGTTTCACACAGCCGTGCAGAAATGCGTATTCTGGGCGGCATGGAAATAGATGCTCCCTCCGCTGGTTTGTTCGCCGAACTCCGCACGCTTACAGCTAAACAGCGCCATGCCGTGGTCACGAGCTTTTTGGGCTGGACACTCGATGCCTTCGATTTTTTCATTCTCGTCCTGGTGCTGCCGAGCATTGCGGCCGACTTCCACTCCTCTCTGAAGAGTGTTGCGTTCGGCCTAACGCTTACGCTGGCTATGCGGCCGCTGGGCGCGCTGATCTTCGGCTACATGGCGGACCGCTATGGGCGCAAGCCTACGTTGATGACGGTGATCGTGCTCTACTCCGGCTTTGAGCTGGCGTGTGCGTTTGCGCCGAGCCTGCTGGTGTTCCTGATTTTGAGGGCGGGCTTCGGGGTTGCGATGGGCGGCGAGTGGGGAGTGGGTTCGTCGTTGGCGATGGAGACGATCCCAGCTCGGACGCGGGGCGTGATTTCGGGTCTGTTGCAAGAGGGCTACGCTGCCGGATACCTGCTGGCGGCGGTGTTGAACTGGATTGCCTTTCCGCACATTGGCTGGAAGGGAATGTTTATCGTAGGGGCCTGCCCTGCGCTGCTGGTGTTCTACATTGCCAAGCATGTGGAGGAGTCGCCGGCGTGGCAGTCGCGGCGTCCGACGGCGAAGGACATTTTCGGATCAATTGCGGCCAATTGGAGGCTGTTCCTTTATATTGTGCTGCTGATGTCGTGCTTCACGGCGTTCAGTCATGGGACGCAGGATTTGTATCCAACATTTCTGAAGTCCCGAGGCTTTGGCTCGGCTGCGGCGAGCAAGCTGATCATCATTGCGAATATCGGGGCCATCCTTGGTGGCATCGGCTTTGGTGCGTTGTCGGAGCGGATCGGACGCAGAAAGGCGATTGTGATTGCTGCAGCGTTATCGCTGCCGGCGATCCCGCTATGGGCGTATTCGCACACGTTCGTGATGTTGGCGCTGGGTGCGTTCTTAATGCAGGTGATGGTGCAGGGTGCGTGGGGCGTGGTTCCAGTGCATTTAAATGAGATGTCGCCGCCGGAGGTACGCGGCACCTTCCCGGGCCTTACCTATCAGTTGGGAAACCTGGTGGTATCGATGGCAGCGCCGCTGCAGATCACGCTCGCCATGGGTCATGGCGGAGACTACCGCTATGCGCTGGCGACCGCGGCGGCCGGTGTCGCGATTGCGATCATTCTGGTCGTAAGTCTCGGCAAGGAGCGCAAGGGTGTGGCGTTTGACGGCCATTCCGATGCGCAGGCTGGAACTGTTTAGCTGGCGGGGATGACCAGGTATTGCTCGAATTTGCCGTCGGACATCTCGTAGGTGGTAATGGTAACTGCAGTTGAGTGCGATATCGGGGCAGCGAACTGAACGTGGAAGCTGCGGTATGTCATGCCGCCCCGCAATTCGCTGGATGTCAGGCGAATACTAAGAGGCTTGCCCAAGGGTGCAAGGCTCGCGGCAAAGTCCTGCAGCGCCAGCAGCGAAAAATAGGCGTTGGCGAAACTTGTGAACTGGTTGCGATCGATGTGGCCAGTCTGCAGGCCGGTGAATACGGCAAGGGCGCGTGATTCCGCAGTGCGGGCGGCCTGGTCGATGGTCCCGGTGACCATGGGAGCCAGCGCTGCTGCCAGCATGCTGGCAGCCGGTGCGGCCATCTGGTTGGTGAGCACAGTAATCGCTACCTTTTTCTCCGGGGAGACAACGTTCTCAGAAACGAAACCGGAGACTTCCCCACTGTGCTCATAAGTTTTGACACCATTGCGATCCAGGATGAAAAAGCCAAGGCCGTAGCCGCTGGACTCGGTCGGCTTGCCGTGTTCATCATGGAGCATGACCGGCTTGAACATCTCGGCGTAGGAACCCGGTTTGAGCAGGGACTGGTTGATGATGCTGATGTTCCATTTGGCGAGATCTTCGGCGGTCATGGCGAGCTCGCCGGCAGCGAACATCCAGCCGGCTCCCTCCTTGGGAGAAGGCCGAAGGGGCCCTAGCGCGAAGCGGTCATAGCCTAGCGGATCACCTTCCGGCAGGCGGGCAGCGTCAGTGTTCAGAACATTGGTCATGCCGAGCGGCGTGAAGATGTGCTCTTGCAAAAAAGGTACAAGCTTCTGACCGCTGACCTGCTCGACGATGCGGCCGGCGATGACGTAATTGGTGTTCGAGTACTGCCACTTTGTGCCGGGCTCAAAGTCGAGTGGTTTGTGAGCCCAGACATCAAGGATGTGTTCGGCAGTGGCGGGCGCAAGCATGGAAGTCATGACATAGTCTTCGGGCCAGTAGTCCTGGTAGCCAGAGGTATGCGAGAGCACCATTCGAAGGTTGACGTCACCGGCGCGGGTTAGTCCGGGCAGGTATTTGCCGATGGGATCGTCGAGGGAGAGTTTGCCATCCTGGACCAGGAACATAACAGCAGCCGCGGTGAACTGCTTACTGATAGAGCCAACTGAATACTGCATCTGCGGCGTGGCGGCGAGAGCCGGCTTGGCGCCATCAGCGAGTCGCGCCTGGCCATAGGCTTTGAGGTAGGTGATTTTGCCGTCCTGGACGATCGCAATGGAGGCACTGGGAACGCCGGTCTGGTCGAGTACCTGTGCTGCAGCGGTGTCGATCCGCGCTGACAACTCGGCGTCCTGGCAAAGCGCAGGCATAACACTGCCCGCTCCGAGCAGGAACAAAGAAGCAGCGCCCATAGTCAGGCGGAACAGGATACCGAGGCGGATTGAAGCGCTGGAGACTGAGTTCATGGTCAGTGGCAGATTAGCAGAGAGTTAGCCATGGACTCTGCAGGTTTTTCAACCTCCGATAGGTCGGTCGATTTAGGATTACGAGTGCGACTCGTTGACGATATTCCACGGGCTTTGCAGCAGGTTCTGCCTCTTACAAAGCGTGTTAAACCAAAGAGTCGGCGTAGAACAATCCAAACAACAAGACAGGGTATGGCAACTGTGAAAGATACGATGAAGCGGCTGTTGGAGGGCCATGAGCGGTTTCGGCGTGAGGTTTTTCCTGTGCGCAGGGAGCACTTCCACCTGCTGGCCGAGATTCAGCAACCGGATGTACTGTTTGTCACCTGCTCCGATTCGAGGATCGTGCCGGACATGATCTTCCAGAGTGAACCGGGCGACCTGTTCATCTGCCGCAATGCGGGGAACGTAGTGCCGCCGTATGGCGTAATGGCGGAAGGCAAATCCAATGAGGGTATCTCGGCAACCATCGAGTACGCGGTCAAGGTCCTGGGCGTCGGCCACATCATTATCTGCGGACACTCGGATTGCGGAGCAGCACGGGCCGTCTTTGAGGAACGTGATGTGAGCACACTGCCGATGACCAGTCGCTGGCTGACTTACGTGCAGGCAGCGCGGCCCTACATGCATGCTGTCGACGAGGATGCGGATGAACTGACCCGACTCAAAGAATTTATCTGTGCGAATGTCCGCCGGCAGATGGAAAACCTGTGTACCCATCTTGAAGTACAGGAAGGGATTGCTGCGGGGACGCTCGAGGTCCACGGATGGTTTTACGAGATTCGCACGGGCGAGATCGAGGGCGTCGACGCGCAGACCGGAGAACGTCGGGCCCTGGTAGGCGGCGTTGTCCGATAAGCTGAGATGTGCCCGGCAGGGTGTCGCTCCGGAGTACACGTCGGGTGTTGGCGTCGGTGCCACTGCTGCTGCCGATCAGGACAGGTTGTTTCGTAGAAAGTGGCAGCATTTTAGTTAAAATAGCGTGGTACGCGGATGTCTTCTCCTCGGTCGATGTTGAGCTTCGGCAAACGCAGCGTGCCGTGAAGAAGAGCCGCCAGACGGGCCTAGCGGAATGCTGGAAAGCAGGAAGACCTAATGTTAAACAGCCGCCGTATCGCTGTTGTTCTACCAGCGTATAACGCTGCCAAAACGCTGAAGCGAACCATAGACGAGATTCCTCACGACCTGGTGGACGACATCATCCTGACCGATGATGCCAGCAAGGACAACACGGCAGATTTGGCACGTGAGATGGGCCTGGTCACCATGCGCCACGACAAGAATCGCGGCTATGGCGGCAACCAGAAGACCTGCTACACGACCGCACTGGCCCGTGGTGCGGATATCGTGGTGATGCTGCATCCGGACTACCAATACACTCCGAAGCTGGTCACAGCCATGGCCTCGATGATCGCCTATGACGAGTTCGATTACGTATTGGCTTCGCGCATTCTGGGCAAAGGAGCGCTGGTGGGCGGCATGCCGCTCTACAAGTACATTTCCAACCGCGGCCTGACGTTTGCGGAGAATGTACTGCTGGGCCAGAAAATCTCTGAATATCACACCGGCTATCGCGCGTGGAGCCGCGCAGTTCTCGAGAGGCTGCCATTAATGACGTGTTCGGACGACTTTGTCTTTGACAACCAGATGATCGCCCAGGCGACCTACTTTGGCTTCCGCGTCGGCGAGATCTCGTGCCCCACCAAATACTTCGAAGAAGCGTCGTCCATCAATTTCAGTCGCAGTGTCACGTATGGACTCGGCGTCTTGAAAACCGCCGCACAGTTTCGGCTCAAGAAGTGGGGCCTGGCCAAGCCGGCAATCTTTGAAGATACGCCTCAAGGGCGGCTGCCTTTTACAGGCAAGGTGGCGGCAGTCTAGGTTATCCCTGCTTAACAGGCTGGTCCGCATCTGCGAGAAATGCTTCTGCTGATGCGGAACCGGCTGGGCAGCAAACGCCTTTCTCAGCTCGGCGAAATTAGCTTGCGCTGAGCACAGGCGAAAGTGGCTGCTAAAGAATGAAAGTAAGTGTAAGCATCCGGGAGATAGCTATCCCCTTTCCGGGGCATTTCATGACCTAAGTAACACTCGGTTGTGAAAATCAGCTAACTCAAAAGGCAGTCAATGGTTCTTAATGACCATTATCAGGAGAGTTATCCCCTATGAGAAATTTGTTGGTCTTTTCTGCCCTGGTTCTCTCCAGCTTGATGGCCTCAGCGCAATGCCGCTCCGCTCGCGTGACAGTGAGTGAGGAACTGCGAGGACCGGGTGACACGATTGTTGCCACCGTTGAGGATGCGCAGCCTGTTCCGGATTCTTCCTTCCACATGGACGGCATCAATTATGTAGTGCGCGTGGACCGTGTGCTGCGTGGCAAGCTGGCTGAGCGGAGCCAAGTGAAGATATTCAGTGAGAATACTCCGGAGCGTTTTCCGATGCAGGTAGGCAAGCGCTACCTCTTATTCGTCCACCTGGATTATGACCGCTACGCCATCGATAATTGCGGAAACTCAGGCCTGCTGAATGCTTCCAACATCGACACATTGCAGCAACTGAAGCAGTACGCCAAAAAGTAAGCTCTGCCCAACATAATCGGAGACCGCCATTTACATCCGGTGCCGCGTGCGGTCTGGATGTAAATGGCGTCTCCTTTGTAACGTTGCACTTTTCCAACGCCAGGTCGGCTTAATAGCCGGGGGATGGAACGCGGAAAGCAATGCCACGTCGGCGGTTCGCTTCCACCGTGGAGGCTATGTCAAGTTGGCGCATGGGAACAGCAAAGGGTGCACCATTGAGAGATGTGTAGCGGACGGCGCCGCTGCCATCAAACCAATA
>CAZZYN010000132.1:0-5985 GCA_964658265.1 uncultured Acetobacteraceae bacterium | reverse complement strand
TGGCAAACGTGCCAGCATCCCGACTGTGAGTGCAGCGTCTGTTCCAGATGAGGCCGCCTCGCAGGAGATACTCAAGGCCATCAAAAAAGCGGACTGGTCCGTCCGCGAAGTAGAACGCAGTGAGCGCAAAAAGAGTCCGACGCCGCCCTTCACCACCAGCAAACTGCAGCAGGATTCCTCCCGTCAGCTCGGTTTCAACGTCAAGCGCACCATGGGCGTTGCTCAGCGTCTGTATGAAGGTATCGAAGTTGGCTCTGAGGGCACCACCGGTCTCATCACCTACATGCGTACCGATTCGACTCGTGTCTCCCCCGACGCGATCACGGAAGCGCGCGAATACATCGGCACCAGGCTTGGTAAACAATACCTGCCAGCACAGCCGAATACATTTAAAAGCAAGAAGGACGCACAGGATGCCCACGAAGCCATCCGGCCCACGCACGTCGAGATGGCGCCTGATGACATCAAGCAATATCTGAGTGACGAGCAGTTCAAGCTCTACCGGCTCATCTGGCAGCGCTTCGTCGCCTCGCAGATGCTGCCCGCGCTCTTCGATCAGACCACCGTTGAAGTCGAGGCCCGGCCCAGTGGTAAAGATGCACGGCGTTATGACTTCCGCGTGACTGGTTCCATCCTCAAGTTCGATGGCTTCCTGAAGGTTTACGAAGAAGCCAAGGACGCCAAGGATGAAGACGACGACGCCCTCAAGAACAAGCTTCCCGATCTCAACGCGGGGCAAAAGCTGAACCTGCGCGAGATCGAACCGGAACAGCATTTCACCGAGCCGCCACCACGCTTCAACGAAGCGTCGCTTGTCAAGATTCTCGAAGAGCGCGGCATCGGCCGGCCATCCACGTATGCCGCCATCATCAACACCATTCAGGAGCGCGAATACGTCCGCAAAGTGGGGATCGGCCGGGCCGGTAAGTTCGTCCCGACCGAGATAGGTCTGGTCGTTACCGACCTCCTCGTCGCCAACTTCCCCTACATCTTCGATCCTGCCTATACCGCACGCCTCGAGACCGAACTCGACGATATTGAGGACGGCAAGGAAGTCTGGACGACCCTGCTCCAGGGCTTCTACGGCCATTTCGAAAAAGAACTGCTCCACGCTGAAAAGCACATGGAAAATGTGAAGCGTATGGAGAAGGCGACCGACGAAATCTGCGAGCGATGCGGTTCGCCGCTGGTGCTCAAATGGGGCAAGTTCGGCACCTTCTTCGCCTGCAGTTCCTATGACAAAAAGGATCCGGCCAGCTGCACCTTCACCAAGGAAAACATCATCGATCTGCCGGATCTCGAAACCGCGGACACCCAGGACACCGACAGCGCCGAGGAGTACTGCGAGAACTGCGGCAAGACCATGGTTTTGAAGCGCGGCCGCTTCGGAACCTTCATGGCCTGCACTGGTTATCCGGAATGCAAGACCACCCGCCGGCTGGATTCGAAAGAACAGCAGAAGCCGCCCCAGCCTCTCGAAGAAATGTGCCCGCAATGCGGCGAGCATCATCTCGTCCTGCGGCACGGCCGCTTCGGCGAGTTTGTCTCGTGCGGCGGCTATCCGAAATGCAAATACATCAAGCAGAACACCATCGGCGTAACTTGCCCCAAGTGCGGTAAGGGAGACATCGCAGAGAAGAAGGCGCGCCGCGGCAACGTCTTCTACGGCTGCACCAACTATCCCAAGTGCGATTTCACCTCAAACTACAAGCCGGTTGCGCAGGAGTGCCCCGAGTGTCACAGCCCGTACCTGCTCGAGAAGACTCTCAAGTCCGGCGTCTATCTCACCTGCCCCAATAATCGGAAGCCCTCGGCTGAAGAAGAGGCAGCACCGAAGAAGCGTAAGAAGAAGGGCGAGGCAGAAGAAGCCCCTGCTGTCACGTGCACCTTCAACAAGCGTATCGGGGACGCGCCCGTTATCGAGCGGACCGCGACAGAAGCCGTGGAAGAAGAGACAGTCACGCAGTAGCCTTCAGCTGGCCGCCCCAGAACCGGCTCGTTCACAGCGTTAAGAAATGGAGTAAAGATGGAATCGACAACCCTGGCTTCCGGCGAAGATGCAGAACTGATCATGAGGCTCTACGAACTTCGCCGCGAACCGACCATGCGCGCTGCCCGGCACTGGATCCTCGTAGACTTCTGGCCCTCCTCTGCCGACGAGGTCGTTTCCATACACGACGACTTTGGCTCGCAGACGAATCAATATCTCCGCCAGGTCATCAGCTACTGGGAAATGGCAGCCTCTTTTGTGACCCGAGGCGCCCTCGATGGCGACATGTTCTTCGAATGCAACACTGAAAACACCCTGCTCCTCGCAAAGTTTCAGCCATTCCTCGCACAGATTCGGGAGCACATACCAAACTTCCTGGTCCGCACGGAACTGCTGGTCGGCAAATACGCCGTCGCCCGCGCCAACCTCGAGCAGGCAATCAAAGGATTCGACAAGAAAAGCGTTCCCGCTTTCGACATCGGCATAACCTAGCCAGTCAAGCTACTTGCCAAAATCGGCAGGCTGGTAGCATACTCGGTGGGACGTATGGAGAAGACCATGATGAAACGTACTTTCGCCGTACTTTTGCTGTGTAGCACGTCCGCGTTCGCTGCTGATATGAGCGCCAAACCGTCCAAGCTGATGGGCTATATCGGTGATTCCAAATGCGGTGCGACCCACAACAGCTCTGCCCAGGATGCTGCATGCGTGCAGAAGTGCATCAATGGTGGCGCTAAGGCTGTGTTCGTAGATGACACCAAGAAGCAGGTCTGGGCCATCGACAATCCAGAAGCCATCAAGGGCGATGAAGGTAAGCCAGTCACCATCATGGCGACTGCTGACGCTACCGCCATGTCTGTGCACGTTGAGAAAGTCGTCAAGGTCGGCAAGGTAGCTGCACCCGCCGCCGGCGGCATGAAGATGAACTAGGCGTACCGCGCGTTCTTCTAAAACACTAACGGCAAGGACGCCTCTGTGCGTCCTTTCTCGTTTAACCGTCAGGCACCCGTGCCCTGGCCCAACATATCGCCCTCAGGGGAGTGAAAAGTACTATGGCAAAAGCAACATGGAACGGCAGGATCATCGCCGAAGGCGATACCTTTGAGACCGTGGAAGGCAACATCTATTTCCCCGAAAGCGCAGTCAAGCGCGAGTTCATCCGCACCAGTACCACTACCTCCACCTGCCCTTGGAAGGGACAGGCCCGCTACTACAGCCTGCTGGTCGATGGACAGGAAAATCCCGATGCTGCGTGGTACTATCCCGATCCCAAGCCCGCTGCCAAAAATATCAAAAACCACATCGCCTTCTGGCGCGGCGTCGAAATCGAGAAGTAGCAGGCTTTCCACCTCTCCCGCAGTGACCGCTCATCCAGACCGCTGAAGATAACCCACATCTGCTTCCAGAGATGTGGGTTTTTCGTTTAAGCTGGCCACACTCCAAAGGAACGCCCGCCTCCCCCAATGACGACGCACACAGTAGAGTTGTCAGTCTTCATCTTTTTCTTCCTGCTCGTGACCGTCGTCGGATTCCTTGCTGCCCGCTGGCGGCGCGGTGACCTCGATCTGCTGGATGAGTGGGGACTCGGCGGCCGCACCTTCGGCACTCTCATCACCTGGTTCCTCATCGGCGGCGACCTGTACACCGCCTACACCGTCATCGCCGTCCCGGCACTGGTCTTCGGCGCCGGTGCGATGGGCTTCTTCGCCCTCGCCTACACCATCCTGATCTATCCCTTCGGCTTCCTCATTCTGCCCCGACTGTGGGCAGTTTCGCGGAAGCACGGCTATGTCACCGCGGCTGACTTTGTCCGGGGCCGCTATGGCAGCCACTGGCTCGCCCTTGCGGTCGCCCTCACCGGCATCCTCGCCACCATGCCCTATATAGCCCTGCAGCTTATCGGCATGAACGTCGTACTCGCTCAGATAGGCCTTGCGGGCGACTGGCCTCTCCTCGTCGCGTTCCTGATCCTGGCGCTGTATACCTATTCGAGCGGCCTCCGCGCACCCGCCCTCATCGCCCTCGTCAAGGACGCGATGATCTACATCATGGTCCTCGCTGTCGTCACGTATATCCCCTACAAACTCGGCGGCTATCGTCACATCTTCGCGGCTGCCGCCCCACTGCTTGCCGCAAAGCATCCAGCCGGCGCACTGGTCCTGCCCAAAGCCTCCTACAGCGCCTACGCCAGTCTCGCGCTGGGATCGGCACTCGCGCTTTTCATGTACCCGCACTCGGTCACGGCGATTCTCGCTGCAAAGAGCGGTGATGCCATCCGCCGTAACCAGGTGCTGCTCCCCGCCTACTCTCTGCTGCTCGGCCTCATCGCCCTCATGGGCCTGATGGCACTCGTTGCCGGCCTGCACCCTTCCACGCCGAACATGGCCATTCCCATGCTCATCGAAGCAGCACTGCCCGCCTGGTTCGCCGGCTTCTGTTTTGCGGCTGTTGCCATTGGTGCCCTGGTGCCCGCAGCCATCATGTCGATCGCCGCAGCGAACCTGTTTACACGCAGCATCTACCGCGAATACATCCGGAAACAGGCCACACCACGGCAGGAGTCGCAGGTCGCCAAGCTGGTCTCCCTCCTGGTCAAACTCGGCGCCCTCGCCTTCATCTTCTTTCTGCCGCAGCAATACGCCATCAACCTGCAGCTCTTTGGCGGCGCTTGGATCCTGCAGACCTTTCCCGCCATCGTCTTCGGACTCTGGCATCGTCGCTTTCACCATATCGCTCTGCTTGCAGGCTGGGCCGCTGGCATGGTCGCCAGTACCGGCATGGAGATCAGCCTGCACATGAAAGGCTCCACCTACCCCCTGCACCTCTTCGGCCATACCTATCCGGCCTACGTCGCCTGCTATGCGCTTGCTGTGAACCTGCTCATCTGCGTCTTCCTCACACCTGTCCTCGATAAAGCTGGCATAACCAGGCTGGCGGACGCGACCGATGATGCAGACTATGAAGACGACAGTCATCTGGTCATCGACCCGCAGCCAGTACCGTTGGTGGAGTTCTAATGCCGCAGTCAGAGTCCGAAAAATCCGGCGCATCCCGTCGCCATGCCGCCAGCCACCTGCATGCGCGTGACATCCTGCTGCTCATCCCCGGGCTCGGCCTGCTCATCCCCGGCATCTATGCCCGCCGCGATCCCATGCTCTTCGGCTTTCCGTTCTTTTACTGGTATCAGTTCGCCTGGGTGCCCCTGGGAGCCGCGCTCACCATGATCGTCTTCCTGCTGCGACGTCGCAGCACCTCCGCGCGCATCAAGCCTCAATCCAAGTAACAAGGCTGGAAAGTCCTCATGTTGAAGCCCATCCTTTTCGGTACGGCCCTGCTATTCGCATTGCCAATCCTGCATGCGCAGGCACAGACCCTCACCGCCTCCGCGGCCATTCAGAAGATCCAGCATCGCTATCCCTCAAGTGGCGGCGCGACAACTGTAGACACCATCAAAGCCGGTGATCCGTCGACGCCGGTGAAGGGAATCGCCACCACCTTCCTCGACACCATGGATGTGCTGCGTGAAGCCAATCGCCGCGGCCTCAACCTCGTCCTAACCCATGAGCCCACGTTCTATAACCATCCGGACGACACCAGCATCTTCAAAGACGATCCGGTCTATCTCGAAAAGCGTGCGTTTATCGAGCAGCACCACATGGTCGTCTTCCGCCTGCACGACTCCGTCCACGATGCATCGCCTGACCCCGTCGCGTTAGGCCTGATGACCGCTCTCGGCTGGCAGAAGGACATCCAGCCGAATGACCCGTTCTTCGCAGCCATTCCGCAGACCACGCTCAGCGCACTTGCCCTGCATCTCGAAAAAACACTGAGCGCGCCCACCATGCGCGTCATCGGCAACCCGAATCTTCCCATCACGCACGTCGCCATCCTGCCTGGGGCCGCAGGCCTGCAGAAGCATCTCAACGCCCTTCGCCGTAAGAATGTCGACGTGCTCATCATCGGTGAAGTTCCGGAGTGGGAGACCGTTGAGTATG
>CAZZYN010000131.1:0-6149 GCA_964658265.1 uncultured Acetobacteraceae bacterium | reverse complement strand
CCTTTACAGCTACTACCTCGGCCTCGACCAGTATCACTACCCTGTGCCGTACTACGACGCGCGGAACGGGCCGCCCAACTTCCTGCTCCACAACGATGGCAACGGCATCTTTACCGATCGGACCGAAGCCGCGGGCCTCAACGCCGAAAACGAGCGCTACAGCTTCGCCTGCGCATGGGGTCATTCCACGGGCAAGCTTGGCGCCCCCGATATCTACGTTGCCAATGACTTCGGCCGCAACAACCTCTATCGCAACAATGGCAACGGCACCTTCACCGCTGTCTCCGCCGAGGCCCACATTCAGGACGTCGGCGCCGGCATGAGTGCTGCCTGGGCTGACACTGACAATGACGGCAAACAGGACATTTACGTCGCTAACATGTGGTCCGCCGCCGGCCAGCGCGTCGCCGGTCAGCAGCAATTCCACCAGCAATCCACTCCGCAGGTCCGCGCCCTCTACCAGCGTCACGCCCGTGGCAATGCTCTCTATCGCAACCAGGGCGAAGGCCGCTTCGCCAATGTGAGTCAGCAGGCCGGCGTCGAGCTCGGCCGCTGGGCCTGGGGTTCTGACTTCCTCGACTTTGACCATGACGGCTACGCCGACATTTATGTCACCAACGGCTACATTTCGGCTCCAGACTCAGGAGAAGCTCAGCCCGATCTCGGCAGCTTCTTCTGGCGCCAGGTCGTCGCCCGCTCGCCTGATGACGCCACGCCCACCCTCTCCTACGAGCACGGCTGGCAGGCGCTCAATGAACTCATCCGCTCCGACAACTCCTGGAGCGGCCACGAGCGCAATGTCCTCTTCGCCAACAACCGCGACGGCAGCTTCACCGAAGTCTCCGGACCCTCTGGCCTCGACTTCCTTGAAGACAGCCGCTCCTTCGCCCTTGCCGACATCGATCATGACGGCCGTCTCGACATCATCCTCAAAAATCGAAACTCGCCGCAGATTCGCATTCTGCACAATGCAATGCCGAAGATTGGTCATTCCATCTCGTTCCGTCTGCGCGGAACCAAAAGCAATCGCGATGGTATCGGCGCAGCCATCACCGTCGAAGCTGACAGCCTCCGCCAGACCCGCTACCTGCAGGCAGGCTCAGGCTTCCTCGCACAGCATTCGAAGACCGTGCACTTCGGCATTGGCGCCGCAGCAGGAACAATAGCCGCAACCGTTCAATGGCCCAGCGGTCTCACCCAGCAGTTTCCCGCGCTGCCGATCAATCAATGCATCACAATCGAGGAAGGCTCGGACCAATTCAAAGCCGCCCCGTTCTCCCCGGCGCCACAAAGATCACCTGAACCCGCTCAAACCCCCGACACCCTCCCGGCAAGCGTCGAAACCTGGCTCCTGGATCCACTCAAAGCTCCCAACTTCTCCCTGCCGAACGCCACTGGACAAACCATCCAGCTTCAGCAATTCCAGGGCAGTCCAGTCCTCCTTTATTTCTGGTCGATCGCTGCACCAGCCAGCTTCGAGCAGTTGAAGCGTCTCGACCAACACCACTCTTCCTTCACCAATCTCAAGATCATCGCCATCAACGTCGACGCAGTCGACTCGGATCGCGCACACGCCGCAGCCCGCTCCATCAACGTGCCCGTCGTCTTCGCAACAGAAGACACTGCTGGCATCTACAACATCATCTATCGTTACCTCTTCGATCGCCGCCGCAACCTGCCTCTCCCCTGTGCATTCCTCCTCGACAAGACCGGCTTGATCGTCAAGCTCTACCAGAGCCCCTTCGATCCCGCGCGGCTCGCCGAAGACCTTCGCTCCATCCCGACCACGCAGTCTGAACGCACAGCAAAAGCCCTGCCATTTGCCGGCACCCTCTATCAGAGTTCTTTCTCCCGTAATGACTTCACCTATGGCGTCGCCATGTTCCAGCACGGCTACCTCGACCAGGCCGCCGACTCCTTCCAGCAGGTCGTCGCCTCCAAGCCCGACAACGCCGAAGGCTTCTACAATCTGGGCACCCTCAACCTGCGGCGCAACGATTTTGCGCAGGCTCGCAAATATCTCGAACAAACCCTGAAGCTCAAGCCCGACTACCCCGAAGCCTGGAACAACCTCGGCATGATGGCCGCGCAGGAAGGCTACCCCGACGAAGCTATCCAGAACTTTCAGCAATCCCTCAAGCTGCGCCCCGGCTATGCCATCGCACTGCTCAATCTCGGCAACGTCTATCGCAGGCAGGGTAAGTTCGATCAGGCAAAGCAGGCCCTCGACCAGGCCCTTCAGCTACAACCCGACGATCCGGAAATCAATTACAGCCTGGGCATGTTCTACGCGCAGCAGAACCAGTCCGATCGCGCCGCCGATTACCTGCAGAAGGCCATCGCCCTCCGTCCCGGCTACCCCGAAGCCCTCAACAATCTCGGCGTCCTATACGTCCGCGCCCAGGATTACGCGCAGGCCGAAGCCCAGTTCCAAACCTGCATTCGCCTCACACCCGCCTTCGATCAGTCCTACTTGAACCTCGCCCGCCTCTACGCCCTGCAGCATGACAAGGAAAAAGCAAAGCAGGCCATCAGCGATCTCCTCCGCCTGCAGCCGCAAAATGCCAACGGCCTCAAAGCCATGGACATGCTCAACGCCATGCCGTGACACTCATGCCGCAGCCAACCTCTCTATAATCAGCCCGTATGCATCTTCCTCGCCGACGCTTTCTCGGCTCATCGCTCTTCCTGCTCAGCAGCTCGCTGACTGAAGCACTCGCCACCCCGCTCTGGCGATGGACAGATCCCTCGCTCCTGCAGACTGTTGTCTCCACGCCCACCACCAGTCCCGTCCAATTCATCGACGTCGCCAAAGAGGCGGGCCTCATCATCCCCAACGTCTGGGGCGGCATCGACCACAAGCGGTCCATCATTGAAGCCAAGGGCAGCGGCCTCGCCTTCTTCGATTACGACCACGACGGCTGGCTCGACATCTATCTCACCAACGGCAATCGTCTCGACACCACCTGGCCAGCAGGTCAGGCACCCATCTCCCACCTCTATAAAAACAATCGCGATGGCACCTTCACCGATGTCACGGAAAAATCCGGGCTCGGTGTCACCGGATGGCAGACCGGCGTCTGCGTCGGCGACTACAACAACGACGGCTGGGACGACCTCTTCTGCTGCTTCTGGGGACACAACATCCTCTTCCACAACAATGGCAACGGCACCTTCACCGACGTCACGAAAAAAGCCGGCCTCTACCGGGAAGAAGTTCGCTGGGGCGCAGGCTGCACCTTCCTCGACTACGATCGCGACGGTCACCTCGATCTCTTCATCTGCAATTACCTCAAGCTCGACCCGGACAAGATCCCGCCCGCAAGCGATACCCACTTCTGCCAGTGGAAAGGCGTCCCCATCATGTGCGGACCGCGCGGCCTCCCCGGCGACACCAACCTGCTTTATCGCAACAATGGCGATGGCACATTCACCGATGTCTCCCAGAAAGCCGGCATCCTCAGGCCCGGCCCGCGCTACTCCATCACTGCCGTCTCGTATGACTTTGACAATGACGGCTGGCCCGACATCTACGTCGCCGTCGATTCCGAACCCAGCATCCTCTTCCAGAACAATCACGACGGCACCTTCACCGATGTCGCCGTCATCGCCGGCTGCGCCTACAGCGAAGGCGGCCACGAGCAGGCCGGCATGGGTGTCGCCGTGGCCGACTATGACTGCGACGGTTCACTCGATATTTTCAAGACCAACTTCGCCGACGACACCGTCAACCTCTACAAGAACAATGGCGACGGTACATTTACCGACGTCACCTTTCCCTCCGGCGTAGGCGTCAACAATCAATATGTCGCCTGGGGCTGCGCCTTCCTCGACTACGACAACGACGGCTGGCCGGACATCATGCAGATCAACGGCCACGTCTACCCCGAGATCGATCACTACAACTTCGGCCAGACCTTCAAAAATCCGCGCCTCATCTACCGCAACCTCGGCAACGGCCGCTTTAAAGATGTGTCCGCTGAGATGGGTCCGGGCATCTCGCAGCATTTTTCAAGCCGCGGCGCCGCCTTCGGCGACTACGACAACGACGGCGACATCGATGCCCTCGTCCTCAACATGAATGACTTACCGTCACTGTTACGTAACGACGGCGGCAACAAGCAGAACTGGATTAAGCTCAAACTGATCGGCACAAAATGCAACCGCACCGCCATTGGCGCCCGCGTGCGCGTCACAACCGGCAAGCACATGCAGATGGATGAAGTACACAGCGGCACCAGTGTCATGTCACAAAGCGATTTGCGCCTTCATTTCGGTTTAGGCAAGGCCGAGTTCGCCGACGTCATCGAGGTGAAGTGGCCCACGACACAGAAGACGGAAAAGTTCACGCAGGTGAAAGCCAACCAGATCATCACCATCCGCGAAGGCGAAGGCATCGTCAAAAAATAGGCGCTACTGCTTCGTAGGGGAACCAGGCTTGTCCTGCAGCACCACCAGGAACTGCTTCACCTCTCTCCGCTGCGCCTCGACAGCCTCTGCCTGCTGTTTCTCGATCGCCTCGTGCCGTGCAAACTCCTGCTTCGCTTTCTCTGCGTCTCCCAGCCGATCGTAAGCAACACCTAGCCGGTAATGTGCCTCGCCCGATTGCGGATTTGCCGCCACAGCATCCTTGAAATACGTCACAGCCTGCGCCTCGTCCCGCTTCGCAGCAGCCAGTATCCCGAGCTGCAGATATCCATCCGAGCACTTCGCATCGAGCGCCACAGCGTTCTGTAGCAGCGATTCGATTTGCCCCGGCGACGTCGGCTCCGTCCCCTTCGCCAGTGCCATCGCATACAAATAATTTGCCTGCGAATTACTCGGCTCCATCTTCGCAAACCGCGCCAGCTTTGGCACAACACAAGGAAGCGAAGCAGGTGCCGCCAGCAATGCCTGACCCATAAACAGGTACGGCTGCGGATCAGCAGGCTCGAGGTCCGACGCCTCGCACAACCGCTGCGCAGCCTCGTCATACAACGCGCTCGCAAACAACGCACTGCCTAGTCCCGTCAGCAAACGTGCCGATCGCGGATGTACACTCACGCCATTGCGAAACACCTCAGCCGCCTGCCACACCGCGCGATGCACCAGCAACTCCGAACCCCACGCGAAGTAATCCTCTTCACTGGGATCGAGCCGCGCCGCATGCTCATCTTCTTTCACCGCATCCAACGGATCGCCAAGCTTCTCATCCAGATCCCCAAGCAGACGATGCAATGCCGCGGTATCGCTATGCAGCAGCAGCGTTCTTACCTGCTCCCGCGCCTGGCTATACTGGCCAGCGTCGCGCAACGCCAGCGCTTTTTTGAATGCAGCATCACCGCCTGCTTCTACCGATCCATTCTTCGCGGCCTTTAGCGCCGCAGTCTCGCGCGCAAGATCTTCGCTGGTCCGCAGTGTCGCATCTGATCCGTGACCACCAACCGCCGTCCAGTCCGTGACTCCCGCAACCGTAAAGTTTGGATTGTCGGAAAAATCCATCGCTAACGCCGAACCACTCGAGTCCATCTTGAGCGTCAGCTCGACTGGCTTTTCATGTGCGCAAGCGTCTAATTCAACCCGCGCAGACACGTCGACCGCACTCGACGCCCGCACCACGTACCTGCCAGCAGCTATGCTGAACGCAAAGTGCCCTGTCGCATCTGTCTTACTCTCAAGTTGCGGCTTGCCCTCGACCAGCACAGTCGCGCCAGCAGCCGCACTCCCATCCGCAGCATGGACAATGCCCGCAATGGTGCAGTTGGCATCGCTCTGTGCAATCCCTGCACTTGGCCACAAGCAGGCCGCAGACATTACGAGACCCGCTCCGCTTCGAACAGCCACCCACCACTCACCGGCTCTGAATCCCACTACCATGCGCCTTTGATTCTAGTGCAGCCGCGTCGAACCTACTGCGTACCTCTGCGCAACAGTCGCACCGGCCCCAGCAATCCCGACGGCAAAGGCTCAACATGATCCATATCCTGCGGCGTAAAGCGTTGCCCGTAGCGCAGCCACAACAAACGATAGTCTGGCTGTGCCGCCCCTGCCATTTCATTCATCGCGGTATTCGCAACCCGAACTTCCAATACATTACTTCCCATCCGCAGTAGCCGCGTTACATCCACCTGGAACGGTGCATGCCACACAGCGCCGACCCGCTGGCCATT
>CAZZYN010000130.1:0-6157 GCA_964658265.1 uncultured Acetobacteraceae bacterium | reverse complement strand
CGCCGATCTCCATGGTGCCGCACGCCAGTACGCCATCGACTTTTACCAGCGCGAAGTCGATCCGCTGCTCACCCCCATCACCATCGATCCGGCCCATCCCTTCCCGCGCGTCCTTAATAAAGCCCTCTGCCTCGCCATGCTGCTGAAGGTGAACCGCAAAGGCTCCGCAGCCGGCAGTGTCCTCGGCGTCGTCACCGTCCCGCGTGCCCTGCCGCGGCTGGTGCCGCTTCCCTCGGCAAATGGCACCTTCGATTTCCTCTTTCTGCACGACCTCATCGCGCACCATGCCGACACCATGTACCGCGGCTACGAAGTACTCAGCAAAGGCGCCTTCCGCGTCACCCGTAACAGCAACCTCTACTTTCAGGAAGAAGAATCCCGCTCCCTTCTCGAAAGCGTCCGGACCGAGCTGCACAACCGTCGCAAAGGGGACGCCGTCCGCCTCGAAATCGAACACGATACTGATCCCGAGATCATCGAGCGGCTGCGCATCAACTTCGAGCTTGACGAGCAGCAGGTATTCCGAACCGATGGTCCTGTGAATCTTTCACGCCTCATGAATCTCTACGGCGACACTCCCCGGCCCGACCTCAAGTTCCCGTCCTTCATGCCGCGCGAATTACGTCTCTCCCGCGACAGCAACAACATCTTCGACGAGATTCGGAAACACGACCTCCTGCTGCATCACCCCTATGACTCGTACAACGGCGTAGCGTCCTTTATTGAATCCGGCGCCGTCGATCCGAATGTCGTCTCCATGCGCCAGACGCTCTATCGCACGAGCTCTGATTCATCCATGTTCCAGGCCCTGCTTGAAGCCGCGCAGACCAAGGAAGTCACCGTGGTCGTCGAGCTCATGGCCCGCTTCGATGAAGCCTCCAACATCCGTTGGGCGCGCAATCTCGAAGATGCTGGCGTGCAGGTCTTTCACGGCATCGTCGGCCTCAAGACTCACTGCAAGCTCGCTCTCATCGTACGCCGTGATGACGACGGCGTGGTCCGTCGCTACGCCCATCTCGGTACCGGCAACTACAACCCGAACACGGCCAGGTTCTACACCGACCTCAGCTTCCTCACCGCAAATCCGGAAATCACTGCGGCCGTGCAGCACGTCTTCAACTACCTCACCGCTCATGCGGAGTGCAGCACCTACCTGCCGCTCATGATTGCTCCCGTCTCGCTGGCCGAAGACATGCTGACCATGATCCGACGCGAAACCGCGCATGCCCGTGCCGGCCGCCCCGCCCGCATCATCGCCAAAATGAATTCTCTGCTCGATCAGGTGCTCATCGAGGGCCTCTACGCGGCCTCCAAGGCTGGCGTGCAGGTCGATCTGATCATCCGCGGCATCTGCGCGCTGCGTCCGGCAGTCAAAGGCCTCAGCGAAAACATTCGTGTCATCTCCATCGTCGGCCGCTTCCTCGAGCACAGTCGTATCTTCTTCTTCGCCAATGGTGGCAAGGAGGAGGTCTTCTGCGGCAGTGCCGACTGGATGCCCCGCAACCTCTATGAACGCTGCGAAACCGTCTTTCCCGTACGCAGTCCTGAGCTCTGCAACCGCATCCGGCATGAAATCCTCGAAGCCTATCTTGTCGACACCTGCAAAGCGCGCCTGCTTCGTCCCGATGGCGATTACGAACGCATCCCGCCACCCGCCGGCGTGTCGCCATTCAGTGCCCAGGGATTCTTCATGCAACTCGCAGAAGGCAAGGCCGCCGTCGCTGACATCGCCGCCAGCCGCAGCCGTAAGTCGTCACCAGCAAGCCCCACGCCAGCGACCACTGCTCCACCTGCCCCGGATGAGCGGCGGCCGGCTGGTAAATCCCGCGGCAGGAAGACACCCGCAGGCCACAATCCACCTGACGAGCCGGAGACAGACTCAGGCCCCGCCGCACCCTGACACTCAGCATCGTCTCCATCACCTGAACGCTTGAAGCAGCAGTGGAAGCCGCATCAATGCGGCATGTTCCTGCGCGCCCTGCTGATCCATCCCCACCCGGTCGCAGCCTTACACTGATCTTTGGTATCCACACCCATCCCGAGCGTCGTCACCCAACCCGCAGCCCGGGATGCCTCCATCCGGCACGCTGCCAGTCAAGCACTGCAATACTGGCACCTTCTGTCGCTCGACGCGCCCACAGTCGCCGTCGTCTGGACCATCGCCCTCGCGCGCGCCGCAGGAGTGACCCTGCCATTACTCGCCCCGTTTCTGCTGGCCATTGCTACCTGGCTCCTCTATGTAGCAGACCGGCTTCTCGACGGACGACGCCTCTCAACCGCAGGCGGCCTGCAGGAACGCCACTACTTTCATCACCGGCATCGCTTCGTTTTCCTCGCTGTAGCGATCCCGCTGCTTATGCTGCTCACCTGGCTGGTCGTCTACCGCATGGAACCAGCGCCGCGTTCAGAAGACCTCCTGCTCGCCCTCGCGGCAGGACTCTACCTGCTGCTTGTTCATTTATCGCCATTCTCCCGGCACAGTTCACCGGGCCGGATCCGCCGGTTCTCTTCGAAGGAAGCGGCCGTCGGCATTATCTTTGCTGCCGCCTGCGTCATCCCCGCCTTGGCTCGACATCCCCTCGCATCCTACTGGCTGCTTGCGACCGGCATGCTCTTCGCCGCTCTCTGCTGGCTGAACTGCCTCCTGATCGACCAATGGGAGTCATCCAGTCTCCGGGCTGCTGTTCACCCCTCACTGCGCGCATCCGGCCGTTGGCTGTGCACTGTCGCTCTTGCCGCTGCGCTGCTCTCCGCAGGCCGACACCATCCGCTGTATGCCGTGCTTGACCTCTGCGTTCTGTTGAGCACCACCCTCCTCCTGGTGCTCGATCACCAGCGCTACAAGCTGGCGCCCGTGCCGCTGCGGGCATGTGCCGATGCAGTCCTGCTCACACCCATCCTGCTTCTGCTGCTCCTGCACCCGTGATGCAGGCGAGATCTTCCCATTCAACTAGACAGGTGCCCTCGACCCGAGCGGATCAGCAGCCTGATTTCGATCGACTTGCCCGGCCCTATCGCTGGTTCGAATACCTGACTCTCGGTCCTCTCCTCGAGCGATGCCGCTTTGCGCTGCTGCCTCTCATTGGCGACGCCCGCCACGCACTTATCCTCGGCGATGGCGACGGACGCTCCGCAGCCCGGATGCTCACCCTGCATCCCCATCTCTCTGCAGACCTGATCGACCTCAGTCCCGCAATGCTCAAAGTTGCCCATGCCCGGGTCATGGCGACCGGCACCGCCGACCACGTACGCTTTTATTGCTCCGACCTCCGAGCCGCTCTCCCCGTCCAGCTGCGCTCTCCCGCCGATCTGGTCACCGCGCATTTCCTCCTCGACTGCCTATCTCCGGAAGAGGCCGCTTCCCTCATCCAGCGCCTTATTCCCCTGCTGGCTCCCGGCGCTGCCTTGCTCGTTTCGGAATTCGCCGTCCCCACCCGCCAGCCGCTGCGTTTCCTGGCTGCCTCGCTCATCACGATTCTCTATCGGGCATTTGCCGTATTGACCGGCCTTGGCGTACGGCGCCTCCCGGACTACGCCGCCGTCCTCCGCAGCAGCGGCTTTACGCTCGTAGATGAACGTACCTGGCTGGGTGGCATCCTGCGCAGCGAACTCTGGCGATGGAGGACTCAGTACCCGTCTGATCCCGACCCACAGGCAACGCCACCCTCCTTACAACACTCCCAACAGCTATGACCTCAGCGACTGGATCCACCCTCAATATGGGCGCTGTCCCTGGACTGCCTCCCGACATCTTCCCCGACCCCGCCCCGCCGCCAGGCCCCGGTCACGAGCCAGACCCCACCCTTCCTGAACCAGACCCGGACCCCGAGCCCTCCCCACTCGACCCCTATCCCACTCCTCTTCCCGTCACCTAGACGCTTCCATTCAACTACCGGACAGATTCTTCCATTCACCCCTTTTGTTTGGTCCTGGGTCCAGCACGCACCACCGCTAGACCCGCTCGGCGCTGCGCCGTCACGAGAGGCGCCATGTTAAGATTGTGTAAATAAGTGATTCTATGAACCTGTACGTACTCCGTCACGCCAGTGCCGGTGAAAAACGACCTAACCCCATCCTCGATCGAAAGCGTCCGCTGGATAAAGAAGGCAAGCAGCAATGCCTGCTCATCGGCAGCTATCTCAATGCTCTCCGGGTCAACATCGATCTGATCGTCTCGAGCCCGCTCAAGCGTGCTCTGCAGACTGCGTCGCTGGTCGGCACCGAGCTTGGCTACGAAGCCACTATCCAGCTCAGCGATGAATTAGGGCCGGGCGGGACCGTTGAAGGCTTTCTCCGACTCGTCGCCAGCCTCCACGTCTATGAAAACGTCCTGATCATCGGCCACAATCCTGGCCTCTCACAGTTCCTCGGTGCCCTGATTGCACCTGGCGGCAAGGCGAACATTCGCATGCGCAAAGGCACCATCGCCCGAGTGGACTGCACCCGAAAACCTGGCCTGCTTGTTTCGCTTGCCGATCCGCGGGCTATCCGGCAGCTCTACATGAGCGTCGCCAGGAAGTCTCGCCGGAAAGTCTCCCGGAAATAATCAGCTTCCTTCCGCAGGGACCATAGTTCCAGTTCCGCACCCGTCCGGCCAGGAAACAATTCGAAGATCACCCGCTTCGGATAGACCCGGACCACTACCTTCAGAAGGTCACTGGCCCGGTCCTGGTTGAGCGCTACTGCCATACGCAGCAGCACCACGGCCCGCTGGACATTCGCATGTTCGGAAACCGGGAGCAGCTTTGCCGCACGATCCTCCGGCTGCATCCGCGACTTACCCAGGTAGCGCGCAATCGCCGACACCACCGCCCGCTGCTGCGGCGTGAATCCATAGACCTCTGAATTCGCAATGATGTACTGCGTATGCCGATGATGCCCCTGGTAGTTGAGAAACTTGCCCACGTCCCGCATCATCGCCGCAGCGGCCAGCCAGTCGGCGTACTCCTGCGGTAATCCGTGCACCGGCGCTAGGTCGCGAAATAACTGCAGTGCATGCACCTTCACCGGTTCAGCCTGCTTCAGGTCCACCTGGTACCGGCGGCAGGTCGCAAGTACACTCTCCCACCGTTCCAGTTCGAATTCCTTGTGTGTCGCCGCGCGCACATCGCGCTCCGCCAGCATCTGCGACAACACGCCATCCCGCAGTCCCATCTCGGAGTAGCGAAATCCCGCCAGTCCAAAATGATCGAGCACGTCCGCATACACGTGTGCGCCCGCAACGATAATCTCTGATCTCCTCGGTCCCACACCCGGCACCAGGCTGCGCTCAGCCAGTGGCATCTTCGTCAGCTTCTTTGCCAGCCTTCGCACATCCGCTGCTCCAGCTACACGGGGCGCTGCCATCGCCCGCCGTTCTGCCGCCTTCGCCTTCGCCGCGGCCGTTCTCAGCATGCGCGGTTGACCCTTCGTCGAAGCATCGCGTACCGAAGCAGTGGCCAGCGCCAGTGCCGCAGCCGTGCCGGAGGTCCCGATCACTGTCGTTACCTTGAACAGACCGAGCCGGCGCTGTGCCTTCTGCAACTCCCGCAGGATGAACCGCCTCATGCGGGCCACATCTTCACTGCTTGGCGGGTCCGAGGCCAGGAATCCCTGTGTCAGCCGTACCGCGCCCAGCGGCAGGCTGATTGTCTCCTTGATCCGTTTGCGCTCGGACAGCGTGATCTCGCAGCTGCCGCCGCCTACATCGATCAGCAGGCAGCGCCCCTGCGCTCCACCACTCTTCAAGAATGGATCGTTCATCACGCCGCGATGAATCAGGCGGGCTTCCTCCAGACCGGAAATCACTTCCAGCTCCCAGCCCGTCTCTGCCCTGACCCATGCCGTGAACGCCTGCGCGTTGCGGGCATCGCGCAGCGCCGCGGTTGCGACTGCCCTCACCTGGTCAACGCTAAACTCCTGCGTCGCCTTGCGGAAGCGCTTCAGCGTAGCCAGCGTATTCACCATTGCTTCCGGTGATAGCAGCCCTGTTTCAAAAACGCTCATGCCCAGCCGCGTCACTTCACGGTCTTCATGCAATATCTTCAGGGAATGCTTCTGAACGCGCGCAATCTTCAGGCGGCATGAATTCGATCCGAGATCAATAGCAGCGTAGGTCGTCATATTCCTGCTGCTGAGTCTAGCGCAGCCGACTGCTCCGTACCTTTCTACTCACACA
>CAZZYN010000129.1:0-6391 GCA_964658265.1 uncultured Acetobacteraceae bacterium | reverse complement strand
TAACTTCCTCAACCGGCCGAATACAAGCTTCTCCGGACTTAACAGCCAGGAATACACCCTGCTCTTTAATCAGACGCTGCCTGGAGCCGACCTGAACCAGGTACTGAATACTGCCAGGACGTCGAGCACCAACTTCGGCACAGCCACTTACAAAACTGGCCGCCGGATTATGGAGATGTCGCTGCGCTACGAATTCTAGAGATTGAAGTCTCCCCTGGGACAGGGCTCGACCCTGTCCCGTTTTTTGATTACTGTAGGGGCCAGCGATTTCACGCAGCGGATACACCGGTCAACGTGCTGCCGCAATCCACCTCATTTCATCAAGGAAGCCATGAACGATATCGGGAAATATCTCGCGATGGTTGCGATTGCCTGCAGCACCAGTGGCGCCATCCATGCGCAACAGAAGCCTGCCTACACCAACACCAGCTTGTCCGCCGAAGAACGCGCTGCCGACCTGGTGCACCGGATGACGCTGGAAGAAAAAGCCAGCCAGCTGGTGAACCAGGCACGCGCGGTGCCGCGACTGGGCGTGACTGCTTATGACTGGTGGAGCGAGGCTTTGCATGGTGTCGCGCGCGAAGGTGTCACCGAGTTTCCCGAGCCGGTGGGTCTCGGCGCAACCTTTGATCCAGCAGCCATTCATCGCATGGCATTCGTGATCGGGACCGAAGGTCGCATCAAGCACGACATGGCCGTGAAGGCGAATGGCGGATCAAGCGACATCTTTCAGGGATTGGACTTCTGGGCTCCGAACATCAATATCTTTCGTGATCCACGATGGGGACGCGGCCAGGAGACCTATGGAGAAGATCCGTTCCTGACAGCACACCTGGGTGTGGCTTTCGTGACCGGCATGCAGGGAGATGATCAGAAATACTATCGCGTGATTGCAACGCCAAAACACTATGCAGTGCACAGCGGCCCCGAGTCGACGCGTCACACGGCAGACGTCACCGTAAGCAAGCATGACGAACTGGATACGTATCTGCCAGCATTTCGCGCGACGGTAACCGAAGGCAAGGCCGATTCGGTGATGTGCGCTTACAACAGCATCAATGGACAGCCGGCATGCGCGAGTGAGTTTCTCCTGCAAAACCAGCTTCGGGGTAAGTGGGCCTTCAAAGGATACGTCGTTTCCGACTGCGGGGCAGTCGTGGATATCTACCGCAATCACAAATTCGCACCGTCCCAGGCTGAAGCTTCTGCGACAAGCCTGAAGCGAGGGATGGATAACGAATGCGTCGACTTCACCTTCAAGGTCAAAGACGATCACGATTACAAGCCATACGTTGATGCTGTAAAGCAGGGCTATCTCAAGGAAGCCGACATCGACACCGCCGTTGTGCGGTTATTCACGGCGCGTATGAAACTCGGCATGTTTGACCCACCGGAGATGGTGCCCTATAGCCGGATCGACGAAAAGGAGCTGAACAGCGCTGCGCATCGCGAGCTGGCCCACACCCTGGCTAACGAGTCGATGGTGCTGCTGAAGAATGACGGCACGCTGCCGCTCAAGCCCGGGAAGAAGATCCTGGTTGTTGGCCCGCTGGCTTCACAGACAAAGGTGCTGCTGGGCAACTACAACGGCACGCCAACTCATACCGTCTCTGTCCTTGAAGGCATGCGGAAGGAGTTTGGCAGCCAGGTGCAGTATGAAGCAGGCACACAGTTTCTAAGTCACGACGCCGATCCGGTTCCAGCAGCAATGCTGACAGCAGACGGCAAACCCGGTGTGAAGCTGAGCTTCTCTAAGCTCGACATGTCGAACATCAATAACGTGACCAGCACACAATCCCTGGCCGAGCGCACAGACGCCGTCGTGGATGCCGGTGCTCAGCCGCCGCCTGCAGCAGTCGCGAATGTTCATCCGCTATCGATTCACTGGGATGGCCAACTTACCGCGACTGAGACCGGTGATTACAACCTGGGCTTGAAGGCAAGTGGATTATTCCGCGTCAAGCTGGATGGCAAAAACGTAATTTCCTCCTATGGCGGCGATCCGAACGAAGCCAAGCTGGGCCGCGTCCACCTGGAAGCCGGCAAGCCAGCAACCCTGCACGTGGAATACACGCCTCCAGAAACCGGCAAGCCGGACGCGAAATTGGTGTGGGCCAAAGTCAATATGAGCCCGCGGCCTGAGGCAGTCGAAGCAGCGAAAAATGCGGACGTTGTGGTGGCGGTGCTTGGCATTTCAAGCGAACTTGAAGGCGAAGAGATGGAAGTGAGCGAGCCAGGCTTCAAGGGTGGCGACCGTACCAGCATTGATCTGCCGAGGCCGGAAGAAGAGCTGCTCGAATCGCTCGTCGCTACTGGCAAGCCGGTGGTGCTGGTGCTGACAAACGGCAGCGCACTCGCTGTCAACTGGGCCAAGGATCATACCAACGCAATTCTTGATGCCTGGTATCCAGGCGAGGAGGGCGGTACTGCTGTCGCTGAAACACTCTCCGGAAAGAATAATCCTGCAGGTCGGCTGCCGGTCACTTTTTATACCAGCGTCGATCAGCTTCCTCCCTTTGAGGACTACGCAATGCATGGTCGCACCTATCGCTACTTCCAGGGGACGCCGCTCTATCCATTCGGTTTTGGCTTGAGCTACACGACATTTTCGTACAGCGACCTGAAGCTGCCGAAGACCAGCACAGCTGCTGGTCAGCCCATATCTGCAGAGGTGACCGTAACGAATACGGGTAAGACTGCAGGAGATGAAGTGGCGCAGCTCTATCTCACATTTCCGGATGTCAAAGGTGCGCCGCTGCACGCCCTCCGCGGCTTTGAACGGTTGCATCTCGAGCCGGGCAAGTCGCAGACGGTTCACTTCGAATTGAAGCCACGTGACCTCAGCATGGTATCGGAAGCCGGCGATCCGATTATTGCCGCGGGAAAATACACGGTGAACGTAGGTGGAGGCCAGCCCGACGCAAATATCCAGACCGTGAAAGGTTCGATTGAGATCGCGGGGTCAATGACACTGCCAGAATAGCCGCCTGTACATTACCCGGATACTTGGCGTCGCACTCCACAAACGTATCTCTCACCACGGCGCCAGGAAGGAGCTTGCCGATGCTCTTGAAGCCCAAAATACGAGTGGCAAAAGCGCTGGCGATGCTCCTCCTGCCTTCCCTGGCATCTGCGCAGTCACCAGCCATCGATGTACTGATCGATGTGTCAAAAACCGGTCGCGAAACCCGACCTAATTTCATGATGATCCAGACTCGCTTCATCGCCGTAGTGCTTGCCGCCTGTTCTATTCTGCCATTCAGTGCACATTGCCAGGCAGTCGCTGTCGCGTCCTCGCAGACACTTCCCTTTGTGAGTTCACTGTTTACCGACAATATGGTGCTGCAACGCGGCAAGCCAAGTACGATCTGGGGATGGTCAGATCCCGGGGATCGGATCGCAGTGACGATAGGCAGCCACTCTGCTGCCGCTGTGGCTGGAGCAGACCATCGATGGCAGGTGAAGATCGATCCTCCCGCAGCGGGAGGTCCGTACAGCATCCACATTGCCGGCCGTGAATCGATAAACATTCATAATGTGCTGGTTGGTGATGTGTGGCTTTGCGGCGGCCAGTCCAACATGCAGTTTGCTCTTAAAGGTGCGAAAGGTGGAGCCGAAGAAGTCAAAGCCGCAAACTTTCCAGAGATTCGTTTCTTCTCCGTCGGCGGCCATGCCGCCTATCATCACACCGACCTTGTAGAAGGATCGTGGAAGGTCGTATCTCCCGAAACAGCTGATACAGTTTCCGCTGTCGCTTACTATTTCGCCCGCCGTGTACAGCAGGACATACATGTGCCCATAGGCCTGGTAGTCGATGCACTGGGCGGCACTCCTGCAGAGGCGTGGACAAGTGCCATTGCAATCCGCACTCTGCATGATTTCGATGTCCCGATGGCAGAGCTCGATCGAGTCGCTGCGTCTTCAGGCCCAGAGTACGGAAACTACGTAATGCACTGGTACGATCAATACGACATTGGCCTCGCAGGAAAGTGGGCATCGCCTGACACCGGGGATGCCGATTGGAAGACAGTCAACCTGCCCGGAGGATTTGCCGAACTGGGTGTGCCTTCTACGCCCGCACTGGCCTGGTTTCGCAGGGACATCACATTGCCGGATCCCCTCCCGCCCGGACGTGCTTTTATCTTCTTGGGCATCGTTGAGCGGATGGATACGGTGTTTATCAACGGCCAGTCTGCCGGGGCAAGTGCGTGGGTGGAAAATCCACGTGCCTATCCGATCCACGACGGTGTGTTGAAGCCGGGTAAAAACGTAATCGCCATTCGCGTGTTGAAGACAAGGCCGGATGGTGGCTTTCTCGGCAAGCCGCAGGACCTGCATCTTGTGCTCGGCGACAAGACAAGCATTCCGCTGGCCGGAAGCTGGAAGGGAAAACTCAGCGTTGATGCGCGTCCGCCGCACCCACTGCCCATTGGCTACGAGAACTGGCCAGTGATGCCAACGGTCCTATACAACGGCATGCTGGAGCCAATCGCGCCACTCGCAATGAGCGGCGCACTCTGGTACCAGGGTGAACAGAATTCCGAGCGCGGGTACCAGTACCGCAAGATTCTGCCATTGATGATCGCTGATTGGCGAAGACTCTTCGGTCAGGGAGATTTTCCTTTCTACATTGTCAGCCTGCCCGCCTTTCAACATCGCAGCGACACGCCCAAGGACGATGCATGGGCAGAGACGCGGGAGTCTCAGGCGTTGACGGTCGCAAGCGTTCCAAATACCTGCCTCGCCGTAGCCATCGACACCGGTGATCCGGACAATCTCTCCCGACGCAAAAACAGAGGCCGCCACGATTGAAGCCTTTGCCGCACTGGGTTTGAAGGTAAATATCAGCGAACTGGATGTGGATGTGTTGCCGCGCACGACCAGGTCTGACTCTGCTGATGTGTCTGCAACCGCGGCAAGCGTGGCAGCGGCCAATCCTTATGCCAGCGGCCTGCCAGACGACGTGCAGACCGCCCTTGCCACGCGCTATGCCGAGTTGTTCAAGGTCTTCATCGCCCACCACTCTTCGATGGAACGCGTCACCCTATGGGGTGTCACGGACGGCGGCTCGTGGCTGAACAACTTTCCTGCCCGCGGAAGGACCAACTATCCGTTGCTATTTGATCGTGCAGGAAAGCCAAAGAAGGCATACTCGGCAGTCATCAACGCGGCGACAGCTCAAGCTGCGAAGACCGTTCACTGATGCTTCTGCTTCAGCCTTGATACGGCTTTTACCGTGCTTTAGAACCCCATCGTCCAGAACTCAACTCGACCGCATCCAAACGATCGAATATCCCGGCGAGGCTGCAAGGCTTGAACCGACACTCTGCGACCGAGCCTTGGCCCTGCGGGGTTATATTTTCTTATGGCAACTCGCATGAAAGACATCGCGGCAGACCTTGGTCTTTCCGTGGTCACCGTCTCGAAAGTTTTGCGTAATCATCCGGATATCGGGGACGAGACCCGCGAGCGGGTGCTCCGGCGCGTCAAGGAGCTTGACTATCAGCCCAATGCAATGGCGCGAAGCCTGGTCACCGGACGCAGCTATCTTATCGGCCTTATCGTGCCCACACTGCTGCATCCTTTTTTCGCAGAGGTTGCCAAGGCTTTATCAACCGCTATTCGAAGCAAAGGCTATTATCTGATCGTCTCTTCATCGGAGGAAGATCCCGAACTCGAATCGCGCGAGATCCGTCAGCTTCAGGCACGACGTCTGGATGCCCTGGTAATTGCATCTGCCGGTACCGGGATCACCCAGCTGCAACAGATGGAGGAGCGAGGGGAGATCTTTATGCTGATCGACCGCGACCTCCCGGGTCTTGAAGCGAACTATGTTGGCATCGATGATGAGCTGGCGGGGCGGATTGCGACGGAGCACCTCTTCGATATCGGCTGCCGTCGTATCGCGCATATTCGCGGTCGCGTGAATAGTACGGGCAACCGGAGGTTCGCGGGCTATCGCCTGGCCCTCGAAGCGCGCGGCCTACCCTATGAAGAGGACCTGGTAATCAGCCGGGGCACCGTCGATACGCATAGCGTTGAGCAGGGAGCTGAGGCGATGCGCCTGCTGCTGCAGAGAGGTGTTCGACCTGACGGCGTCTTCTGCTATAACGATCCCCTGGCCATCGGCGCGATCAATACTATCCTCGACGCAGGGCTCCGCATTCCCGAAGACATAGCTGTGATCGGCTGCGGCAATCTTCACTACGATGATTGCCTGCGGGTATCGCTCTCGAGTGTCGATCAGCAGAGTCAGCAGATCGGCGAGCGCGCAGCCGAGATGGTTATCGCCCTCATAGAATCGAAGCAGAAACTGCCAGTCCGCAGCTGCGTCCTGGAGCCGACCATCGTCGCAAGAGCATCAACCGGCACCACTGTCGCAAGGACCGCG
>CAZZYN010000128.1:0-6428 GCA_964658265.1 uncultured Acetobacteraceae bacterium | reverse complement strand
CCCACGTAGTGATACTTGGCGCGTCTCGCCTTCCACTCATTTACTGACTGTCCGACGGCATCCACGAGTGCCCGCAAAGCAATTACCGTCCAGGGAAGCAGTGCGAAGAGGGCAACAATCAGGTAGTACCATGCCGGCTGCTGGTGCTCGTACCTGCCAGTGGTGAAGCGTTCCAGGTTGTGCTGGAAGAAGAAGACGCGCACGAAGTCCGGGTTGCGCCGGGTGACTGCGATGTACCAGGGCAGGACGATCGCGAGATAAAGCACCACCCCGGGCCACCAGATGGTGCGCCGCAGCAGCGACCATTCCTTGCGCAGCGCGGCAAAGGTCAGAATGATGCAGAAGGCGAGGAAGGGCGCAATCGGTCCCTTGGCGAGCGTGGCAGCCGCGTTGAAAAAGTAGAGATCGAAGAGCCAGAACTTCTTGTCCGTCTCGTACCAGGCATACCAGCCGAGCATGCCTATACAGAACGGCGCAGCCAGCTGCATGTCCGTCGATGCGCCTCGTGCGAAGGCGATAATCCCGACGCAGGTCGCTGTGATCAGTGCAGCGTCGAGTTCGCCGCCCTTGCGGAAGCGTCGGATGTGCAGGTAGATCAGGAAGATTAATGCCGCGGCAAAGCTGGCGGAAGGCAGGCGTGCCGCCCAGTCATGCACGCCGAATTCCCGGAACGAGAACATCGCGCGCCAGTAAAACAGGGCCGGCTTCTCGAGCCAGGGTCTGCCGTAGAGAATGGGAGTGATGTAATCGCGGCGGATCAGCATCTCGCGCGCTATCTGTGCATAGCGCGGCTCGTCGGCTCCGACCAGCCCCAGCCCGTCTCCGCCGAAAACCGGTACCAGGCCATACAGCAGGAAGAAGCCGCTGAAAACGATCAGCGTCAGAGCTTCAAGCACTGGCTTGAGGAGTGGATGACGGTGCCGTTCGGGTATGAGCTCGACCTGTGCAGGTCCGGGCGCGATCTTGTGTGTCGTATCCAAGGATATCGGTTCGCTGACAGCCTGCCGGCGCGAGTCAATGCCCTTCGCACCACGACGCTGCAGCCTCTTAAGGCTAACAGACCCTGCGCGGGTCCGAAGGCCATCGGATCAGGTGCACTGAACGATCGGCCGGGCCTTTAAAGCTGGTGAAGGTTGCGCAGGACAGATGTGATTTGCTGCAGGGCCTCGGCCAGTGGACCGGCTATGGTGCAACCGCTGGCGTTGACATGTCCGCCACCGCCAAATTGCCGGGCCACCCTGGCCACGTCAACCGGCCCCTTGCTGCGAAGACTGAGGCGCACACTATGGTCAGGCAGTTCGCGCAGGAAAACAGCCACCACGACGCCAGCGATACTGATCGCATAATTCACAATGCCTTCGCAATCTTCCTCAGCTGCCCCGGCACGCAGCATATCGTCGTGGGTCACCCATAGCCACGCCATCTTTCCATCGCGCGTGAGGGTAGAGAGCGCACTGCCCAGCAAAGCCATCTTCGACAACGGATTGGAGAAGTAAACCTGCTGCGCAACTGCCGCGGGGTCCGCGCCGCGCCGCACCAGTTCGGCGGCGAGGCTGAGCGTATGAGCGTCTGTGCCCGCATAGCAGAACGAGCCAGTATCTGTAAGCAGTGCGGTATAGAGGCAGGTCGCGATCTCGGGAGTGATGTGGGCTCCGGCACTGTTCATCGCTTCCGCATTCGCAAGGTCGAAGATCATCTCCGCGACTGCACTCGCGCCGGGCTCGATCCAGTTGACCGCGGCGAAAGTCCGGCCGCTGGCATGATGGTCAATGTTGACGATCCTGCGGCCTTCCAGCCCCTGCAGCCGTGAACGCTCAATGCTGTCGCACTCAAGCAGGATCACCAGGTCGTAGCTGCCATGCACTTCAAGCGTGTTTCGGATAGTGCTGGCACACGGAAGCCAGCGGTACAGCAGCGGCACCGGATCGCTCGACACCAGGTCCACGCGCTTGCCCATCTGCTCCAGCAGCATGCCACATGCCAGCATCGAGCCGATTGCATCGCCATCCGGCCGCGTGTGTGCGGATACCAGGATGCTGTGCGACCCGGTTATGGCGTCCAGGACTGCCTCGCGCGCCGAGCTTGCGAACGTGGAAGACTGCGCCGTCAGCAGGACGGGTACAGCTTGAGCAGCTTCGGGATGGGAAGTGGACGGCATGGATTCAACACAGACTACGGCCGGCGGAGACATGGGAGGCGGCGCGTCTACTTCGGCGCTGGTTCCTTGGGCGAGGCCTCCGCCGGTGCAGCAGCGGGAGCTTCACTGGTCTTCGCGCGCTTTTTCATGCGGCCCAGTAGTTCATCAATCCGCATCTTCAGGTTTTCTGACTTGTCGATATGGAAGCTGAGTTCGGGCACGAAGCGAACGCCCATCCGTTGCTTGATAGTGTGGCGGATATACCCCTGCGCCGCGATCAGGGCTTCCAGGGTCTCGCGCTGATCGTCTTCACTGCCATCGACCGTGATGTATACGCGCGCCGACTTCGATCCGGGATTCAGAACGACTTCGCTCACATAGGCAAACGTGATCCGCGGATCAGACAATTCGCCTTCAATCATGGTGCTGATTTCGTCGCGAAGAGTTTCCGCAACACGATCCTGGTGATACTTTCTAGCTCGCTGCATCGGCATGATCAACATCCTTCGCCTGAACCATGAAGGATATCAGAGCGCGGGTCAATGTAAAACGCCTCAGAACCGCGGAAGCTGGCCCTTGCCCTGAAGGAAACGGCGCACTTCTCATGGTAACGTTGCGCTAACCATAACCGATCACTTCGCAAAGGATTACGGATGTCGATTGCTCCCCTGGATTCTCAGCCAGCTTCGAGCGGCATCCGGGACTACGAACAGTTTGGCCGTTCTGCGCTGCGGAAAGCTTCGCTGCGGCTTGTTCCGCTGATTGCATTTGGCTATGGCGCCGCCTACGTGGACCGCGTCAACATCAGCTTCGCTTCCATGCAGATGAATCGCGACCTGCACTTCTCCGCGACCATGTATGGCTTTGGTGCGGGCCTCTTCTTTCTTAGCTACGCCCTCTGCGAGATTCCGTCCAACTTGCTGCTGGTCCGCTTCGGTGCACGGCGCTGGCTCGCACGCATCATGATGACGTGGGGGCTGCTGGCGATCGGCATGATGTTTGTACGGACGTCGTTCGAGTTCTACAGCATGCGCTTCCTGCTTGGCATGGCCGAGGCAGGCTTCTTTCCCGGCGTCGTCTTCTATCTCACCGAATGGTTTCCACCGGCCTATCGCGCACGCACCATCAGCCGCTTTTACATCGCACTGCCGCTTGCCTCAACCGTGATGGGTTCGCTTGCCGGGGGCCTGCTGTCTCTGAATGGCCGGCTCTCCCTGGCCGGCTGGCAATGGCTCTTTCTCGTGGAAGGGCTACCACCGCTCGCCCTCAGCTATCTCTTCTGGAAATATCTTCCAGATTCCCCCGCGGATGCGCCCTGGCTCAGCAGCTCTGAACGCACGTGGCTCCAGGCAGAGCTTGCCACTGCAGCCAGCCACACGCGCAGCAGCACGCACTCCATCGCGGATCTGCGCGCCGTGATCGCGGATCAGCGTGTCTGGATGATCGCCTTCTATTTTCTCTGTCAGCTGACTGTCCTCTATGCGTGGGCCTTTTCTGCCCCAGTGATCCTGCAGCAGCTTACCGGCTTCACCATCGGCAAAACCGGCGCTCTAATCGCGGGCATCGGGCTGCTGGGCGCTGCATCCATGCTGCTCGGGGCACTGCATTCGGATCGGACCGGGGAGCGGCCGCTGCATATAGCGATTCCCATGCTGCTGATGGCCGCCGGCTTCCTCGTCGGCAGCCTCACGCATCATGCGCTGCTTGCCGTGATTGCGTTCACTGTCTCGGTGATCGCCTATAACGCGGCACAGGGCCCCGTGCTGGCACTGCCTTCGGCCTTCCTTTCCGGCCGCACCGCCGCAATTGGTTATGCCTTTATGAACATGATCGGGATGTTCGGCGGCTTCATCGGACCCTACTGGATGGGCCGCGCCCGCGACCTTACCGGCAACTATCAGCGGGGATTGCTGACCCTCGCCGTTCCTTCCATCCTCGCGGCCTGCTTGATTTTGCTGCTTCCGCGCCAGTCGCAAATGCCCGCACGCACAACAGGGTAGCCGCGGATTTCTTCATAGCCAACAAGCTTGCCGGTCCTGTTCACGATGCCGAGAAGCAACGCGGCGTCTCATCCGAAGGCGAAGCGACGCGGCATCGTATCTGTCTGCGGTGAGGTGCAATCACTGCGACTTACATACAGGGCTCAAGGAGATCTATTCGCATGTCTACTACACGCTTCGAAACAACCATCAAAGCACTCCAGGAAGGCGCCAAATCATTCACGGTCGAGAAGGCTGTTCACAATATCGAGGGATGGGAAGAGTATCTCTCCAAGCATGAGCATGCCGGTGTAAAGGCCGTCGTGACCGACCTCGGCAAGTTGAAGAAGCTGCTGCAGGGCGGCGAGCTTGATGGTACGGCCATCAAGAACCTGCTGCACAAGCTGGGCAAGGATACGACCGCCGTGGCTGGCGACGAGTCCACCGGTTCCTCGGCCAAGATCAAGGAACTGGGCGCAGCACTGAGCAAAGCCGCCTGAGAACAAACCAAGTGGCAGGAGGGCCAAACTCCTGCCATGCCTTTCGCGCATCCCTATGCAGACCGAATAGCAGTGGTTCAGAATCGAAACTCCGGATAGCATGGTCCAACCATGGCAGCCACCCAGCAGGCTGAGCATACCCTCCACCGCCAGCTCGGTCTGCGCGATCTTGTCCTTACGCAAATCCTGTGTGTCGTTGGTAGTTCATGGGTAGGCGTGGCCGCTGGTCTGGGTCGCGCTCAGACACTGACATGGATCGCAGCGATGCTGCTGTTCTACCTGCCCATGGCCGCTTCTGTCATCGGCCTGAATCGCTGGATGCCGCTTGAGGGCGGCCTGTACGTCTGGGCGCATAAGGCATTCGGCGATGCGGGCGGCTTCCTGACAGCATGGAACATCTGGGTCTACGGCATCGCGGTCACCGCCACCATTCTCTACGCTATCCCGACCGAAATTTCCTACATCATCGGTCCTGCTGCCGCGTGGCTGCCGGAAAATCATGCAGCATGTCTTACGATTGTGACGCTGGCCCTTATAGCCATCAGCGGCGCGGCTCTCCGCGGACTCGAGCTGGGCAAGTGGATCCATAACGTCGGCGGCATAGCCATCCTGGTGGTCTTCGGTTTGCTGATCCTGCTGCCGCTCTGGGCAGTTGTCACCCATCAGCCCATTCACTACCAGCCTTGGACGATGCAGCTGCCCGAGCGCAGCCTGCGTTCGCTGGCCCTCTTCGGACAAATGCTGGTCGGGGCGCTTTGCGGATTGGAGTACATTGCGATCCTCGCAGGTGAAAGCCGTCACCCCTCCGACAGCATCACGCGATCCGTGTGGATCTCTTCGCCCGTGATCTGTGCGATGTTCATTCTTGGCACCAGCTCGGTCGTGGCCTTTCATCCGCCGGGCAGCCGCATTGATTTCATCGCGCCCATTCCGCAGACGCTGCGCATCGCACTCGGAAACAAAGGCTTCGCGAACCTCTTCGCCATTGTCGCCATTTGCCTCCTGCAACTACGGCTGCTGGGTGCTTCCAGCTACCTCTTCACCGGGGTAACCCGGCTGCCCATGGCGCTCGGCTGGGACAACCTGGTGCCGGCATGGTTTACACGGCTGCATACTGTGCGCCGAACGCCTGTAAACTCGATCCTCTGCACCTCCGCCATGGTGCTGCTGATGCTGCTTGGCGCCAGCTTCGGCGTTCATGCACAGGAAGCCTTCCAGCTGCTTACCAACGCGAGCCTTACCCATTACGAACTGGCCTATCTCGCGATGTTTGCTGTACCTCTCATCGGGTTTGCCTCTGTGCGCAGCCAGCTTCCATGGTGGCTCAAAGTTTTATCTGTGGTGGGCTTCTGCGCTACTCTCTTCAGCCTGCTGATCTCGGCTTACCCATTCGTCGACGTCGTCAATCCGCGCATCTATGCAGCCAAAATACTGGGGACAGTGATCATCAGCAATGCCATCGCGGTGAGTTTCTACGCCGTCCGCCGGACCACTGTGCGCAGTCTGTCTACTCATCGAGATACTCCCACCATGCATCACTGATCTCGGCGCCGAGATCGTTACAGATGCGCGTCACTGCGCTCAACCTGACCCATCTGTCCGGAAAGATAATCGCGCGAGGCCGAGATAGCTACGACACCGATCGTCGCGCTCTGCCATGTGACTGCCTCATCCATTTCGGCAATCGAAATATTGAAGCCATGCGCCAGCTTTTCCTTGAGGCTGCGCACCACCTGGCGGCGGTCCTTGAGCGACTGCGCGTGGGCGATGCGAAGCTCGATCCTCATCGAAGCAATGGGCATGTTGGCTCAG
>CAZZYN010000127.1:0-6481 GCA_964658265.1 uncultured Acetobacteraceae bacterium | reverse complement strand
GCACCGCGATTGGCCGCGGCGCAGGCGCAGTTCTGCTCAAGCCGCTCTCCGCAGCCATCCGCGACAACGATCACATTTACGCCGTCATTCGGGGTGGCGCGCTCAATAACGATGGCGCATCGAAAGCCGGCTATACGGCACCCAGTCTCGACGGCCAGGCCGCAGTCATCCGCAAATCCATGAGCATAGCCGGCTTCGCCCCCGCGACTGTCCGCTACGTGGAGGCGCATGGGACCGGCACACAGATCGGCGATTCGATCGAAATTGCAGCCCTGGCCCAGGCCTTCGGCGACGCACCCCTGCCGGCAGGCTCCTGCACCATCAGTTCCGTCAAGCCGAATGTCGGCCATACGGATACCGCGGCCGGTGTCTCAGGGCTGATCAAAGCCGCGCTGGCTCTGCATCACCGCATGGTTCCCGGGACACTTTACTTTCAGCAGCCGAACCCGGAGCTGGGTCTTCACCGGACTCCCTTCCGCGTCATCCCGGAAATGGAGCCTTACACCGGGGAGGCTCCGTACCGCGCCGGCGTCAGTGCTTTCGGCATCGGCGGAACCAATGCCCACGTGTCGCTCGAAGAGTGGCGACCCGAGGCAGGCCGTCCGTCGCCCGAAGTGTCGTCAGCCGATCCCACGACCGCTCCGCAGCCGCTCCCGGCAGCCACCAACGGCCATCATCGGGACACAGCTCCTGTCGCCCGCATGTTTCCACTCTCGGCCAACAGTCCGGCAGCCCTGGCGCGTGTGCGCCAGCAGCTGGCTGACTTCATCGAGGCCAGCCCGGAGGTCCCGCTCAAGGACATCGCTTTCACGCTGCAGGCGGGGCGAAAAGCTTTTACCCATCGCAGCTTCCTGGTCGCCAGGGATCGTCACAGCCTGGTCGCTGCACTACGCTCGGCTGATCCGCCAAAACATCAACAGGCCACCATCACGGATCAGCGCCGGCCCGATGTCTACTTTCTCTTTCCCGGGCAGGGTGCGCAGTATGTCAACATGACCCGCGGTCTCTACGAGACCGATGCGGCCTTCCGCGCCATGATCGATCACGGCTGCGAAGTCCTTCGCCCGCAGCTCGGCCTCGATCTTCGCAGCATCCTCTACCCCGCACCAGGCGACGAAGAAGCAGCCGGCAAACGACTGCAGCAGACCGAGATCACCCAGCCCGCAGTTTTCCTGGTGGAGTACGCGATCGCCAGGAGATTGATCGACTACGGCATAGCGCCGACTGCGCTGATCGGTCACAGCCTCGGTGAATACGTGGCCTCGGTGATCGCCGGTGTCTTCCAGCTGGACACTCATCTCCAGCTCATCGCCGAGCGCGGGCGCCTTATCCAGACCATTCCCGGCGGAAGCATGCTCGCCGTCTCGCTCTCCGAGCAGGAGTTGCTGCTGCGGCTTCCCGAAGGCATCTGTATCGCTGCCATCAATGCTCCCAGGCAGACCATCGTCTCCGGCCCGACTGACCTCATCGATGCCTTCTACCATCAGCTTCTGAAGGATCGCATCGCCTGCCAGCTCCTCCCGACATCGCATGCCTTCCACTCTTCCATGCTTGATCCACTGGCCGGCTCTACCGTCGCCAACCTTCGCAAAATTCCGGCCTCCGCGATGAAGATTCCCTTTGTCTCGAATCTCACCGGCACATGGATCACCGAGGATGAAGCGAAAAGTCCTGAATACTGGGAGAAGCACCTGCGGCATGCCGTACGCTTTGCCGATGGCTTGAGCCTTCTCATCAAAAAAGGCCATGCCGTGCTGATCGAAGTCGGCCCGGGCGAAACCCTGCTCGCACTTGCCCGCTCAGCTACCAAGGGAATGAAAGGCTTCCGGCACCTTCCCACCACCCGCCGTGCCACCGTCCATACACCAGATGATGAGCACTGGATGCAGGCTCTCGGGCAGCTATGGATCGCGGGCGTCTCCGTCGACTGGCAGGCAACCTACGGAGAGATTCGGCCGCAGCGCGTTTCGTTGCCGACCTATCCATTTGAACGACAGCGCTACTGGATCGATCACTCTCCCAAAACCCAGCAGCCGGATCCGGCACAGGCCGCGGGCCCGCTCAGGAAGCAGCCTGACCCAAAGTCATGGCTTTACACCCGTTCGTGGCAGAGTTCAACTGCGCAGCCCGCCCCGGCAGCCCCGCGCACAGGTCAGCACTGGCTCATCTTCAAAGATCCGGTTCTCGATCGCCTGGGCGCTGTCACCCAGCAGCTCACAGCAACCGGAACGGTCACTCTTGCCGTGCCAGGCCAGTACTTCAAGAAAATCTCCGGCAATGCATTCGTGCTCGATAAAGATCAGCCAGCCGACCTTGCGTCCCTGATGCAGCACCTGCAGGAAGCAGGGAACTGGCCAACCGCGATTCTCTATCCCGTGGCAGAAGGAGAAGCTCCGCAGGCAGGCATTGAAAAACTCTTTGCCCTCTGCCATTCCATCTCTTCGCTGCAGCAGCCTCTAGTCGACTTATTCGTACTGACGGACCGCGCCTTCGATGTCTTTGAAGACGGTACCTGCCGACCTGCCAGTACTGCCCTCGCCTCGCTCATCGATGCCATCGGGCTCGAGGTGCAGAATGTCAGGACGCATGTCGTCGACTGCGACTATCAGCAGCCGCGCCTGCTGGGCCGCCAGATCTGCCATGAGCTGATCTATCGCGGCGAGTCGCCGCTGGTAGCCTTCCGCGGACGCACCCGTTGGCAGCCGTCCTGGTCTCCCCTCCTCCCGGCCGCTACAGACGCGGTTGAAAGCCGGCCGCTCCGCCCGGGCGGCACCTATATCGTGGCAGGCGGTACCGGCGGCATTGGCCTGGCCCTTGCGCAATACCTGGCCCGTACCGCCTCTGCACACCTGGTGCTGGTCAGTCGAAATGCTTTTGCCCCTCCCTCCGAATGGGAGCGGCTTGCTGCCGATCCTTCTGCCGCCGCGTCCGATCGCATCAAGGCACAGGCCCTGTCTGAGATCCGCCTCTTCGGCGGGACGGTCGAGCTTTGTTCGGCCGACCTGGCAGACGTTGTCCGGATGCGCCAGGTCGTCGCTCATGCGCGCCAGCACAACGGCAACATCGCCGGCATCATCCACGCTGCCGGCATCGTCGCTCCTACGCCAGTCGGGACCACGTCGCGCGAGACAATCGATGCCATCTTCACCTCGAAGGACGCCGGTACGCGCTGGATCGAAGAGGTTCTACAGGATCCCGCCCAGCCCCCGGACTTCGTCGTATTGTGCTCATCGCTGAGCGCGATCGTTCCCAGCGTCGGCCTCTCCGTCTATGGCGCCTCGAATGCCATTCTGGATGGCTTCGCCGCTGCTCACGACAATCCGGAGCATACCCGCGTCATCTCCGCCAACTGGGATAACTGGAGCGAGACAGGCATGGCGCACGACGCCGCCGCTGGCCAGCAGGCTCATCATCTGCGCGGGCTGAAGGAATTCGGCATCACCAGCCAGGAGGGCGAACAGGTCTTCGACTACCTGCTGCGTGCGCCGGGAAGCCAGGTCGCCGTCTCCACCCGTCCGCTCCCTGCGTGGATCAGCCAGCTCCGTACCATCTACTCCGCGGAACCGGATTCTGCCGCGGCTGCCACCGGGACTGTCGCCGGGGAACACCATCCACGGCCCGACCTGACGCAGGAGTATGCGCCGCCCACCAATGACACCGAAAAAATCGTGGTAGGCATCTGGCAGGAACTGCTTGGCCTTGACCGCGTCGGTATCCATGATGACTTCTTTGAGCTGGGCGGCCATTCGCTGCTGGGCACGCAGGTCATTGCCCGCGTGCGTGAGCACTTCCAGGTCGACTTCCCGCTCCGGCTCATCTTCGAAGCAACCACGCCCGAGAGTTTCTCTTCCTTGCTGCTCACACTTCCACGCATCAGCAAGCCCGGGCACAGGCTGGAAGAGGAAGGCGCCGCGCGGCAAGAGATTGAGATATAACTCTCCCGGCAGCATGGTGCGGCCATCGTAAAACCAGTCCAGCTGCAAGCACTCTCTCCGGCAGAGTTCCTCGAACATCTGGCCGGGCAGGATGTAGAACTGCGCCTGCAGGATGGCCGCCTCCGCATCAACGCGCCCGCCGGCGTCGTCACGGACTCTCTGAAACAGGAGCTGGTGCAGCGTAAGCACTTCCTCGTAGAGGCCTGCCGTTCAGCTCACAGTATTGATGGATCTCTCATCCTGCGCGAGCCCAATCCCGCCTGCAGTGAAGCGCCCCTGACCCACGCGCAGGAGCGCCTATGGCTGCTTGACCGCTTTCATCCCGGTGATTTCGCCTACAACATTCCGGAAGTCTTCGAGATCACCACCCCCCTCGAGCCGGCCCTGCTGCAGCAGGCCATTGATCATCTCGTCCGGCGTCATGAAACTCTGCGCACCCGTATCGTCGAAACCCCGGAAAAGGTGCTGCAGCAGTCCTGTACCGATCTGCAACTGCCGCTGGAAGTGATCGATCTGCAGTCCATCCCTCCTGAGGGCCGAAGAGACAGGCTCGATCAACTCCTGAAAGAAGCCTCGCGTCGCCCATTCCACCTTGCGACCGCGCCCCTGGCCCGCTTCCACCTCTACATCGTCGAAGCCGGCCGCCACGTTCTGTTGATCAATCTTCACCACATCATTGCAGACCGCTGGTCGATCAACATCCTGTACCGCGAGCTGCTGAGTGCCTACCTCGCATGCCTGCGGGGCGAAGAGCCAATGCTCCCGCCACTCCCGATTCAGTATTCCGATTACGCCATCTGGGAGCGCAGTATCGCCGTTCCCAGGATGCAGCAACAGTTACAGTACTGGCAGCAGCAGCTGTCCGCTCTCCCGGAGCCGCTCGCCCTGCCTTTTTCCCGAAGCATCCCGCTCGCCGCAGCAGCCGAAGGCGCGGTCCTCAAGCTGCAGCTTTCGCGGGCAGACACACAGCAGCTGCGCGCCTTTGCAAAACTCCATGGTGCCTCGCTCTACATGGTGCTTCTCGCTGCCTACAGTGCGCTGCTGCATCGCTACACCGGCGCTGAGGATGTTTGCATCGGCACCCCGGTCTCTGAGCGCAGCTTCCGCGAGACTGAGCCGCTCATCGGCCTCTTCGTCAATACACTCGTCATGCGCTGCCGCATCGCGCCGGACTCAAGCTTCGTCGAGCTGCTCGCCGCCGCGCGCAATACCGTGCTCGATGCCCATGCGCACCGCGATGTACCTTTCCAGAAAATCCTGAACTGTGTTGCCGGCGGCGAGGCGGATCTGCGCCCCAATGCAGCCAGTCCACTCTTCCAGACCATGCTGGCCTTCGATCCGCTGCCCCCGGATGCTACTTCCAGCGGCAACAACATGATCGAACTCGACCCCGGCTTCGCCAAGTTCGACCTCACCCTGCAGCTCAAAGAAGATCCGGACCAGATCCATGGGTGGTTCGAATACCGCACTGACATCGCTTCAAGCGACGCCATCCAGCAATTTGCCACCGCCTTCGTGCAGCTGCTCTCCGGCATGCTGGCTTCGCCCGCAACACCGATCAGCGAGGTCGACATCCTGCCGGACCATGAGAGACAGCTGCTTCTCGAGACATGGAATGACACCGCCATGCCCTTCCCGAAAGACAAAACCATCCACCGCCTCTTCGAAGAGCAGGCTTCAGCCACGCCTCACCAGGTCGCCATCATCGATGGCCACCGTCGCATCACCTATGCACAGCTCAACTCTGCGTCGGATCAAATCGCTGACCTGCTGCTGGGCGCCGGAATCCAGCTTGAAGCCATCATCGGCGTCCACCTGCCGCGCACCGCGGAGATGATTGCCGCGATGCTCGGTATTCTCAAGGCGGGCGCAGCCTACCTGCCGCTCAATCCAAAATACCCAGCGGCGCGGATCGATGCCATGCTGGCAGGCAGCGGATGCGCCATCGTTCTAACCGACGTCGTGCCGGTCGAATGGTCCTTCCCGCGTGCCCGGCCGCTCGGACTTCCTGTCCTGTTCAACCCCTGGGAAGCCCGTCTACCGCGGCTCCCGGTCGCCCCTTCCAATCTCGCCTATGTCATCTACACTTCGGGTTCCACCGGTAACTCGAAGGCAGTCGCCATCGAACATCACAGCACGGTCTCCTTCCTCAGCTGGGCGAAAAACACCTTTCCCCCGGACGTACTGCGCGGCACACTGGCAGCAACGTCCATCAGCTTTGACCTGTCTGTCTTCGAGATCTTTCTTCCACTCACCACCGGCCACACCGCCATCCTGGCCGCGGACATCTTCGAGTTGCCGCTCCTGCCAGCTCTGGGTGAGGTGACGCTTGCGACCATGGTCCCCAGTGCCGCTGCCGCCATGCTGGAAGCCGGTTCTTTTCCACCCACCCTGCGCCACCTCAACCTGGCCGGCGAACTATTGCCGGCCAGCCTGGTCGACCGGCTCTATGCCGAGACGCGGCTCGAGAAAGTTCATGATCTGTACGGACCGACCGAAACCACCACCTATTCCACCTGCGCACTGCGGCAGCCGGGCAATCGGCC
>CAZZYN010000126.1:0-6498 GCA_964658265.1 uncultured Acetobacteraceae bacterium | reverse complement strand
CCACCTCCCGGATAACCTCCGCCTCCCCCGGGATAGCCTCCGCCACCTCCCCCCGGGTAGCCGCCGCCCCCGTTCTGTGGGTACCTGTCCTGGGGCTGATTCTGCTGTGGTTCACCCTTCTCTTTAACCGGAAAGCCGATCGTATAGATCAGGGCATGGGCGCGCTGAGCCGCCTCGATTGCACTGAGGATTGACTCTTTACTGCCTCGATCCAGACCATCTGTCAAAACGATGACTACTTTACGGCCGGCCTGTGTCTTCAACACTTCGTCCGAGGCCAGGAACAGTGCATCGAAGAGGACGTTGCCGCCGATGTTTCGATCGTCCCCGGCGGTGTTGGCGGCGACTGGTCTCGCCGAGAGGTGGTCGAGCGCTTTTTGGATCTTCTCTTTGGAAGCGGTCAGCGCAAGATCGAGGCCGGCATCATCATTGAAGTCGATCACAGCAGTCTGGTCTGCTGGGCGCGTCATGGCTGCGTCGAGAAAGTGCTTGATTGATGCCGGTGCTGTTTTGACCATGGCTGCCTGGCTGGCGCGTGTATCAACCAGCACGGCAATCGACAATGGCTGGCCTGCTGCATTACTCATCGATTGCACGACTTCAGAGTGACCGTCCTGTCCGACCGTGACATCGTTGCTGGTCAGGTTCAGCACAGGCTGCTCGTTTTTCGTCAGGACGAAGAAGGGCAGTGTCATCAATGGACCCTTTGCAGCGCTATCCGGAGCCGCTGTGGCCGCAGGCGTTTGAGCCGCGCCAGCTGCCTGAGGCTGTGTGGAAGCGGCTGCGGAAGGCTGCGTCGCCTGCGCGCTCGCCGAAGGTGACAGTAAGCAGAAGAGAATGGCCATCGCCGGCAGGGCAACTCCGGCTGCGGCCAGCCCTGAATCGGATGGAGGCAATCCCGGTCTGTGGCGTCTGGAGCTGCCGGGTGCGCGTCGGAGTGAGGATCCGTTGAAAAAAGCCATGACTCTCCTGACGAGCAGTGTCGGTTTTAGGACCCCGGGCGGTCAAGTGCATCGTCTGGCGGCGGCAAGGGTGTTCGATCAGCTGTAGAGATGTCGAAGCAGGGTGTTGGTGACCTGGTAGCATTCGCAGGCAAGCGCCATCAGGCCGGGCCGGTCGAGGATACAGATGCGGCCATGCCGGTAACTGATGAGCCCCTGTCTCTGCAGGGCGCCCGCGGCTACTGAGACCGTGGGCCGGTGCGTCACCAGCATTTCCGCGAGTAATTCATGCGTCAGTGCATACTCATTTGCCAGCACGCGGTCCTGCATCATTAAAAGCCAGCGCGCCAGTCGCTGCTCCACCGTGTGCGCGGCATTGCAGGCGGCGAGTTGACTGGTGTTGAGAAAACCGAGTTGAACGAACTCAAGAACCCTGGCGTGCACCGGCAGCGAGCGGGCAAAGATCTCCTGCAGCACGGCGAACGGCAGACGGCGCGCTGATCCAGCAACCTGCATGACGCAGTTCAGGTCGACAGGCAGATTGCCCAGCAGGTGCGAGGCGCCGGCGAAGCCTTCGCGGCCAATGATGCCCACTTCCGCAGTGGTTCCGTCTGCAAGGCTGGCGATCACGGAGGCAATTCCACCAGTGATGAAGTAGGCATAGGCAGGCCGAACGCCGGCAGTATGCAGGGACTCACGCGTGGACAGACTTACCTGCTCAGTGCAGGCGATCATCTGGCGGTGTTCCGCAGCAGGCAAGGCCTCGAGCAGAAGATTCGTGAGCTCTGTGGGCACAATCAGCTTTCCTGGAGCGCGCGTTATGTGGATGTGGATTCATCCAGTGTGCGCATGGCCCAGGAAGGGCTGGCCAGACGTGCGCCGAGTATACGCGTCTGGTAAATGACAATCCGTACCTTTCCGTACATTCGGTTCGCGAACGGAGGAGCCATTCCCAGAGTGGTACGCAGTGTACGAATCGGTACGGATCTTCAGGGAAGTACGTTGGACGAGAGCGCGGCGTGACGCAGCTCCTGCTGGAAGTAGACAGGATAGTTTGGTGGAGGGAAGGGCGCGACGCGTGGTGTGCTGCAATGGCAGCCGCGCACGCAGGGGGTGAGAGGAGCGAGACAGAAGCGTTCAAGGCATTGTGTGCAGCGCAGGAATTCGACTTCGTATCCTTCGTGGCCGCAGGACGTACAGGAAACCTTGGCAGGAATGATCATGACTTGCTCCGAGGCATTTCTCGTGAGTAGCGGAACGCCTTGTGATCCAACGTACGTTTGAACGACGGCGACCGCAAATAACTTGAGTGGTAGCTGGTACGTGCAGGTAATAGCACGACCGGTCGCACCAGCGAATATGGCCCGCTGCGACGGCTCTTGCTGCTTTCGAGGGATTGATGACGGACAAGAAGCTGCAACACTGGCAGTTCCATTCGAAGTTTTTCATCCTGGAGGACCTATGCGTCTCTACCCGGTACTGCTGTCGTTCATTTCCGTACTTAGCCTTTCCACTTGTTTGCCGGCACAGCAGGGGCGTGAATTTCGCACCCTGCAGCAGGGAACACCTGTACCGGTCCGCCTGGAAGAGACGATCAATAGCACACACGCGCGGCTGGGTGAACGCGTTGCGCTGGAAGTGCCGGTCGATGTGGTGCTGGACGGACAGATCATGATCCCGGCAGGCTCGTCGGCCCTAGGTACCGTAGCAATGGTGCAGCGCCATGGTTGGACCGGGCACAGCTGGCACGAACACGCTGGCCGCGTCGAAGTGAATGTGGATGCAGTGCGTTTACCAGGAGGCCAGGTTGTGCCACTGAGCATGACCCAGGATGCCGAGATCCATTCTGTGACGAACATCGTCTCGCCAAAAAGCGACAGCCGGAATTTGGGAGCACGGCAGACTGACGAGCGTCTTGCAGAGGGAACTGTGTTGCACGCCTACGTACGGCGAGACACGATCATCGTGCAGCAGACAGCGTCTGTGAGTAATTAAGATTCGGACGTGGAACAGTTGGCTGCGCCGCGTAGTCTGGCCTAAGCCATTTCGCCAGCAAGTATCCGCTTACCGGAGGCGGCTTCGCGTGCCTGCGGGAGACGCAATAGTCAGCGCTGTTCTCCGTCTACCTGACCGGCCGTCACAGGCTGTCGCCCTGTAACAAGAAAGCCCTCGCTTGCGCGAGGGCTTCTTGTCACTACCACTGCTGTTATTCCAGTCTCTTGCCGAAGGCAGTCGCCTGGATGGCAGATCCTAGTACATGCCTTCCATGCCGCCGCCACCGTGGCCGCCGCCGGCAGGTGCGCCGGACTTCGGTTCGGGGATCTCCGAGACCATTGCTTCGGTCGTCAGCATGAGGCCGGCGATCGAGGCTGCGTTCTGGAGAGCGGTGCGGGTGACCTTGGTCGGATCGATGACGCCGGCCGCGACCAGGTCTTCGAACTGATCGGTCCCGGCGTTGTAACCGTAGTGGTCATCCTTGCTCTCGTGGATCTTGCCCACGATCACGGCACCTTCGACACCGGCATTGCCAACGATCTGGCGAAGCGGCTCTTCGATAGCGCGGCGAACGATCTGGGCACCGATCTTCTCATCACCCTGGAGTGTCGCGATGAGTGCTTCGACATCCTTGGTGCAGCGCAGCAGGGCTACGCCGCCGCCCGGGACGATGCCTTCTTCGACAGCAGCGCGGGTAGCATGCATTGCATCTTCAACGCGAGCCTTCTTTTCCTTCATCTCGGTCTCGGTTGCGGCTCCAACCTTGATCACAGCGACACCGCCAACCAGCTTCGCGAGACGCTCCTGGAGCTTTTCGCGATCGTAGTCAGAAGTCGTCTTCTCGATCTGGTTACGGATCTCCTTCACGCGACCTTCGATGACGTGGCTCTCGCCCTTGCCTTCAACGATGGTGGTGTTGTCCTTGTCGATCGACACGCGCTTGGCACGGCCGAGGTCTTCGAGCTTCACGTTCTCGAGCTTGATGCCGAGGTCTTCCGTGATCGCCTTGCCGCCAGTCAGCTTCGCAATGTCTTCAAGCATCGCCTTGCGACGATCGCCAAAACCAGGAGCCTTCACGGCCGCAACATTCAACGTGCCACGCAGCTTGTTCACGACCAGGGTCGCAAGCGCTTCGCCATCGACATCTTCTGCGATGATGACGAGCGGCTTCGCGTTACGAGCAACCTGCTCGAGCAGCGGCAGCAGGTCCTTCATGGTCGAGATCTTCTTCTCGTGGATCAGGATGTAGGGATCTTCGAGCGAAGCTTCCATACGATCAGGATCGGTGACGAAGTAGGGCGACAGATAGCCGCGATCGAACTGCATGCCTTCGACCACTTCGAGCTGAGTCTCAAGCGTCTTTGACTCTTCAACAGTGATGACGCCGTCCTTGCCAACCTTCTTCATCGCTTCGGCAATGATGGTGCCGATGGTCGAATCGGAGTTAGCAGAGATGGTGCCGACCTGGGCAATCATTTCACCGGTCACCGGCTTCGAGAAGCGCGAAAGTGCGCCGCCCGTGACGACGCCGTTCTCATCGCGCTTGCCGACAATGGCTTCCACAGCCTTGTCAATGCCGCGCTTCAGTGCCATCGGGTTTGCGCCGGCTGCAACCGTCTTGACGCCTTCGCGATAGATAGCCTGGGCCAGAACGGTGGCAGTTGTGGTGCCGTCGCCGGCAACGTCAGAGGTCTTCGAAGCTACTTCACGGACCATCTGTGCGCCCATGTTCTCAAGCGCGTTGGCGAGCTCAATTTCCTTGGCGACAGTAACGCCGTCCTTGGTGATGGTGGGTGAACCGAACTTCTTTTCGATAACCACGTTGCGACCCTTGGGGCCGAGTGTGACCTTGACGGCATCCGCGAGCGTGTTGACGCCGCGCAGAATTGCCTGGCGGGAATCTTCGCCGTGCAGGATTTGCTTTGCCATGTGTATTTCTCCTTACGAGCCGGATAGCTATCCGGGTTTATTTCTTAATTACTAAGATCGTTTAGTAGATCTCTCTACTACGCTGCACTTCGGTCGAGATGACACATCGACCGGTGTACAGGACTACTTCTTGTGCAGGATGCCGAGGACTTCGTCTTCCTTCATCATCAGGAACTCTTCGCCATCGATCTTGATTTCAGTGCCGCCCCACTTGCCGAACAGGATGCGGTCGCCGGCCTTCACATCGAGAGGGAACACTTTGCCTTCATCGTTCGACTTGCCTTTGCCGACGGAGATGACTTCGCCTTCCTGGGGCTTTTCCTTGGCCGAGTCAGGGATGATGATGCCGCCGCGAACGGTTTCGCCTTCTTCGATACGACGAACCAGGATGCGGTCATGGAGTGGGGTAAAGGTGGTGGCTGCGGAAGCAGTAGCAGTGGCCATGTAGTTCTCCTTACAAACGAGGGTGATCCTCGGTGTTTTCAATCACGTGTGGTGCGTTTTGGTAGCTCGGGCGGTGCGTCAGCGCAGTGGCTTTAGCAGTGTTGCCCTTCGACTGCTAACTCTAAAAGGCTGGTGTTGGCTTGTCAAGGGTTGGCGAGATGAATATGAGTGAAGTTCACTCATAATTCATCATACGCCTCCCATTAGGGAGGGGCCCGCCGGCAGTCGGCGTCTCTCATGGCCGTTGGGGAAGTAGAATGTTGGGATGGATTCGAAGGATCGCACGAAGCAATGGGCTGGAGTTTTCCTGGGCGCGGCAGTTGGAATGAGCCTGGTCCAAGGGGCGGCGGGGCAGGAAGAACATCGTGGCCGCAAGTATCAGCCACCACCGGAGACAAGCGAGATCCACGTGACTGTCCTGCGGGATACGACTGGAAAGCCGATCCGGAACGCGGCCGTGGTGATGCATCCTTTGAACAAAAGCGGTAAGGATGAGGGCGCGATGGAAGTCAAGACGGATGAGGACGGCAAAGTAGCGCTCGACATCATTCCGATCGGCGACACGCTGCGCCTGCAGATCATCGCGCCGGGTTTTCAAACCTTCGGCAATGACTATGCCGTGAATGCCAAGGCGAAGGAGATTGTCATTCGGCTGAAGCGGCCGGGGCAGCAGTACTCCCTCTACAAGCCGAGCGGCGACGGCGATCAGAGCAACCAGACGACCTCCGAGAACAAGGATGCGAAGTCAGGCAATGCGCGGCCTCCGGCGGAGAGCCAGGATTCACCGCAGACGGGTCCGCCGCACTAAACAGCAGGGTCGTCGGCGCCTAAGAATTCGCCGTTTGAAAAAGAAAATGGAGAGCATGGAAAGCTTGCGAGGGAAGGCTGCGCTGGTGACGGGTGCGGCAAAGCGGATCGGCAGGCAGTTGGCATTGACACTGGCCGAGGCGGGCGCGGATGTGGCAATCACCTATCGCGGCTCGGCGGCAGAAGCAGAGCAGACGCGCAGGGACCTGGCCGGCTATGGCGTACGGTCGATCGCAGTGCAATGCGATGTGCGTGATCCACAATCCATCGACGCCACGGTCAGACAGCTGCAGGCGGAGTTCGGGCGGCTGGACTTACTAGTCAATAATGCGGGCTTGTTTCAAACGGCAGCGCTTGAAGCAATCACAGTCGACGCATGGGA
>CAZZYN010000125.1:0-6721 GCA_964658265.1 uncultured Acetobacteraceae bacterium | reverse complement strand
CGACGCTTATTACGATATCCGGCACGCCTACAACAACATCAATCAGACATTTACAGTCAGTGGCTACAGCGGTGCCGATCCTTCGCAGATTCAGAATCTGGCTGAGCAGCAGACTGGTGTGGTGTACGGCCAGGGTGACGGCTCTATCAGCGTCATCAATTACGCTACGGAAGGTACAGCATCCGGCACCGCGATCACCGCGTCCGGCATCTCGTCCAGCCTTTTTGCATCCCGCAATCTGTCGTATGTAGTCGCCGCAAATCAGCAGGTGCATGCGCTTACCGTGATCGATCGCACCGGCGTCGGCACTTTTCCGCTGAACGTTCCAGGAGTCTTCCGCGTCTCGATCAATCCCGGCGCGACTGTCGCGCTCGGATTTGTGCAGAACAGCAATGCTGTCTACAGCGTTGTGCACCTCACTGCTGCCCAGTCGCTGCAGTACAAGAATGGTCCCTCCACGTATCCGTCCAATTTTCAGGATTGCGAGCCTCAAAATTTTCCGGTGTATTGCGCGGTCCAGGTGGCGGATCCGGGTCATCTCTTCGACAGACCCATCAAAGCCGTCTTCTCATCGGATGGATCGACGGCCTACGTTCTGAATTGCGGTCCTGAGTGCGGCGGTGGCCAGGCCGGAGTGGTTGCTGTCCCCCTCGGCACAGGCGTTTTCAATCTCGGCATCGCTGGTCCCGCAGCAATCAACCTGACCACCCAGGGCGCCCCGCTGACCCTTGTACCGGGCGGCGCCACGGATGCTTTGCAAAACAACAACCTGCTCTACGTCTCCGGCCAGGAACTTCAGCCGGATGGCTTGCAGGCAGGTTTTCTAAGTGTTGTTGACTTGCAGGCCAACGCCGTAAGCAGTCGGTACAGTATCAGCGATGGCACGCATACTAAGATGCTTCTGGCAGATGACAATACACTCTGGGTCGGCTCGCAGAACTGTGAAGAAGGCGAACGATACCATCAGAGCCAGCAGGGTGCGACCGTGGCACTCGGCTGCCTGACCCTCTTCAACACGGCAAATAATGCAGTCTTTGTGGATTCCTACAAGGGCGATCTGACAGGCGTGACGGCCGTGCTCAACTTTCACAAGATCTACGTGGCAGAGGGTGGCCAGGTACACATCTACAACACGCCGGATGGTTCTGAGCGCGACAACACCAACGTGACCGTTACCGGCACTGCCTATGACGTCGCCTACATCGACGCCGCCACTGACGGCGACGACGCGAATTACTAGGAAAACACGGCGGCGCAAAGCACACCCCTGGAAATGCTCATCGAGACCGTCGACATACTCGCGATAGCCGCCCATCGGGATGATGTCGAGCAGACCTGTGGCGGCACTCTGCTGCGTATGCAATCCAAGGGTCTCAGGACGGGCATTCTGGACCTGACCCGCGGCGAAGGCGGAACACGCGGAACTGCGGCAGAGCGAGCGCAGGAAGCGAGCGAAGCTGCGAAGATACTGAAGGTTTCGTGGAGAGATGCTCTCGATCTACCCGATGGCCGTATCGAAAACACTTATGAAAATCGGCTGAAGGTCGTCACAGTGCTCCGCAAGCTTCGGCCGCGCGTCGTCATCCTGCCCTACTGGCGCGGACGGCATCCTGACCATTGCACTGCGTCGACGCTGGGGTATGAGGCCTGCTTCCTCTCCGGACTGGCAAAGCTCAAAACCACGGAGCAGCCTGACGGCGATCTCCCGACCCGGCCCTTCAAAATTATTTATGCCAGTCTTTATGCTGACGTTCGCCCCTCGTTCATCGTGGACGTCACCCCATTTGCGGAAACTCGCTTCCAATCGCTGATGGCCTATCGCTCCCAATACGCACAGCAGGCGAGCGGTGGGAGCCTGTTCGTTCCCGAGGCCGAAATTCGTGAGCGGACCTTCGCCGAAGCAAGCCACTACGGCAGGCTCGCGGGCGTGCGGTATGGAGAGCCCTTCGTGCAGAAAGAAGTCGGGCTGGTCGACGACCTGATGCTGATCCCTGTCCAATCCATCTAGGTCAGCCTTCTCTTTGGAAGGACCTTGGTCAGGCAGGCGCAATGTTCGGGACGACTGACGCCGCCGGCTGCGGATCTGCTGCATCCACTGGCAGAACCTCTACCGGCATTGGTACAGGAAGCCTGGCCGTCGAAGCCTGCTCAAATCCGAGTTCAGGCGCTTTTCCTTCATACCGAAGCGGCAGGAAGATGCGAACACATGCCCCGTCCTCTGGCGACCTGCTGCCAGTGGCTGGTCCGCCCTTTTGTCGGTCTTTTGGCTCGCAGTTTCGAATGGTCATGGTGCCGCCGTGCTTCTGAACAATGCCCAGGCTCACCCACAATCCGAGGCCAGTGCCTTTCTCGCCCTTGGTCGTGACAAACGGCTGGAAAAGCTTCCGCTCGATCAAAGGGTCTACGCCTGCGCCGCTGTCAATCACCTCGATGACCGTGCCGGGCTCGCGATCTGCCGGACCAGAATCATGGACGATGACCCGGATCAATCCTTCCGGCAGCACAGACGCTTCCGCGGCATTCGCAATCACGTTGGTGAAGACCTGTCTCAGTTCGCCTGGAAAGCCGAAGATCGCCCCGGAGCTACGATACTGGCGCTCGACACGCACCCGCTGTTGTTTGATCTTGCGGTCAAGCAGCAGCAGAACACTGTCAATCAGCTCTGGCAGCTGCACCTCCACCGGTGCCGGAGACTCTCGATAAAGGCTCAGCATGGCACGACTGATCTGCAGCGTTCGACTCAGCTCCTGCTGCGCTAGGCCAAGATACTCCTCCCGCTTCGAAGGATTTTCCTCGGATTGCAGCAGAAAATGAAGGTTAGCGACGGAGTCCAGCGGGTTGTGAATCTCGTGCGCGATGCTGGCTGCGAGCCGCCCGGCAACCGCCAGCTTCTCGTTGGCTATGAGTGCCTTCTCCGCATCGCGCGTCTTTGTCACATCGCGGAAGACGACTACTGTGCCCACGCTTTTGCCGCCCGCGTCGCGAATTGGCGCAGCACTGCGCGCAATCAGGCGCTCGCGTCCATCATGTGCAAGCAGCAGTACTGCTTTTTCCGGTGAATTCGGCTTTTCGCTGGTTTTCTGTCCGGTCAACTGCTGGACCGGGCGCCTGGAACTCTCATCAATCGTATTGAAGACCTTCGCCAACGGTTCATCCAAAGCCGCTTCCAGTCGCAGCCCGGTCAATTGCTGCGCCACCAGGTTCATGAACTTGACATGGCCGGATGTGTCACAGGCGATTACTCCTTCGCCAATGGACTCAAGTGTCGTCAGGTAGGATTGCCGGCTCTCATACAGTTCTTCGTTGCGGGTCTTCAGCGTCTGCAGAGACTCGTCGTAGGCGCGCGAGACTCGGCGCAGCCGGCTGCTGGTAAATGTGCCAATCAGTACACCGACCGCAAACCCTGCTGCCAGGACGATCCGCAGAAAGTCGTGAACGCGTACCTGTGCCGCACGCAGCAGGGCATCCCGCGACTGCTTCTCCGTACGAATCGTCTCTCGCAGCCGGTTTCGGATCTGGTCCATCAGCGCCCTGCCGCGCTCATCCGACGCCACGTCAGTGGCACTGCCGTTCTGTTTACCAGCTCGCAGTACAGGAGCCGCATACCCCTCCCACAGCAGGTAATCGTCATGAAGTTGAGTCGCCTGCAGTTGCTGCTCGGGCGTGGTAAGCAGGCTGGTCAACGCCTTGAAGTCCGCAGCAGCATGCAGGCTGCCATCCTGGAAGGAGTCCAGCATGGCATGTTCACCTGTCAGCTCATAACCACGTAGTCCGCTGGCTTCATCGAGAATCGATACTTCCAGTCGATACAGTCGCTGAATGACTTCATCTGCATGAGCTACCCTGGCCTGAGCGGCAATCGCTTCCTGGATCTGCCAGACCAGCACGCCGGCAAGGATCCCAAGCAGGATGATTGGCATCAGCAGGGTAGTCCGGAGGACACGATTGAAGGCGTGCAGGTTCAATTCAGTGTCACCTCGTCCGCGCAGACTTGCCGGACAGTAGTTCCCCCACTTTCAGGAGCAGGGTTGGTGCTCCATCGCCTTTGTTGACAATCAGGTCAACCCATTGCGACGCTTCCTCCGGAAGACTGAGGTAGGCTGAGAGCAGCAGAATCGGAACGTCAGGTTTGATCTCACGCAAAGCCCGCGCCACCTGGGAGCCATTCATACCAGGCATGGCGTAGTCCAGAACGACGGCATCGACATCGTTCTCCAGGAAGAGGCGGATGGCCGTTTGACCCTCGGAAGCCGTGAGAACCTTATATCCCGCGCGTTCGAAGACGACCTTACGAATTTCCAGTCCCAGTACTTCATCGTCAATGCACAGAACGCTTGCCGTCATGAAACACGTCACCTAGCCCACATAAGAATCTGTCTGGACGCACTTTGGATTCGGGAATGTGACCGGCTTACGGTACTTCGGTTTGCCGTGACCCTGCAATTATCAGTAGCCAGTTCACTATTGTTGGCAATCTAGCACTTGCCTGCCAGTAATAGCCAGCCGCAAACATTCACGTCTTGTTTGCATTGTGGACAGACGCATACAGTAGTCTGAAAGGCATATGTGACGGGACAGTTACTTCCATCACTAGATGCTTTGGCGAGCAGGCCAGGGAAGACTCTTGACACCCACAATATTCGTACTGGAAGACGATCTGGACATCTCCAGGCTGATCCAACACCATCTGGAAGCCGCTGAATTTGCGACGCGCCTTTACCGCACGCCCGTTAACCTGATTCAGGATGCAGAGCATAACCCTCCAGGCCTGTTTCTCCTGGACATTATGGTGCCGGGAGGCGATGGCCTGGATCTGTGCCGCCGCCTGCGTCTTCACCAGACTCTGAGCACCATCCCCATCATCTTCCTGACAGCCCGGGCAAGCGAAAATGACCGCGTTCTTGGCTTGGAACTCGGCGCCGATGACTACATCACTAAGCCTTTTGCCACGAGAGAGTTACTGGCTCGAGTAAAAGCTGTACTTCGCCGTTTCGAACGGCCTGCAGCGCCGACGACTGTCACCTTCGGCGACGTGGTAATTGATGCCGGAGCGATGCAGCTCAAAGTGCATGATGCCGTCGTGCCAACCACGGCAACTGAGTTTCGTCTTCTCGACTACCTGGCCCGCCACCCGGGCAGGGTCTTTACCCGCGACCATCTCCTGGATGCTGTCTGGGGTGATGCACGGTTCGTTACACCTCGCTCTGTCGATGTGTATGTACGCCGTATTCGCGAGAAAATCGAGGTAGATGCGGAAGATCCTCAGTTCTTGAAAACAGTCCGCGGCGCTGGATATCGCTTTGAAGTACCTCGCGCACAGGATCGGGCTGCAGCTTCTACAGCGAACTGACCCATCCCGGCCTGCTGGCACGATAAACTTGCACCAGCCTCGGGGCAGCTATCTTTGCGACGCCGGGGTGGCAACTTAGATACGGAGAAAACAGGTGTCCGGACCACGGTTTGTTCGAGAGGGTAGACGATGATTCGTCGAGTCTTCGTCAAGCTCTGGCTGGCCTTGATTTGCGTGTTGATCCTGGCGGTAATCTCTACCCTCGCCTTGACAAGGCTCCATTTCCAGCTACAGGCCGCCGGATCCGGAAATGCCGTTGCCCAACAATGGTTCCTGCAGCCATCTATCCTACTCGTCCTGTTTCTAGCGGGCAGTGCGATCTCCATCCTCATACAAAGGGCCGCACAACGCCTGCGCAGCGGTGAAGACGCCATCGCGCTATTTGCAAGGCAGCTTGCCCATGGAGACTTTACTGCGAAGATCAATGCCCATGAGGCTGCGGCCAGTCGCGAGACCGTTGATGCACTCAACGGGGCAACTGCCAGTCTCAACCGGATGTACCTTGTACTTGAGACTAGTCAGAGAGAACTGACTGCGTTGTTGAAGAGCATGGAAGAGGCCGTGATTGCGATCTCTCCGGAAGGCATGGTCAGCTGGTCCAACTCCGTTCTTGAGGAGATTTCACAACATCCCGTCCGGTATGGCCGTGCTCTCGTTCACACCATCCGGGATCCGGACGTACTCGCGTCCGTTGATAACGCACTTCGCTCACGCCAGGTTTCGCGCGGCCGCGCAACAAGTATCGCTGCAGGCCGGGTCTTCCAGGTGAATGTGGCTCCGACCCCGGATGGCGGGGCGGTCCTTGTGCTTCACGATGTCACCAAGATTGAACAGGCCGAGAATTCCAGTCGCGACTTCGTTGCCAACGTATCGCATGAGTTGAGAACGCCGCTGACCTCAATTTCGGGCTATGTCGAGACGCTGCTCGAAAGCCGAGGTCTTCACGAAGATCAGGTGAAGGAATTTCTCACCATCATCCTCAAAAATGCGACGCGCATGTACCGTCTGACCGAAGATCTGCTGGCACTGGCTCGGGTGGAATCGAAGGATTACCTGCTCGCGCCGCAAGCCGTCCCAGCGTCCTCGCTGGTCGTGGATGCGATCGAGTCGCTCGCCCCCCTGGCGATCGATGCCGGACTTGATCTGCACACCGGCAGCATCGTAGAAGATCGTGTCATGGCTGATCCCGATGCTCTGCAGCAGGTCTTCGGCAACTTGATCGAAAATGCTGTCAAGTACGGAAAAGATGGTGGAAAAATCGTTGTCGGCTGTCGGCGACTTGGCGAGAATGTTGAGTTCTATGTGCAGGATTACGGAGCTGGCATACCGTCGCATCATTTATCCCGCCTGTTTGAGCGCTTCTACCGGGTG
>CAZZYN010000124.1:0-7033 GCA_964658265.1 uncultured Acetobacteraceae bacterium | reverse complement strand
CACCACATGTGGCCTGCCCTGCGATGATGTCGGAGTCGTCATAGGGCGGAACGATGGTGTAGCCGTATTCCTGCGCGAGTTGTTCGGCACGCTGCTGACGTTCCGCGCTGGCTGGACCGACGATGATGATCTCGGCTCCGAGGGCTTCGGCTGCGCGGCGCTTGATCTCCGGTGCGTTGGATGGCATGACGACCACCGCCTTGATACCGGCACTGCGGGCAGCGTAAGCAAGACCCTGGGCATGATTGCCGCTGCTGTAGCCGACGACACCGCGCTGGCGCTGCTCCGGTGTGAGCTGCGCTACCTTGTTACAGGCTCCGCGAAGTTTAAAGCTGCCGATCGGTTGAAGGTTTTCTGCTTTCGCAAACAGCACGCGACCCGCGATGGCATCCTGCATAGGAACCAGGGGAGTGCGCAGACAAAGGCCGGCAATGCGACTCTGCGCGGCTGCTATTTCTTCCAGCGTGATGGTGGCATTCAGTGTTGGCATGGCTTGGGGTGCTGCACCCTTATTCGGGTAGGCTCGTCGATTTGGAGTAGCAAACCAGCCTGCCGGGATGCATGACGGCAAGCTGGTTCGGTGTGCGAGTGAGGCCCCGTGCCGAAGGGGCTGACTAGACTTCCAGGATGACGGGCATGATCATGGGCCGGCGTGCGGATTTGCGTTGAATGTAGCGTTTCAGGTCGGTCCGGATCTTTTCGCGCATGACGCCGACATCGGCTTTCTCTTCCGCGCTGGATTCGTCGAGTGTTTTTACGACGATGTCCTGGGCCTGTTTGGCCAGCTCCATGTCGCCTTCGACGAAACCGCGGGTGATGAGTTCGGGCGCTTTTTCGACGCGGCCGGTGAGCTTGTTGATGGTGACGATGGCCATGACCAGACCGCCTTCGCCGAGGTGCTTGCGGTCGCGGATGACGACATCTTCGACTACATCGGCGGTACCGCCGGCATCTATGCAGACGCGGCCTGCAGTGACCTTGCCATTCTTTTTCGCGCTGTTGCGATCGAGTTCGAGAACGTCGCCATCTTCGAGCATGATGGCGGCTTCGGAGGCGCCGACTTCCTGGGCCAGACGGGCATGGCGCTGCAGGTGACGATAGTCGCCATGAACCGGGATGAAGAATTTGGGCCGGATGAGATTGATCATCAGGCGGAGTTCTTCCTGGCTGCCGTGACCACTGACATGGATCAGGCCGGCGGTGCCGTCGTCATAAATGACGTTGGCTTCACGGCGGCAGAGATGATCGATGACGCGATAGATACTTTTCTCGTTGCCGGGAATAACGCGCGAGCTGAGGACGACGGTGTCGCCCTTGTCGATTTTGGCGTGCTTGTGATTATCGACGGCGGCGCGGGAGAGGGCGGACATGGGTTCGCCCTGCGTTCCGCTGATGAGGACACAGATTTTTTCCGGAGCGAACTCGCGGATCTGGCCGGGATGCACGAGCAGGCCCTGGCCGATTTTGAGATAGCCGAGGTCCTGCGCGATCTCGGATGACTCCAGCATGGAGCGGCCGACGATCGAGACTTTGCGGCCATGTTCGGCTGCAAGCTCCAGGGCCATCCGGATGCGGTAGATGGAGGACGAAAAGCAGCTGAAGAAGAGCCGACGCTTGGTTCTCGAGAAGAGCTCGTCCAGACGGGGACGAACGGCCCATTCGCTGGGGGTGTAGCCGGGACGATCGACATTGGTCGAGTCCTGCAGCAGCGCGAGAACGCCTTTTTTGCCGTACTCGGCGAACTTGTGCAGGTCGAATGCCTTGCCGTCTGGCGGGGAGAGATCGATTTTAAAGTCGCCGGTGTGGATGATGACGCCGACGGGGGTTTCAACCGCGAGGGCGACGCAATCGACCAGGGAATGGGTGACGCGGATGGGCTCGATGGAGAAGACGCCGAGCTGGAACTTGCGGCCAGGCTCGATTTCGATCAGCTCGATCTCGTCGAGGAGCTTGTGTTCATCGAGCTTGCCTTCGACGTAGGCGAGGGTGAATTCGGTGGCGTAGACGGGAACTTTGAGTTCGCTGAGGATCCACGGCAGGCCACCAATGTGGTCTTCGTGACCGTGGGTGAGCACGATGCCGCGGACTTTATCTTTGTTCTCGATGAGATAGGTGATGTCAGGCACGACGATGTCGACGCCGAGGAGCTCTGTTTCCGGGAACATGAGACCGGCATCGATGACGAAGATGTCATCCTGCCACCGAATGGCCATGCAGTTCATGCCAAATTCGCCCAGGCCGCCGAGCGGGATCAGTTGTAATTTACCTTGATTCATTCAGTTCCGATGCTAGCAGATGGATCGCTGCATCATGCGGCGCCGCCGCGTTCCGTAGCTGCGTGTACTCGAAAGTCAACTGTCGCCTTGATCAAGTTCGGCTTCGTGAAAGTTGCGCCGATGCGGTGACAGTTCCAGCCTTTCTGTGACCCAGGGAGTGCGCAGGCGCTTTGTGACTTCCGGCCCGCAGTGGGCAGTAACGGGATCGCAGCGTGGGTGAACCCAGCGGCAAACCCGTTTCTACCGCTGGCGGCCGCCGCTACCCATCAAGGAACCGAGGACGCCGCGGATCAGCTGGCGGCCGACCTGGGTGCCGATGGAGCGGGCGGCACTGGTCATCATGGCCTGGGCGATGCCTGGAGTGCGACCGCCGCGCGGGCCGACGGTGCCGGTCAGGGCGCCGCCAATCATTGTCTCCAGACCCTGCAAAAGACCGCCGCCGGCTGGACCAGTCCCCTGGGGCGACTGCTGTGGTGTGCTTACCTGCGTGGGGGCGGTCGAAGTCGACGCTGGTGCATTAGCTTCCGTACGGCCTTTGAGGACTTCGTAGGCTGATTCGCGATCAAGCGGTGTTTCATAGACACCGGCAACAACGGACGTCTTCATCAGGCTTTGCCGCTGTTCGGGTGAAACCGGGCCGATCTGGCTGTGCGGCGGGTAGATGAAGCCCTGTTCGACGATACCGGGCGTGCCTGTTTCATCGAGGAAGGAGATCAGGGCTTCTCCGACACTCAGTTGAGTGATGGCAGTGGCGACGTCGAGCTTCGGGTTGGTGCGGAAGGTATTGGCGGCGGCCCGGACGGCTTTCTGGTCACTGGGTGTAAAGGCGCGGAGGGCATGCTGCGCGCGATTGCCGAGCTGTCCGAGAACAGTATCGGGGACGTCAATGGGGTTCTGGGTGACGAAGTAAACGCCGACTGCCTTCGAGCGAATGAGGCGGATGACCTGCTCAATCTTGTTTTGCAGAACGGGCGGCAGGTCGTTGAAGAGCAGGTGGGCTTCATCGAAGAAGAAGACAAGCTTGGGTTTCTGGAGATCGCCAGCTTCAGGGAGTTTTTCGTAGAGCTCCGAAAGCAGCCACAGCAGCAGGGTGGCGTACAGCTGCGGCGCCTGCATGAGCTTGTCGGCAGCAAGCAGGTTGATGATGCCATGACCCTGGGCGTCAGTCTGCAGCAGGTCGTCGACATTAAGAGCTGGCTCGCCGAGAAACTTGTCGCCGCCCTGGGCGCCAAGTGCCACCAGGCCGCGCTGGATGGAGCCGATGCTGGCCGCGGAGATGTTGCCGTACTGAACCTGGTAGGTCTTCGCATCGGTGCCGACCTGCTGGAGCATGGCCTGCAGATCCTTGAGGTCGAGCAGGAGGAGACCGTGATCGTCGGCTATTTTGAAGACGAGCGAGAGGACGCTGGTCTGCGTGTCGTTGAGGTTGAGGATGCGGCTCAGCAGCAGCGGCCCCATTTCAGAGACGGTAGCGCGAATGGGGTGACCCTGTTCGCCGAAGACGTCCCAGAAGGTGACCGGGCAGCCGGCGAAGTCAAAGCCGGTGAGACCGAGTCTGGTGAGGCGATCCTGCAGTTTTGGATTCGCGGTGCCGGGAAGAGCAATGCCGGAGAGGTCGCCTTTGACATCAGCTGCGAAGACCGGCACGCCGATACGGCTGAAGGCTTCGGCCATGACCTGCAGAGTGACGGTCTTGCCAGTGCCGGTGGCGCCTGCGACGAGGCCGTGGCGATTGGCCATGGCGGGGAGCAGGAAGAGGTCTTCAGTGCTTTTGGCGATGAGAAGCGGCTCAGTCATTGGTGCATCTCCATGGGACAGATACGTTGGAGCAAGTACGTGGCAGGTCCAGTGGTCAAGGATAGCTGAAGCGGCTAAGAACGGAATGGCTGGAGAGCCGAGTGCCAGCTCGGGCCCCAGGTCCGGGCAATTCACGCAGCTGTAACAGGGCGCGAGCGGAGGGAGGCTATAAACTGGGCGCCATGCACGACACTGCAGCGGTCATAACAACCCGTGCGGCCAGCCACACGGGAACCTGGATCGTCCTGATCGAACAGGCATTTACGCTTCCAAGCATTTTCCCTTTTCAGGAAAGGGTCGCATTTCTGAAGAGCCACGAGGTGGTGAAGGCCTGGATTGTCGATCTGACGGCGGTGCCGTATATCGATTCGGCCGGTCTCGGCTGCCTGATCAATCTTTATGTCTCTGCGAACAAGAACGGGCAGAAGTTTGGGCTGGTGGGTACGAACCAACGGGTGCTGGCGCTGCTTGAAACTGCCAAGGTGCACACGATGCTGCATAGTTACGGCACGGTTGCCGAAGCCGAAGCAGCGTTGGCGACAGCCTGACAGGGGAGAATGGATCGCGGCTCGTGCATACTGTTCTGAAGAGTTGAGGACAGATGCCGGAACCATTGATTCGATCGGGCCAGGATCTTGGAATCGGAGACGTACTCTCCGGACAGAAGCGGCGCAGGCTGCTGAACCGTGATGGCTCATTCAACGTTCTGCGCAACCGCAAAAGTTTCCGTGACGACTTCAGTTATGCGACGTTTCTACGGGTCTCATGGCCGGTATTTGCGGCGGCGGTGGTGTCGTTCTTCATCGTTGTTAACCTGCTGTTTGGTTTTGGCTACCTGCTGTGCGGCCACGAATCACTGGCGCTGAATGGTCCGGATCCGCAGGTAGGGCATTTCTGGCGCGCCTACTTTTTCAGCGTCCACACCTTTGCCACGATCGGGTACGGCAACATTGTGCCGGTAGGTCTGGCAGCGAACCTGCTGGTGGTGGTGGAATCCTTTTTTGGACTGCTGGGCTACTCGCTGGTTACCGGCCTGTTATTCGCGCGCTTTGCGAAACCGGTGGCGCGGCTGCGATTCAGCAGGAAGGGTGTGATGCGGACCAACGATGATCCGGCGCTGCTGGTACGGATGACCAACCAGAGCCGGAGCGAGCTGATCGAGGTACAGGCGACAGTGTTTGTATCGTATTTCGATGCGGAGAAGCCGATCCTGCGACGGTATTTTCCGCTGAACCTGGAGCGGCAGCACATTTCATTTATGCCGCTGGCGTGGACGGTGGTGCACAGGATTGACAAGGACAGCCCGCTTTTTGGAGTGACACAGCAGCAGTTCAGGGAACAGGATTACGAGATTATGCTGCAGGTGAGCGGTACGGACCAGGCATCGTCACAGGTGGTGTATACGCGTGTCTCATACGCGGTAGACGATTTGGAGTGGGGCGCCAAGTACGTCGATATGTATATGCACGAGAAGCATACGGGGCTGCTGGGCGTTGATATGGATAAGTTCGACGGGACGCAGCCGCTTTAAGCGAGCTGTGATTCCGGTAAGCGTAAGAAGCGTGATGGAATGGAAGGCATGGGCAAGCACAGCGCATCTCGCGTCTACGGAGCTTTGCCGGGCAGGATGAAGCGGGCCCTGCTGCGGCCGGGCGTGCTGGCTTCCGCTCTGCTGCATATGCTGTGTTTCCTGCTACTCGTGCACGCAAGGCACCCATGGGTGGCGCCGGTTCGGATGCCGGGTACGGCGAATGGTTCGCGGATGCTGTTGACGTATTCGCCCGGACGGGCGGCGCTGCAGGAGCGGACAGCGCTCAGGAATCCGAAGATCCAGCCGGTCAAGCAGCGGCTGCCGAAGGCCAAGCTGCCGCCGCCTTCTCCAGCTCCACTAGTGACTGTGGCGCCATCGCCCGCTTCGGCAAATCCGGACAGCCGGACTGGTAATGATGGAGTGGGAACCGGCGATGTAAATATCGCACTGCTGACTTATTTTCCGGTACCCAAGCCGGATTTGACGCAGCTGCCGCATGGGACCCGCGGCGACGTCGTAATTGACGTCGTGATTGATGCGACAGGGAAGATTGTGCAGGCGACGATGGCGAAAGGCCTGGGCCACGGGGTGGATGAGACGGTACTGGCGACGGTGCAGCAGTGGACCTTTCATCCGGCGACGAAGGATGGCCGGCCGGTTGCGAGTGAGCAGGAGTTGTTGTTCCATTACGAGCACAGTTAGACCGGTGGCAGTGGCTGGTTCTTCGCTTGCGGCACATGGTGGCGGACTGAAATCCATGAGCGGAAAGAGTAGAGCGACATTGCAGATATGGCCGGAGTATGATGCCGACCAGCCGCACCAGATGGAGTATTGCGAAGTGTTGCGGCATGGACAGAATTATCTGAATAGATCGTCCTGAACAGGTCCGTCCTCGGATAAGGGAGGCTCGCATGGATCGCCTTCGTACAAACGCGCATTGGTATGTGGCCGTGTTGATGATGCTGGCTGCTTTCGGGTCGAAAGCGCAGGAAGCGCAGTCTGCTGCTCCCGTTGCGGTACCGACTGCGGTGACAGAAGGCGCTGCGGCGGGTCCGGACTGGAGCCAGCCGGAGGCGCTGGGCGACCTCTACATGGCGCAGCATCGCTATGTGGCAGCGCTGGCGGTATATCAGGGCATCCCTGCGAAGTCAGCCGTGATGTGGAACAAGATCGGGGTGGCGTATCACCACATGTTTGCCTTTGAGGAGGCGCGTAAGAACTACGAGCTGGCGTTGAAGCTGAATCCGCATTACGCGGAGGCGCTGAATAATCTTGGTGCTGTGTACCACTCGAAAAAGGATTTCCGGCAGGCGCAGCATGAGTACAAGCTGGCTATCAAGTATGCGCCGAAGTCAGGAGTGGCTTATGGGAATCTGGGCACGACTTACTTTGCGAGCCATAAGTATAAGCAGGGAATCCGGGCTTATCA
>CAZZYN010000123.1:0-7120 GCA_964658265.1 uncultured Acetobacteraceae bacterium | reverse complement strand
TGGCGAGATGCTGCGAGGCGACCAGCGCCATAAAGGAATCCTTGGCGGCATCTGTTCCCGACAATGCCGCCGCAACCGCTGCCGTGGTCGAGGAGGCGAGCGGATCGGGCGAGGTGGAGGTCGCAGCGGGCAGGCTGTGCCAAGCGTCGTTGCTGTGATCGTGAAGCGCGGTGATGTCGTTCGCGGAAAGATGCATCATGCGGAAGGATGGCCGACCTTTATAGTAAATCGACGCTGGCGTACGCGTCCCAGCAGGGAGTTCCATGACAAAGCCGGGCTGCATCCCACGCTTTTGAACGTGAACGCCGAATTGAAACGCATATTAAGGAGCATGAACGCATGGCTGAGCGCGAACTGATCCTCTGCTACACAACATACGAAAAGGGTCAGGCCTTCATCGAGGAGTGTGCACGCCAGGGTTGCCGTGTGCTGCTGCTGACGCTGGACAAACTGCGGGATGCAGACTGGCCGCGCGATGCTATCGATGAACTGGTCACGATGCCGGATGGGCTGGATCGGGAACAGATCACCAACACGGTGAGTTACCTGGCGCGCGGCCGACGGATTGAGCGCATTGTTGCCCTGGACGAGTTCGACATGGAGATGGCGGCGCACCTGCGCGAGCATCTTCGCCTGCCCGGCCTCGGATTAACGACAACGGCTTACTTCCGCGACAAGCTGGCGATGCGGATCCGTGCGGACCAGGCTGGCATCCTGGTTCCCGAGTTTACGCCGGTGATTAACTACGACGATCTGCGCGTGTGGATGGAGCATGTGCCCGGGCCGTGGTTGCTCAAGCCAAGAGCGGAGGCTTCGGCGATCGGTATTCGGAAGGTCCACTCCGCGGAAGAAGTATGGCGGACGCTGGACCAGCTGGGCGACCGGCAGAGTTATTTTCTGATGGAGCGGTTTGTGCCGGGGGAGATCTTCCACGTCGACGCACTTGCATGGGATCGCAAGGTGATTTTTTCCGCGTCCAGCCAGTATGGCAAGCCGCCGATGCAGACCATGCACGAGGGCGGCGTCTTCACCACGCGCACGATCGACCGGGCGAGCAAAGATGCGACCGCACTGACCAGTCTTAATGCGACGCTGGTGCCTGCGCTGGGCCTGCTGCGCGGGGTGACGCATGCCGAATATATTCGCAGCGATGCGGACGGCCATTTCTACTTTCTGGAAGTGGCGGCTCGCGTGGGCGGCGCGTTTATTGCCGAGCTGATCCAGTATGCCAATGGTCTGAACCTGTGGGCAGAGTGGGCGCGGATCGAGATCGCCGCCATGCGCAACGAGGTTTACAAGCTGCCCAGGCTTACCAGCGACTACGCCGGCAGCGTGCTGTGCCTTGCACGGGAAGCAGAGCCGGATACGGCTGCGTTCCAGGCGCCGGAGGTGGTCTACCGCATGAAGCGGCACCACCATGCGGGGCTGATCGTACGGTCGCCGAAGGCAGAACGAGTGCGGCTGCTGCTGGAGGACTATGCCGCGCAGTTTGCCGAGAAGTTTCTTGCGATCGAGCCGGTTCCGGACAAGCCGACTGCCTGAGCTACGGGAGTGGCTTTCTCCACCCGGAAGTGGAGCCGAATTCCATCCCTATGGGCGAATGACAGCTAAGGCCGGATACGGCTAGTGTCGCCTGCAGCGTCGCCCGTTGCTTCGCTCATTTTGGAGGAGATCGAATGGCTCACATCCAGCTACCCGAAGGACTGCCCGGCATCACTGGTCCCATGGCTTATCGTCCGGAAACAGCGCGCCCGCTGCGTGCGCTGGCCGAGGTACTGCTGCGCGGTCCAAGCACCCTGAGCCCGGCTGATCGCGAGATGATCGCGACCTACACGTCGAGCCAGAACGACTGCTATTTCTGCCAGACCAGCCATGGCGCTGCCGCTTCGCATCACCTGGGCGGCAATCTGCGGTTGATCGACCAGGTCAAGGCCGACTTCGAGACGGCACCGATCACGGAGAAGCTGAAGGCGCTGCTGGCGATTGCCGGCCAGGTGCAGAGAGGCGGCAAGAACGTGACTTCCGCGCATGTGGACCGGGCCAGAACGGCCGGGGCGACGGACCTGGAGATCCATGACACGGTACTGATTGCCGCGGCGTTCTGCATGTATAACCGCTACGTTGATGGACTGGCGACCTGGGCACCACGCGACCCTGCGATGTACGAGGCCATGGGCGCACGGATGGCAGAGCAGGGGTATGTCGAGCCGTCGCGTGTTGCTGAGACCGCCGGCGTGGCCTGAAGTCCAGTCATCGAAGCATTCAAGAAAAGGAGCAAAATGCCGCACATTCCGTTACCTGAAGGACTCTTTGGCATCCGGGCCGCGATGGCCTATCGACCGGAAACGGCCAAGCCGTTGAATGAACTGGTGGAAGTTCTGCTGCATCAGCCAAATTCGCTGACAGCGGGCGAGCGAGAATTGATTGCGACGTATGTCTCGCACCTGAACGACTGCTATTACTGCCAGACCATCCATGGCGCGATTGCCGCTGCCAGCCTGAATGGCGATGAAGAACTGGTCAGGCGTGTGAAATCGGATTTCCAGCATGCGGCTATTTCCGACAAGCTGAAAGCGCTGCTGGTGATTGCGGCCAAGGTGCAGAAGGGTGGCAAGAGTGTAACTGCCGCGAATGTGGATGCCGCGCGGAGCGTGGGCGCTACCGACCTTGAAATCCACGACTCGGTACTGATCGCGGCGGCTTTCTGCATGTACAACCGCTATGTTGATGGGCTGGCGACGACGCAGCCTGAGGATGAGGCGATGTATCGCGAGCGTGGAATTCGCGTGGCCAAAGAGGGCTATGTGGCGGTGAGCAAGAGCTACCTGCCTGAGGCAGTTGCTCGCTAAGTAGCCACGGATTATTGCGACGCAGGGACCGCGCAGCGTCTGGAGTGGATGGTGAGCCCGCTGGGACTCGAACCCAGGACCCATGCATTAAAAGTGCATTGCTCTACCGACTGAGCTACGAGCTCACGACTGGCATGGATACCTAAAATTATCATAAGCGGCCGGCATTCGTGGTCGCAGCGGCGGTCTCCCTTGTAGTGGCGTGCAATAACGGGTGAGTACTGTTCACTCATTGGGTCCCGATTCGGGATGGTCGATCGCGGACGCCAGGAGTACTTTGTCCTTGGCTTTGATCCGAATAGGCGCTATACCTGACCTTACTTTCTATTTGTAACTATGTCTGGCCCGTTTCAGGTTGTTGTGGAACTGGATGGCAGTATTTCCAAGTTGTACAAGACCGCCGGGAACGGTATTCCGTGAGACCGCAGAGAATTGCGCGGTACACGACTTGTTGTATTTGCAGTTTTGCAGGGATGCTGTGAACGGCCGGGAGGGCACGCAGATGCCGGATTTTCAAGATGGACTGATTGTTTCGAGGACCTTGGGTCTGGCTGGCCTTCCGCTGATGGCGATTGCGGCTGCAGACCCGGTCCTGACGCAGGCGGCGACAGCGCCCCCGAAGCGCACGGCTTCCTGGTCATTGCCGGTCGAAGTGGATGCAGGCAAGAGTGTCGGCGCGGCGGCCGATCCTTTTGCCGCCCAAGCGGCCCGCTGGGAGCGGATCGCGCGGCGGGTGTGGAGCGGCCGCAATGATGCCGAAATACCGCAATGGATTCGCCGTGACATGAGTCCGAACAGCTTCCGGAATGCGGATCCCGCGGAGGAGGCAGCAATGCCACTTCATTACGGAATACGGCCGGCGGACCTGCTGGTGGAGACAGCTGCGATCCCGATGGCTGGAAATGTGTCGCTCATATCGTCTGGAAGCCCGGCAGCGCTTTTACCGGGATCATCCGGAGCGGCACGGTTCGCACGGCTGGGGGCGGTATCGTCCGGAGCTCTGAAGGCTTCGCCGGAAATTGCGAATTGCCCAGGAAGAGCGATGCCTGCCGGTGGCTCCCGATCGTCTGCCGCCGTTCTGCAGTTTCCAGGAGGTCTGGAATATGTGTTTCCCGGTGGCCGCATGCCGCCGGCGTACGAGGAAGACGATGCGGTTCCTCTGCGTGCCACGGTGCGGCAAACTCTTGCCGTGTTCTCGTTGACTGGAGGCACCGGGCGCACCAGTCTTTGCGCCGGCCTGGCCCGGATGCTTGCTGGCAGTGGACTGCGTGTGTTGCTGGCGGATACGAGCGCGTACAGCCTGCTGCCGCGATTGTTCGGCGGCGGGGATTCGAGGCAGGGAGTGCTGCGCAGGTTTGTTCCTGTCAACGGCGGGCGCAACCAGATGGTCACACAGGTGAGCCTGGCTGTGGAGGCATTTGCCGGTGACGATGTCGAACAATATCGCATCCTGCACGAGTTTTCACGAGAGACGGCCAGTATGGATCGCATTGTGTGGGACCTGGGCGGCGCGCCACTCGACTGGGCGGCCAAGGTGCTGCGGATCAGTACACAGATCCTGGTGCCGCTGCTGCCAAGCGCGCAGTCGCTGGTGCAGCTGGAGGCCACGAAATGTTTTCTCGACCGGGTGCAGGAGGGCCGATCATCGATGACGTGGAACTACGTCCTCAATGGCTTTAACGAGAAAGACGAGAGTCACATTGCTATCAGGAGCCGTCTGAGGCAGTTGCTGGGGAAACAGCTGCTTGACGAAAGTCTGCGATCCAGCCCGCTGGTGGACGAGGCCCTGGCCCTGGGAAAGACGGTCTTCGACCATGCTCCGAATTCGGTTCTTGCTGCCGATTTCTGGAAGCTGGGCGGTCGCCTGGGCCAGGTGGAGGCGAACCCGGTGAGGCTGCGACGCTGGCATGTACGTGGGTCGAGCCATAGCGCCCCGCAGAAAACGGGCTGCCACGGTACTGGCGGTCAAGGGCCGGTAAAGAAAGACTGACGCCGAAAGCCGAGTGCAGGCTAGCATGACTCTGTGGCTATCTCTGTTGCTGCCGGGACTTTGCGCAATCACGATGCACAGTGCCTCCCAGAAGACGGGTTGGCGCAGGTGCTGGGTACTGCTCGTACCGAACAGGGAACACTCCTTCAGGAGCTGGCGGATCGCGGCACGATCCTATTGATTTTTCTGCGCCACTTCGGCTGTTCCTATTGCCGGCAAGCCATTGCAGATGTGGCAGCACTGGGGCCGCAGCTGGCCGAAAAGCAGGTGCAGCCGGTATTTGTGCACTTGGGCTCCCCGGAGCGGGCGCGACCTTATTTCGAGTATTACGGCCTGGGCGCGGTGGAGAGGATTAGCGATCCGGAAGCAACGCTCTACAAAGCTAAGTGTTTTGAGCTGCCGCGGACGCACCCGCTTTCGCATTTTTTTATCTGGAAAGTAGTGAGGACGTGGCTGCTGGGCGGCGTGCGCAAATATGGGATCGGCCTGCTGCTGCGCGAAGATAGCTACCAGATGCCCGGTGTATTTGTGCTGCGTAACCGGGCGATCGTGAGTGCGTTCCGATTCCGGACAATCGCCGACCAGCCTGACTATCTCGGCCTGATTCCGGAATAACTTGCTCTTAGCAGGCAAAAAAAGAAGGGCGCCGGAAAGGCGCCCCTTTGGGTGCTGCTGGGTGAATTCGATTTATGGAATGTAGTAGCGGAACGACGTCTCGATGACATTGTCGTTGCCACGGGGTGCATGGCCAGTCGGCGACTTGGTACCGGACCAGGTCAGCTTGTCCACGTAGCTGTACTGGATGCTCTGGCGGAAGCGGCCCTTGTCACCCTTGTAGAAGTCGTACCAGTAGCCAACCGTGCCTTCTTCAATCGCACGGGTATTGGCAGTGCAATTGGCCTGTGCGCCGGGAGTGAAGCCCGCCGTCGGTGTGGTGCCAGGAGCTGGTTCGGTAAAGCAACCGCTCTGGTTGGCCAGGTAGCTGCCATAACCTTCCGCGGCAGAGCGGCTGGCATTGGTGAAGAAGTAGCGGCGGAACTGTTCATCGCCACCGGCATAGGCATAAACATCCAGCCGCGGCGTGGCGTGATATTCCAGTTTGGCCAAAGCGGAGAAGCCATGAAGCAAGGCCAGCTGCGCATTGGGTCGTAGGGTCAGATCGCCGATCTGCGATGCACCGTAGCGGCCCACGCCATCGCCCCACAGACCTTCAAGACCGACGTCGAAGCGCTTGGTAGCCGGCAGCAGGAAGCTGCCACCGACACCGCCGCCGACTGTTTTGTCGTTGTAGGCGCCGACGCTGTTCGGGGTGACGGTTGTGGTCGTCACGCCGCCAGTGGTGGTGGTGGTCGTGGTGTTGTTCGGATAGATGCGGTCGCGGAAGAAGCGGCCGACTCCGTAGACTTCATAATGGCCGTAGCCGGGCTCGAAGACTGCCTTCAGGATGACGTCCGGCGCCACGTTGAAGGAGTAGTTAGCCAGGTTGCCGGAGCTGGTCGCGCCTGGGGCGCCGCCCGAGTTATAGAGTCCACCGCCTGTGCCCGCGCTGCCAATCAGGTAGTTCGTCGGCAGGCCGGAACCGGCTGGCGCAAGGGTCTGCGCTGCTTCTACAGAGGCGCCCAGCCACATCTTGTCGTGGAAGTTCTGTACGACACGCGCGCTGTATTGACGAGCCCAGGTAAAGCCGGCTACGTAGTTCGGATCGATGGTCAGAGGAACATCTTCGGACTTGTTGGCGAGGCCGTGACGATAGGGGGTAACCATCGACCACATCTGGCCGGCGGCAAGTGTCAGGCCGCTGTCCAGGGTTGCCTGACCCCAGAGAACGCGCTCACGCAATACGTATGAGTTGCTCTGGTTGTTGTTGGAGGTGACGCCGGTTCCCAGCCAGTCAGCTTCGTAGTAGCCGTTCAGCTTGGCATGGTCGGTTTTGCCTTCGACGCCGAGGGCTATACGCGACTGGCGCGCGGTGCCTTCAAATTCGCTCAGCTTGGCCTGGTCGGTGTTCTCGAGCGGGACGCTGGTGAAAGGCGTCGGGATGTCCGATCCGGTTGCCCGTGTCCGAACAACAGATTCGGCCGCGATGTAGGAGCCGGTCGCGCTGATGGTGACACCCTTGTAGTGGATCGAATCCGGATGCTCAATCTGCTTCTGCACCTTGGCCTGGGACTCGACCATGGAGTTCTGGAGACTGGAGCTGCTGGTTTTCAGATCCGTGACGGCAGTCTGCAAACCGCTGACAGCCGTGGTGTTGTCAGTAAGCGTCTGTGCCTGCTGGCTG
>CAZZYN010000122.1:0-7356 GCA_964658265.1 uncultured Acetobacteraceae bacterium | reverse complement strand
CGTCCGGAGATGACCATCGAGCTGCTCTATCCCCTGCTGCGAAGCGAGGTCAAAAAGCACCACGAAGCCTCCGACCCGCTCGCGACCTTCCTTGCAGAAGCAGAGGGCACTGGCAGCAGGCTGACCGCACGCGCACGGAACGAACTGAAGGCCGTCGAGACAGAGATCAAGTTTGCCGGCTACCTCAACCAGCAGCGCCGCGCCATTGAGAAGCTGCGGCAGTCCGAAGAACGTCTTATCCCTGAATGGTTTGATTACTCCATCGTCAGCGGACTCTCGCGCGAAATGCAGGAAAAACTGATCCGCATCCGGCCCCGCACCATCGGCCAGGCCAGCCGCATCCCCGGCGTCACTCCGGCAGCGCTCACGCTGGTCAACGTCTTCATCGAGATCCAGGGCAAGCGGCACCAGCAGGCTTCAGCGCTGCTGGCCTGAACCCCGCTACTGTGGCGCCGGCGTCTGCGGCGTACTCGGCGCCGGCTGCGCACTCTGCGCCCCTTTGTAAATCAGCGGAATATGAAATGGCTCCGCGGCATTGCTCTTCGCACGAGGCGCAGCCGCCTTCGTCTTGACGGTCGGTAGCTGTTCAGCCACCACGGTCCGCTGCGAGTTAACACAGATCCAGCGTCCGTTTACCAGCTGAAATACCTGCGTAAAAATCCCTTTCTCGTCGATACTTGCCGGCGTTCCGGAGGCCGCCCCCGAACCCGCCACCCAGTGCATCACGTACGTGCCGTTCACAACCTTCGCGTTGTCGCCAAGCGTGCGAACACTCAACACAGTCTGCTTCAGCGAAGCCGGCAGCGCATCCTTGACGAACAGCTTTGCCACATCCTGGTTGCGCGAACTCACGTCCCCCGTCGCAGCCACATCCACCAGCTGGGGCGACAGCACATTCTCAAGCGCATACTGGTCGCGCTTGGTGATCGCCGCATCCCACCCATCCTCCACCTGCTGCATCTCGCGCAGCACAGCCTCGGCTCGCACACTATCGGGATGCGCAGCACTCTGCGCCCAGGCCCCGCGCACCTGTCCGGTACATAGCATCAGCAATCCTGCAGCGCAGGCAAGGGTCAATTTGCACATGGGACTCACTTCGTCATCCATCACCTCATAATCATAGTGCGGACCGGTCGGCAACTGAAAATCTACCTCATCCTTGCACCCCGGAACCGGGATTGGCACATAGACTGCGAACGATCCACACGCGTTTCGCGGCACATAAAATCCACCTACAATCGCTCTACACATGGCCACAATGTCTGACATCACGCTCGATCGCGGTATGCCCGCTTCCATCGACGCCGAGCGCTCTATCCTGGGCGCGATCCTGCTAGAAAATTCGCACTACAACGAAGCCGCCGAGAAAATCAGTTCCGACGATTTCGCGCTGGAATCGCACCGCCGCATTTTTCAGCGCATGGCTGAGCTGATCGACAATGGCCGGCCTGTCGACATCGTCACACTGGTCGATGAACTCTCCCGCCGCAAGGAAGTCGAAGCAGTCGGCGGCGTCGCCTATCTCGCCTCACTTACAGAGGGTCTGCCGCGTCGCATCTCGATCGAAGAATATGTCCGCATCGTCAAGGACAAGTCCATGCTGCGCCAGCTGATCAACGTGGCGTCATTGGCAATGACGGAAGCATCCGACCAGACCGACAATGCGCTTGACGTTCTCAACCGTGCCGAGTCTGCGCTGCTCGATGTGTCCGATCGCGGCATCACGCGCGGCTTCGAAGATGTGCATACCATCGTTCGCGATTCTTTCGGCACCGTCGATTCCATCTGGAGTCACAAACACGAAGTCACCGGCCTTGCCACGCACTTCAAAAAGTTCGACGAGATGACCAGCGGTCTGCAGCCGGACGAACTCGTCATCATCGCCGCGCGCCCTTCCATGGGAAAGACCGCGTGGGCTGTCAACATTGCGCAGAATGCAGCGATCAAGAGCGGCAAAGTGGTCGGCATTTTCTCGCTCGAGATGTCTAAAGAGTCGCTCCTGCGCCGTATGCTGGCGTCGGAAGCCTTCGTCGGTATGCGCAAAATTCAGACCGGCTTTGTCAGCAGGGAAGACAAGGAAAAACTCTTCGAGGCTGCTGGCAGGCTTACCGAATCCAAACTGCACATCGACGACACTCCCGGCATTTCGCTCGCCGAAATGAGGGCCAAGGCGAGGCGCTTGAAACAAAAAATGGGCGCCCTCGATCTCATTGTCGTCGACTATCTGCAGCTCATGTCCGGCTCGACTCCAGGCTCGAACAAGCGTCACGAAAATCGTACGCAGGAAGTTGCCGCCGTCTCCCGTGGCCTCAAGGCACTTGCGAAAGAACTGCATGTACCGGTCATCGCGCTCTCGCAGCTGTCGCGCGCTTCCGAACAGCGCGGCGGCGACAAAAAACCCATGCTCTCCGACCTGCGCGAATCCGGTTCCATCGAGCAGGACGCCGACGTCGTTGCCTTCATCCATCGCGAAAGCTATTACAACAAGGATGAAAATGGCGACGAAGATCCCGAGTCGAAAGGCAAGGCGGAAATTATTATCGCCAAGCAGCGTAACGGTCCCACCGGCTCTGTCATGCTGGCCTATCTCTCGGAATTCACTCGCTTTGAAAATCTTCTGGACCGTGATGATACGGAGGCCTACCAGTAGTCAATCCCGTCGCTTCTCGATCGCCGGCACGGTATGCTTGCGGAAGTATGAGGCCGCAGAGCGAACCGACATCCGGGTCCAGGCTCACCATCGCGCGGGCCGCAGAGTTGCCGCGCCAGCCGCAGCCGGCCGATTCCGAAATGCCTTCCGGCCGACCTGTATGGGCCGAAGTGTCTGCCTCCGCCCTGCGGCACAATTACCAGCGCATGCTGCAGCAGGCCGCGCGCAGCATCGCCGGCATCATCTGCGTCGTCAAGGCGGATGCCTATGGCCATGGGGCCGTCGCCTGCGCCCGCACCCTGATCGAAGCCGGTGCTGCATGGTTCGCCGTCACCTCGGTTGATGAAGGTGCCGAACTGCTGCGCCATCTCCGGCAGGATGGTGTGCGTGTTGATCTTGAAACGGGTCGCATCCTCGTTCTCTCCGGCGTCTTTAGTCCCGGCGACGCGTCGCATGCAGCCCGCCATCAGCTCACCCCGGTTCTACTGTCTCTGCAGCAGGCACAGTGGTTTGTCACAGCGGCACAGGGCGAAACGCCGCCAAACGAAAAATACAAAGTGCATCTGGAGATTGATACCGGCATGGCACGCAATGGTGTGCGCTGGGACGATCTGGCACAGCTGGACGCGATTGCTGAAATTCTAGGGTCGACATCGCACTGCATCGTCGAAGCCGTCATGACCCACTTCTCCTCGCCCGAAGATGCATCGTCACCTCAGACCCGCCAACAGGTACAGCGTTTCGCGCAGGCACTTGCCTATCTCTACGCACAGGGCGTGCGTCCCATCATGCTGCACGCCGGCAACTCGGTCACTCTTTTTGAAGCCTCGCAGATCGAAGCACTGGCCGAGATCGCGCACACCTATGGAGCGAAACTACTACTGCGGCCAGGCATCGCGCTCTATGGTTATGGCGTCGCCGCCAGCGAGCTGCAGCCAGTACTTACCTGGAAGACCCGCATCACCAGCCTGCGCCGTTTGCAGGCAGGTGATCCGGTTAGCTACGGCGCATCATTCCATACCCGCCATGCCACCACCGTCGCCACACTCGCCGTAGGCTATGCCGATGGCTACAACCGCCTGCTCTCCAGCAAGGGCTCTGTCCTCATCCGCGGCCAGCGCTGCGCCATTCTCGGGCGCGTCACCATGGACCAGGTCATGGTAGATGTCACCGCGATTGAAGATATCGAGGTCAGCGAAGAAGTTGTCCTGCTCGGCGCCCAGGGTGAGCAGACCATGCTGGCCAATCAATTAGCAACTCTTACAGATACAATTTCGTATGAAGTTCTGTGCGCAATTCAATCCCGCGTGCCTCGCATCCATATCCCTTAGGCGGCATCGGGCAAGCGCTCAGGCATACAGAATTACGCAGCCTTCCCCCGGTGCGAGCGAAATACTTTCAGCCGTGTGCTGCCGATCCCGCCCGCTCACAGTTGACGCCAGCATCACGCCAGGTTGAGTTATCGTGACCGCCGGCGCGTCGCCCATATTCAAAGCCACCAGCAGGTGCATCGCATCCCCGACCCGTTCGTACCGCAGCAGGTTCCTCTCCGCCGAAACCGCATGCATCTTTCCTGCAACCAGCACCGGATGCGAGCGGCGCAGCCCAATCAATGTGCGGTAAAGCGAAAGCATGCTTCGCGGATCATCCATCTGCGCCGCTACGTTGGCCGAGCCATGTTCGCCAATCGGCAGCCACGGCTTCCCAGTCGTGAAGCCGGCAAGCGGCGAGGCATCCCACGGCATCGGCGTCCGCTCAGGATCGCGTCCCGCTCCAATACCCGGCTCATTCTTCTCGGCCGGATCCTGCACCTGCTCCGGCGGAATCTGCACATCTTCCATCCCGATCTCTTCGCCGTAGTACAGCGTCAGCGTGCCCGGCAGCGTCAACAGCAGCATCGCTGCCACCCGCGCCTGTGCTGCGCCAACCCGCGTCGCAATGCGTGACTGGTCGTGATTGCCGAGCACCCAGTTCGGCCACGCACCCTGCGGCAGCGCGGCGTCGTAGTCGGAGATGATCTTCGCTATCGCCGTCGCATTCCATGCCGTCAGGATCAACTGGAAGTTGAACGGCAGGTTCACGCCCTCCAGGTCCTTGCCGTAATAACTCACCAGCTCATGAACCGGTAAATAGATTTCACCAATCAGCACGCGGTCTGCGAAGCCATCAACCACCGCCCGCATCTCCGCCACCACTTCGTGTACTTCCGGCATGTTCGATGTGTAGACCGGCAGCAGCTTGTGACTCTCCAGCCCGCCAGGCTTGGCATCCGGATTGGGAGGATTGTCACGGAACTGGTCATCCTTGATCATCAGCCACATCACGTCGACGCGAAATCCATCCACCCCGCGCTCCAGCCAGAAGCGCAGCGCTCCATACATCGCAGCACGCACCTCCGGATTCCGCCAGTTCAAATCCGGCTGCTGCTTCAAAAATGAGTGGCAGTAATACTGCTGCGTCTTCGGATCGAACTGCCAAGCAGGGCCGCCAAAATTACTCAGCCAGTTATTCGGCTCATCTCTCCACAGGTACCAGTCGCGCTTCGGATTGTCTCTTGAAGACCGGCTCTCCAAAAACCACGGATGCTGATTCGAAGTATGATTCGGCACAAAATCCAGGATCAGCTTCAACCCCCGCCGGTGCACCTCGCCAAGCAGTCGATCGAAATCCGCCATACTTCCGAACAGCGGATCGATCGCACAATAATCCGCCACGTCATACCCGAAGTCCGCCATCGGCGACGGATAAATCGGCGAGATCCAGACCGCATCCACACCCAGCGTCACCAAGTAATCCAGCCGCTGCAATATGCCCTTCAGGTCACCGACACCATCGCCATCCGTATCCTGAAACGACCGCGGATAGACCTCGTAGATAATCCCACGCTGCCACCAGTTCATCGCCTGCATCCCAACCTTCACGCCGCGCCCCGATGAAGCCTCGCTCATCCGTTAAGGAACCCCATGATCAATGATCTCTGGTACAAAAACGCCGTCATCTACTGTCTCTCCGTCGGCACTTACATGGATGCGAACGGCGATGGCGTCGGCGACTTCGAAGGCCTTATGCGCCGCCTCGACTACCTGCAGGGCATCGGCGTCACCGCCATCTGGCTCATGCCCTTTCAACCCTCACCCTTCCGCGACGACGGCTACGACGTCGCCGACTACTACGGCGTCAATCCGCAATACGGCACCCTCGGCGACTTCGTCGAGTTCACCGAAGGCTGCAAACAGCGCGGCATGCGCGTCCTCATCGACCTCGTCGTCAACCACACCTCCAACGAACACCCCTGGTTCCAGGACGCCCGCAGCAATCCCGACTCGAAATATCGCGACTGGTATGTGTGGTCGAAAAAGAAGCCCAAAGATGCAGCATCCGGCGTCGTCTTCCCCGGCGTCCAGAAATCCACCTGGACCTACGACGACAAGGCAGCGGCCTACTACTTCCACCGCTTCTACGACTTCCAGCCGGACCTCAACACCGCCAACCCCGCCGTCCAGGCCGAAATCCTCAAGATCATGGGCTTCTGGCTCCAGCTCGGCGTCTCCGGCTTCCGCATGGACGCCGTCCCCTTCGTCATCGCCGAAAAAGGTGCCAACCTCGCTCAACCCGCCGAGCAGTACGACATGCTTCGCACCTTCAGCCAGTTCCTCAACTGGCGCAAAGGCGACGCCATCATCCTCGCTGAAGCCAACGTCCTCCCCGACACCGACATGGAGTACTTCGGCACCTCCGGCGAACGCCTCCAGATGATGTTCAACTTCGAGGCCAACCAGCACCTCTTCTACGCCATGGCCAGCACGGACACCCGTCCGCTCATGAAGGTCCTCAAGCAGACCCGCAAGCGCCCCGCCACCGCCCAGTGGGGCAACTTCCTGCGCAACCATGACGAACTGGACCTCGGCCGCCTCCAACCCGCGCAGCGCGACACCGTCTTTGCCGCCTTCGGCCCCGACCCCGACATGCAGCTCTACCAGCGCGGCATCCGGCGCCGCCTTGCGCCCATGCTGCAGGGCGACCGCCGCCGCCTCGAGCTCGCCTACAGCCTCATGCTCACCCTCCCCGGCACGCCCGTCATCCGCTACGGCGACGAGATCGCCATGGGCGAAAACCTCAAGCTGCCCGAACGCAACTGCGCCCGCACCCCCATGCAGTGGTCCACCGAACCGCAGGGCGGCTTCACCAGGTCCGACAAGCCCATCCTCCCCGTCATCAGCGACGGCCCCTACAGCTACCAGCACGTCAACGTCGCCCAGCAGCGCCGCGGCCCCAACTCCCTCCTCAACTGGATGGAGCGCATGATCCGTATGCGTAAGGAGATGCCCGAGCTCGGCTGGGGTGACTTCGACTTCCTCTCCGCCCGCACCGGCCGCAGGGTCGCACCCGAGATCCTGCTCATGCGCTACCAGTGGCGCAACAACACCGTCCTCTGCATCCACAATCTCAGCGCCGAGCCGCGCGACATCCGCTTCTCCATCCAGGCCGGCGACGCCCCCGATCCGCGCAAAAACGCCGGCTGCACCCTCGTCAACGTCCTCTCCGACGACCACAGCGAGCCCGAACGAGGCACCACCGAACACACCATCCTCATCGAGCCCTACGGCTACCGCTGGTACCGCGTCTGCGGACTCGACTACCTGCTCAAACGCAGCGAAATCTAGTCTCACCTCGCAGACCAAAAGAAAAGGGCCGGCATCTTCGCC
>CAZZYN010000121.1:0-7436 GCA_964658265.1 uncultured Acetobacteraceae bacterium | reverse complement strand
CGAGAAAGCAGCCGAGAAAAAGTAGGCTGCCCGCGAACAACACTGTCGGCGAGGATGCGGTTTATACTCGAAGCGCCGCCATGGACGAACTCAATAGCCCTCCCGAAGCCACTTCCGAGCCGGCGCAGATCCTCGATATAACCGAGATCATGGCGCTGCTTCCCCACCGCTATCCCTTCCTGCTGATCGACCGGGTCATCGAGGTCCGGCGTATGCAGCGGATTGTGGCCATTAAGAATGTAACCATCAATGAGCCTTATTTCCAGGGTCACTTTCCGGATTATCCGATCATGCCGGGAGTACTGATGGTGGAAGCGATCGCACAGGCAGGCGGCGCGCTGCTGCTGAGTGAAGTGCCCGATCGCGAAAACAAGCTGCTCTTCTTCACCGGCATTGAAGAAGCGAAGTTCCGACGCGCTGTTGTGCCGGGTGACCAGGTGCGGATCGAAGTGGACGTGCTGCTGTACAACCGTCGCGGTGCACGCATGCAGGGCAAAGCATTTGTCGATGGCAAGCTGGTTTGCGAGGCGATCGTAAAGTGCCAGGTAGTGCCTCGTCAGCGCAAGGCCACGCCGACCGCAGCCGCAGCTGAACTTGAAGCGGTCGCCGCCGAGTGAGTATTCATGCGACTTCGATCGTCGCCGCGGGTGCCGTCGTTCCTGAATCTTGCACGATTGGCCCGTTCTGCACGATTGGTCCACATGTCGTGCTGGGCGAGCAATGTGAGCTGGTGTCGCATGTCGTTCTCGATGGCCATCTCACCATGGGTGCACGTAACCGGATCTTCAGCTTTACGTGCCTGGGCATTGCGCCACAGGATCTGAAGTACAAGGGCGAGCCAACGGCATTGACCATCGGCGATGACAACATCATCCGTGAGTCCGTGACCATCTCGCGCGGTACTGCGAACGGCGGCGGCGAGACACGCGTCGGCAGCAACTGCCTGATCATGGCCTACACCCACATCGGGCACGACAGCCAGATTGGCAGCCACTGCATCCTGGCCAACGCCGCAACGCTGGCCGGCCACGTCACGGTCGAAGATTACGCTACGGTCGGTGCCCTGTGTCCCGTACACCAGTTCTGCCGCATCGGCCGCTATGCGTACATTGGCGGCGGCACCACCATCACGCAGGACGTGTTGCCGTTCTCACTCACCTCGGCAAAGCGCGATGTGCATGCCTACGGGCTGAACAAGATCGGCCTGGAACGGCGCGGCTTCACGCCGGAACAGGTGCGTGCTCTGCATCATGCCTATCGCGCACTACTGGCCTCGAAGAAGAACACGCGGCAGGCACTGGAACATCTGAAAGCCGCTAGTGAGAAGATGACCGATGACGTGGCCTACCTGGTGAAGTTCATCGAAGATGCAGAACGTGGTGTCCTGAAGTAGTGATGACGAAATCAGTCGTGGCCACGCCTGTAGCGACCGGGAAGCTCGGCCTCATCGCCGGCAACGGCCGCTTCCCTTTTCTGCTGCTGGATGCAGCCCGCGCGCGCGGCATCGATGTGGTAGTTGCCGCGATCAAGGAAGAGACCGACCCGGAGATGGAAGCGCGCGCCGGGGCAGACGCTGGCGTGACAGTGCACTGGCTCTCGCTGGGTGAGCTGTCGAAGCTGATTGAGACCTTCCAGAAAGCAGGCGTAAAGCAGGCAGTGATGGCCGGCCAGGTGAAGCACAAGCAGATCTTCTCGAGCATCCGTCCGGACTGGCGGCTGGCCAAGCTGCTGCTGAATCTGCGCACGCGCAATACGGATATGCTGCTGGGCGCTGTCGCAAAAGTACTGGGCGACGAAGGCATCGAGCTGATTTCATCCACGGCGTACCTTGAGCCGATGCTGGCCAGGGCCGGTGTGTTGACGAAGCGCGCACCCAACAGCGCCGAAGGGCAGGACATCGCGTATGGGCGCGCCGTGGCACTGGGGATCGCGGGATACGACATCGGCCAGACCGTTGTTGTAGCCGGCCTGGCCTGCGTAGCTGTCGAAGCTATGGAAGGCACGGATGCGGCCATTGCGCGAGCCGGTGTGCTGATGCAGTCGATCGAGGGCACTTCATCGACGCTTGAGCGTTCCCTGACCGTGGTCAAAGTCGCCAAGCCGAAGCAGGACCTCCGCTTCGATGTACCCGTGATCGGTGTCGCCACCATCGAGGCCATGTGGCGCGCCAGGGCCACCTGCCTGGCACTTGAAGCTGGCCGCACGCTCATCTTCGACCTGGATCGCGTGCGTGCGGAGGCGGATGCCTGCGGCATCAGTATCGTCGCGGCAGAATCCCCGGCTCAGCCTTAATTACGCTTCCAAAATGGCCGGCTTCGTTACGCCGCATCGAGGCGTGAACAGGTTGCCGGTGGTGCGCTTCCTGCCGGATGAGGTACAAAGGACGCTGAGCCAATCGCCGACCGGGCAGGCTCCACAGTTCAATTGACCAAGGAGCTTCTGCATGACAAATCTACGCATTACTACCCTCGCGGCTGCATTACTGGCGATCGTTATGGCCGGGCTGTTTGCAGTACGCCACTCGCAGGCGGATGAAACCATGCCGCAGGTTGGACAGACGGCACCCACCTTCACATTGCCCTCGCAGGATGGTTCGCCGGTCAGTCTCGACAGCTATCGCGGCAAGTGGGTGGTGCTGTATTTCTATCCGAAGGATCAGACCTCGGGCTGCACGATTGAAGCGCACAACTTCCAGCAGGATCAGTCGAAATTCGATGCCGCGCATGCCGTGATCCTGGGCGTGAGTGTCGACACCGTCGACAGCCACAAGGCGTTCTGCACCAAGGACGGCCTCACCTTCAAGCTGCTTGCCGATCCTGACAAGAAAGTTGTGCCGCAGTATGGATCGCTGGCCAACTACATGGGCATGAAGATCGCAAAACGCAATACGTTCCTCATCGATCCGAAGGGCAAGATCGTGAAGGTATGGACGGGCGTGGATCCCTCGCATCACAGCCAGGAAGTGCTGGACGAATTGCAGATGCACGAAAAGAAAGGGTAGCTGCGACGGGAGGCGGCCACCCCCGCTTTCCGCTTTTCAAAAGCTGTAGACGCAAAAAAGCCCGGCATGATGCCGGGCTTTTTTGCTTGCCTGAAACTACTGGTTGCCTGTTACTTGCTTGCCTTTTTTGCTGCCTTCTTCGTTGCCTTCTTTGTTGCAGGAGCCTTCTTTGCGGCTACCTTCTTGGTTGCTGTCTTCTTAGCCGGCGCCTTCTTCACTGCCGTCTTCTTTGCAGGCGACTTCTTCTTCGCCGGCGCTTTCTTCGTAGCGGTCTTCTTCACTGCTGCCAATGTATTACCTCGTGTTGTAGATTTTTTGCTGCTGGCGCTTTTCTTTCCGACTGCTTTTGCAGCAGCCTTACCGCCGCTCTTCGCGCCCTTCTTAGCGGCAGACTTGGTTACGGCCTTCTTGGCCGAATTCTTTGCCGGTGCCGACTTCGCTGCACTCTTCTTCGCAGGAGCCTTCTTGGCAGAGGTCTTGGGTGTGGACGCTTCCTTCTTCGCCGCGGCCTTCTTCGCTGAAGTCTTCGCCGGAGCCTTTTTCGCAGGCGACTTCTTGGTTGTCACCGGGGCAGATTCCACGTGGAGTCCATCTTCTACATCGGCATCGTCATGCTTGTCCGCATCGTCATCGTCATCCGATGAAAGCGTGACACTGGTTTCTTCTTCCTCATCCTCTTCATCATCGAATGCATCTTCGATGTCATTGTCATGGTCGTCCACCTTGGGCTCATGATCTCCATTGCCCGCCGCATAGAACTTCCGCTCGTCCTGCATTGTTGCCTCCACGGCTTTTTTAAATCCTGACCCTTGCAGCATCGCGATACACCTGCGGCGCGGATTATAGCAACAGCATGCAACGACACGCCACTGAACGCAAGTATGAAGTGAGTTGCATCGCAAAGAAAATCAGGACATCGCTATCAGCCTGCTAATTGGAGTGTGACTTTCTCTTTGAGGATGGATGCGAAGATGCCGCTTTGCTTGATGTCGATGGATGCGCATGTGCATGGGCCGCTGTCCGCTTTGCAGGATGAGCGATCACGCCGCGTCTGCCATGTCCCGTCGTACCCGCAACGCGACGGCCCTTGCTGCGTGCCGTGATGTGCGCAGGCTCGGCCACGTAGAGGCTCTGTCCCTTCACAACTTTTGCTGAACGCAGATGATTCCAGCGCCGCAATTGTTCGGGCGTCACATCGAAGCGATCAGCAACCGTCACAAGCGTGTCGCCACGCTGTACCAGGTAGCGCGTGTTGCTGCGTGCGGCAGTCGAGACGGGCGCCACCGGCACCACCAGCGCGTCCAGCGTCGAAAGGTCAGGCGCACCAGTCTGCGCTGTCGGCAGCTGGTTGACGAACGATAGATCGGAAGCCGTCACATGATATGCGCGGGCAATGTCATCCAGGGTCTCGCCTGGCTGCAGCTTGTGGTAGCGCCAGCTGGCCCGCTTGGCTTCGGGAATCTCCGCAATGACGCGTGTGAAAAGATCCTTCGTACCGGCAGGCAGATGCAGTTCGTACGACGAGTCAGGCGGCGTGCTGCTGCGCAACAGTGCAGGATTCAGCGCAGACAATTCCTGTACCGGTGCACCGGTGATATCCGAGACGAGGCGCAGGTCCGTTGCCGCCGTCACCGTTACCGTGTCGACGATCAGTGGAGCATCCGGCACCAGGTTGGCCAGTCCGTACTGCTGCGGATTCTTTGCCATGATGGTCGCCGCCAGAATAATTGGAACGTAATTCTTGGTTTCCGCCGGCAGATTATTGCGCCGGTACAGCTCCCAGAAATCCGCATAGCCGGTGCGCTGCACGGCACGCTGCACATTCCCAGGACCCCAGTCGTACGCGGCCATCGCGAGATACCAGTCGCCCAGCTGGTTGTACATCTTCTTGATCTCGCGAGCATAGGCGCGCGTGGACTTCTCCGGATCGAACCGCTCGTCGTACCAGGCAGTACGCGTCAAACCGTAATCCGAGAAAGGCATGAACTGCCACATGCCGCCTGCACCCGAACGCGGGTTGAGTGCCTGCGGCTTGAAGCCCGACTCCGCAATCGCCTGGTAGATCAGGTCCTGCGGAACGCCCTCCTCCTGCAGGGTTTTCTGGATCAACGCCTTGTATCGACCAGCGCGCGTGAGCGAAGCGATGATGGTGCCGCGTCCCGCAGAGGTGTTCGAAAAGAAGTTGATGTAGCTCGCTACGGCATCGTTGATCACCAGCGGCAGATCGGATTGCGTCGTCTTCAATTCAGCCTCGGCCGTGGCTTTGATATTCGGATCGACGGGAAAAGTCACATCGTTCGCTACATCGACTGGAGCCTGGTCATCTTTCTGAGGCGGCGCAAAACCATTGCCCTGCTTAAGTGAATCGAGCTCGAGCGTGTTGACTGCGTCGACGATGTGCTCAAACTCGGCTCCAAGCGCGGTGCCGGCTTTCAGATCAATGCCGCTGGTGAGCATGATGTCGACTGCGTGGTCAAAGTCAGCCTTGGCGGAGGCCACGTCCCCCGCGCTGTAATGCTGCATGCCGCCCTGGTAGGCATGCTCCACTTCTGAAACGATCTGCTGCTCGCGCGGATTGCTGCCCCCTGCGGACGAGGTCGGCTTTGCTTCGAGTGGTGTTGCCTGCGAGGTCTGTGCTGGTCGGGCAGTCTTCGACAGCGAAGGGGCATTCGCCTGTTTACTGCTGGCAGCCTTTGGCGGCGTCCCTTGTTGCGGACATCCCGTGGTCATCAGAAGGCCGAGCGAAACAATGCCTCCAGTTACACAGAGGCTGCGCGAGCCGAATCTGAATAAATCTGATATTTCCATTCGTGAGAACAAAGTGCCAGCGCCCATTGTATTTCGCACCCAGCCTTTGTGCATCCGTACCAGCATGAAGTGGCTGTCTCGCGATGTTAAACTCAAGGTTCAAGCCGACAGATGGAAATCAGTCACATCCGCAATTTCGCGATCATCGCGCACATCGATCATGGCAAGTCTACGCTGTCCGACCGGCTGCTGGAGTTGACCGGTTCTCTCACTGCGCGCGAAATGCAGGCGCAGGTTCTAGACGCCATGGACCTCGAGCGCGAGCGCGGCATCACCATCAAGGCCCACTCCGTCCGCATGGCCTACGAGGCTAAAGACGGCCAGAAGTACCAGCTCAACCTCATCGACACTCCGGGTCATGTGGACTTCTCATACGAAGTCTCGCGTTCGCTCGCATCGTGTGAAGGCGCACTGCTCGTCGTCGACGCAACCCAGGGCGTGGAAGCCCAGACACTCGCAAACGCCTTCCTCGCGATCAATAACGGACTCGAGATCATCCCGATCATTAACAAGATCGACCTGCCCAGCGCAGACATCCTGCGCACGCAGGAGATGATCGAGAGCGCCGTCGGCCTTGACGCTACCGACGCTATTGCCGTGAGCGCCAAGACCGGGCTCGGCGTGCCGGACATCTTGGAAGCGATCGTGCATCGCCTGCCGCCGCCGCAGGGCCTGATCGATGCGCCGCTGCAGGCACTGATCTTCGATTCGTGGTTCGATCCATACCGCGGCGTGATCGTGCTGGCCCGTATCATTCATGGTCGTCTGCGCAAAGGGATGAAGATCCGCCTAATGTCGAACGGCAAGACGTTCGACGTTGAATCACTCGGTGTGCTGACGCCGAAAGCCGTCGAGATTGGCGAGCTCACCGCAGGCGAAGTCGGCTTCTTCGTCGCGACGATCAAGAATGTCGGCGACACCAAGATCGGCGACACCGTAACAGAAGACGCTCGACCCGCAGCCTCGGCCCTCCCCGGCTTTGAAGACATAAAGTCGATGGTCTTTGCCGGACTCTACACTGTCGACTCTCACGAACACACACTGTTACGCGATGCCCTCGAAAAACTGCGCCTGAACGATGCGTCGTTTTCAATTGAGCCAGAAAGTTCCGCAGCGCTCGGTTTTGGCTTCCGCTGCGGCTTCCTTGGACTGCTGCACATGGAAATTATCCAGGAGCGGCTGGAGCGCGAATTCGATCTTGACCTGATTACGACAGCGCCGGGTGTGCGCTACCAGATCACGCTTACCGATGGCCGCCAGCTCGAAGTCGATAATCCCTCGCGATGGCCGGATCCCAGCGAGATTGAAACCATCGAAGAGCCAATCATCGAAGCCAAGATCCTCACGAATGAAGAATATGTCGGCGGTATTCTGAAACTGGTCGAGGAAAAACGTGGGCGGCAGAAAAATTTCGAATATGTAACACCAACGCGCGTCATGCTGACCTACGAACTGCCGCTGAACGAGATCGTTCTCGATTTCTACGACCGGCTCAAATCCGTCTCCCGCGGTTACGCCTCGCTCGACTACCATCTCGCCGGCCGCTGGAACTCGCCCATGGTCAAGCTGGACATCCTGATCGCCGGCGAGCCGGTCGATGCGCTCTCAATCATCGTGCATCGCGATT
>CAZZYN010000120.1:0-8001 GCA_964658265.1 uncultured Acetobacteraceae bacterium | reverse complement strand
GTGCCACCGCATGCTTCTCCATGTACTCGCTCATATCGATGCGCACCATTGCCTGCTCGTCATCGAATAGAAACTCAGCCAGGGCGCGGGCCGTTTCCGTCTTACCCACACCCGTCGGACCAAGAAAAATGAAGCTGCCAATCGGCCGCTTCGGATCACTCAATCCAGCACGCGACCTTCGAATCGCATTTGCAACCGCAGTCAGCGCTTCATTCTGGCCGACCACGCGCTCCTTCAAACGCGACTCCATCGCAACCAGCTTCTTCACGTCGCCCTCAAGCATCTTCGACACCGGGATGCCCGTCCACTTGCTCACAATCGAAGCGATGTCCTCTTCATCTACTTCTTCCTTCAGCATCCGCTTGCCATGCTCATCGGTCTCCGCGCCACTCGACGACACGCCGGCATCCTGCATCGCATTCAACCGCCGCAATTCGTCTTCGAGCTTCGGCAGTTCGCCATACTGGATCGCCGCCGACCGCTCGAGATTACCGCGACGCGTTTGCTCTTCGCCTTCAAAGCGCAGAGCCTCGATCTTCTTCTTCACTTCGCTCAACCGCGTAATCGAGTCGCGCTCTTTCTGCCAGCGTGCGCGCAGTCCTGTACTCTTTTCTTTCAACGCCGCTAGCTCGCGCTCCACAATTTCGCGACGCTCCACGCTGTACGCATCGGTCTCGCGCTTCAACGCGGCGCGCTCAATCTCAAGCGACGTCGCCGCCCGGTCCAGCTGGTCAATCTCCTCCGGCACCGAACTGATCTGGATCGCCAGCGATGCCGCCGCCTCATCCACCAGGTCAATCGCCTTGTCCGGAAGAAAACGATCCGAAATATACCGATGCGAGAGGGTGGCCGCCGCCACAATCGCGGAGTCCTTGATCCGTACCTTGTGGTGCGCCTCGTACCGCTCCTTCAGCCCTCGCAGAATCGCGACCGTGTCTTCGACATTCGGCTCGCCTACGTACACAATCTGGAAGCGCCGTTCGAGCGCAGTATCCTTCTCAATGTATTTGCGATATTCATTCAGCGTCGTTGCACCAATCGCCCGCAGCTCGCCGCGCGCCAGCGCCGGCTTCAGCATGTTCGACGCGTCGATCGCACCCTCTGCCGCGCCCGCGCCTACCAGCGTGTGCAGTTCATCGATGAACAGGATGATCTTGCCCTGCGCATCTTCGATCTCTTTCAGCACGGCCTTCAAACGATCTTCAAACTCGCCGCGATATTTCGCACCGGCCAGCATCGATCCCAGGTCGAGCGAGATCACCCGCTTCTCGCGCAGTCCCTCCGGCACATCACCGGAAACAATACGTCGCGCCAGTCCTTCGACGATCGCCGTCTTACCCACACCCGGTTCACCAATCAGCACCGGGTTATTCTTCGTCCTTCGCGACAACACCTGGATCACGCGCCGGATTTCCTCATCGCGCCCGATCACCGGATCCAGCTTGCCCTTGCGCGCCAGCTCGGTGAGATCCTTCGAATACTTTTCGAGAGACTGGTATTTCGCTTCAGGATTCTGGTCGGTTACACGTTGTGTTCCCCGCACACCCTGCAGGGCCTTGAGAATTGCATCATGCGTGGCGCCATAGGAGGCCAGCAGCAACTGCGCTCCATCATTCTTCTGCACCGCCAGTGCCAGCAGCAGGTGCTCGGTCGAGACGTACTCGTCCTTGAAATTCTCGGCTTCCTTGAAAGCCTGTTCCATCACTTTTGATAGCACGCCCGACATCGTCGGCTGCGCATTCGAGCCGCTTACCTTGGGCAGCTTGCTCACTGCATCCTGAGCCTTCAGGCGCACCTGCGCCGCCGGCACCTCTGCGCGCTCCAGCAGCGGGACCAGGATGCCTTCCTTGTCCTGCAGTAATGCCGACAGCAGGTGCAGCGGCAGCACCTCGGGATTGCCATTCTCCATCGCAAGCGAACTCGCCGCCTGTACTGCCTCCTGCGACTTCACCGTAAACTTGTCCCACCGGATTGCCATTCTCTACCCACCTGAAAACTTTCTTTGGTCGTGCTGCGCTTCATCTCCAACACTGTCGTCTGGAATCCTGATGCATGAAAAACAGCGGCGCAGCACCAGTGCCGCGCCGCCATCTTCATCATGGGCATGACAGCTGCTGCCATGCTGTGCATTTCGGCACTACACTGCAGCCAGCTCCCGCTCCTGTACCGCCGCTGCAACCTTGCTCTGGCCCGCCGTGCCGGCTGCCTGGCCGGCCTTTGTAGCGTTGCTCGCCTCCAGCGGCTTGGCGCTGCTTCCGGTTATGTTCACCTTGATCTGCTTCGGCTTGGCTTCTGCTTTCTTGGTCAGCTCAAGCCGTAATACCCCGGCGTCATAGGTTGCATGCACATTCTCGACATCGACAGTCGCAGGCAGAGAAAAGCTCCGATAGAACGTGCCGAAACGACGCTCAATGCGATGGAAATTCTCTTCCTTCTGCCCACCTTCGAATTTGCGTTCGCCGCGAACACTGAGCGTGTTCTTCTCAACCTGGATGTCCAGGTCTTCCTGCCTCACACCCGGAATTTCCAGGTTCAGCACAACCGCATTCTCGTCTTCATAAACATCGACCGGCGGCGCAAAACTCGCAGCCGTTACATCCTGCGGGTTGCTGCGATCGTAATTTTGCATCAGCGAGCTCAAACGATTCTGGATAGAAGCAACTTCACGAAACGGATCCCAGTACTGGATTGCCATGACCAACTCTCCTTGAGAGAAGAAATGATGTGGCGCTGGAAAGAGCAGGCTTTCACCGGCCACAGTAGCTTAGACGCGAGTATAGCGCAAAGGATGCATAAAACGTGAGTGAGTTTCTATCACATTCAGCAGACACCAGAACACCATCTCCAGAGCAGGCTCAAATTGTTCATTCAGATGGGCTTGCGTCTCGTTAGGGTCAGATCGAGCGCAGCTGGAAGAGGAAAAACGGCAGAAAAAGGGCGGACCAGTCAGTCCGCCCCACACTTTGGTTCTCGATTGTTCCACGTGGAACAATTTGGCCCACTGCTTACGATTCCCGGAGTCACCCGGCTGGCAGGTCTAAGTTCGCCTTCCCGCGGGACTCGTCATGCTCGGACAGTCAGTCTTCTAGACGCCTATTCCGTAGTCTGCCGGAAAGTCGTCGTTACTCGCATGTGCGAAAAACTGGGACGGATTGCGATGATTGAACTTGTAGCGGACTCGTAGTTCTCGCCCTACCAGCAAACCCAGCGCCGCAACTCCCACAGCAACCGACGCCCAGCTGGCGGTCTTCAACACAGTCCGGTTTCTGCGAAACGGCAACAGATTCCCCACGGAAGGCTTCCTCGACAAACCAAGATAACGACAGACTTTAGCGTACGTCATGGGCTCATCATAACCCACTGCCCGGCCGGCCCTCGGCCGTTACTCTCGGGCTATCCCCATAAGACCAAAATGGAATTACCTGGGCCGCGAACGCTGCAATCCGGTCCCCGCATCCTCAAACGCCGCAACCTTCTGCAGCCAGGCCACCTTGGTATCCGGTGGCAGGAAACTGGCCTCGAACGAGTTCGCCGCCAGCTCCCGCAGATGCTCCCGCGTAAATTCGAACTGTTCATGCGCCAGCCGGTACTCCCCCTCGAGATCACTCCCAAACAGTGCCGGGTCATCCGAATTCAAGGTCACCATCAACCCGGCATCGAAATACTGTTTCACCGGATGCCGTTCCACGGCACTCAGGGATGCCGTCCGCACGTTCGAGGTCACACATATCTCTACCGGCACCTGCCGCTGCGCCAGCACCTCCATCAACTCTGTATCGAACTGCGCTGTCAGGCCATGGCCGATCCGCTCGGCACCAATATTCAAAGCGGCCCAGATACTTTCCGGTCCGGCCGTCTCCCCGGCATGTGCCGTCAATCGCAATCCGGCCGCTGCTGCCTCGGCGTACAACTGCCTGAATGGTTCGGCTCCGGCCCTCCGCTCATCCCCGCCGATGCCGATGCCAATCAGCGAGCTATACTGCTGCCGCAGCTCCGCGGCCTTGGCAAATACTCTTGCGGCTTCTTCGACGCCGAAATGTCGCACCGCGTCGAAAATCCAGTAAACACTGATGCCGAACTCTTCTTCCGCACGCAGCCGTCCACGCTCCATCCCGGCGAAGATCTCCTCAATCAGTCGCGGATTGCGTTCGGCCTCTGCCTTTCTCCAGTAGTAAATGACGCCGATCGATACATACACCTCGGCATGCACTACGCCTTGGGCGGCCAGCTTTCGCGCCATGCGGTACGCAATAAGTTCGTAGTCCGCCGGAGTTTTCAGGCGACCGGTAATGGCTTTGAAGGCTTCCAGGAAGCCGGTGAAATCGGTGTAACGGTATAACGCTCGCGCCTCGTCCAGGGTCAGCAGGGAAGCCGGCATACTGTCCGGTGTGGCCAGTGCTTCGCCCGCATGGCGCTGGCTCAGCTCCACCAGCGTTTCAGGCGACACCGTCCCCTCGAGATGAAGGTGCAGCTCCGCCTTCGGGAGCCTGCGCAGAAAGACGGTCAGGTCAAGCAGATCTTCGGGTTCAGCCTGGCTGGGCATGCTTCAGTCTAGATCACCCTCGCCACGCGTTCCGGCTCTTCAGGCGGTTGCAGCGCGCTGGAAGGCTTCAGGGGCCACCCTGCAGAGGCTGTCTCCCGCCGCGGGATGCGCGTGGCCGGCCGTTCCAACGGCACGTCGATCGTGAATACGGAGCCCACGCCGGCCGCACTTGCCGCATGAATGTCAAAGCCCATCAGCCCGCAGTATTTCTTGCTGATAATCAGGCCCAGTCCGGTACCCCCATGGCGGCGTGTCACCGAGGCATCCACTTGCGAGAAGGCCTGGAAGAGCCGATGCATTTCATCAGCCGGGATGCCGATGCCGGTGTCTCGTACCTGCCAGCGGACCACTGCAAGCCCGTCCTGAACCGCGCGCCTGACTTCCAGGCTGACCCTGCCGTCCCGCGTAAATTTGCAGGCATTGCTCAACAGGTTCAACAGGCATTGCTGGAACTTTACGGCGTCCACCCAGACTTCGTCCGGCGCGGCCTCAACCACCACTTCCACCTGGTTGCGGTGGCGGCGGGCCAGCGGCAACACTGCTGTTCTGACCTCGTTGATGATGGTGGCGACCGGCACCCAGTCCATGCGCACGTCGCAGTAGCCGGATTCCACCTTGGAGAGATCGAGAATGTCATTGATCAGGCTCAGCAGCTTTCGGCCGGCGCTCTGAATATGCCGAAGATCGGGCACCATGGCGAACTGCCGGTTGGCTTCCGCATCCTCTTCGAGCATCTCGCTGTAGCCGATCACGGCACTCAGCGGCGTGCGCAACTCGTGGCTCATATTGGCCAGGAAAGCGCTTTTCGAGGCGTTCGCATCTTCTGCCGCCCGCTTCGCTATCCATAGTTCCTGCTCCACCAGCCGGCGCTCTGTGATTTCGGTCTCGAGGGCGCGCGTTCTTTCTGCCACCCGCGTCTCGAGTTCATTCTGGATCCGCTGCAGCTCGCGATCGCGCAGATGAATCTGTTCCATCATCCGGTTGAACTGGAAGACTAGTACACCCATCTCGTCTTCCGACCACTGGATGGCCCGGATTCCGTAGTCGCCTTGCGCCGAGACCTGCCCGGCCACCTGGGTCAGGTAGAGGATCGGATTCGAGATCAGCCGCTGCAGCCTGGTTGACAGCGCGTAGATCAACACGACGGTGAGCATCAGGGCGATCATGCCGAAGCCCGCATCTCGTAACATTCTCTGATACATGTTAACCAGGCGGATGTGAAAAGTCAGCGAGCCGGCTGGCCCGGTGCCTGGTGAGAGGGGTCTGAGCGGGTACACCACGCGCAGCTCCCGCAGGGAGAAGTGGAAGCTGCGGACAGCGCCGGTAGCAGGACACTGCGCTGCGGTGCCTGGCTGGCTGAACCGGGCCACCACCGCTCCGGCCTGGTTATAGAGGCAGCTGCTGATGATTCGGGGCTCGGCTGCGAGAACATCCAGCAGCCCGGAGATCTCTGCGAGCGGGGCTGCTCCCGGCGCGAGCGAAACCGACGCCGTCTGCGCCAGCATCTGCGACGTGATCGTGATCTCGCGCTCAAGGTCCCGCCGGTAGCCGGCCGATTCGTAGAGCCACGAAGCGAAGATGGCGAATCCCACTGCCAGTGTTGCGACCGACGAGAAGAGGATGATCAATTTGTGCCCGATAGAGCGGCGGCTGAAACCTTGCATGGATCACTCGCTGGGGTCGGGATTAACTATTCTGCCGGCTGACTGTTTCCGAGGACGGATGCCTGCTGCAGCAGCGTCATGGGCCCTGCCACGGCAGCGGCTGGCCGGTGGTTCCACTCATCCCAGGCAGCGAACCTGCGCCTGGCCTCGGAGGAGCCAGGCTGGCCGCCGGGCAGAGTGCTTTCGCCGAATGGCCCGCGCAGCATCAACTCGATCTCTTCCGGGGCCACGGGCCGGGAGAAATAGTAGCCCTGCGCATAGTCACAGCCGAGACTGCGCAGCTCATCCAGCTGCGCGCAGCTTTCCACCCCCTCGGCGATAGCATCCAGGTGAAGATTCTTTGCCATGGCCAGGATCATCCGTACCATCTCACCGGCGGCCTCGTTCTGCCTGCCCAGTTCGAGAATGAAGCTGCGATCAATCTTCAGTGTGTCGAATGGCAGCTCATACAGGTAGCGCAGACTGGAATAGCCGGTACCGAAATCATCGATCTTGAGACCGACGCCCAGTGCCTTGAGTGCGAGCAGAACCTTCCGGCCATCTTCAAGGTTGCTGAGCAGCATACTCTCTGTCAGTTCCAGGTGGAGACAGCAGGGAGCCAGCTCGGCATCACTGAGAATGGTCGCCACACTTTCAACCACGCCCGGCTCCTGGCATTGCCGAACCGAAAGATTCACGGCCATGTCCAGGCAGAGATAGCCGGGAAACATGCGCTGCCACGCTGCCATCTGCCGGCATGACTGTCGCAGCACACTCCGGCCCAGCTCGACGATCAGCCCAGTCTTCTCGGCTACAGGGATGAACTCGGCCGGCGCAATGATCCCGCGCTCCGGATGACGCCATCTTGCCAGTGCTTCAAAGCCGCAGATCACCCCGTCGGCGATCCGGATGCGCGGCTGGTAGAAGACCACGATGTGGTCATTCTCAATGGCACTGCGCAGCTCATTTTCAAGCAGCACGTGCCGGCAGGGAAGCGCCGCCGCCATACGTTCATCGTAAAGAGCATATCCATTGCTGCCCCGCGACTTGGCCGTGCGCAGTGCATCCCCTGCCTGCTGAAGCAGCCTGCTGGAGCAGCCGGCCGATGGTTCCGGCCTACCGGTCAGCGCGAGGCCCAGACTGGCAGTACAGGTGACCTGCCGTCCGCCCAGCGTGCACGGGTGGCGCACTGCTGCCAAAAGCTGCGCGGCCAGTTGCTGCAGCGCAGGCAGACCGGCATCCGGGAACGATGTGTCGCCAGGGTTCCACTCCACCAGCACGGCAAAGTCATCGCCATCGGTTCTCGCCACGATGACCGCAGTGGATGGCTGCGCCACCAGAGCGGCGGCGCCGACGGCACGCAGCCGGCTGGCTATTTCGATCAGAAGCTGGTCCCCTGCGGCGTGGCCCAGTGACTCGTTGATGGTTCTGAAACGATCCAGGTTGAGCAGCATCACGGCCAGCGACAGATGCGGAGCTGCGGCTGCACGCTGCTCGAGCTCCCCCATCCATGCGGCCCGGTTCCACAACCCGGTCAGCGGATCAAGCGTGGCCTTTTCGTGGATGTCGAGGAGTACACCGGCCATGCGCAAGGGCTCGCCACAGGCATCCCGCTCGGAAGTACCCCGAACGGCCATCCAGCGATAGGACCCGTCGCGCATGCGCATCCGCTGCTCGCAGTCGAGTACCGAACACCGGCCGGCAAGGTGGTCTTCAAGAGCCTGCTGAAAGGCAGGCCGTTCGCCGGGATGGATGCGGTCTGTCCACTCGCCGGGATCGCTGCCGATGCCTTCTTCTTCATAGCCCAGCATCCAT
>CAZZYN010000119.1:0-8074 GCA_964658265.1 uncultured Acetobacteraceae bacterium | reverse complement strand
CTGGCCAGTTCATCCACCCGCTCCTGCGCGGCATTCGGCGTCCGCTTCTCGCAGATCAGGTTCAGCTGGATGTCACCACTGTGCGCAAGGATCGTCGTCTCGACATCCGTAAACTTCTTGTAGATCGGCGCAATCCTCGCATCACACGCTGACTCACCGATCATTGCCGCCTTCAATGTCCGCTTCGCAATGAACCGTTCCGGCAGAATCTCCTTCAGCCGTGGCAGCACCTGCGTGTCCATCATCGCCTTCAGTTCATGCGGCGGTCCCGGTAGCAGGATCACCAGCTTGCGATGGTCGCCATACACCGTGTCCAGCCACTGTCCGGGCGCCGTGCCATTGGCGTTTTCAAGAATTTCGGCCTGCTCCAGCACATCCGCCTGCTGCGTGTTGTTTGCCGACATCGCAATGCGCCGCGTCGCGAAGCGTTTATACAACTGCGCCACCAGGTCAGCGTCGCGCTTCAGCCGTATCCCCAGTGCTTCGGCTACCGCTGGCCGGGTCAGGTCATCTTCGGTGGGTCCCAGGCCACCCATCAGGATCACGATATCGGCACGGTGCAGCGCCATCTTGGCCGCCGCCACCAAGTGGTCCTTTCGATCACCGACAATCGATTTAAAAGCCACCGAAACGCCGAGCTCGTTCAACTTCTCGGTCAGAAAAAGGGAGTTTGTGTCCTGCCGGTACGGCGTCAGCAACTCCGAACCGATGGCAATAATTTCGCTGATCATGTTTCCTGCTGGATCTTCTCTCGTGTGACCGCGGCCACTGTCAATCGCGTTAGCTCTGCAAACTCCGACGGGTCAGAAAAGTCTGAGTCCCTCGACGCCCAACGCTACATCATAAATGCCATTCTGCGTCGCAATCGCGACCGAACCATTCGGAATAAATGCCAGTCCCACGATGCCGCTGCCGGACACCACCAGCTCTGCTTCCGTGTCCGGCGTGATCCGCACAATGCCTTGCTGTCCGCGGAACGATGCAGCCACATACAGGTTGCCGGCAATGTCCACCGCCACGCCTTGCGGCCGTCCCAGTCCGCGGTAGTAGTTGGTGATGTTGCCCTTGGTATCGATGGCGTGCACCACGTCATAACTCGAAGTCGTCGGAGCCGTAACAAACAAGGTACCGTCCGGCCCGAAAGCCAGGTGGTATGCCGCAACACTGGGTTCAAGCGTCGCGTACACAAAAATCTGCCGGTCCTTCGCGATCTTGAAAATCGTCCCGCTGCGATCGCCGCAGTACAGGTTGCCTTCTGCATCGAACGCGAGGCCAGTCGCTACACCCATACCCTCCGTGAAGATCGATGCCGCCCCCTGCGGGGTCACGCGGTGGATCGTGCCCTCGTGCCGCGACGAGACGTAAAGTACGCCATCTGCATCCACAGCCAGTCCCGTCGCATTCACCAGGCCGGTCATGAACGAATCGACATCGCCCGCCGGTGAAATCCGAAAGACGGATACGGGAACCTGCTGCCCGCGCGACCCGGACAGTGTTGTGTACACATTGCCGGACGCATCGGTCGCAGGATTGGAGACGGGATGAACATTCTCGGTCAGCAGTCTGCCAACCCGGATCTTCACAGAATTGCTCACCGAGCCGTTGAGGCGCACTTCCAGCAGGCCCTCTCCCGCAGCCTCCGGAATACGCACCCGCAGCCGGGTTGGCCGGCACAGCGCCAGTGGCGCAGCTTTACCGTCCAGTAGTGCAATCGGTGCCTTGGTGGTTTCACCTTCTACCGCAGAAGCAGCAAGACCCGAGCCGCGAATCTCTACTTCGGCTCCAGGCAGAACTGCATCCGGAATGACTGCTTCGATAACAGGAGTATGGGAGGAAGGCGCTTCGGGCCTGGTTAATCGAATCATAATTTTGCCTTCTGCCAGTTTAGACGCAGGAATGAGAAGAGCCGAAGGCCCGGCTTCACCACCAGTGTCGCAGCACCACAAGAACGATCGCGCCATACGCACCCGCGGCCAGGTCGTCGCACATGATGCCCCATCCTGCCGGCAGTCGTTCCAGCTGCCTCGCCGGCCACGGCTTGGTGATATCAAAGACCCGGAACAATACCAGGCCCGCCAGCGCATGCTTCCAGTCCGGTGCTGCCGCAGCAAGCGTCAGCCACTGTCCCGCTGCCTCGTCGATCACGACGTTCTGCGGATCCTTGCGCCCGCTCTCCCGAGCCACGATCGTTGCAGCCGGAATGCCCATGCCCGCTGCAATCGCCGCAGCAATCAGGCTCGGCCACACCGGGGACAGCCAGGAAGCATAGGCGACCGTCGAAGGATGAAGCGTCCTTGAATGTGGCAGGAAGAAGGCCGCCCACAGTAGCATGGCCGCAATCGACCCCCACGTGCCCGGGCCCGGTTGAATTGTTCCCGCACCGCAGAATGTCGCCGTAATCCATGCCCACTGGGTGTGCCTTGCACGTGCCTGCGCCGCAGGGTTCGGGCGAGACTCGAGATCACTGCCGTCACTTACTGGCCCAGTTGGCAATCAGTATTCGCTTTCAGCGTCAATCCCGCGGCGCAGCAGTTCCTGTTTCACAGCCTCTTCGTCCACATCTCCCAGCACATCCGGATCCAGGACTGGCGACGAAATGACATACCCGCCGCTCGCCCACTTACCCAGATCAATCACCCGGCAGCGATCACTGCAAAATGGCATATCCGGATCGTGCGCACCCACCAGCTTCCTGCAGGTAGGGCAGCGTAACGTCTTTTTTGTAGCTTCAGCACTCATCGTCACTTAAATTCTCTACGGACAGCCGGTCCTTGTCATCTCGTCACGCCCTTCGCAGGCTAGGACGTCGCTACTCAATCACTCGTGCGACCAGGTCGTAGTCATGGGCTTCGGTAATCTCGCAGCGATAAAACGTGCCCGGGATCAATGTCTCGTGCGGACCGAAATCATTGATATAGAGCTTTCCGTCGATCTCCGGCGCATGAAATTGGCTGCGACCTTCCCATAGCAGGGGCGTCTCCTCAGACTCACCTTCGACCAGCACATCCAGCGTCGTTCCTATCCAGTCTTTTTTCGCTTTCCGGCTGATGCCCTGCTGCAGCCGCATCAACGATCGCCGACGCGTCTCGATCGTTCGCCGCGGAACCTTCTGGTCCAGCGCAAAGGCCTGCGAACCGTCCTCATCCGAATAACTGAAGACCCCGAACCAGTCAAGCTTCGCGTCCCGCACAAACTGCGACAGCAGCTGGAAATCCTCATCCGTCTCGCCAGGAAAGCCAACAATGAAGGTTGAGCGAATCGCGATTCCCCGCACCGCAGCCCGCACCTTCTCCAAAGTCTTTAGAAAGATCTCAGCGCTGCCCCCGCGCTTCATCCGCTTCAACACGTTCGGCGCAGCATGCTGCAGCGGAACATCCATGTATTTGCAGATGTTGTCATGCTTCGCAATCACTTCAAGCAGCCGTCCAGTCACCTTGTTCGGATAGGCATATAGAAACCGCAGCCACGTCAGCCCCTCAATGCGCGCCAGCCGATCCAGCAGCTCGGCCAGTCCGTCACGCATACCGAAGTCCTCGCCGTAGCAGGTCGTGTCCTGCCCGACCAGAGTGATCTCGCGCGTACCACTGGCCACCAGCTGCTTCGCCTCGCTGACAACCGACTCCAGCTTCCGCGACCGGAATTTGCCGCGCAGATTCGGAATTACGCAGAAGCTGCACGGATGATCGCAGCCTTCCGCAATCTTGATGTAAGCCGAGGCCCGGGCCGTCGCCAGGATCCTCGGCGTTGTCTCGTCGTACAAATACTGCGGAAGCGCCGGAGTCGCTCCATCCCACGCATCCCGCGCGAACCGGCCTTGCTGCTCGCGCAGATCCCCCTCCGCGCGGGAGCTGATCGTAGTCTCCGCAGCAGGCCGCACCATTGCTGTTGCCGTCTGGATCGTCACCAGCTGGGAAGCCGGCGCCGCGTTCATGCCCGCGAGTCCCGCCGCCTCCAGCACCTTCTCCAGTTCGCCCGTGCCCACAACAGCATCGACCTCGGGCATATTCTTTCGAATCTCGTCGCGATAGCGCTCCACCAGGCAGCCCGTCACGATCAGCTTTCGCGCCCGGCCCGTCTTCTTGAACTCCGCCATCTCGAGAATCGTGTCGACCGATTCCTGCTTGGCAGAATCGATAAATGAGCAGGTATTCACCACCAGGATCTCTGCCGACTCCGGATTATTCGTCAGCCGCGCACCCGCGCGATCCAGCAAACCCATCATCACTTCACTGTCCACCAGGTTCTTCGGACAGCCCAGTGAGACAAACCCGATAGTCGGTCGCGCACGGCCGCTGCTCTCCGCCTCGGGAAGGGATGGCGCGGAGCCTTCCGCCAGTGCGTCAGTCACCAGCAAGGCTGCTGTGGATTTCGTGGGATTCACAGTCTCCAGTCTAACGCGAGCCGTCCCTGACCTGGCCTGTAAAGCACACGATTGCTGATGTATCATCATTCCTGTGCCGGGCCCTACGCGACGTAATCCCGCCAACCCCGCCAGGTCCGGAAGGAAGCAACGGTAACGGGCTAGTACGTGCGCAGTAGGTCCCCCGGTACTCTACGTTTTGCCCCGGGATAGGCTCCACTCCCGGCTCCTGCTTCAACCACTTCCATCCCTCAAATTCTTCTCTCGCCAGGTACATCTGCATGCCGGATGGAAGCAGTGCGACCAGCGGGAGCATAAGCGCCGAAGGCATCCCCGCCCGGACGGCAAGTCCCTCGACACCCTCTGCGCTCTCATAGACAATGAAGGAGCACGCCAGATGGAGAACGGAATTGGATCAAGGAACACCTGCCGCGCCCGGCTCGAATGAATCAGCAGCAACCACGCAGACCCCTCAATCTCCAGTTCGCCGCACCCTGCGCGCCGCTAAAATCAGTGCCCTCGGCACCTATGTCCCACCCCGCGTCCTTACCAATCACGATTTTGAAAAGATGGTCGAAACCAACGACGAGTGGATTACCAGCCGGACCGGTATCCGCGAGCGTCATGTTGTAGACAAAGGGGTCGCTACCAGCGACCTCGCCGTCGAAGCAGCCAATCGCTGTCTTGCGGAACGAGGCCTCACTGGCGCTGACGTCGAAGTCATCATCGTCGCTACTGTCACACCCGACATGATGTTTCCCTCCACTGCCTGCCTGGTGCAGGACAAATTAGGTGCAAAAGGCGCATGGGGTTTTGACCTCTCTGCCGCCTGTTCGGGCTTCGTCTATGCGCTGCAGGTCGGCGCTAAGCTTGTCGAGAGCGGCGCACATTCGAAAGTCCTCGTCATCGGCGCGGACACCATGTCGTCCATTCTTGATTACACCGACCGCTCCACCTGCATCCTCTTCGGCGATGGCGCCGGCGCCGTCCTCATCGAACCGGCGGCAGAAGGCGAGACCGGCTTCATTGACTATGTGCACGAAATAGACGGCTCCTGGGCAACAGCACTCTTCATGCCGGGCGGTGGCAGCCTCCATCCGGCAACCGCAGAAACCGTCGCCGGCAAGATGCACTACGTCCACCAGGACGGCGGCGCAGTCTTCAAATATGCCGTCCGAAAAATGTCCGAGATGTCCGAAAAACTGCTCTCGCGCAATCATCTGGCCGTCGAAGATCTCGGCTGCTTCCTGCCGCACCAGGCAAATAAGCGCATCATCCAGGGGTCAGCGGAGCGTCTTGGTCTGCGCGATGACCAGGTCGTCATCAATATCGACCGCTACGGCAACACAACAGCTGCGACTATCCCGCTGGCAATGGACACCGCACGCCAGGAAAACCGCCTGCATAAAGGTAGTTCCGTGCTCATCGCCTCGGTTGGTGCCGGCATCACCTCTGGCGCGGCACTCTTCCGCTGGGAGATCTGACCTGCCAGCTTAGGCCGCCGCCTCTGCTGCCTCTCCATCGCGTGCGGCAGGCTTGCTGCCCAGTTCGCGGCGTATCTTGAGGAACTTGTAGGTTCCATACCCGACACCGACGACAGATATAGCCGCAATCACCCAGCCGATCTCCCCGGCATATTCCGCCAGGTACAGCCGCCACGCATGCAGAATCGCCCGGCCATATGTGACCCCCAGCCAGGTAACAATGCTGTACCGGATGCCGCGGCCAAGCGCATAGGCCGGAACAAATGTCCTGCGCTCCACTCCCAGTGCTCCCGACGCCAGTGAAAACGGCATCAGCGGCACCGGCGGTGGCAGGATCGTTGCAATCGTCACTGCGGCAAAGGCATGCGCTTTCACCCAGCGCTCCACCGGGGCCAGCATCCGTTTCGGCACGTAGCGATGCAGCGCTGCCTCGCCGCCGGCCTTGCCGATCCGCCACGTCAGAAAGCCGCCCACCACGGAAGCACCAAGAGTAATCATGGTCAACAGCCACGGATTGCCATGCCGCACAATCAGCAGCAACAACAGAAAGTCAGTACTGCCTGGAATCGGCAAGGGGATCACCCAGCCATCCAGAAAAGAGACCAGGCCAACCCCCAGGGCGCCAAGATGGATAACCCAGCGAAAAAAGGCAGACTGGTGGTGCGCACCGTGATGTGCAGCATGGGCCGCGGCTTGTTGTGCAGCAAGGAGAATCACAAGCCATTGGACGCCTCCCGTCGTCGTCCGGACGCTTCCGGATAGGAATTTGGCTTTAGCAGCAAGCGTTGCTGACAGCTGCCATCACAGAAATCGCAGCGCAGGTGCCCGGGGAAGTACCTCGCACTCGGCCGCAAGCACATAGAAGCGTTCAATCGCGTCAATACACTCCTGGTCCAGCACATAATGAATGTTCTCGAACAGATAGGAGCGGATGGTACTGGTGCCCACCGCAATCCGCGGTGACCATTCCTCAACCAGCCGCTCCCGGTTCGCCAGCCCATGGTCGCGGGAGCACAGAAAGTCCTGTCGCACTAATTCGCGGTCGGCTTCCCCGGCAACGATTGCGTTGCGAATCACCCAGAACGCCGAAACCCAGGGAAGTCCGGTAAACTCCCGCCAGGCCGCGCCGAGATCGATGTAGCTCAACCGCTGCCCGGTCCGGGCTTCTCGTGCCTCGCGATCCTCCAGCGCCAGCAGCGCCCGGTCACCAATCAGGACCGCGGCGTCGCAAGCCGCGAGCATTCCTTCCAGCTCTGGAGGGTGTGGAACATAATTGACCGGCTGGCGCCAGTACTTTTCAAACAGAATACGGACGTAGGCCAGGGTGGCTCGCGACGACGTGTCGGCAGCCACTGTCTTTATATCGTTCAACGAACTTCCGGCTTTATGGATCAGCAGCAGCGAGCGAATTGCCCCTTTTGATGCAATCGCACAGCCGGGGATGATCCGCAGCTCAGGCGTCTCGGCATAGGCCGCAATCGGTACCAGTCCGATATCCGCTGCCGCCTCGTCGCTATCCGGCAGCGCCAGGCTCTGTGCACACTGGGCAGGCATCATCTCGCGTATGGCATACCTGCCAGCAAGCTCTTCGCGGAGGGGCGGATGTTCAAAATCCCACATCAACGGCGCAGGATTGAGGAATTTAATAGCAGCGACGCGCAAACGACTTTCCAAGCGATTGTTCCCATGTCTAGTCTAGCGCCTCGCCGTTTCCATCCATTCTCAAGTCTCCATCGGGGTGCAGTTCCAATCCGGCACAGCCATAGTTGCACTATCAGAAACAGCCATTGACATCTAATTCGGCTACGCCTAGTCTCTGGCCAACTCTCCACATATCCAGATCAGACGGGACCTGCGATTCGTAAGACGCTTCGCGCCTATGAACGATGCAGGGAACTTGCATGGCAACACGTCTCACCGCACCCCCGGCTATCCCCGTATCCGCTCCCTCGCTCGAACAACTGGCCTGGCTCGCGCTTGTGCTTACGCCTGCCCTGGGACCGCAGCGTATCCTGCGCGCCTTTCGTGAAGCCCGCCTGATCGAACGCATTTTCAATATGGCGCTTACGGAACTCGAATCGCTCGGCTTTCCCGCTGAGTCAGCACAATTCATCTTCGACGGCAGTGCGCGGCGCATTGCTGAGAAGGAGTGGCGCGACGTCATGGCCTCCGGAGCCACACTGCTCACCTATACCGACCCTCCCTATCCGGCAAGGCTGAAAGAGATCTT
>CAZZYN010000118.1:0-8149 GCA_964658265.1 uncultured Acetobacteraceae bacterium | reverse complement strand
GTGTATATGTCCTGCAGGGGCAGTGGTGGCGGCTGCTGACAGCGACGTTTGTGCATGTCGGTGTCATCCACCTCGGCACAAACATGTGGTGCCTGTGGAACCTGGGGCTGCTGGGCGAGCCTCTACTGGGACCAATTGGATTGCTGACTGTGTACGTGCTGACCGGGATCGCCGGGAACCTGCTGAGCACGGCGGTGCATCCGCAGGTCGTGGGTGCAGGGGCGTCAGGAGCGGTCTTCGGGATTGCGGGGGTGCTGATCCTGCTGCTGAAGTCGCCGCTGCTGCCAGTGCCGCCGGCGGAGTTGAAGAAACTGCGGCAGAGTGTGATCTATTTTGCGGCTTTGAACCTGATAATCGGGGCCTCGACGTTCATCCTGCCGAGTCCAATCAAGATCGACAACATGGCACATCTGGGCGGTTTTGCGTGTGGCCTGCTTCTGGGTATCCCTTTGCTGCCGCGCATTGGTGCACCGCGGGTGCGATTCCTGCGCCGCCAGTGGACTACGTTCCTGGCTGCCACATTACTACTACTGCTCTTTGCCTATGGTACCGCTTCTTTCTGGCATGTCATTCCGTAGAAAGCTGCTAGAAAGAAGCGGCAGGTAAAGAGGCTAGCGAACGGCTGTCGACGCGAACTTCTTGACCATGGCCAGTAACAGCTTCCTGTCACTGTCATTGAGGTTGGTGGAGTACCTGCGGATCTGGGTAAGGAAACGCAACTCCTCATCGGTCAGCTTCTGTGCGGTCATCTCGCGATTCAGTGCATCTTCGGCAAAGAACTGCGACAGCGGCAGATCCAGGGCTTCTGCGATCTTGGCAAGTGTGTCCAGCGACGGGATGGTGTGTCCATTCTCGACGCGCGACAGGTAGCAGCGAAGAAGCCCGGTGCGCTTCTCGATGTCTCCCTGTGAATAACCTTTTCCCAGTCTGTAACCCCGAATGGTTGTGCCGATCTGCATCATGGTCGGTCCTTGTCGTTCTGCTGCTGTTTTGACTTTCGTTATTTGTTCAAACGCACCGATGGTCACTGGTCAACTTCAGAGCCTCAACACCTCAGTGCCAGCTACTTGCATATCTGGTTACTACGGCTCAAATGGTATTTATTGTCAGCATGGTTACTCGCGGTACGGGTAACAATCAAGCAAATAATTTGGCAACACTACAAAGATTACTCCGGTAACAGAGTCTGTCACCTATTACGTACAAACGGAAGCGATGCGTAACAAAACGAAGATCAGGGCTTACCACCGAGACTGTTGGCAAACAGGGTCAAGCTGCGTTGCTGCGCATCAGCCGCATCCGCGGCCCGATATCCGGTCTTGTTGTTTGGATTCTCAAAGGCATGACCGGCATCCGGATAAATTTTCATATCAACCGGAACCTTCTGCTTCTTCAACTGGGCAGCAAAAGCATCGATACTGGAAGCCGGGATTCCATGATCCTGACCGCCGAAATTGCCGATCACCGAGGCATGGATTCGGCCGAGGTCGGCGGGGTCAGTTGCCAGTGCTCCGTAATTGATAGAGACAGCTTTGAGGCTGGGCTCATGAATCGCCAATTGCAGCGCATAGCCGCCGCCCATGCACCATCCGATGCCACCGATCCGCACCTTGTCGACGTCCCGGCGCGACTCCAGGTAGGCGTACGCCGCCGTCAAATCGCGGACTGCACGGTCCTGGGGAAGAGCGCGCATGAGCTCGTGTGCGGTCTCGGGATCGTTGGCCACTTCGCCGCGATACAGGTCGACGGCGAGCGCTACATAACCGTGACTGGCAAGGTTGGCAGCCTGCTCCTTCACCCAGTCATTCAGCCCCCAGAATTCATGAATCACAATCACTGCGGGATGCCGTCCCGAACCGGAGGGCAGGTAGAGCTGTCCCTTCACGGTTTCAGAGCCACTGGTGTAGCTGACTGTCTCGGGCGTTGCGGCGTGGACCGTCATACCGGCGAGGCAGGAGGCAAAAAGTAACAGGAACAAGGTGGCAGCGCGTCTCATTTGTTCTCCAGATCAAAAAGCCGGATGTTCGACAGCGTACACCTACTACTGTCAACCCCGGTATTGATTTAGTGGTTAATAGTTATTAGTTGATTACCCCTGATACTGCAGCGGAGATTGCTTAGTTCATAAACATGCCGCCGTTGACGTCAAGGGTGTGGCCGGTGATGTAGGCGGCTGCGTCTGAAGCCAGAAAGGTGACCGCGGCGGCTACGTCGAGGTCGGTTCCGGCACGTCCGAGAGGAATGACGGACATCATCGCAGCCCGTTGCTTCTCATCGAGAACAGCCGTCATGGCGGTTTCGATGAGGCCGGGAGCGACCGCATTCACCGTGATGTTGCGAGAGGCGATCTCGCGTGCCAGCGACCGCGTGAAGCCCATCAGTCCGGCCTTGCTGGCTGCATAGTTGGCCTGCCCGGCCTGGCCGGTCTGGGCTACCACGCTGGCGATGTTGATGATGCGGCCCCAGCGCGCCTTCATCATGGACGAGATGACCGCCTGGCTCATAAGGAAGGCACCCGTAAGGTTGGTCGTCAGCACCTCGTCCCAATCCGGGCGGCGCATGCGCAGCAGCAGTCCATCCCGGGTGATGCCCGCATTGTTGACCAGAATGTCGACCGAACCGAAGTGCGCGATCACAGCCTTGACGGTTGTCTTGATCGACTCTTCCGAGGCCACATCGAGCACGAATGCCTGCGCCGTCCCGCCCGCTGCAGTGATCTCGCTGACAACTTCATTCAGACGATCCTGGTTGCGGGCAGCGACAGCGATGGTGACGCCGCTCTTTGCCAGTTCAAGTGCGCAGGCCCGGCCAATGCCCTGCGAGGCACCGGTAATCAGCGCTGTTTTTTGTGGATGACCATTCATGTTTGTACAGATCCTGTTCTTGCGAAGGCTGGCCGCTGCGCCTTTAGGGAGGCGGCAGGACGCAGGCTGCGCCCATTGATCAGCTTACAGGCACAGCGGTTGGGCGTGAATGTGTCCATTTGAAGGCGGGCCGGGCAGGCAGGCCGACTGATCGTCGCCGCGCAGCAGGCAAGCGAAAGCTACAGGGGTTCGAGGGCGGTCTGGCGGCCCATGGCGCGCGCGAGTGCCGGAACCATCTCGAGCGACCAGACATAGACCACCAGTTCGCGGGCAAAAAGTAGCAGGGGCGGGGTATCCGGAAGCTGGATGCCGTGTGCCAGCGGCAGCTGGTTGATCTCGAACTCTGCTTCGGCAGCTTCAAGTGGCCAGGGAACGTGATGAATGTCGCCCTTGAAGAGATTGCCATGTCGATCGTTGGTATAGAGACGGTACCGTTCGGTAAGAAAATGTTCGATAGTGCCGGGGCTGGAAATTTCAATTGCGCGACTGCGCTGGAGGCTGCGGTAGTTGGCGCGAAAACTTGCTGGTTTGGGACCGATCAGCCGCTCGCTGCGATACCGAAAGTCGCGGCCGTCGTCACTGGTCTGTACACGCATCTGCGCCCAGTAATATGGCAGCTGAAAAAAGGTCCGCGCGATGGTGACGGCGATCAGGTTGGCTGCGTCCAGCGAAAAGAAATAGACGCCGACCTGGTTGGTATGAGTTTCGCGGACATAGGTGCGGAGATTGAGCTCGGGGAACCTGCGGGCTCCGGGAAAGGAGGGCATGCCGCGCAGCTGGATGCGATCCATGCTGAAGGGAACGACGCCGATCCATGCCGAACCGTCGAAAATGTCGGGCGCCAGTCCGTCAGGCAGCAGGCCGGCGAGAGCAGCAGCCGGCACCGGCCAATGCGCGAAGAGCAGGTTGTTCCATCGCTGGGTCATGGCCCAGGGACGGCTGGGGAGGGGCCACGGCCGGTGCTCAGTAGTGTTCAGGACGTCTTTCAATGTGCAGGCTCTCCAGCAGACCCGAGGCTTTGTCGGCGATGCGCAATGAACAACCCACGCGCACTTTTTTCAGCAGCATACCGGGCGGTGATTTGCCTCATGGATCGCCGGAAGTACGCTGTCCGCACAGTTGAAATGGAATGCGGGGAGCGTCTTCCAGAAAACCGTCCCGGAAAATCAAAGAGTAGTCGACTGGGGGGCGGGAAGCAATCGAACGCACCTGGCTGCAGGTCCTGGCACAGTTCTCGCCGTGGAGCTCAAGGATCGGCTTGGTTCACGGGCGGACGTGGTTTCCACAAGGCTGTCTGAGTTTCGCCACTGGACGGTCATCACCTGCCGTATGCTGTGGAGACGATGCCTGAGACTGCTGCCGCACCTGCACCAACAGCACCGGATACAACGACTTCTGGAGTGCCGGCCGTGACCACATCCGGCGACGGCCCCGTCGAGAGTGGTACGGACGTGTTTGCCGTCCATGGTGCTGATCCCGAGGTGCTGGCGTATGCGATGGCGAAGTATTCGCGCTCTGCCTTGTCCATGAAGGAGTCGCTGCGCGAGATCAGTAGTCAGAGGGCCGAACAGTTTCTCAATACGTTTTATTTCCAGTACGGGCACCGCTCGATTGCGGACCTGGCACACGTGGCGTTTGCGATTGAACGGCTCTCACTGCTGGCCGCGATTGTGCTGGTGGACGAGCAGCGCTGGGATGGCCAGGAACGTTCCACGCGCTACCAGAACTTCAGAACAAGCGGCTGGTACACGCCAGATTTTGAGGGGGCGTCGGGGCTGCGGCAACAGTTTACAGACGAGATCCATGCCCTCTTCGGCACGTACCATGCGGTCTCCGAAGGCGTCTTCGCTTCCCTGTTGGGCCGAATCGCAAAGCCGGAGGAGATGAAGCGGGATGCCTTTGAGCGGACGCTGAAGGCGCGGGCCTTCGACGTGGCGCGCTACCTGCTGCCGCTGGCCGCGAATACGTCACTGGGACAGATCGTCAATGCCCGCACGCTGGAGACCCAGGTCTCGCGCCTGCTGTCGGATGAACATAACGAAGTTCGTGTCCTGGGAGAGAAGCTGCGGGCAGCGGCCTCTGCGGCGGCCTGGAATGTGCATGGCGAGGCACTGGCAGAGCTGCAGCAGAAGATTGCCGCGGTCGATCCACACCTTGCGCAGCAGGCGGCACCGCTGCTGACCCGCGGGGTGCGCGTGGCGCCGACGCTGGTGAAGTATGCGACCGAGAGTGCCTATCAGAAAGAGACGCAGCGCGAACTGACGCAGGCAGCGCAGGAATGGATGCAGGGCGCGCCAGTGGACGAGGCTCCTGTAGTCGACCTGGTGGAGCGTACCGAATCGCTCGAAGTGGAAATTGCCGCGACCCTGTTGTACAGGGCGAGTCACTACTCTTTCCGGCAGATACGCGACCGTGTGGCGAGCCTGACTGCGACACAGGTGGAAGAGATCGTGGCGTTGGGCATCAGGCATCGCGGCCGCCATGATGAGCTGCTGCGGGAGTTTTCAGCCGGGCAGGCGCTTCGTTTTGACATCCTGATGGATATCGGCGGTTTCCGCGATATGCATCGACATCGCAAATGCACGCAGGTGCTGCAGGGCTTCACCGCGCTGCATGGCTACGAGGTGCCGGAGGGGATCGACGAAGCCGGCCTGGGCGCGACGTATGCCGCAGCAATGGAGCAGGCGCACGAGTGCTTCCGGATATTGAATGCAGGGAGCGAGGCCGAAGCACGCTATGTGCTGCCACTGGGCACGCGCTGCCGTTCTCTGTTCAAGATGGATTTTGCCGAGGCACTGTATATCTCTGAACTTCGTTCAGCGCCGCAGGGACACTTCTCGTACCGGCGCGTGGCATGGGAGATGTACCGGGCAATGGAGCAGCAGCACCCCGCGCTGGCACACTACTTCCGGGTCACCGATGTGCGGGAGCCGGTCGATCTGCTGAAACGCTGACAGCGGGGTTCCGATTCGGAACGGTCGCTTAGCAACTTCAGCAGGAGGCGCCGATTTCAGCGCGAGAGGCTGCTGCTACCGCTAAGATCAGGCCAGCGATGGCTGCATTAGCGACGATGCCCGGATTTCCACAACTTTGGGTTTTACCGGGATAATGTCTGACATTCTCCTGTTGTTCGCCCCCTGTTTGGCGGGTACACTGTTAGTACACAGCAGCAAAGTTGCGTAATTTTGAGGTGGACACGTGGCAGCAGCAGATGATCGTTCCCGCGCCGTAGAACTGGCGCTCGCGCAGATTGAAAAGCAGTTCGGCAAGGGTTCGATCATGCGTCTGGGCAGTAAAGACGCCATTGTCCCGATCTCCGTCATCAGTACCGGATCGATCTCCTTCGACGCAGCACTCGGAGTCGGCGGCGTGCCGCGCGGTCGCGTGGTTGAGATCTTCGGACCAGAATCTTCAGGTAAAACGACGATCACGCTGCAGATTATTGCCGAAGCGCAGAAGCTGGGCGGCATGGCAGCCTTTGTCGACGCTGAACATGCACTCGATCCGGCATATGCGAAGAAGCTGGGTGTCGACGTGGATAACCTGCTGATCTCGCAGCCGGACTATGGTGAGCAGGCGCTTGAGATCACGGAAGCCCTGGTGCGCTCCGGCGCAATTGATGTACTGGTTGTGGACTCGGTGGCAGCACTGGTGCCGAAGGCCGAGCTGGACGGCGAGATGGGCGATTCGCACATGGGCCTGCAGGCCAGGCTGATGTCACAGGCTCTCCGTAAACTGACCGGTACCGTATCGAAGTCGCGTACCTGCCTGATCTTTATCAACCAGATCCGCGAGAAGATTGGCGTGATGTTCGGCAATCCCGAGACGACAACCGGTGGACGAGCGCTGAAGTTCTACTCCTCTGTGCGCATTGACATCCGGCGCATTGCTGCGGTGAAGGAAGGCGACGCCGTGGTTGGCTCGCGGACCAAGATCAAGATCGTGAAGAACAAGGTCGCGGCGCCTTTCCGTGAGGCCGAGTTCGACATCCTGTATGGAGAGGGCATTTCGCGCGAGGGAGATGTTCTGGACCTGGCGGTAGCGAACAACATTATCGAAAAGTCCGGATCGTGGTTCAGCTACTCAGGCGAACGCATCGGCCAGGGCCGCGAGAACGTGCGGCAGTACATGAAGGAACATCGCGATACCTTCGGAAGGATCGACGCACAACTCCGTCAAAAGCTGGGGCTGAGCGCAAACAAGGATGTAGAGGTGCCGGCTATTCCGGTCAATGGTGCCGCCATCGCTCAGGAAGCAGTCACACGGCCAGCAGCCGGGCGACGCCCGCAGACCCAGTAGGCAGGTGTTCGTCGGCACAGGGTGCTCGTAGTATCGTAGGCGCGAGAGAGGTGCCGCCGCATGCTGCAACGCCCTGAAGCTGATGAGTACCAGCCATTCCATGCCGGCTATATTGCCCTGGTACCAGAGAACGACATCGTCGGCGTGCTGCTGGCGCAGACGGATGCGATCGAATCACTGATGGGCAATATCACGCCGGAGCAGGAACATTTCCGTTATGCGCCGGGCAAGTGGAGTGTGCGCGAGGTGTTTGGACACCTCGCGGATGCTGAGCGGATCTTCGGGTACCGTGCCCTGTGCCTGGCTCGCGGGCAGACTACACCGCTGCCGCCATTCGACGAGAACCTGTTTGTAGAGACAGCACACTTCGATGCCCGGCCGGTTGCCGAACTAGGAGACGAACTGCTCCTGCTGCGCCATGCCAACCTGTCAATGCTGCAGCCGCTTGAGGATGCCGCGTGGAAGCACCGGGGCACAGTAAGCGAAGCGCCATCCACAGCAAGAGCGATCGCTTGGATTATGGCTGGCCACGTGCGCCACCATCTTGAAATCCTGCGGGATCGTTACCAACTGCCATTAGGGATGGACAGAGCGGCGAAAGCCGAAGGTTGAAGCCCGGACAAACGACCGCTACTGATTACGGCCCGGCGCGACCTTATGGTGCGTGGTAACCCGCGCAAGTGCACCGAGAATCGGCGTGCATACGGCCAGGACTGCAAGAAAGCACATCGTAGAAACAAAAGTAGCAATTCGGTGGGGCACTGGGACCTCCATGATCGTACGGGGCCGGGATGCGGATGCAGCTTCTATCGGCCGATGACGGCTGAACTTCAGCTGGGATGTCGAGAGCTTCCCATGCCGCAGGAAGCCGCGACAATGGAATCATGATGCCGCGATGAACGATTCGTCACCCATTCGGGTGACTAAGTTCATGGCTGGTAAGTGCCGAAAGTTTAATAGCAGCAGCGACCGCAGCCTCTATACCG
>CAZZYN010000117.1:0-8319 GCA_964658265.1 uncultured Acetobacteraceae bacterium | reverse complement strand
GTGCCGGGAGGGGGGGTCGAACCCCCACGAGGTTGCCCTCGGCGGATTTTGAGTCTGATTTTCGCAGTTTTGCAGCGTCTTGCACTGAGTCGCAGAAAGCTGCATAAGTATAGTCATTGCAATAGATACAGGCATACTTCGGTTTGCACCCGGTCGCACTCAAAAGCAGTAAAGTTGGAAACCAACAGCCACCAAAACAGCCACCAAGCACCCTCGGCGGATTCAGTTGCGGACTTTAGCAGCCACTGGGCCCTTGGCGGCTGCTCATTGGCTGCTTGGTGGCTGTTTTTATGAGGGGCTCATTGCCGCCTTTTCCTAGGCAAACCGTGGTGGCTGTTTGGTGGCTGTTAGCGCGCGCAAGTTGCTCATATAGAACCGTTTCTGCATCGCACTATTTATGCGCAAAGTTTATCACTGCCGACTCGTCGCCTCTGTCTTTTTGTATTTTCGGCGGATTGAAATACGCTGTGGCAAACGCTCCTGTCCAAGCGATAAACCGACCTCATCCGAGCTGGCGTCCGCGAGGTCGCGGAGCCTGTCGATCCTGCCAAGTACAAAGAGAACAGCAGCGTATGTCCCCACCGCAACGCCGGGTTCACCTTTTTCGAGCGTCACAAGGGTAGTGCGCGAAATGAAAGCGCGATCAGCCATAACCGCTGCTGGGATGCGCCGCCTCCGTCTCGCATCTCGGATGTCGCTTCCGAGCTTCCGAAGGGCGTTCTTCACCGGAATGGGAAGACTGTCCATGGCGCGGCTACGTCCTCAATCGTAACGTAATATCGTCTTGCGTCCATAATGATGAACACAATGCGTTCTGAATTGAAGGCTCAGCCTGCGATTCGTTCGGGATGATCGAACCGGGCGTACTGACGCAGATCTGACACAGGGATCAGAACCCTTCCACCAATTCGCCTAGCGGCCAATCGCTTCGTTGCCACTAAATAGTCGAGCGCGCGCTGACTGATGGAAAGCATTTGCGACGCTTCTTCGCGGCTCACCAACAGCTTGTTTTCGGGTGCTACAGTAACCCGTTGGGGAGGCTTCTTGCGGCCGGCTCTGAAGCCTACCCCGGTGTACTCGCGCTTTGATGGCTTCACGCCACCGTTATCAAAATCAATGAAATGCTCTGCCGACATATTCCCATCCCCAATCACGATTCTCGTGCTCTCGTTCTAAACTGTGCTGCCCTCAAGTAGGCTTCCTTACTGCCACACTGAACTCCCCGCGTATACAGTCCTCTGCCTACCGTCAAAGACTCAATCCGAAGCCCATGCTCAGCTCCTTGTCCTGCACTGGCAGTGGCACGGTCTTTTGAGCCAAGCCGGTAGCCTGCTCCGGCTTATAGGCGCTCTGGTGCGAAACATCATGCCCCAATGCCTTCGGCAACTTCGCCAGACTGTCGGTGAATATCTGTGCGTCAAATCGCCCGCGCGAGATCGAGACATAAGCCATGCGGCTGTTGAGCAAATCCTTTGCAGCAAGCTCCGTGTCTACATGAACCAGCACGCGCTCCGCAGTCTGGCCTTGGCTGGAGTAGCTGGTTACGGCGTAGCCATGGTCAAGATGCGGATGGTGTTGCGGATTCAAATCGACGTGACGCTCATCGTCCAACCGCAACCGCATCACTCCATCGCGTCCGATGCCCTCCACAGTCCCCAAGTCACGATTCGCAACCTTCATCTCATGGCTGGGTGCAGTCAACTGCACTCGATCACCCACCGAGAACTTCCTCTCCTGCTCTCGGTAGACGGAGACTCCAACCTGACGACGCGGGTCATAGGTAGTCTGTTCCCCATTCGCCCGTGCCACGGTCAGAGTGTTCTCCTGGGCATTCACGGCAACGACGCGCGTGTATTCACCTTTCTCAATACCGGTCTCCTTCGATGAGCGCGAGTACCGCAAGATGTCATCGGCCTGGTACCGCTGCGCCCAACTGCGGTCCGCGCCGGTCATCTCCTGGCGCGGCACGAGCGTCCGCACGGAATGCTCTTGCCTGTTCACAAGTCCACGCGATTGAAGCTCATCATGTATCCGCTGATTGATCTCGCTGCGCGAACGGTTGTCCGGCGAAACAACCAGTGTTCCTGCGGGAGACTTGGCATACTCTCGCGCAATGGCCGCGATGCGCTCCTCGTGCACCTTGACCTGGTGCACGCGGCCCTGTTCGTCAAGACTGGCGACTGCGGCTCTAACCTGCCCGCTCGCCAACTGTTCGACAACTTGTTTCAACTCTGGATCGCGCTGGCGAACGATGTCATTCAATGTTGCCGTGCGCATCCCTGCTTCTTGCAGTTGCGCGAACGGACGGCCCGCTTCAACGGCTTCATGTTGGCGACTATCTCCTACCAACAACACCCTGTCACTCCGATGGAGACGTTCGATGAATTCGTGCATCTGGCGCGTGGAGGCAAGCGAGGATTCATCGAGTACATACAAGCGTCTCTCTCCTGAGTCGGGCTGCGCTCCTTTAGCAAGATGACGTTGGAGAGTTGAGGTCTCCATGCCGGCCTCAGCCAGCTTGTGTGCCGCGCGAGAGGTCGGCGCGAAGCCTTCCACTCGGTAGCCCTGCGCTTCGGCACCCTCGCGAACCACGGATAGAGTCGTCGTCTTGCCAGCACCGGCAACGCCATCTAAGCCGACAATCTTCTCGCGACTCAGGAATATCTCATCGACCGCTTGTCGTTGCGAACGAGTCAGCTCAGGGTGGCGATCTTCTGTCCAGATTCGCAACTGTGGCGACAACAACATCGGGTCGCTATAGTTGCGCTGATTGCCTTGCTGCATATGGCCGACGATCTCGCGCTCCATCCGCATCATCTCGGCAGTCGTATACAGCGGCGCTGCACGGCCATCTGCTCTCGCTATCGCCCGAAACTCTCCACGCGCGGCACGCTGCTCAAACTCCTGTCGCACCTGGCTATAAGAGGCCCGCCCCATACTGCGGTCGATCGCTGCCTGGAGGATCGCGCGTTCGTCCTGAACTGCGGAGCGTTCGAAGACGTGAGTGCGAGAGTATGTCACCGCCTGTTGGGCCGTTTTCTCCGGCTGCACTTCCTTGCGTGGCTCCCGTGCTCTTGCAACGACCCGATCTGCCTGATGGCCAAATCTCGCCGCGAGTTCCCGGTGCTGCTTCAACACCTCTTCCGGTGAGTGAAGCTCCTTGCTGTCGCGGGTGCGATGGGCAGCTACTTGTGCGGCTCCCGCACCCTCTCTTCCGATCTCCTGCAGGTGTTCTTTGATCTGCACACGGCGGGGACTCGATGCCTCCAGATACTCCTGTGAATAACCCTTGATCTCGGGCTGCCCATGCTTGCCGCGTTCGATCTCATAGCCTAGGCCTTGCAGCCTCATTGCAAGCTCGGACCGGTACACAGTGGTCGCGTACTGTTGCGACTGAAACAAGCTGCGCTCTTGCAGTGCGCGCGTCTGCCCATTGTCCCGCTCAGTCACATTGAAGACGACTGCATGAGTATGAAGCTGCGGCGCAGCGTAGCCTTCCACTGGACGGGCGGTGTCATGTTCAAAGGTAGCGGCAATGAACTTGCCCGTTGTCTCAGGAGCATGGACGTTCCCAATCCGCGCCTGTGTGTACCGTTCCAACTCTTGCAATGCAACGCGAACACTCTCACGGTGCGCCTCACGTACACGATCATCTCCACCCACAAGAGCTGTAAGCGAAACAGACTTGGGTGCAGAGAACGTCGCGTCCCATCCAGCACGATGTTCTGAACTGGTGATCTGCTTGCCATATTGATTCTCGTAGGTTCTGGCTGGCTGATGCTTGACGAGCTGCGCATCGTTCTCGGGATGACGACCTTCGCTCAACCGAGCGAACTCTTCACCTCCCACAGCTCCGCTCAAACGCCACTCCTTCGCAAGCGAACCCTGCCACTCGCTATGCCCCTGTTGATCGCGGCTCCAGTAGTTCTGCCGCTCGGAGGTGAACTCGCGGGCGTGGTACGTTCGCGCTTGTCCAGCTGACAACGATTTAGAGATGGTCAACATGCGCTGTTCCGTGAGACATGCAGTTACTAAGTAACTTGATGCTCAGAGTAACTCATATTTGCGCAATTGTGACCCGCTTTGCGAATATTTTCTTGCCGACAACGTAGACTAAACCCTTATGCCTATTGATCTTTGTGCATATAGGGTCTGTATTCCGATGGATATCAGCGAAGCTAGTACGTTACAAATTGGACCGGTGGTTAGCCTACTAATAAGCAGGTTTAATGGAAGATTTTCAGCTAGCTATTGAGGCGCGATGCTGCGACATATTAGGGCGGCTTAGCTAACTTGATTGGAGTTGTTGGAGGTCAGGCAAACCTCTCTGGTTATGCCTAGTCGATCCACTCAGATTCGCGCCATACATCAGCGTGCTTTGGGGAGACGTAAGACGAAGACGATCCAGGAAACACTAAATGTACGTGAGGCTCCGTATTCGTCTGCACGGCAGCGCCGAGATTCGGGATGCGCGGCACCGCATCATCAGCACTCAAGGATGGGCGGCTATGAGCCGGTGCCGATTGTGAATCTACCGATAAATCGGGTGCTGAACGATGCGGCGCGACACGCGCAAAGAGAAACCGCTTGCGCCTAATCTTCAGCGTTGCCAGCGCCTCCGAAATTCGGAACCGAATCCGAGTGCGAAGTGGCTGTCTATATGGAGGGATATTCCAGCGCGATTCCCACACTGGTTCCTGTTTCCAAACGAATCTCCAAATGTCACTCCATTCAGTCGCTATACCGTCTCTCATTCTCCAAGCGACGAAGAGGGCGAGAAAGACAGCACAGCAGGCGTAAGAGGCTGGTTCGATCAAGAGCTGACGAAGGTCTCGTCCATGGTAGATGCCCCTCCGAAGGAAGGCCTCCAGTTCCACTGACCTCACCGAATCGGGCGGGCTGATTCTGATTCCCGTCCAGCCTTTCGCGAGTGCCTGATAGGACAGAACGACCTGGGAAGAGTCAAATGGATCATCGTCCACATCTGCATCGATAGGCCATCCGTCTTTATGGCCGGGTGCAGTCAGATCAAGCCATCGGACCTCGGTCAATGCTTGCGGGTCATCGGCTGTCCTGGAGCTATGCCAATAGGCACGTAGATAGTGGCGCTGGAGTGGCGACACTTCCCAGTTAAACCAAGCCCACGATGAAAGCGCTGAGAGACTGAGAGCCGCAGCCAGAATTAAGGCCGTACGCCAAGGAAACGCTCCCGCAATTCGCCCGATCTTCATGGCTCATCGTTCGCCTCTTTGGCTCGCTTCTGTTGTCGCCTTCGGGTAAGGAAGTCGGCTGCTATCTGCTCTTTGATGGACTCCGAGTAGGCTGACATCTTCCTGATGTCGTCGGTGCTGAGCGGCCCCTGCGATGCTCGCGCAAATAGGTTCAGCATCAGCGAGCGCATTCCCATTAATTCAGCGAGCAAAATGGGGTCTGTTTCTTGCTCGATTTCGCCGCCGCGAGCCTGCGCCAGAGCTGCATCTCGGAGCCATTCAGCAACTTTCTTACCTGCGCCTGAAGCTGCTGCTTCCACCTCGCTGAATTCAGCCTCTGTGAGCCGAGTGGCAACCGACCTTCCTCGAGCTGTTTCGTTGGCTGATGAACTCGGTGCTATCGGTGTGACCACTTGCGGGTTGTCGGGAGAGGACGCCATGGCGGGGACCGTGCGGCAACCCTCGCGCACATGGAAACGTTGGATGCGCTCGTCCCTTCCGCCGGTACCCGATGCGCCCGTAGACGCTTCTTAGGTTCGCCAACCCTGGAAATAGACCCGTTTACAAATGGAAACGCCGTAAAGCGTCCACGTTGGAAACAAACGCGTTACCGTCTGTGAACGAATCCTTATTCCGCAGTTCCCATCTGGGGATGACGTGTCAGCCTTACACCCGCTGCGCAGCAGCGTAGGGCTTTCCCAAGCACTCGGGCGCCCCCTTCTTCTTACCTCGGGCGGAGGTCAACCAAGCAAATCGAAAACGGATGTTTTATTATGCAAGGATGATCCCGCGAGCCGTCACCCCTAAGATCGAGCACTCTTTGGCTGAGTTTGCAGCTGTGGCCATCATCGGCCCGCGCCAAGTTGGGAAGACGACGCTGGCGCGCGCCATAGCCGACCAGCGTCCTGCATCTGTCTACCTCGACCTGGAAGCTCGGGAGGATCGGGACAGGATTGTGGAGCCAACCCTCTTCTTACGGCATTACGAGAACAGCCTGGTCGTGCTCGATGAAATCCACCGCGTTCCCGAGCTGTTTAGTTCACTTCGCGGCATCATCGACCAGGGGCGGCGAAGCGGTCGCGGCAAAGGGCGGTTTCTCATTCTCGGTTCCGCTGCGATTGACTTGTTGCGGCAGTCTAGCGAGAGCCTCGCTGGTCGGATCTCCTACATCAATATGGGACCATTCAACGTCCTGGAACTGCCCTCCGATGAGTCAACGCTACTCCAGCTTTGGACTCGTGGCGGATTCCCCGGCAGCTATCTCGCTCCGACCGACTCGATAAGCCTGCGCTGGCGCGACGACTTCATCCGCACCTATTTGGAGCGGGACGTTCCCCAGTTCGGGCCGCGTGTACCGGCAGGGGTACTGGAGCGCCTCTGGATCATGCTGGCGCATGGACAAGGAACCCTGCTGAATGCCTCCCGTCTGGCCTCCGCGCTTCAGATTACCGCGCCCACGGTTCAGCGCTATATCGACCTGCTCGCCGACCTGCTCCTCGTCAGGCGGCTTCAGCCTTTTCACAGCAATGCAGGCAAGCGTCTGGTGAAGTCACCGAAGGTCTATATCAGGGATAGCGGTCTGGTTCACGCTCTCCTAGGACTAAGGACATTCAACGATCTGGCCGGACATCCTGTGGCAGGTTCCTCCTGGGAGGGCTTCGTCATTGAGAACCTGTTGGCTGTCGCGCCGGAGCGTACGGTCGCCAGTTTCTACCGCACGGCTGCGGGAGCCGAGATCGATCTGCTGTTGGAGATTCCGGGCCACGGACTTTGGGCAATAGAAGTCAAGCGCAGCCTTTCCGGTCGTCCAGAAAAGGGCTTTTATATCGCGTGCAACGACCTCAAACCCAACAGGCAGTTTGTCGTAAACGCTGGCCTGGAACAGTACCCAATTGATGCAAACACCACAGCCATCGGCGTTCCCACGCTGGTCCAGATGCTGTCAGCTCTGACAATCTGATTGCGGCAGCATCCATGCTTTGCCGCCTCGCAACCGCCCGATCGGCCCACGATCAGATTTCCAAGTCAACGATCTCCGGCTCATACACCAGCATGTAGTGTTCATTCAGAACAGAAGCATTCACGAATGCGCATCCATTGCTAGCACGCACACGCCCGTGCCCTCCATGGATATGCCCAAAGAGATGCAATCTGGGTGCGACCTTCTCGACGACTTCTGCCAACTCTTCGCAACCCAAATGGTCAGTCATGGGACGGGATTGATCGAGCACTCCGAACGGTGGTCCGTGCGTCACAAGGACATCCGTGCCCATGGGGATTTTGTCCCAATATCGACGTATCGGCGCGCCTCGCTGCACGTTGAATGCCCAGTTGTTAAACGGCGGCTGGACCGGTGATCCCCAGAACTTCAGGCCTTCCACTTCGACGCCCGAGTCCTCCAGATAGACCGCATTTGTGATGAGGGCACGAGCTGGGATGGAGTGCGACTCGAACAGCCGATCATGGTTCCCCGCAATGATAATTTTGTGCGGATGAGGCTGCTGCCCGAGCCATGCATTGAAGTCGATAATCTCGCGGGGTGCATTGCCATAGGTCATGAAATCGCCCGCATGGATCAGGATGTCGCCATCGGGCAAGCGGAGGCCGGCGTGTTGTCCATGCGTGTCGCTGATACAGATGATTCGCACTTTCGCCATCGTCAGTAAATCTCCCCGTTCTTCGCCATCAACTTCCTCGGAAAAATCGCTTAGCACGTTCGCACCGTCCGACGCGGCACTCATTGCGGGAAAACCGTTCTCTCCGCAGGGCCAGTGACTGGGACAGCGGAGACGCCGCGGGTCTGTCCAGCCAACTCTCCGCATACTGGAAGACCATCTGACCGCCATCGTCCTGGATAAGGTGGCCAACGAACTCGGTTTGCAGGTAAACATCGAGACTTTTCGCCATACGCTATTGTCTTCTCCGTGTGGCTGAAGGCGGTACTTGCGCCAACTTGATTGCAAGAGCTTGGGAGAGACGCTATGTTCCCGAACGTAACGCACCGGGAATTCGAGCGCGGAACTGGCGATTGATTCCCGTTCGGGAACATCCATACAGGCGCTGTCGCTTCTTAGACCGTCGGGTGGGCAGAAAAATGCCGCTCTCACTT
>CAZZYN010000116.1:0-8638 GCA_964658265.1 uncultured Acetobacteraceae bacterium | reverse complement strand
CAGCCGTGCCTGCTGTTCGGGTGACAGCTGCGTTGCGGCCGAGTTGCAGCCTGCCACGGCGAGCAGACCCGCCAGTGAAAGAAGCCCGGCAGCAGTAAGGCGGTAAAGCGTGCGGCGTGGCAGGTCAAAAGGCGTCATGGGGGCGTGCATTCCTGTATCCAGCATAGCAATCACCGGGATCATGCCTGGATTCACGATGGCGTCTGGTTTGGACTAAAGTTGATCCCGCACCACCACCAGCAACTCTTCACCGGCCCGGCCAGGCTGCGGCACGTTTTTCAAGGAAGGCACGGGTGCCCTCAGCCTTGTCTTCCGAGGCGCAGGCCAGACCAAAGCGGGCTGCTTCCATTTCAAGTGCTGCTGCCAATGGCAGGTCATAGCCTGCATTCACCAGCTCGATACAATTGCGGACCGCCAGGGCTGACTGGGCGGCGATAAGGCCGGCGATAGCCCGTGTGCGCGGCAGTAATTCCGCAGAAGGCACTACTTCCTCGACCAGGCCAATCCGCAGAGCTTCCACAGCTGGAATCATCTCTCCGCTCAACAACAGCTTGAGGGCAGCGCCTTTACCCACCAGCCGTGGCAGGCGCTGCGAACCGCCATATCCCGGTACCAGGCCCAGCTTGACCTCCGGCTGACCGAAGCGCGCACTCTCGCTCGCAATGCGGAAGGTGCAGGCCATGGCCAGTTCACAACCGCCGCCGAGCGCGAATCCGTTGACAGCCGCGATCACGGGTTTTCCGCAGTTTTCGATCAGGTCGAATACGGCCTGGCCGCGGGCAGAAATCGCCTGGCCCTGCGTAGCGCCGGCCTCCACCAGCTCGCTGATATCCGCGCCCGCCGCGAAGGCCTTTTCTCCAGCGCCGGTGAGAATTACGGCACGGATCGACTGATCGCTGCTGACTGCCAGGAATGCGGCTTCGAGGTCGTCGAAGAGGGCCCGGTTGAGCGCGTTGAGGACTTTGGGCCGATCGAGTGTGACGACAGCGACAGCGTCCTGTGTTTCAAAGCGAAGATTCTCGTATGGCACTGTGACAACTCCTGTGTGCTAACTCCCTCAGGCGAAGGCTTCAAGGGTCTCTCGCGATGGTACCCTTGAACAGAATGATCAAGGGCATCACGTTCGTCCGCTCGACCAGTACTGCCTCTGTTTATGACGCGCTGACGAGCTTCTTTGACACACTTGGCTTTGAGCCGGGGAAGGGTTGGGAGACAGACGCCAGCCGGGCACGCCCCTATCTTGCGCCCCTTGCAAACCTGGAGTTTGTCGACGGCCTGGCGCCCCTTGCAGCCGACACGCTGGTTGAAGTCACGCAGCTGGACGAAGTGCGTGCGGTCGCCGAATCCTGGCTGACCAGGAGTTTCGGCGCCGACGTGGCGCAGCAGCGCATCACCCGCATCATCCCGACCGACTGGAAGTCCCGTGCCTTTACGGTTGAGCCGGTGCCGGGCGTGATCTTCGGCTTCTGGGAGTGGGAAGAGCCGCTCAAGGGCAAGCCGGCTGCTATTGAAGGTGATCTTTCTGCCGAAGGAATGCGCTTCGCCATCGTGGTAGCACGCTGGAATGCGGTCATTACCGACCGGCTCCTGCAGGGATCGCTCGACGGCATAATGCGCAGCGGCGGTAAACGTGGCGACATCGAGATTGTGCGTGTACCGGGTGCCTGGGAAATCCCGGATGCCGCGCGTGCCCTGGCAGACACCAAGACCTTCGACGCTGTAATCACACTCGGCTGCCTGCTGCGCGGGGAGACGGCGCATTACGAAGCAATCTATAACGAAGTCGCGCGCGGCATCGGGCAGAGCCAGCAGGAGTCAGGCATCCCGCATGCGTTCGGCGTGCTGACGTGCGAGACACTGGAGCAGGCGCTGAACCGCGCCGGTGTGAAGGGCGGCAACAAGGGTTTTGAAGCAGCCGTGGCCGCCATCGAGATGGTGTCGATCCACCGCAAGATTGCTGCCGCTGCTGAGTCGGCGAATGATGCAGGGCTGAGCCGATGAGCCCTGGATGGCAGATCAGCAGGACGCCGGCTGCTGCTGAGAAGGAAGAAGCCGGGACGCAATCGTCCCAGGCGCCGCAGTCTGCGGCAGATGCAACAGCTCCGGTTGCAGATGCGATTGCCATTCCAGCCGCAGAACCCGCGCTTCCGCTCCGCGACCCCAAAGATATTCCATCGCATGATATTGGCCGCACTGCGAAGCCCCTCGATACACAGCGCCGCCTGCTGAAGACCAGACCGGAAGTGGCGAAGAAGCGGCGTGCGGTTGCTACGAAGAAGTTCAATGCAGAACAGGCTGCCAGACCAGCACAGGCACCGGTTGCGACCAAAAAGACCGGTACTCGCCGCAAGGGCCGCGAGATGGCGATGCAGATGCTCTTTCAGGCCGATATCGGTAAGCAGACGCCAGAGCAGGTACGCAACAGCTTCTGGGGAGCGGCCGAAAAAGTGGATCCCGATACGCGCGGCTTTGCGGACGACCTTTTCCGAGTGGCGACGACGCGTGATGAAGAGATCGATGCACTGATTGAAGCGCATTCCGCCAACTGGCGCCTGCCGCGCATGGCTGCCGTGGATCGAAACCTTCTGCGCGCCGCCACAGCCGAATTTCTCGGCTTTCCGGGAACACCGGTACCGATCGTCATCAACGAGTCGCTGGAGATCGCACGCCGCTATTCCGCACCGGAGTCCATCAACTTCCTGAACGGGGTCCTGGACGCAATCTCGCGCAGCCGCACGTAGCGACTGGTGGCAGTGAGTCGACGCCGCGCATGACGGTTATGCTCACACCGGTTGCAGGCGCTCTCCGACCGGAAGTACTGCACGCAAAGAGAAATCCGCAGCCTGATCTACTATGCTCCAGAGACTTCCATGAACCTCGACGAAATCCAAAATGCGCTCCGCGACCAGTCCCTCGATGGCTGGCTGTTCTATGACCATCATCATCGCGATCCGATCGCTTACCGCATTCTCGGGCTGAGCGCGACAGCGCACGTCACACGCCGCTGGTTCTACTTCATTCCTGCACAGGGCGAGCCGCGCAAGCTGGTTCACCGCATCGAGTCGGGGCGGCTCGACTCGCTGCCAGGAACGAGGCAGGTCTACTCCTCGTGGCAGGAGTTGGAAGCACAACTGGTGACGCTGCTGGCCGGCGCGCAGACGATTGCAATGCAGTATTCGCCGCGCAACGCCATTATGTATGTCTCGATGGTCGACGCTGGGACGATCGAGGTGTTGCACGAGCTCGGTAAGACGATCGTTTCCTCCGCAGACCTGATCACCCAGTTTGAAGCTGTACTGAACAGCGTGCAGATTGCCAGCCACTTCGAAGCCCAAAAGCTGATCGATGACATACTCGCCGAGGGTTTTCGGACCATCGGTAACCGCGTCCGCTCCGACGGCCAGACCAGCGAATTCGCCATGGTCGAGTGGCTTTCGAGTGCGATGCGGCGCGGCGGGCTTACCTGGGAGAATGGCCCGAATGTCTCGGTAAACGCGAACAGCTCTGACTCTCACTACGAGCCGACAGCAGCGTTGTCGCAGCCGATCCGCGAAGGGGACTTTGTGCTGATCGATATCTGGGGCAGGCTCGATCGCCCGGACAGCTGTTACTACGACATCACCTGGACCGGCGTCGTAGGCCGCAGCCCTTCTGCCAGGGAACTTGGTGTGTTCGAGGTCGTTCGCGATGCTCGCGACGCTGCCATTCAGGCGATCCAGCAGGCCTATCAGGCAAATGAACCCATTGAAGGCTGGCAGGCGGACGATGCGGCCCGGGCAGTTATCCGCAATGCTGGGTATGGCGACTACTTTACTCATCGCACCGGGCACAGTATTGCGGCGGAAATCCACGGAACGGGCGCGCATCTCGATAATCTTGAGACCCATGATGAACGGCTGATCCTGCCCCATACCTGCTTCTCAGTCGAGCCGGGTATTTACCTGCCCGACTTCGGCATTCGCAGCGAGGTGAATATGATTACCAGCCTGACGGAAGCCGTAGTGACCGGCCGCATCCAGACCGAGCTCGTCAGGATTTAGCGTGCCCCAAGGCTGCCGGCGCATGGTCGCCTGCTGCTGTATAGTCGGAAAGGAACGATGGCAACCCGCGCAGATTTAACCACCGGCACGACCGCAGCGAACAAAGCAGCATTGGTATCGCTGCCGCTGATCGCCGGCTGGCTGGTCCCAGGCCTCGGCCATGTACTTGCGAAACGACCGATCCGCGGCGCGTTGATCTTCGCCTCCATCACACTCATGTTTGTGCTCGGCATCCTGATGCAGGGCAAGCTGTACGTCTTCAATCCGGGCGACCTGCTTGAGATGCTGGGCTTCGTCGGCGATCTAGGCTCCGGCATTCTGTACATCATCGGCCGGCTGGGTGACTTTGGCCACGGCGCTGTACAGATCGCAACCGCGGATTACGGATCCAAATTTGTGGTCGTCTCCGGCCTCTTGAACTTCATTGCTGCCATTGATGCGCACAACATCCGCGTCGGGAGAAAGCAATGACTTTCGCGCCTTCTCACTTCACCGCAGTGCTGCTGTTCGCGACCTTCGCGTCTACTGTCTTCGGCATCACCCAGCGATCCGCACCGAAAGCAATGTTCCGCTACGGCGTGTACTGCTGGGTGCTTTTCGTCTTCTCGGTAATTATCGGCAGCTGGATCATGTTCTTCATCAAGCATTAGTACCCCGCCGCCGACCGGTGACTTGTGAAGCTCACTGGCTGTTACACAATCCTTCCAAGGTTGTATCGATCTGAGCCATCTGCGCGATTAATCTCCCGCAGATGGCTTCCGACCAACCAGATCCCTGCAAAGCGCAGCCGCGTCTCAGGCTTGCGCTGGCGAGCGGCTGCTTCCTGGTAACAGCCGTCGTCGCCGGTACCACGTGGTACTCAACGATCGATTCAATCAGCTATCTCGACATTGCGCGGTTTGTCTCGGAGAGGAACTGGTCGGTGGCGGTCAATCCCTTCTGGGGCTTGTTTTATGCGTGGACGCTGGGACTCTTTTTTACCCTGACCGGTACCCAGCCGATACAGGAAGTGTTAGCGATCCGTCTCGTCAACATCCTGATGCTGCTGTTGACCGTAGCAGCCTTCGATTTTCTCCTCGGCGGGCTGCTTGCCGGTATGCGGTACTGGACCAGGCAGGGACGGCCGCTGCTCCAAGAACGAGCGATCTGTGTGTCGGGCTACGGACTGCTTCTGTGGTCGTGTTTCTGTCTTAACTGGCCGGCACGGATCAGTCCGGACATGCTGGTAAGTGCGATCTTTTTCGTCGCTGCCGGGCTGCTGCTGCGGATCGGGCAGCAGCGCCATCTACTGCTCAACTCGGTACTGTTCGGCCTGACGCTGGTCGCCGGCTACTATACCAAGGCCGTCTACGTGCCGCTGGGCCTCGTACTACTGGGATGCTTCGGCGTCCTGCTATTTCGGGTGCGCAGACTCTGGCCGGCGCTGCCGCTGGCGCTGCTGGTGCTGGTGGTGGGCTGCGCTCCCTACTACCGGGCGGTCTCGCGGCATACCAGGGGGGTTCCGAATGCCGCAAGCCTGAATTACGCATGGCATGTAAACAACCTGTGGTATTTCGCGCACTGGCATGGAGAGGGTGAGAACGTTGGCGCGCCTCTTCACCCCACGCAGCAGATCACCCAGGGCTTGCGGGCCTATTCGTTCGTCGAGCCGATCCACGCCACCTATGCTCCCTGGTATGACCCGTCTTACTGGTACGCCGGATTCCGCACAGGATTCATCCCGGCGAATCAGGTAAGAACCCTTCGCGAAACCGTACCTGCGACAATTCGTGAACTTGGAAGCAAGCCGGTCGTCTGGGCCGCGGCGTTGTGCCTCCTGGTATTGCTGCTCGGCAACCAAGCGAGCTTTCGAAAGAGCAGCTGCGCCTTCCTCGATAGTTGGCCTGTAGTTCTGCCGGCGCTTGCGGGCTGCGCGATCTACCTTGCGGTGCACATGGAGATCCGCTACATCCAGCCGATGGTCTGTTGTCTCATGCTGGTGTTTTTGGCAGCTCTGCGTGTCGAAGAGAGACCGGGAGCCCATCGCTTTCCTGCGTTGACTCCTGCGTTTGCCTCGCAGGTGACGGCCGGTATTCTGCTGGCGGCGTCCATCTCTTCGGTGACGGCGCGAGTACGGCACGTGGTGGATTATGTAAGCGTGGTAAACCCGTTGCAGCACAACCGGGAATGGATACTGGCCGAGTACCTGAACGCAAGGCATGCGGGTGCTGGGCACAAGGCTGCGGTAATTGGAGATGGCATCGATTGCATGTGGGCCTTCCTCGATAATGTGCGCGTCGTGGCGGAACTGCCACGGGCGTATGACTTGGCCATCCACAAGGGCGATGCGGATGCTTTCTGGTCAGCATCGCCGGTAAAGCAGCAGGAGTTGCTGGCGGCTTTTAAGCATGCGGGCGCTGACTTCGTGATCGCTGATCCCAAGGTGAAGACTTCGCCGGGTCCTGAGTGGCTGCCGGTCGAAGATACGGGCTACTACTACCACGCACTTGCCTCAGCAAGCCAAGGAATAGTCAACGGTGCCGCCGGGCCTTGATCCTTCGAAGCTCAGTGGCTGCGAGGCTGCCGGGTCCAGACCATGGCGTCGAAAGTGTGGCGGGTGTGAAAGCCGAGACTGCGGTAGAGCTGGACTGCTGGTTTGTTCTCAGTGGTCACGGTCAGCGTCAGGGCGGCGAAGTGAATCCTGCGCAGCAGCTGGGCGCACTCCTGCAGTAACAGCGTGCCCAGGCCAAGTCGCCGATAGGCCGGCGCGATACAAATCTGCGTGACGTGCGCTGTGTCTGCAGACACACGCGAGCAGAGCAGCATGCCCGCAAGATCGTCCTTGCCGCGTTCAACCATCACCCGCGAAGCTTCAGGATCGAAAATCCCGCAGCCGGGGAGGCGCACGATGTTGTGCAGAAAGCGCAGCGAGCCAGCAGTGCTTTGATACTGGTCATTGATGCGAGCGTCCAGGTGATCCTGGTAGGCCAGCGCGATCAGGCGTCCCGCTGCCGGGAAATCGCTGTCGCGCCACGCGCGGGATTCGATATGTCCTGGCAGCGTCACAGGCACAGGGCCGAAGACGGGCGGAGATGCCAAATCCAGTTCCATGAACAGCCGCTGATAGACCTCGAAGCCGGTTTCCGCAAACAGCTGCGCGTGTTCCCCGTGAGGATGCAGTAGCAGCTGGGTCTCAATGCGATCGACGCCGGGGGAGTTCTGCAATAGTTCGAGCAGGTGCCGGATCAGCTGCGCCTCAACCTTGTGCGGACTAAGGCACAGAGTCGGAGCTCCAAAAACATCGCCGATGACCGCCTTCGCACTTTCGTAGACGCAGAAGATATAGCCGCAGAGGCGATCACGTTCAATTGCGACATAGCCGGGCAGCACATGGGAATCGAGGTACTCCAGAAGCAGGTTGGCGGAGGAGCGATAGTCCCAGCGCAGCCGTTCACTCCACACGCGGCTTTCCTCAGCCAGTAACGGCCTCAGGGTAGCGGCGGAGAAGTGCCGAAGATCGAGGATCTCCGGCTGGGCTGCAGTGGCCATCTTGATCTACTTGCAAGGATAGAGTGCGGTGCTGCCTCCAGCGATGCGGCTTCTTCGAAGGACAGGCTGCGCGACCGCCAGGTTTTTCCCGGAGATTGCAGGCCTGGACGCGAAGAGTTGCTCGCAGCATGGAAGACTTGCCTTGATTTTCGAGTGTATGCGAGCCTGCGCAGGTTGAGCAAAGGACAGAGTGCGGTTCATGCACTGCTGGTACCGCAGGAACCTGTGTAACAACTGCTAACGGCTGGGAACTGGCGCTGCTGATCTGCTCGGTTCCACGCGGTAGATCGAGAGCCGCTGTGCCGGATACGAGAACAGCGGCTCATAGGTGCGGCCCTGCAGCAGTTTGCCCAGACTTTCTTCGGCAGAATCGCGGACCACCAGAATGTGACCTTCCTCGGGCACATGCACGCCGCCGGACGGCCCGCGTTCGCCTCCGCGGTCGCTGACCCGCTCATAGTCAAGCACACGGTGGTTGCGGTAGAACGACAAGCCAAACTCGGCATCGCGGCGCACACGGTAGACGGCAACCGGCTCACCAGGCCTGGAAACCTGTTCGAGTAGTCGATCCAGGGGCCGCGCGGAGAAAGCGAAATCAACCAGCTGCACATTCGTTTTTGTGGCAGCGATTGCCGGAATCTTCCAGAACGGACCAATGCCGAAGATAAAGAAAAGCAGGATCACCAGTGGCAGGATGGTCGCGATACGCAGGCGCGCCACGCCAAACCTGCCGACCATCACAAGGATCAGCACCATCGCAGCCAGGCCGCTCGCACAGGCTGCGGTAATGGTGCGGGCGGGTGGCATGTCGTCCGGATGCACAATGTGCCAGGGAATGACCAGGACCAGCGCCACTGTTACACCCGTCAGCAAGGCATGCATGCCCAAAAGCCAGGGCTGCAGCCCGCGGCGGCGAATCCGGTTGAGATAGTCGCCCGTCAGGATGGTGATCGGCGGAATCGAGGGAAGGATGTAGCCGGGCAGCTTGGATTGCGAAAGTGAGAAGAAAAAGATGGGAAAGATCGCCCACAGGATCAGGAACTCCGGGAAAGCGTCGCCGAAGCGTTCAT
>CAZZYN010000115.1:0-8707 GCA_964658265.1 uncultured Acetobacteraceae bacterium | reverse complement strand
GCTGCCTGCGAGACCAAAACTGACATTCTTTGCGACATCAAGATGAGGAAAGAGCGCGGCCTGCTGTGTCACCAGTTGCATCAGCTTCACGCGCTCATTTCGCAGGTCACTTCGCAGAACATGATCGCCAAATACGATGTGTTGTTCATCCGCTCGAGATAGTCCGGCGATCATTCGCAGCACTGTACTTTTGCCGGCCCCGGAAGGACCGAAGAGGACTGCGGGCCATCGCTGAATCTGGAAGTCGGCCTCGATCGAGAAATTGTCGACAGTGTGCCGCAGTCTTACCGTGAGCGCCGGCGCGTCAGGCATATCGCACTGAATCCGCTCGCCATCGCCCGTAAATGACTGTCAGCGCCAGCAGCGACACCAGCAGCAGCATCAATGCTGTGCGGTTGGCGCCGCCATAGTCAAAGACCTGCACCTGGTTATAAATGGAAATTGACAGCGTCTGTGTTCGGCCCGGAATTGCCCCGCCGATCATCAGAACCACGCCGAACTCTCCAATTGTGTGCGCGAAACTTAACACCGCTGCAGCCAGTATTGACTTCGCCCCCAGCGGTATCAGCACCCGTCGCAACAGGTTCCATCCTCTGGACCCCAGCAGCCACGCTGCGTCCAGCACCTCGCGCTCAATAGCGCTGAAGCCTGCAACGATCGGCTGGACCGCGAAAGGCAGACTGTAAATGGCTGATCCTGCGACCAGTCCTCCAAACGAAAAGGCAAGTGGATGACCCAGCACCCTTGTGATGCCACGGCCGAACGCGGTCTGCGGTCCAAGCAGCACCAGGAGGTAAAAGCCCAGTACTGTTGGCGGCAGCACCAGTGGCAGCGCAACGATGGCCTCCACAAACCTCGAGAGAGCGGATCGGTGAAGCGCCAGCCACCAGCTTAAAGGCAATGCCACGATAAGCAGGAGCGCAGTTGTCACCGAAGCGAGCCGCAGCGTAACCCACAATGCCTGCCAGTCTACGAATGTGTTCAGGCTCGTTGTCATAGGTCTAGGGCGCAGGCGCCAGCCCGTGTCGCCCTAGTTCCTGTTGAATGGCAGGGGAAAGCAGGTAAGTAAGGAACGCCCTGGCTTTACTCTCAACTGCTTGGTCTCGGCAAAGGATCACTGCTGTTTGAATGATTGGCGGATACGAATCAGCGGGCATCTTCACGAATGTACCTTCAGCCTGCAGCTTGGGTGTCAATGCCGCGGTCAACGAGATCAGTCCAAGCTGCGCATTGCCGGATTCCGCGAACTGCGCCGCCTGACCGATATTCTCGGCAGTCTTCAACTTAGGCCGGTTGATCTCTAACAGGCCAAGCTTGGTCAGTGAGGCAATCGCAGCCCGTCCGTATGGCGCATGCTGCGCGTCGGCGATCGCCACTGCCCGCACAGCAGAAGACCGCAGAGCATCAAGGGTCAGCGGCTGGACAGGGCCGTCTTTCCGCTCCCAAAGCACCAGGGCGCCCTGCGCATAGGGCTTTGGCTTGTCGCCGTCCGCCAGCTGCGCGTCCACTACGCGCTGTGCGAAGCCAACATCCGCAGACAGGAAAAGCGCGAACGGGGCTCCATTGATTACCTGCGCCGCGAGCGTTGCCGAGCTGCCATATGCTGCCACCACCTCGATGCCCTGCGACGCCTTGAAGCGCGCGAGAATCGCGGGCAGCAGCGGCTGCAGGTCAGCAGCGGCGGCTATCTGCACCGGCTCCTGAGCAAACGACAAGGCATTCGGAAGAAACAATAAGACCGCCAGCGACAGGAACCATCCGACGATCCTGCTAAGCACGCAGCACCATCACCTCGGTCGACTTGATCAGCGCTGCTGCAGTTTCCCCAACCTTCAGGTTCAGTTCCCGCGCACCCTCTGACGTGATGATTGAAGTAATGACCTGGCCACCGATCGACAGTTTGATCTGCGCCAGCAGACCTTCGATTTTTATTTCAATCACCCGACCTACCAACTGGTTTCGCCCGCTTACCGTGCGCATCATCTGGCGCTTGGGCGTCTCTGCCCCTTTGGCTTTATGCAGAAACTCATCCAGCTCCGCTTCCGGAATCCGATAGTGCCCGCCCGGCGTTTTGACTGCTTTCAACTTGCCTCGATAAAGCCACTGCTTGATCGTCGGGTAGGAAATTCCCAGGCGCAGTGCAGCTTCGCGTGGTGACAACAAAATCGGCATAGACGAAAGTATACGATATCGAATAGACGAATTTGAGCCCGCAACCCGGGTCCAAATCGCCCACTCACGGCATCTGAACCGGAGATAGAAAGAAGGGTCAGACCATGTCAGCGTTCGCAGAATGGAAGCAGCATCGTTCGAAAGTCTCACGGTCGGTTGCCAAGGGCCTGCTCGCCGGAGTGATCGGCGGCCTGGTCGGTTCCGCCGCCAAAACTGTCGGCGAGATCATCTACAATCCGCGGACCCAGGGCCAGACCTCACCGCCGGTACTGCTGGCGCAGAAAGCCCTTGGGCATCCGCTCAATAAACACGATCAAACCATCGCCGAGCAGACCATCCACTACGTATTCGGCGGAGCAACGGGCGCTATCTATGGAGTGGCCGCGGAGTTTGCCCCGGTGGTGACCGCTGGTTACGGAGCCGCCTTTGGAGTGGTGCTTCAGCTGCTTACCCACGAGACGTTAGTGCCGGCAGCTGGCCTGGACGTTCCGGCGCCGCAACAGCCTGCGCGAGAACATCTGAGTGAACTGTTCACACATATTCTCTACGGCGTATCGACCGAAGTCGTGCGGCGGGTGGTACGCAGAAAGCTGGCCTGACGTTGCTGCCTCGGACCATCATCCTGGTGCAGTTGATGTGCACGCTGGCTATGACCGGCGTCATCTGGTTTGTCCAGATCGTGCACTATCCACTTTTCCTGCGGGTCGCGCCAGTCAACTTCATCGCTTATGAATCGCAGCATGCAACCCGCACTGGATGGGTTGTGGGACCATTGATGTGTCTGGAGCTGGCTGCGAGCCTCGCCCTCCTAATGCCAGCGTTCAGGCCGGAGAAGATCTCGCAGTCTTTGGCATGGACAGGCGCAAGCCTGACCGTTGTCATCTGGATTTCCACGATGTTTATCCAGGTGCCTCTGCATACCCGTCTGGCCGCTGGCTTTGATGTAAAGACGATCAGCGCGCTCGTGCAGACAAACTGGATTCGCACAGCAGCCTGGACGCTGCGTGCCGGCCTGGTCCTGTTCTGGACATCGGCCATGGTCCCCTTCAGTCGCTGAGCGGCAGGCAGCCGTGACGTTGACATGCAAAGCTCGGCAGCTTATCGTGAGGCTCCAGCCGGGTTGGTAGTAAACAAAGCCCCGTTGTCCGGAGCGGATGTACCTTGCAAAAACGCCTGATCTCTCTCCTGCTCGCCTGTGCGAGTCTCGCAGCCAGTGCATGTGCACAGTCCTCGATTCAATACTCTGCAGAAAAGAAGACCTGGCTCCTGCAGGCCGGGGAACAGAGTTACGCCTTCGGAGTCAACGGGCGAGGTGAACTGCAATCCATTTTCTGGGGCGGCCATGTCGAGAGCATCGCCGACATCGCTGCGGCCAAAGCCCGCCCCGAAGCCGCTTCCTTCGATTCGTCGAAGACCACCACGCCGCAGGAGTATCCCGGCTGGGGTGCCGGGCTCTATAGCGAACCTGCGCTGAAGGCTACCTTCGCTGGCGGCAACCGTGATGTAGTGCTTCATTATGTGAGTCACACCATCGATGGCGATCAGCTTGAAGTCGTAGCAAAGGACATCAGTGCACCACTCGTCGTCCATCTCTACTATCGTGTTTATCCCGCGAAGGGCATCCTCGCACGTTGGTCAAAGATCGAAAATCAGGGCAGCGAATCCGTCACGCTTGAATCAGCCGCATCGGCTTCGTGGACATTGCCGAAGGGCAGCGGCTACGAGGCGCACTGGCTCACCGGCCGCTGGTCGGGAGAATGGCAGCAGCATAGTGAAGCAATAGAAGCCGGCGAGCGCGTACTCGAGAGCCGCCGAGGCAGCACATCGCACCAGGCTAATCCTTGGTTTGAAATCGGAAGGACTGGCGAGACGACCGAAGAAAGCGGTCCCGCCTGGTTTGGTGAACTCGGATGGAGCGGCAGCTGGCGCATCACTCTCGACACGTCTTCCTTCAACCAGACTCGTATTGTCGGCGGCTATAACCCCTTCGACTTCGGCTACAAGCTGGCCGAAAAAGAGTCATTGACGACGCCCATTTTCTACGCCGGTTACACCAGCCATGGCCGCGGAGAAGCAGCACGCCTGCTGCATCGGTTTCAGCAGCAGGAAATTGTGCCGAATGGTGACAAGGCCCGGCTGCGTCCCGTGCTCTACAACTCCTGGGAAGCGACCGAATTTAAGGTGGATGAGGCCGGGCAGATTGCACTTGCGGAAAAAGCTGCAAGCCTCGGGGTTGAGCGATTTGTGATTGACGACGGCTGGTTTGGCCAGCGCACCATCGACAACGCAGGGCTCGGCGACTGGTACGTGAATCCGCAGAAATTTCCGCATGGCCTGAAGCCTGTCATTGATCGTGCGCATGCACTGGGTATGGACTTCGGCATCTGGGTCGAACCGGAGATGGTCAATCCGGATAGCGATCTGTACCGCAAACATCCCGACTGGGCCATCAACTTTCCCGGCCGCCCGCGCACCGAGCTGCGCAACCAACTGCTGCTGAATCTGGCGCGCAAGGATGTTGCGGAGTATGTCTTCTCGTTCGTGGACAAATTGGTCACCGAAAATGACATCGCCTTTCTCAAATGGGATTACAACCGCAACTGGTCTGAGCCCGGATGGGACCAGGTTCCGGTCGATCAGCAGAAAGAAATCTACGTCAAGTTTGTTAATAATCTTTACGACATTCTTGCGCGCCTTCGCGCCAAACATCCCAAGCTTGAAATCGAATCCTGTTCGGGCGGAGGCGGCCGCGTCGATCTTGGGATCCTGCGGTACACGGATGAGGTCTGGCCCTCGGACAATACTGATGCCCTCGATCGACTGGTACTGCAGGATGGTTTTGAGCGAGCCTATTCACCAAGCGTTATGATGGCGTGGGTGACGGACGTCCCGAATTTCCTGGATCACCGGACAGTACCATTGAAGTTTCGTTTCATGGTGGCGATGAATGGCTCACTCGGCATCGGAGGCAATCTCAACCACTGGACCGATGACGAAATGAAGCAGAGCGCCGAGTTGGTGAAGTACTACAAGTCCATCCGGCAGACAGTCCAGCGCGGCCGCCTGTATCGTCTGATGTCCCCGGTAAACTCCTCCACATCTGCTACGGAGCACGTTGCGCAGGACGGTAGTCAGGTCGTCGTCTTTGCCTTTCAGCAGGCCCAGCGCTTCGGCTCGCCCTTTCCGCCTGTTCGCTTACAGGGACTGGAGAGCGACGCCAAATATCGACTGAAGTCGAACGACGGCAAACTCGATAGCACGGCCCAGGTGCTCAGCGGCAGCTACCTGATGAATCGTGGAGTCGATCTCAAAATGGATGGAGATTATGACAGCACGTCCTTCACCCTCGATCGGATTCGCTGATCTTTCAGGCTCGGACGAATGTTGTCCGTTGAGGACTCCAGGTCAGTCTGTAGCGGTGGCTCTTGCGCACATTGGCGACGACTGACGGCCTGAAGCAGGCAATGCAGGTTCCACCTGCCTTTCGCACGCTCGGATAGACCAGCCCGAGCGATCCCCCGTCTAGCAATGCTTCGGCCAGGGCCTGTGATGCAAGGTAGCTGTTACCGCTCAGGCAGTCCTGAAATGGATCGTCTGTCTCAGCGCTCTGGATGGCTTCTCCGGTGCTCTCGACAATGCGCGTAGGTTCAGCGTTCGCTGCTTCATCGACAAAAGCATCGCCATGCACCTGCTCGTCACCTTCATCCTCAAACTGACTAGCCAGAGACGCCTGCAGTTTTAACGTGCCGGCGTCTGGCGCAAGCAGTTGCCGCACTGCTTTGGAGCGCAGGTCATGAAAGGTGCCGGTAAAATCCGCCAGATAGTCGTCGTACTGCACCTCTTCCCGCTCACGCCAGTCAATCTCTTCGTATTCGATCAACTTGTGAAACAACACTTCAGCCTTTGAAGTGGACAGCTCGAACGAGGCATACCAGGCGCCACGACCTGCACTCGAAAACCGGGCTCCTAGCGGATTCGGATGGGTGAAGGCAGCATTAATGATGTGGCACTGCGGTACGCGGTAGACCAGCTCTCTCGCTGTAATATCCAGGCTCCGTCCGTCCTCAGCCAGTAGTCGCGCGTTCGTCGCAGATTCAAGTTCAAAGATGTGCGGCAGGTCATTCTCGTTCGAGCCGGGCCCGAGCAGGCGCGTCAGAACGGAATCCATGTTGGTGCTGTACTTGGCAGGCAATAGTCGATGCGTGTCAAAGCGGCGCAGAGGCGTAAGTGGGGGAAAGAGCATGCAGACCTTTCACCCATTATCCCGCTAGTTTGAACCTTGGGGCGAACAAAATGCGAAGATAGTAAAGCAGTGGGTGGTGACGAGCTAACCGCGTGGTCGCAGCACTCCTGAGCTCGGGTCCGACTGCCTGGCTGCATCAGTCATCGCACAGTGCACAGAGACCCGCGATCAGGGCCGCGACGATCGCGATCCCCACTGCTGCGCCAACACTGCCACTCACTATCGTAGGTTTTGCTGCCATTCTTCACCTCGGTACTTCGATACGCAAACGTAGCAGTCCTGTGCCTGCAAATAACATCAGGAAACAGCGAGCTTGATGATAGCAACATTGCTGCTGGCATTTTTTAAACCATTTTAGATTTACTCGCAGGCTATGACCTCGTTCTAAGAGTCCATGGTCTGCCAGTGATCTTCCGTTCATGGAATGCGAGCACAATTGGTGTATCAGATCCATCCGTGAGCAGGAGTCGCCAATGGCGCCATCATCAAAGCATTCCGTTCAACAAAAATCAGGGCATGCCGCGAAAGAAGTAACAGGGAAGCATCCGATCAAGAAAGCGCATCCTGTCAGCGCGCCCAATGATCCCGTCTTCGCTCAGCCAGTACCGAGCCCGGACCCGACTACGTTCAAGGATCCAGTGACTGATCAGAAGCTGAAGAGCATCAGCAACGTCGAGCCAGTGCCACAACCGACAGCAGGCGGGAGCGAGCCCATCCTTACCCTCGAACAAATCCTGGGTTCATCCGGGCCCGCACGTATCGCGGAGATCAATGCTGCCGGTTCCATCGTCTTCCACGCAGTAGGGGATACGGGGAGCGTGCAGGGACCTGCCACGCAATCGCTGGTGGCGGACAAAATGGTCGGCGACTTCACCGAAGACAACAACGCAGACGTGCCATCCTTCTTCTTCCACCTCGGCGATGTCGTTTACTACTTCGGCGAAGCTGCCTACTACTACGACCAGTTTTACGAGCCGTACCGGAACTATCCTGCTCCCATCGTTGCGATCCCCGGCAATCATGACGGCGTCCTCTCGCCGACCTCCACCGTGCCGACGCTTGATGCGTTCCTGCGTAATTTCTGTGCCGCGCAGCCGGTGCATACACCTGAAGCGGCTGGGCTCTCCCGAACGGCAATGATTGAACCTGGCGTTTACTTCACGCTGGATGCTCCCTTCGTCCGCATTCTCGGGGTGTACAGCTGTCCTTGAAGACCCCGGAGTCATTTCAAGCGAAGGCGGCGTGCGCGAAGGCCTCGACGATCGGCAGTTGACCTTCCTCAAGACCGCTCTCACTCGTTGCAAAACAGAAGCGTATACGGGCGCCGTTCTGATCGCAGTGCATCATCCGCCATACACCGGGGGAGTGAATCATGGAGGCAGCCCGCGCATGCTGCAGGATCTTGATGCCGCTGCCGACGCCGCCGGATTCTGGCCGCATGCTGTACTTTCTGCGCACACGCATAACTACCAGCGCTACACCCGCCTGGTCGCAGGCAAGGCTATTCCATACATCGTGGCCGGCATGGGCGGACACGACCTGGTGAAGATGCGAACAACAGCTACCGGCAAGGCACTAAGGACACCGGTGCCGGTCGATCCGAATTTGACGCTCATGAGCTACGACGACACGCATTTTGGCTATTTGCGCGTGATCGTCAATGCAACGACACTAATCATTGAGTTCCATCCGGCCGAGGACGCCAATGCAACAAAAACGCCAGACGACTCCGTCCGTGTCGATCTCAAGTCACGTATGCTCGCCTGAATTCACAGTCACTCAGAGGCCTAGTGCTTCCATGCGCCGAGCAGCCTGCGAAGAACAATCAACTCGCCCGTGTGATAGCTCGTGTGGTCCGCAGCCAGCAGCACCTCGCGCAGAATTGTCTCCTTGTGTCTGCCCCACGGAATCATCGCGGCCAGATCGACCTCAGTGTTCTTCAGCAGCTTTATAAAATCGTTCAGCGCTGATCCTACGCCTTGTACTGACTGCTCCCAGGCGGCGCGGGAGGGCGGGGCAGCGTCGCCCGGCCAGTATTCCTCCGGCCACTTGAGTTCGCGATATTGCGGGTCAGTAGAAAACTTCAGCAGATCCAGCAGCGTGATGCGCATATGCTCCACCAGCTGCCATGCCGAGTAGGGCAGTCCCGCCGGCCTTTCGCCCGTAAGTTCAAAAGGAAGGTCATTCATCGCCGCACGGATATCCGCGTGAGCCTGTCCGCCCTGCAGCAATGCTGCAAGCTGCGACCTCAATGCATTCTCTTCAACAGCCATGTCACTCCCCCTGTCGTTT
>CAZZYN010000114.1:0-9859 GCA_964658265.1 uncultured Acetobacteraceae bacterium | reverse complement strand
CGTCCCTCCCTGCATCGTAAGCTCGGCCTTATGGGTGCCTTTCTCGGTTCAGCCATGATCCTCCTCGGCCTGGCCGTAGCTTTTACCGCAATGCGTCTGCGGCATGGCACCGCCACCCAGAGTCCGGAAGTGATCTTCCTCACTGGCCTCGTCGACATCGGCACATTTGCTGCTTTCTTCATTACGGGCTACCTGAAACGTCGCAACCGTGATGCGCATCAACGACTCATGCTTCTCGCCGTCGTCCTCGGCCTGACCGGACCCGCCCTCGGCCGGCTTCTCACCATCGGCGTACCAGTTCCAGCCCTGTCCATCATCAACCTGTCACTGATCTTTGCCGGTCCGATGTATGACTTCATCACCCGGCGGCGTATTCATCCTGTCTACATTTATGGCGCTCTCTGGGCGCTCCTTACCTTCACACCCCTTCGCTTCGTAGTCGGAGCCACACCCTGGTGGCACCGCGCAGCACACTTCCTCGCCGGCATGTAAACCGCATTCAGCGTGGGAGCCTGCGCTATCATCAGCAGGCGAGGACGATCTGACCACGGCGGCTCGCAAACCTAATCCATGCAACGCTCCTCCCGCACCACTCTCGTCATCGCAGCCGCCCTCATCCTGGTCGTCATCCTCCTGGTAGCTTTGCGGCAGGAGGCGCCTCCCGAAGTAGCCAGGCTTCTTCCGGAATCTGACGCCATCGTCTACCTCGATCTGAAGCCACTGCGGGCAGCAACGCATTACGACAAAACCCCGGTTCAGCATGACGCCGCCTATCAGAAATTCATCGACGCGACCGGCTTTCTCTTCGAACGGGATCTGAACCAGGCCGCCTTCGCCCTGCAACGCATGCCCGATCCGACCGGACCGAACGGCCCCGTCGCTTTCTCTGAAGTCTTCGAAGGCCGCTTCAATCGCAAGCGACTCGCCGCCTACCTGCAATCCGCCAGCAGCAGCCAGGAACGCTACGGCAACCATACGATTTATGTAGTCCCCTCTGATCGACGCTCCGTCCGGGTCGCCATCCTTGACTACGACACCGTGGCCGTATCGAACACCCCTACCGCCGAGCAGATCCACTCCATCTGCGACCGTGCGCGGACGGCTGCACTGCCCTTCTCAGGATCGACGCTGCTCTCCGACAACTATCGAAAAGTACCGGCACTCTCGCTCGCCTGGGGCATCGGTAAAGTCGGAGCACCCCTATGGAAACAAGGCGGTCCCCAGGTCTTCGGCGTGCGTATCCCGGTCGCCGCAGACACAACCTTCATCGCCTCCGTCCGCTGGCTTGGCTCCGCCAGGTTACGTATCGAAGAGCTTGCGCCCAACCAGCCTGCCGCTGAAGCCTCGGCCGCGACTGTCAGCACCTTCCTCACCCTCGCGAAGGGAGCAGAAAGTTCGCTGCCCAACTTCCTCGGCAATCCAGACGCGCGCGCCATGTTGAACTCGACACAAGTCGATCAGAAAGGCAGCAGGGCCGTCCTGACCGCCACCGTCCCGGATGGCTTACTTAAGCAGATCGCCGCGTCCCCCGACAAACTGAGCGGGTCGAAGTAAAAGGGGCAATAGACCAGTCGAAGTGACCGGTCTAAGAAGATCAACGTGATTGAAGTGCAACCTTCTGAAGCGAAGGCCAGGCTCTCGCAGTTCCTCGATGCATGGAGCGAGACGAGACTGTCATCATTAAGCGCCACGGCAAACCCATCGCCCACCTGGTCCCAGCACCAGACGCTGATCGTGAGCGAGCACGCGCAGCGACGCAGCATATGTTGAATTGGTTATGGGGCTTCGATTGCCTATCGCGACTTGGACAAACGGGCAGGGCCGTAAAAGCAGAGAATCTCGCCACAATCGGCTGAACCGGCGTAACTCACGCTGTGGCAGCGACCAGTGCATGAGCGAGGCCACCGGATGGCTACCAAAGCGAAACGCAGATCTTTCAACTTCTCTGGGCTTCGTTCACGATGACCATTCGGCGGCCAGGGCCGGCCACCCTAGAGAACCGAGTGCTCCACAGTCGCCTCGTTCGCAACCTCATGCATCGCCACGCCGATACTCTCTTCGAGGATGTCCAGCGCAATCATCGCTTCGTGCTCATTCACGATAAGCGGCGGCGCCAGACGGATCGACGTCTCGCCACAGCCCAGGATCAACAAGCCGCGCTCAAAGCACAGGTCGACAATGCGGTCGCGCACTGGTCCGGCCATCGTACGACTTTGCTGATCGCGCACAATCTCGATGCCGATCATTAACCCGCGGCCACGGACATCACCAACAATTCCGTGCTTGCCCGGCCACGTCCGAAGCCGAGTCAACATCTTTTCACCAACCGTTGCCGCATTGGCCACACCTTCGCGCTCGAGCACATCCAGCGTCGCCAGCGCAGCTGCGATCGCGACCGGATTGCCGCCAAACGTCGAGGCGTGTGAACCAGGCTTCCAGTCCATAATTTCGGCGCGCGTCATGCAGATCCCCAGCGGCATACCAGACGCAATGCCTTTCGCAATGCAGACGATGTCCGGCTCGACATTGCTGTGCTCGACCGCCCACCACTTGCCGGTACGGCCCGCACCGGACTGTACTTCGTCGACCACCAGCAGAATGCCGTGACGGTCGCAGATCCTGCGCAGCTCCTGCATGAAGACTGCGGGAGCCACCACGTAGCCGCCCTCTCCCTGGATCGGCTCCACAAAAATCGCGGCCACCTCTTCCGGAGCCAGCGTTGACTTGAACAGCTTGTCCTCGATGAACCGTGCACAGGCCAGTGCAAAGGCATCTTCCGCCTGCGGTCCGCCGCTGCAGCCGCGGTATGCATAGGGATACCGCACATGTGTCACGCCCGGCATCAACGGAGAAAAACGTCGCCGTTGCTGTGGCTTGGAAGCTGTGAGCGAAAGCGCGCCCATGGTGCGGCCATGGAACGCTCCGTAGAACGCAATCACATTCGGACGGCCGGTATGATAACGCGCAATCTTCAAGGCGCACTCCACTGCTTCCGCACCCGAGTTGCCATAGTAAAAGCGGTGCGGCCCGGGCATCGGTGCGATCGCAGACAGCCGCTCTGCCAGCGTGACCATGCCTTCGTAATAAAAATCAGTTCCTGACATATGGATCAGCTCGGCAGCCTGATCCTGGATCGCCTTCACCACCTCCGGGTGACAGTGACCCGTGGAATTCACTGCAATCCCCGCTGCAAAATCCAGAAATTCGTTGCCATCCACATCCTCGATCCGGATGCCGCGGCCGCGCTTTGCAACCAGCGGGTAGGAACGCGTGTAACTGGGCGACATGTAACGATCGTCCGCCGCGACAATTGCCTTTGCCTTTGGACCTGGCAGGGCGCCCTTCAGCTTTGGGCCATACTGCTGTTGCAAATCGACTGATTCCGCGACTGCACTGGTATTCGACATGGAGGGATTCCTTTTTCTATGTGGCGGGGCCGACCGGAGGGATCAGCAGAGATCATTTTTGAGCGGTTCTTTACAGCATTCCCGGGAACGCCGTACACGATTGCTCGAGGTCAGTACCTGCGCAGCAGGCGCCTGCCTAATCGCCCGCGAAAAGACTCGGGCGGCTGCCCATCGGCGGTGCAGTGATCCCATAGTCTTCGGCAAACACCGCATCCAGCAGCGGCAGCATTCTACGCAAGCCGACAGGCAGCCAGAAACTCGACTCCGAAGATAGGGAACGTACAGACATAATTGCGGGATTTCGCTGGCTGAGCGTACCACGCACTGATAGCTGGCGAGAAGCTCCTTCTTGCAGCTCGAAACCATCCGGCGCTTTCGAAATGCCAATCCGGCGCACCGTTCCCGTGCGAGCTAAATGTTCTGCTCTCTGTCAGATAGGCGACAGACGGGCCCTGATCACGTCCCTATATTTCGATAACGTACAGAGTTCGGTCCGGCCGCTGACAGTGTCACGGCTCCTGAAGCTTTTAGCCGCAGCCGCCTCTGTACCCACGCATTGCAATGAGGGAATGTACGTGAACCTGCTGATTGCCGCCTTGCCAGAACAGGAGCGGCAGCGACTCGAACCGTTTTTGGAGCTGGTTGCCCTTCCACTTCGGGAAAGTCTGATCGAATCCGGCGAACCTATCCGCTACGTGTTTTTCCCCATCGACCTGGTAGCCTCCACCATCCACACCATGACCGACGGGTCCACGGTCGAGGCAGCCATCACCGGTCTGGATGGCTTTGTGGGTGTGCAGGCATGGCTCCGTCAAAAGATCGCCGTGCCCGCGACGTTTGTTCAGGTTCCCGGGCAGGCGCTCCGCATGCGCTATGAAGTCTTCATGAAAGAAGTCGTCTACAACGCAGCGTCTCCATTGAACAATCTCGCTGCCGACTATGTGAGCGCCTACATTACGCTCACCACCATCACCGCAGCCTGCAATCGTATCCATCGCATTGAAGAACGATTATGCCGCTGGCTCAAGATGACCCATAACCGCGTCGAAGGCGATCTCTTCCCTGTCCGTCATGAATTCCTGGCCTACATGCTCGGCGTACACCGGCCCAGTGTCTCGATTGCTGCCAATATCCTCAAGAAGGCTGGCCTGATCAAGTACGACTACGGACGCATGCAGATCCTTGATAGCAAGGGTCTGGCAGAAGGCGCCTGCGAATGTTACGGGACCATGGAGAAGCAGATCGAGATGATCTACGGACGGCCCATCCGTAAGTAAACAGTTCCTGCATCCCTGATTAATAGGGTCGCGACGGCTGGATCGCATCCAGACTCCGTTATCCTTTGGCTGAGACTGGCAGAGGAGCCGCCCCTGTTCGCAGCAGATTCCATCCATCGCACCGAGCTCGTTCTTCTTATACTGCTGCTGCTCGCCGCAGCATTGACCACGATCGCGCGTCAGTTCAAGACGCCGTATCCAATTGTCCTGGTCATCGCCGGGCTCTTCCTCAGCTTCTTCCCTGGACTACCGCGCATCTCGCTCGATCCGGATGTCGTTCTTCTCATTCTGCTGCCGCCCCTGCTCTTCGCCGCAGCTACCAACACTGCCTGGCGCGACTTCCGCTTTCATCTGGTCAGCATCCTGATGCTGGCATTCGGGCTGGTTGGTTTCACTGTCATTGGCGTCAGCGCAGCCAGCAACTGGCTGCTGCCCGGCTTTGACTGGCGCATCGGCCTCGCCCTGGGCGCCGTCGTCTCCACCACAGACGCCATTGCCGCCACCTCCATCGCATCGCGCATGGGGCTGCCTCGTCGCATCATCGACGTCCTCGAAGGCGAAAGCCTGGTAAACGACGCCAGCGGCCTGCTGGCACTTGAATTTGCCGTCACCCTGGTCACCACCGGCGAGCGGCCCGGGCTGTTTACAGGCGCCCTGCAGCTGCTCCTGTTGCTGGGCGGCGGGCTGATCATCGGCCTGCTGGTGGCCTGGATTGCTCATCGCGCGCAAAGGCGCATTCTGGATCCACCCATCGAAATCACGATCAGCCTGCTCGTTCCCTACATCGCCTATCTACTGGCTGAGCAGCTGCACGCCTCCGGCGCCCTTGCCGTCGTCGTCTGCGGTCTTTACCTGGGTCGCGTGAATTCAGAGCTCTATACCTCGAGAGCGCGGCTCGAAGGCCTTGGCGTCTGGAATACGCTCGATTTCATCCTGAACGGCACTGTCTTCATCGTCATTGGTCTACAGCTGCGGTTCATCCTGGCAGACATCCACACCCTCAGCCACTGGCAGCTCTTCAGAGATGCAGCCATCGTCAGTACAGTGGTCATTGCGCTCAGGCTGCTCTGGGTGTACCCGGGTGCTGCCATCGCCTATCTGATCCGCCGCCACCTGCTGCACCAGAACATTCGTCCGCCTACCATAAAGACTGTCTTCATCACCGGCTGGACGGGTATGCGCGGCGTGCTTGCCCTGGCTGCGGCCATCTCCCTGCCCCGTCAGCTGGACGATGGCAGTCCCTTTCCCCAGCGCGACGTCATCATCTTCATCACTTACTCCGTCATCCTGGTAACGCTGGTACTGCAGGGCCTTACCCTGCCCGCGGTCATTCGCGCCCTGGGTTTTGCTGAGGAGGAAACCGGTTCCATCGAGGAAGAAGCAGCGCGGCATACTATGCTGACGGCCGCGATCTCTCACCTGGAAACCATTGAGCGCGGCACTACCGAGCAGCAGTCTGCCTGGGACGACGTCTCCCGCCACTACCAGCAGCGCCTGAGCACCATCGAATCCGCCGAACAGGAAACCCCGCAGACCCGCGAACTGCGCCACTCCCGGCGGCTTACCCAGGAATTGCGGCGCATCGAACGCAAAACCCTGCAACAGATGCATGCTGACGAAAAAATCAACGATACCGTCCTCCGCAAACTGGAGCGGGAGCTTGACCTCCTCGACGCGCGCTTCACCTCACGAGCCTGAACAACCAGCCCAATTCATCGAAAGCAGGGTTGGTTACGTAAGTCATATCGACTGAAAGCAGGAGAATCCCTACCACTGCCGTAACTTGAGCTTCTATATAGAGCTTGCTCCACCTGTTACCAAGAGCGTAAAAGTAACCCATTGGTGACAGGTGCACGATACGGCGGAACCTATGGAAACCGAAGCCTCCCCCAAGATTCAGGTCCTGGTGCAATCCATTTTCTTTGCACTCTTCTTTGGCTTTGCCGCCTGGTCGCTCGGCATGCTGGTCAATCGTTTTGCGCTGATTGACCATTCCTGGGCCGTCTTCTGGCCGCTCAATGGCGTCATTACCGCCCTGCTGCTCTCCAAAAAGAGGCGCGCCTGGCCGCTCCTCCTCTTCTGCATTCTCTGCGGCACCACCGTCAGCCAGGCATGGATCGGCGGTGGATGGTCCTCCGCATTGGCAGGGGCGCTGATCAATGCCGTCGAAATCCTGATCGCAGCCAGCATTCTTCCCCAGTTCTCCAATCTGCAACAGTGGCTGCGCGAGCCGCAGCTGGTCTACCGCTTCCTGCTGGGCGCCTTCGTCCTCGGTCCCGGCGCATCCGGTCTGCTCGCAGCCTTGTACTACCACCACCTCGACCCCTCGCTGTCCTTCGTCCACGTCTTCGAAGCATGGGGGCTGGCCCGCGCCCTTGGCATGGCCTCCACCATCCCTCTCGTACTCGCCGTATGCCGCCGGTCGGCGTGGCAGTTCTCAAAGCCCTGGTCCGCGGGCCGCACGCTCCTCATGCTCGGGCTCATGGCCGGGACCACCATCGGCGTCTTCGCCCAGGCGCAGTACAGTTTGCTGTTCGTCCTCTTTCCCGTCCTCGGACTGGTCATGTTCTACAGCGGCTTCGTCGGCGCCATGATGGCCGTCGAACTGATCTGCGTCATCTCTGTCTACCTCACCATGCACCACATGGGACCGGTTGTAGCCGGGACCAGCAACGATCATCGTGTGCTCTTCGTGCAGCTTTTCCTTGCATACGTTGTCATGCTTGGCTTTCCCGTCTCCGTCCTGCTGGCAGAGCGCCGCGCCTTTGCCCTGAAGATCACCAATCGCGAACGTCAATACAGGCTGCTGGCAGAGAGCTCTCGCGATGTCATTATCCTGACCGACTTCAGCGGAGTTCGGGAGTTTGTCTCACCCGCCTGCAACGAAGTCCTCGGCTACACCCCGGAAGAGCTGATGGGCCAGCATTTCAGCGACGGCGTTCACCCCGACGATCACGCCATGTGCAACAGCATCCTGCAGGACATTCGCCTCAGCCTCAGCAGCAGCGAAGTTCTCATCTACCGGACGCTGGCTAAAAATGGCGACTACGTATGGGTGGAAGGCCGCCTCCGGGCCATCACCGACGAAGTCTCCGGCGACATCACCGGCTGCCTCATCACGCTGCGCGACATCACTGAGCACAAACGCCTGCAGCGCAAACTCGAAGAAGCCTGCACCAAGCTCGAACACCAGGCCTCCTTTGATGCCCTGACTAACGTCGCTAATCGCCGTCGATTCGACGACATCTTCGAACAGGAGTGGCGCCGCGCCGCACGCGAAGCCCAGCCGCTGGCATTGATGCTGATCGATATCGACAACTTCAAAAACTACAACGATGAACATGGCCACCCGGCGGGAGATGAATGTCTCCGGGCCGTCGCTCATGTACTGGCAACGCACGCCCGGCGTCCGGGCGACCTGGTAGCGCGCTATGGCGGCGAAGAGTTTGCAGTCCTCCTGCCTTCTACTGATCTGCGCGGCAGCTGTGAACTGGGCGAACGCATCCGCAAAGCCGTGGAAGCACTGCGCATCCCGCTTGCTGCTCCACAACCGGCCCCCGAAATTGCGAAGGCTGAGTTTGACTCACCATCCGGACCGGATGCCCCCCATCCCTCCTCACCGAGATACGGCCGCTACAGCGAAAAGACTGGCGCCCTGAACGATGCATTGAAGCCTGTCACCCGGACGCGCGATATGCGGGATGACGCCAGGGAGGAGAAGCCGGCAGTCCCTGCCACTGTCTTCATCACGTCGATCTCGGTCGGCTGTGCCGCGCTGATTCCCGGAGGCGTCGATGGTCCGTCGACGCTCATCGAGGAAGCCGATCGCGCACTGTATCTGGCCAAGGCCAATGGCCGCAACCGTGTAGAAGCCAAGCCCGGACCGCGACCCGTGTCGCTCTCCAATCCTGCGGAAAGCGCCATCTTCGCTTAAAGCACCGCACTGGACCCTGCAACCACTTTCACAGCAGCGCCCTCGAACAGTACAGTAGTAAGTGCCGGCGCTCTCCTGTGGTCCGGCATTGAAGGAGCGACATACATGAAGGGCACTGCTTTCCTCGGCATCATCGGCATCGTTCTTACCTTCGTAGCCTGCATCTCCTGGGGCACCCGGTACCAGCCGCTCACTCTCAACATCACCGAAGAAGACTAGGCTTCTCTAGCCACTTAAACCATGTGTCTTCGGCACAACTGCCCCGATTGACACCACGCGCAGAGCCACTTATGCTCGGTACAGTGAAGATCACCTGCCAGTCCGCCTGTCTGTGCTGTTGCTGTCGCAACAGGGAAAGGGTGCGCAGGTAAAGCGAAGCTCTACAAGATTTCAGCATCGCATGAACCCACCCGCAGATTATGCCGAGGTGGGTTTTCTGCTTTCTGGCATCCTGCGATTCGAAGACGAATCTAAATGGCAAACGACAGAACGCACATCGAGAGGAAATGAACTGACATGAGCACAACAGCCGTCACCCCATCCACACCAGGGACCAATAGCGGCCGTATTCCCCGCATCGGCGACATTGCCCCCGACTTCCAGGCGAAAAGTACGCATGGCGTCATCAAGCTGAGTGATTATCTTGCCAAGGGCAAGTACATCCTGCTCTTCTCACACCCATCAGACTTTACGCCTGTCTGCACCACTGAATTCATCGAATTTGCGCGCCGCGCCGATGACTTCGAAAAGCTCAATGTCCAGCTCATTGGCGTGTCGATTGACAGTATCTACTCGCACATCGCCTGGGTGCGTGACATCGAAGAGCACGCCAAGGTGAAGGTCACCTTCCCGGTCGTCGCCGATCTCGACCAGAAGGTTTCGCAGGCGTACGGCCTGGTACACGAGGCGGTATCCGACACCGCCACTGTCCGCGCCGTTTTCGCTATCGATCCGAAGGGTATTGTGCGCGCTCTGGTCTATTACCCGATGCAGCTTGGCCGCAACGTGGATGAGCTCGTTCGCATCTTCCAGGCCCTGCAGACCACCGATCAGAACTCGGTCTCCCTGCCGGCCAATTGGCGTCCGGGTGACCCTGTCATTGTGCCCGCACCCGCGACCGTGGATGATGCTGCCAAGCGCACCAACGGCGGAGGTGCCGGTCTCACCGTCGACACCTGGTACCTGTCCAGGAAAACCCTGCCCGAGCAGACCAAGAACTAACAGCAGGGCGCCCGCCTCAC
>CAZZYN010000113.1:0-10008 GCA_964658265.1 uncultured Acetobacteraceae bacterium | reverse complement strand
CGACGAGGCTTTTGAGGGTGAGGTCGGTCAGAGTAGCTGCGTCTAAGTTGTATGAAGTCGGAAAGAGGGTGAGGACAGAGGTGGAAACTGCTGAGGGATTCATGACAACCAGCTCGAAACTCATGTGGGAATTCGTCCTTTGTGGAAGGGCTTGAGAGTGCCTATAAAAATCTGAGATGCGGGACTGTGTGGAAGGATAGATGAGACGCGAATTTATCCGGTGCAGAATGTTTGATGAAGACAACGGACCCCTGTCCGGCAGTTCCGGAATGGTTCAGGATCCGGTCTCGCGCCGGATGCGCTCGCGTACGGTATCGAACTCCGCCTGTGTGAATTGCTGTGGTGTTGCCGGGATGCTTGCGGGCCGCAAGCGCCAGCGGCGCACGGTGAACGCGATGAGGCCAAGACCGAGAACCAGGACGAACGGCGGCAGGATCCAGGCCAAGTGATTAAAGGCAGTGAAGCGGGGGGCGGCGAGTGAGATGGGGCCGTACTCCGTCTGGAAGCCAAGCAGGATGGTCTTATCCGGATCGCCATGCTGGACAGCGGACATGAGTTTGCCGCGCATAGCGGTCGAGTCAGGACAGCCGACGTGGTTGCATTCGCCCAGTAACTGGCTGCAGCCGCAGGCACACATGAGCTGGTGCGAGAGCTTGTCGAAGCGGCCGGTGGTGTCGCCGGCGCCGGTGGAGAAGGCGATGATGGCGCCGACGAGAAGGAGTTGCCCGGTTCGCTTCAGTGTCTGGAAAGGCATCTAGTCGCCTGCCGTGGTGGCTGCGAAGCGGGGTGCGGCCTCGGTGGGAAGGACGCGGCGGGCGGCGAAGGCAGCGGTCAGGTTGGGAGCGAGCGCGACAATCGTTCCCCAGACAACAATGAGTACACCGATCCAGATCCAGGCGACCAGCGGGTTGAGAAAGACTTTAATGATGGGCCGGTTGGTGGTGGGGTTCTGCCCCGCATAGACAACGTAGAGATCCCAGGCCAGGGTGGAGTGATTGGCCACCATGGTGGAGGTCTGCTGTGAGGCGGTGTAGAAGCGCTTCTCGGGCGTCATCTGGGTAATCTTTTTGCCGCCGCGGTAGACGTCAAGGACGGCGAATTCGCTGTCGTAGTTGAGGTTGGAATCCTGGGTGTAGTCCTTGCAGACGAGGGTGTAGGGACCGATCTTCATCTGGTCGTTGAAGTTCATCTCCTGCTCGCGCTGCTGGTTGAAGGCTGCACCGGCGAGGCCCACGAAGATGACGACGACGCCGAAGTGGACGAGGTAGCCGCCGTAGCGCCGGGTATTGCGGCGGGTGAGCTGGATGATGGCCGAGAAGAGATTGCGGCCAGTCTGGACCTGGACGACATGGGCGCCACGCAGGAACTCGGCGGTGATGGCGACAGTGACGCCGGCTCCAAGCGAGAAGGCAAGCAGCGAGAACAGGTAGGTCAGATCCTGCCAGGGCTTCATGCCGGTGAGCATCAGGATGACCGCGGTCATAACAATAGCGATGCCAGGCAGGATGAAGTTGCGGCGGATGGACTTGAGCGACGACGAGCGCCAGGCGAGCAGCGGACCGATGCCGGTGAGGAAGAGCAGCCCGAGGCCGATGGGCGGCGCGATGACGTTGTAATAGGCAGCACCGACGGTGACTTTATTGCCCTGCACGTATTCGGAGAGTACGGGGAAGAGAGTACCGATCAGGACAGTGCAGCACGCAGTCAGCAATAGCAGGTTGTTGAAGAGGAAGCTGGATTCGCGGGAGACCAGTGCTTCGAGCTTGTGCTCGCTCTTGAGGTGGTCTCGGTTGCGGATGTAGGTGAAGAGGCAGACTGCCATGACGATGATGAGGAAGCCCCAGAACCAGGGTCCGATGGACGACTCGGCGAAGGCATGGACGGAGCTGACCAGGCCGGAGCGGGTAAGGAGGGTACCGAGGATGGAGAGGATGAAGGTGGAAAAGATGAGCCAGACGTTCCAGCTTTTCATCATGCCGCGCTTCTCCTGCATCATGACGGAATGCAGAAAGGCGGTGCCGGTGAGCCAGGGCATCAGCGACGCATTTTCGACTGGATCCCAGCCCCAGTAGCCGCCCCAGCCGAGTACGGAGTAAGCCCAGTGAGCGCCGAGGAAGATGCCGCAGGTGAGGAAGAGCCAGGTGACCATGGTCCAGCGGCGGGTGATGTGAATCCACTTTTCGCCGGGGTACCGCATCATCAGAGCGCCCAGGGCGAAGGCGAATGGGACTGTGAAGCCGACGTAGCCAAGGTAGAGCATCGGCGGATGGATGACCATCTCGGGATACTGGAGGAGTGGGTTGAGACCGAAGCCATCCTGCGGGACCGCGCCGGCTACGAGAGCGAATGGGGGTGCGGCGAAGTTGAGTAGGAGCAGAAAGAAGATCTGCACCCCGGCGAGGATGGTCGAGGCATAGGCGGTGAGCTTGACGTCAACCTTATGCCGGACACGCAGGACGAACCCGTAGGCGGCAAGCAGCCAGGCCCAGAGGAGCAGTGAGCCTTCCTGGCCGGACCAGAGTGCTGAGAACTTGTAGGCGCCGGGCAGTGCGCGGTTTGAGTGATGAAGAATGTAGGAGACGGAAAAGTCATTGGTGAACGAGCAATAGACCAGCGCAAGGGCCGCTGTCGTGACAGCGATAAAGCTGGCGATGCCAGAGCGGCGGGCTGTCTCGGCCAGCCTTTCGGGGGTGACGCTGGTAGTGCTGCCGGAGGGGCCGGCGACGGCGATCTGACGCAGGGCAATGGCCCCGGCGACGAGGGTATAGGCGCTCAACATCAGCGCGAGCAGTAATGCGAAGCTTCCTAGTGCCGGCATAATGTCACACCTGCATTGTGGCAGAGCAGTGGACCAGCCGCAATCCACCCCGGGATGGAGGATGAACAGGGGGCAGGAGAATTGTGAATGGGGTTACAGAATTCGAACGAGAGCTGGATGGGGAATAAAGAAATAGTGGAGCTGACTACGCGGTGCGAGAGAGGGGATCCTGGAAGATTTCGTGGACCAGCTCGATGAGTGCATCCGGCGGAAACGGCTTGAGGCGAAACATGACATTCAAGCCCTCGTATTGAGCTTCTGCGTCAGGGAGGCCGCTGAGAACCACGACGGGCAACTCTGGATGATCGTGCCGAATAAACTGCACCAGCTCCGGACCATTCATGCGCGGCATCAGGTGATCGGTGATGAGGAGGCCGATGCTGGCCATGCGCGCCGAGTCCGACATAATCTCGACGGCTTCGGCTCCACTGGTAGCTACTTTGATCGCATGTCCTGTTTTTTCAAGGATGATGCGGCGCGTGGTCGCCTGGATCGGATTATCGTCTACCAGCAGGATTTGCCGATTGGTCATGAGTCGAGGTATAACGCATCTCCAGATTCTGTGAGGAGTGATGACGCGACGGCCGGCCTGGTTGCTTTGTATGAGAAAGTTTTACCGGGATTGAGTCCGAATTGCTACAGACAAACCGTTCGCGCGGCTGACTCTTCCGTGGAATGTTCCTGAACATGAACCCCGGCTTGTGGCTTAATCCAGCTTGAGACGGTGCTGCATCTGCTCGAGTGAGATGTTCTTGGTTTCGGGATAGAGGAAGAGGACCAGGAAGAACTGCAGGGCCATCATGGCGCCAAAGAAGATGAATGGATAGGCGCCGGACTTCGCTGCCATGGCAGGGAAGACGAGGGAGATGGCGAAATTGAGGATCCAGTGAGCACTGGAGCCGAGGCTCTGGCCCTTGGAGCGGACGCGATTGGGAAAGATCTCGCCGATGTAGACCCAGGTGACGGCGCCCTGGGAGGCGGCGAAGCAGGCGATGTAGGCCATGAGCAGCCAGACCAGCCAGGACTGGTGCGAGTGGGTCCAGAAGACAGCGCTGACGCCACCGAGACAGATGGTGAGTCCAACACAGCCGACGAGCATGAGCCATTTGCGGCCTGCTTTGTCGATCAGCGACATGCCGAGGAAGGTAAAAAGCAGATTGGTAGCGCCGACGGCGACGGACTGCAGGTCTCCGGAAACGCGATTGAAGCCGGCCTGGGCAAAGATGTCGTTCAAGTAATAGAGGATGGCATTGATGCCGGAGAGCTGATTGAACGCGCCGGTGATGATTGCGAGCATGATGGGAAACAGGTAGCGGCGCTGGAAGAGGGGTTCGGTAGCGCGTTCGGAGTGCAGGGATTCGACGATTTCCTTGATCTCTTCTGCTGAATCAGGGGTGCCGGTCAATTCGAGGACATCGCGTGCCTCATCGATACGGCTTTTGGAGATGAGCCAGCGGGAGCTGTCCGGGATGCTGAAAAGCATGAGGAAGAACCCGAGAGCAGGGATGGCGGAGATGCCGAGTTCCCAGCGCCACTCGACGAGGCCGGTGTGGAAGGTGCCGATAACGAAGTTGGACAGGTACGCGAGCAGGATGCCGACGACGATATTGATCTGGAAGGTACCGACGAGACGGCCGCGCAGTCTGGCGGGAGCGAGCTCTGCAATATACATGGGGCCGAGCACGGAGGAGCCGCCGACGCCGAGGCCGCCGATAAAGCGGAAGAGCAGCAGCACTGGCCAGTTCCAGGCAAAGGCACAGCCTATGGCGGAGGCGACGTAAAGCAGCGCCATGGCGCGGAGACTGGCACGGCGGCCATACTTCTCACCGGGAATGCCGGAGAAGATGGCGCCGAGGACAGCGCCTGCAAGCGCAGCGGCGACAGTAATGCCAAGTTGTGCCGGCGTGAGGGAAAAGCTGGGGACCAGGGTGCGGGTGGTGCCAGAGATGACGGCAGTGTCAAAGCCGAAGAGAAGACCGCCCAGTGCGCCGACGAGGGTAGAGCGAACGAGATACCGGTTGAGCTTCATGCACGCCGCGGGGAGAAAGGAATGAACTACAAAGGCGTGATGGTAGCACAGGGACGCGGCTGCGCGACCGGCACCAGGCGGGAGGAAATAGCACGGCTTTCCGCAAGCGGAAAAGCTGGCTGGACCGGAGTTATTTGGCCTGGTAGAGGATGCGGCTGGAGCTGCGAAGGCCTTTGAGTGTTTCGGTCACAAGTGCTTCAAGACGGACGAGGACTTCACGGTCGGCACTTGACCAGTGCTGGGGACTGTCGTCGCCACTGGCGCGTTTGAGGAAACGTTTCGAGCGGGATTCGTCGTAGGTGACCTGCCAGCCATGGCTCTGCATGAAATCCGAATATGCCTTGAAGACGCTTTGCCGCTCATCTTCAGGAATGGCAATGGGCGGCAGAAATTCTTCGATGACATGACGTTCGCCGAGGTATTCGAGGCCGGCATGCAGGTCGGCAGCGAGCGCGGTCATTTCCTGCGGGGCGAGAACCGTGGCATGGATTGGATTCCAGCTAAGGGTAGGCCGCAGCGGAACCCAGATGTAGCGGCGTCGTCCGGCACCGAGCCAGCCGCAGGCGATGGTCAGGTTGCCGGAGGTGGAAGCGTAATGCAGCAGCAGGTTGCCTTCAAGACCATGCTCGAGAGCGATGCCGGCGGTATTGGCCGGGGCGAGGTCGAAGCGGGCGCCGGACTGCCGCTGCTGATTGTGCAGCAGAGGAATCCACGCGGGCGCAATGACGGGTCGGGGCTGACGGACCCGGTTGCGCGCACCGGGCGCAAGGATAGCGAGCAGTGGAAGTGCCGGAAGCAAACTCAATGGGAGTGGTCCGGAGACAACGGGATCCGGCTGCATAGTTGGGTGCGTGCGAAGGCCATGCGGGCGTGGACTATCCTCTGAGTTCGTCGCGCGATTGTGTTCAGGATGCAACACAGCTGCACTGACTCCATCATCGGGCCGGAAATACAAAGCCTCTCCGAAATCGCACTTCGGGTACATGACGTTAGTTGTAGCGGGCTGGTGCGTGGCTGCGCCGTTATTTAAGGCGAGGCGGGCAGTTGCCGTATTGCGCGAGCAGGGCGGGGATCGATGCAAGCTTGTCCTGATCTTTCGTTCGCCACGATTCCTCTGTGCCGCAGGTGGCGACGGGCTGACTGGAGGTCTGCTGCTCCTTATAGACGGCAGAGAGAACTCGATCGTCGGGTTCAGTCTGCCAGTTATTTCCCTGATCGCCGTGGCGGGTGGAGCCGCTCTCCCAGCCACGCGGGGTGAGGTGCCATTCTGTCCATTCTCTTCTTGGTGCCATGGAGAAATGCTAGCAGGTGCCGGCAGGCGGTGGTGTGGGTCTAGACCGAGAGCAGCAGGCGCAAATCGCGGAGATTATGGCCGGTGGGGCCGGTGATTACAGTGTCGCCGAGGGCACTGAAGAGGGGACAGGCGTCGAAGGTTGCGAGGGACTCGGAGGCATTGAAATTGAGCGCGGCGGAGCGCTGGATGGTGGTGTGGTCGGCGATGGCGCCTGCGACCGGACTGTTCCCGTCCACGCCGTCAGTACCTACCGAGAAGATGCAGGTCATGGGTTGTCTCGCGTCTGCGGCATCGGACTGCATTTCTGCAGATTGCGCCTGGTGGAGGGCCAGTGCGGCGGCCAGAACAAACTGCTGGTTGCGGCCACCGGTACCGGGGCGGACACCCGGGGGAGTGATGACACGAACTGTAACTTCTCCGCTGGAAATGAGGCAGAGGCGCGGATGAAGCCGGCGCAGTTCGACCATTCGTCTGACAAGATAATCGGCTGCTGCTGCGTAGTCCCAGTCGTCACAGGAGTTGTCGATGACGACCTTGAAGCCGAGTTGCTGGGCGCGATCGCGAGCGGCGTTCACGAGGTCGTGGCTGGAGAGCAGCGTGTCGAGGTAGAGCGAGCCGAAGCCGGGCGGCTGGGGTAGATTTTCAACCTGCATCCTGGGCCGCAGTACGCGTCGGAGAGCAGCAGTGGCGGTGGCCGGCAGGGACGAGTGGTTGTGGGGACCAGGGTGAGGCTCCCTGGAGTCTGCTTCGAGAAGGGCGGTGGAGAAGAAGCTTCGGATCGAGGGCGGGAAATGATCGAGGAGTTGATAGCGATCGAGGATTTCGCGACATTCTTCCGGGGAGGACCGGTCGGGAATGGTAGGTCCGGAGGCCAATGCGTCGAGCGAACGGAGCGGAACATCAGCGATCTGCAGGGTGAGCTTGGTAGCTGCGGGTGCGGCCAGCGCGAGGCGACCGCCTTTGACTGCGGAGAAGCGCTTCCGGACCACATTGATTTCATGGATGCTGGCCCCGCAGGTCACCAGTGCTTCATGGAAGGCGATGGTGTCGTCGAGCGAGATGGAGTCATCGAGGGGGAGTTCGAGGATGGAGCTGCCGCCGCCGCTGATGAGGAAGAAGACGAAGGTGCCAGCGTCGGCACGATGCAGCATGCGAAGAGCGGCGCGGGCTGCCTGGAACGATTGCTCATTGGGCCGTGGGTGACCGGCATGGAAGTAGCGGATGCGCCAGTTGCGCGTGGATTGTTTTTGCGGACTGGCGCAGATAGCGCGGAAGGTCAATGCCTTCGGAAGACGGGCCAGCAGGGAATCCAGCATGGAAGAGGCGGCTTTGCCGAAGGCGATGATCCGGAGATGTTTGAAGGTGTCGAGCGGGATGCGGACTGCAGGAAGGATGTGCTGAAGACCGGGATAGGGGTGATGGACGAGCGTGGTGTCTTCAAAATGCAGATGGCGATCGAGGGCTTCGCCGATGTTGCAGTGGGCTAGTGCCGATGTGAAGATGTCGCGCGCGCTGGCATGCAGCTGGTCGAGCTCTGACTGTGCAGGGGGAATCGATGTAGGGGTGTCCGTCATTGCTATTCGTTATCGTCCCAGGATCTTGTTGGTGGCGCGACTCAGTGAGTCTGCAGGGGCGCGGGCGCCTGAGATGAAGAGGCTGCCAGAAAGTGCAGCTGTGTCCAAGAGAGGATGGCGGACCGCACCTGATCCAGTTTACCGGCAAAGAAGTGATCGGCCTGGGGCACCCAGGTGAGCGTGCTGGCGGGTGCGGAGGCGGCAAGGGCCTGGATGCTGTCAACCGAAGCGAATTCGTCGCTGGTACCGCTGAGGAAGAGTTTTGGCTGTGTGCAGCCGGGAAGAAATCTGTAGGTGTAGTCGCGACCGGCGGCGTGCATGGGAGTGCCGAGCGCGATGATGCCGGCAACGCGCGGATCGCTACAACAGGCGCGCAGGCCGACGTTGGCGCCAAATGAGAAGCCGGCGAAAAGGATGGGTGTACCGAATTCCTGGTGCAACCAGGTGAGGGCAGCGTGCACGTCGGAGACTTCGCCTTTGCCAAAGTCATGCACGCCCTCGCTGCGGCCGGTGCCGCGGAAGTTGATGCGAAGGACGGGGATGCCGAGGCTGGTGAGAGCCTTCATCGCGTGATAGACGACCTTGTTATGCATGGTGCCGCCACTTGGCGGATGGGGATGGCAGACGAGCGCGCATAAAGGTGCCGAAGAGCTGGCGGCGCCTGCAAGCTCTGGATCGTTGAGCAGGCCTTCGAGCATGCCGGCTGGCCCGGCGATCTCGACGGCACGCAGCCGGAGGGAACTGCCTTGAGGGGCTGCTGGGTGAGTGGTGTCCATCGTTCTTCCTATTGTAAGAGGGCGGTCGGGTATGCTGAAGGCCATGGGGCTTCAGACAGTGAGTGGCGCAGGAAAAACAGAAGAAGGACGAGTCGATCTGGACCCGGTGCTGCTGACGCGCCAGCTGGTGGATATTGAATCGACAACGTATGACGAAGGGGCTGTCGGCCATTTTCTCGCTGAGTTTCTGACGGGGAGAGGGTTTTCGGTTGAGACGACGCATGTGGATCAGCCGGCGGGCAGCACGTCGACGGCAGAGCGCTTCAATGTGTATGCGGGAGTGGCCGGGCAGCAGCCGGACGTGGTGTTGTCGACACATATGGACACGGTGCCACCCTTTTTCGGCAGCCGCGAGGATGATGAATTCATTTATGGCCGGGGATCCTGTGATGCGAAGGGCATCATCGCGGCGCAGATTGCGGCCGCGGAACGGCTGCGGGCTTCTGGCGTAAAAGCAGGGCTGCTTTTCCTGGTAGGGGAAGAGCGCGATTCGGCCGGGGCGAAGGTGGCCAACCTGAAGCCGAAGGGAAGCCGCTTTCTGATCAATGGCGAGCCTACGGATAATCGACTGGCGACGGCCTCGAAAGGGACACTGCGAGCGGCGATCCAGGCGCATGGAAAGATGGCGCATTCGGCGTATCCGGAGCTGGGCGACAGTGCGGTGACGAAGCTGGTGCATGCTCTGGGCCGCGTGCTGGAAGTAAAGCTGCCGGTGACGGAAGATGTGGGACCGAGCACGCTGAATATCGGGCTGATCCAAGGTGGCCGGGCGCCGAATGTAATTGCGGACTACGCAGAGGCACAGCTACTGGTGCGACTGGTGGGTGATTCGGCAGAGACTCGCCTGGCCCTGCAGGAGGCGGTTGCCGGGCTGGCGGAGGTTGAGTTCACGCTGGAGATTCCGTTTGTCCGCCTGAAGAAAGTGGAAGGACTGCGGCACACGATTGAGACGATGGTGGCTGCATTCACGACAGATATTCCGGCGCTGACGGCATGGGGTGAGCCGCTGCTGCTGGGGCCTGGTTCGATCCATGTAGCGCACACGCGGGACGAGAAGTTGAGCAAGCGCGAGTTGTGGGAGGCGATCGATCTGTATACCGAGGTCGCCACACGGCTGGTGGGCTGAGGATGCTGCGGGCCGGGTGGTGAGATGAGCGCGCTGCGGGTCGGATTCGCGAGCAGGATCAGGCTGGCTGCGGTGGCCGGGCTGGCTGGATGGGTGACCGGGTTCGCTGTGTCGATGCCGGCGCAGATCCTGGTGGGATGGCGCGACACGGCGGGGGCGCTGCAGCCGTTTGCCATAACGCTGCTGGAAGGTTCGGCGGTATGGGCTGCGTGGACATTGCTGCTGACGACCGGGGCATGGTGCCTGATGGTTTTGCCGTGTGTTCTGCTGATGCCGCCGTCACTACTGATTCGTTTTCGCTGGCACGTGGTGATGCTGGCGCTGGTGCTGGCAGTCGGGCTGGTGCTATGGCGGATGTACTGGTTCCAGGATCACGGTGCGTCGCGGCCGG
>CAZZYN010000112.1:0-10105 GCA_964658265.1 uncultured Acetobacteraceae bacterium | reverse complement strand
TTCGGCGACATCTTCGGCGAGATGTTCAACATGAACAGCGGCGGCAGCCGACGCCCCTCGCGCGCTCAGCGTGGCCGTGATATCCGCTTCGATCTCACCATCGATTTCGAGGAAGCCGTCTTCGGCAAAGAGACCGAAGTCACCAACCGGCGGCTTGAGGGCTGCACCGATTGCAACGGCACCGGCAGCGCGCAGAACAAGGGCCCGGCTGTCTGCCAGCAGTGCGGCGGCAAGGGGCAGGTCCGCTTTCAGCAGGGCTTCTTCTCGATCGCACGCACCTGCAGCAATTGCGGCGGCACCGGCTCTGTCATTGCCGACCCCTGCCGAACGTGCAAGGGGGACGGGCGCGTCGAAAAAGAGCACAAGATCGGCGTCAGCATCCCGGCGGGCGTTGAAGACGGTACCCGCATCCGCTACCAGGGCGAAGGCGACAGCGGCCGCTACGATGGTCCCAACGGCGACCTCTACCTGGTACTCGCAGTCAAAGCGCACGAGTTCTTTGAACGCGATGGCAACGATCTGCACTGCGTCATTCCCATTTCGTTTCCGCAGGCAGCACTCGGTGCCGAGATCGATGTGCCGACCCTTGAAGGCCAGACCCGTATGAAGATCGCGGAAGGCACACAGAGCGGCAAAGAGTTCCGGCTCCGCAGCAAAGGCGTGCCCTTTCTCAACGAGCACGGCCGCGGCGACCTGATCGTACAGGTCGTCGTCGAAACGCCGAAGAAGTTGTCGAAGACACAGCGCGACGCCATCCGGCAGCTCGGCGACACTCTCGAGATCGAGAACAAGCCAACCTCGCGCGGCGGTCTGCTCAGCAAGATGAAAGAACTCTTCACCTAGCGCAGCTCGCAGATGAAAAAGAAAGGCCTGCGCGTAACTCGACGCGCAGGCCTTTCGTTTTGCCGGCTCAGCCGTGAAGCCACGCCGCAGCGATGGCAGCAGCCGCAATCGCCGCCGTCTCCGCGCGAAGAATCGTTGGCCCCATGGTGACAGCAGTCCATCCCTGTTCGTGAAACAGCGCTGCTTCCTCCGGCGTCCACCCGCCCTCCGGTCCAACCGCCAGCAGGATGCGCGGCGACTCCTCTGCGGAACTCTGCAACGCGCGCAGAAGTGTCTGCTGCTTCTCAGTCTCCGCCAGCAGCATGCGTAGTTCGCCCGCGCCGTCATGCCCCGCGAGTACGTCGCGCAGCGGCCGCGGATCCGAAATCTGCGGCGTCGCAGACCTCCGCGACTGCTTCGCCGCCTCAAGCGCGATCCGTCTCCACCTCTCCACGCGATGAACAGCAGCCTGCGCAAGATGTTTTTCCGTCCGTCGCACGATCGCCGGCTCAATCACACTTGCGCCAAGTTCCACCAGCTTCTCTACCGCCCACTCGAAGCGATCGAATTTGAAAACACTCAGCACGATCGTGAGCTCAAGCGCCGCGGCGGCGTCCACCTTCTCAAGTAATTGGAAAGTGACAGAATCGTCATCGATGGCGACAATCGCGGATCGCCACGCGGCGTCTCCGGTCACTACATCGAACTGCATGCCCGTCTGTCCGCGAAGCACGCGTGCAAGATGCGCAGCCTGTTTACCCTGCAACGTGGCAGTCGTTGTATCCCAGCTGTCGGCGATCCAGCGGCGTCTCGTCATGCCTTCTACTTTATTCGATCGACAGCAGCACAGACCGCGTCACAAGTGAAAAGCTGCGCCCACAAACACTTCGGGGGACGCTTGCCGCGTCCCCCGTGGTGTTGCCTGTTGCCTGTTGTGAGTTACTTCTTTTTCGGAGCGGCCTTCTTGACCGCCTTCTTCGCGGCCGGCTTTTTCGCTGCTGCCTTCTTGGTTGCCATGGTTGCTATTCTCCCTTCACCACAACGCATTTGTTGTAGTTAGGGAATGTATAGAAGTAGGCAAAATCAGTGTCAAGAAAAAAATCAAAATGTTTGACGAAAAACATTCACGTGCGTGCAGTGCCTCTACACACTTTGTGGAGGTCGCCTTCCTTCATCGCACTGAAGCTGTGTTGTTCCTCGCACATCAATGCAGCGGAAGCACCTTGTGATGCGCAAGAATCGACAGCACCATGCCGCTGAAAAAATCATGCCACGCATGCGCCATCATTCCCGCGCGCAGGTTGTTGCGCATTAGCCGGAAGACGCTGAAGAGTGCGCCAAATGCGGTGATCAGCAACATCCCGCTCAATCCTTCATAGCCGTGCGCGAAGCCGAAAATCAGCGCCGATCCCAGCACACCGATCCATAGACGATGACTGATGCGCGTAAATTGCTGCTGCAGGTAGCCGCGAAAAATGAATTCCTCGCAGATGCCCGCACTGATGCTGAGCACTGTCCACGCAATCAATTCAGAAACCGACCAGGGTGCAAGCTTTGATACTGTCGAGCGAATATTTTCCGGATGCAGATGCAGCGGACGCAATGCCAGCGCAAGCGATGACAGCACCATCAGCGCAACAAACCAGAATGCCAGTGCTGCACCCGCATCCGTAAGCCAGTCCATCGCGCCGCGTGCGCCTTCGCCATAAATGCTGCGCAGTGAGGTGCCTCGCATGCGCAAGCCCCAGAACACAACAGCAGCAAGCACCCATTCCATCGCAATCGATGCAAGGTAGCTGGGAAGATTGCTGCCCACCCTGCTGCCCGCCAGGTGATGCGCCCCGCGCGCGCCGGCAATCGACGTCGTCGCAGCCAGCATCACGATCAGTGCGGTATGCCAGGCAGGTGCGATCAGCGGCGCAGTCTTCTCTGGCACAGCCGGACCGCGTTCCGCTGCTGCCACATCGACTGGATCAGGTACATCGGCCATGCAGGGTTGACTCCGTCGTTGTCCGCGCATCCACGCCCATGCGTTGCCGGCAAGGTGCGCAACTGCTATCTTCACACGTTGATCCGAAGATTGGCGCAGGCCGTCGCCAGGCCCGGGCAAGCCAGATCCGCATCACCAGGAGAATCTGTATGGAAGACGTCGTCATTGTTTCCGCAGTCCGGACACCCGTAGGAAAATTTCAGGGTTCGCTCGCAGGCTTCACCGCAACACAACTCGGCGCGCTGGTTGTCCGCGAGGCCGTGCATCGTGCCAGCCTCGATCCGGCACTCATCGACGAATGCATCATGGGCAACGTAGTCTCGGCAGGCCTTGGACAAAATCCTGCACGCCAGGCAGCACTGCACGGCGGCCTGCCCCCGGAAGTCAGCGCGCTCACCATCAACAAGGTCTGCGGCTCGGGCCTCAAAGCCGTCGGTCTCGCCGTCCAGGCGATCCAGACCGGTAACGCGCAGATCGTCGTCGCCGGTGGCATGGAGTCCATGAGCAACGCACCCTACCTGCTGCCGCAGGGCCGCAACGGCTTTCGCATGGGCGACGCGAAGGTCGTCGACTCGATGATTCACGATGGCCTTTGGGATATCTTCAACGACTACCACATGGGTCTGACCGGCGAGAATGTCGCTGAGAAACACAGCATCACCCGAGAGCAGCAGGATTCCTACGCACTCGAGTCGCATCGCCGCGCTGCCGAGGCCCAGCAGCATGGCCGCTTCGCTCAGGAGATGCTGGCCGTCGACATCCCTGCGAAGAAAAAGGGCGACGTCCTTGGCAGACTTGATCGCGACGAGTCCGTCCGTCCGGATGCTTCCATCGAAGGCCTGCGCGCCCTCAAGCCGGCCTTTAAAAAGGATGGCACCGTCACCGCCGGCAATGCTCCGGGAGTGAACGACGGCGCTGCAGCCGTGGTCGTGATGTCGGCGAGCAGGGCAAAGGAGCTCGGCCTCAAGCCGCTGGTGCATGTCCGCGCCCAGGCCAGCAGCGGCATCGATCCGCAATGGGTGATGCTGGCGCCGGTAGTCGGCACGCAACGCGTTCTCGAGAAAGCAGGCTGGACCAAAGAGGAAGTGGATCTCTACGAATTGAACGAAGCCTTCGCGGTGCAGGCACTCGGAGTCGTCAGGGAACTGGGGCTTGATCTGTCAAACGTGAATGTGAATGGCGGTGCCGTCGCCATCGGCCATCCCATCGGCGCCAGCGGCGCACGTGTACTCACAACACTCATCTACGAAATGATCCGGCGCGATGTACACAAAGGTGTCGCCGCATTGTGCCTCGGCGGCGGCAACTCGGTCGCCATGGCCGTCGAACGGTGAGCACGACACTTCAGTTGGCGGTTGCGACCAAATTGATCAAGACTGACGAGTCGGCTTCAGTAATCCCGCTGATGCACCAGACATTAAAGAGTCCAGATAGCGGCATCAATGAAGAATCCTTGATGATCTTCTCAAGATCGCTGCGCAGAAGGTCCCGGTGGAGTGCTTCCTCGAAGATGGAGGTTTGAGCCCATTGCTCTGCTGCGAGAGTGGGCGTTGCCGCTCGTACTTGGGAGATGTATGTGCCTCCGTTGAAGTCGAGAATCACTGTATAGAGGACCAGTGTTTCGGCCATTGTTTGCTCCTCATCTGATTCCTCAGCATTCGATGATGTTCAAGGCCAGCCCGGCGAGCGACGTTTCCTTATAGCGGCTCTGCATGTCGAGGCCCGTCTCGTACATCGTCTTAATCACCTGGTCCAATGACAGCTTGTGCCCTTCTGTCTCGGCCATCGCCATGCGGCACGCGTGCACTGCCTTTACCGCGCCCATCGCATTGCGCTCGATACACGGAATCTGTACCAGCCCGCCAATCGGATCGCACGTCATGCCAAGATTGTGTTCCATCCCGATCTCGGCCGCATGCTCCACCTGTTCGTTGGTGGCGCCAAGTGCCGCAGCCAGTCCGCCCGCTGCCATCGAGCAGGCCACGCCCACTTCGCCCTGGCAACCGACCTCCGCTCCGGAGATCGAAGCATTCTCTTTATAAAGAATACCGATCGCCGCACTGGTTAAAAAGTAGCGCAGCAGTCCGGCTTCATCGGCGCCATGAATAAAGTTGAGATAGTACTGCGCCACTGCTGGGATCACTCCCGCCGCGCCATTGGTCGGCGCCGTCACCACGCGCCCGCCGGCAGCATTTTCTTCATTCACCGCCATCGCATACACCGTCACCCAGTCGAGCGGCGCCAGCGGGTCGACGACACTCACCCCATCCTCCGGCTTTCGGCCAAGACGCTCTGCCAGCCGCATCGCGCGTCGACGCACCTTCAGTCCGCCGGGCAGAATACCCTCCGTCGCCATGCCGCGTTCCATGCAGCCAAGCATCACTTTCCAGATCGCAAGAATGTCCTGCTGCACGCTCAGCTTTCCAGCTTCCTCGTCACTCCCGCGACGAGCACACTCGTTGCGCATCACCAGTTCACTGATTGAAATGCCATCGCGTGCCGCGAGGTTCAGCAGTTCTGCCGCACTGCCAAAAGAATAGGGCAGCGATGCCGTCGTCATCATCGGTGTGCTGTCCGCGCCCGCACCGTCTTCCGTGATAAAGCCGCCGCCGATCGAGAAGAATGTGCGGGTCAGCAGGATCGTTCCATCCACATCGCGTGCCGTGAAACGAACACCATTGGGGTGCTGCATCACGGCTCTCGGCGGTGTCATCTGGTCGCGATGAAACAGCAGGCTGCTCGCCTCTGAAAACGGCACTGTATATTCACCGCCCAGCAGCAGGCTGCCGGACTCTCGTACGCCCTGCAGTGCAGGCTCCATCGCTGCCGGATCAGTCGTCGCGGGCTCCTCGCCAAGCAGGCCCAGGATCACCGCACGGTCCGTACCATGGCCAACTCCCGTCAGCGCAAGTGAGCCGTACAATTCAGCCTGCACCGAAGCAGTGGAAGGCAGCAGCGTCTGTGCGCGAAGCAATGTAACGAAGCGATGGGCTGCGCGCATCGGTCCCATGGTGTGCGAACTGGATGGGCCGATACCGATCTTGTACAGATCGAAGAGGGACGTCTTCACGTGTCCATCGTACCTCTTCCGTTATGGGAGGCGTTCCTGACCAGATGCAGCCGCCAGCCCGCTATTCACGCGACAGTCACGGTTGCGGATGCTATGCTCGCCTCAACTATCCGAAACAATCAGTGCCGATAGGGCGGCCCGGGCCAGCGTATGCGCGCACAGGCCTGTGTCCTCGAATGCGCCGGATCGAAGAAGAGTTGGAAGCATGCTGTTCAAGACGTTAAGTGCTGCTGTGTACGGCATCGACGCGCACATTATCGATGTCGAAGTGGACTTTTCCGGGATCCAGACCGCGGAAGATCACTTCCACACTGTCGGCCTGCCCGATGCAGCCGTGCGCGAAAGTCGAGACCGTGTGCGTGCGGCCATCAAAAATTCCGGCTTTTCGATTCCGCCCACTCACATCACCATCAATCTCGCCCCGGCTGACCTCAAGAAGGAAGGCTCCGGCTTCGACCTGCCCATGGCCATCGGCATCCTCGGCGCCTACGGAGCCATCGAAAAAAAGGATCTCAGCGAATTTTTGATGGTCGGCGAACTGGGTCTGGATGGCGGCGTGCGCGGTGTGCCCGGTATGCTGCCCATCGCCGTGGCCGCCATGCGTCGCGGCATCAAGTACCTGCTCGCACCCGCCTGCAATGCAGCCGAGGCCGCGGTAGTCGAAGGCATCGAGGTCTATGCGGTGCGTTCTCTGCCGGAAGTACGCGAACTGCTCAACCAGTCCGCCAATGGCGGCATCCAGGCGAAGCCGTTCCGCGTCGCATCGGCCAATCTCCTCGGTGCGGAACAGACCTTCGCCGCAGACTTCAAGGATGTGCGCGGGCAGAAGACAGCCAAGCGTGCGCTCGAAGTAGCCGCAGCCGGCGGACACAACATCCTGATGATCGGGCCGCCCGGTTCGGGCAAAACCATGCTGGCAAAACGGCTGCCCAGTATTCTCTCGCCGCTCACTTTTTCAGAAGCGCTCGAAACCACCAAGATTCACTCCGTCGCAAACGTACTCGAAGGCGATGGCGGTCTGGTGATGCACCGGCCCTTTCGCGCGCCGCACCACACCATCTCCGATGCCGGGCTCATCGGCGGCGGCGCCGTGCCGCGTCCGGGCGAGGTCTCGCTCGCTCACAACGGCGTCCTCTTCCTTGATGAGTTGCCGGAGTTTCCGCGCAACGTCCTCGAGGTCATGCGCCAGCCGCTCGAAGACGGCACCGTGACCATCGCCCGTGCGGCCATGTCCCTCAGCTTTCCCGCCCGTTTCATGCTGGCGGCTGCCATGAATCCCTGCCCCTGCGGCTACTTCAATGACAAAGCGCGCGAATGTACCTGCACGCCGCCGATGATGCAGCGATATATCTCGCGCGTCTCCGGCCCGCTTCTCGATCGCATCGATATCCATATCGAAGTGCCTGCCGTGCAGTACCGCGAGCTGCGTGGCAAGTCGGCCAGCGAAGGCTCCAGCGAGATTCGTAAGCGCGTGCTGGGTGCACGAGAACAGCAGCGATTGCGTTTCAGCGAGCACGCCTCATATGCCAACTCCCTGATGACCACCCGCCAGATCCGGACCTACTGTGACCTCTCCCCGGAAGCAGAGAAGCTGCTCGAGCGTGCCATGCAGCAGCAGGGACTTAGCGCACGCGCTCATGACCGCATCCTTAAAGTCGCGCGAACGATAGCAGACCTTGAAGCCGCTCCGGATGTCCTCGTCGGGCACCTGGCCGAGGCCATCCAGTACCGCACGCTCGATCGTAACTACTGGTCCTGACCTCCGGGGCACCTCAAGAGGGATGACCGCGTCGCGGAAGACCGCAAATCCGATGCCAAAAGTACTGTTGACGGATCTTTAATCAATGACGATTTGGGTATGGTTTTCAGTAGATCACGGAAGACGGCTATACTTTGAACCGCAACGCAGTTAGCGATCTTGAGTCCAGGATCCTGTAAACCATTCATTCCATTGAATCAAATGCACTATTCCAAAATCGGGACGGTACTAACGCGCCATCTATGAAAAAAAGTGTTGACCCATGGGCCCAAGGGATTTAACGTCAGTTTTGCCGATTGCAGCACAGAACTTGCAGGAGCGGGTCGAAGCAGACCCGGAGCGTTCAAGACCTTCAGTAGTTGCGGTGCAACGGGCACGATCAAAAAGAATTTTCAGAAAAGTGGAGCATTGGCCGCGCTAGTGCGTCTTACTCGATGAAGAGGATTTAAAAAGAAAGACCGTAGTTTCAGACACGATAGGCATAAACCCCCGACAAGGTCTGAGACACGGTACTTAGAAGGAGAACACATGCGTTCCGATCTTATTTTTGGGGCACTTGCCCACGTGAACAACCGCTATCAACTGTGTCAGCTGGCCTCGAAGGCTACACGCAAGCTGCACAAGCCAAATACGCGGCTCCAGGATACGACCAATGATGTGCTGGTTCGTTTCCACGATGCTAGCCCCATGGTACCTGCAGCTGAACCCGTCGTAGCAACTGAAGCGATTCCGCAGCGCCGCGCAGCTTAAGCGCGGCCTGCAGTACCCTCCCCTTCCGCATTACTCTGATCGACCCCCTGCAACACCCTGCCCATCCCTTCCAGCATCACTCCCGAACCATCCCACCTGTGAGTACCCATGACTATTTCTGAGCTTAAAGAGAAAAGCATTACGGAATTAAGCAAGATTGCGCGCACTTTGGAAATTCCCGGCGCCAGCGGCCTTCGTAAACAAGACCTGATTTTCAAGATTCTGCAAGCGCAGAGCGAAAAAGAAGGCCACATCTTCGCTGAAGGTGTTCTCGAAATTCTGCCCGACGGCTATGGATTTCTGCGCTCTCCGGATTACAACTACCTGCCTGGGCCCGACGACATTTATGTTTCGCCCTCCCAGATCCGCAAGTTCGACCTGAAGACCGGCGACACCATCAGCGGCAACGTGCGGCCGCCGCACGAAGGCGAAAAGTATTTCGCGCTGGTCAAGATTGAAGCGATCAACTTCGAGTCACCGGAAGAGACCCGTAACAAGATCCTGTTCGACAACCTGACGCCGCTGTATCCGCAGGAGCGGGTGCGGATGGAAACCACGGGTGAGAGCACCAGCGGTCGCGTCATGGACCTGCTGACGCCCATCGGCAAGGGGCAGCGCGGCCTGATCGTGGCGCCGCCGCGTACTGGTAAAACCGTACTGCTGCAGTCGATTGCCAATTCCATCACTACCAATCATCCGGAAGTCGCACTCATCGTCCTGCTGATCGACGAGCGTCCGGAAGAAGTCACGGATATGCAGCGGTCGGTCAAGGGCGAAGTCATCAGCTCGACTTTCGATGAGCCCGCCGCACGTCACGTACAGGTGGCCGAGATGGTGATCGAAAAGGCCAAGCGTCTCGTCGAGCACAAGCGTGACGTCGTGATCCTGCTGGACTCCATTACCAGGCTGGCACGTGCGTACAACACCATTGTGCCGCCATCGGGCAAGGTACTTTCAGGCGGCGTGGATTCGAATGCGCTGCAGCGTCCGAAGCGTTTCTTCGGTGCAGCCCGCAATATCGAAGAAGGCGGTTCGCTCACCATTATTGCGACGGCCCTCGTGGACACCGGCTCGCGCATGGATGAGGTCATCTTTGAAGAGTTCAAGGGTACCGGCAACATGGAAATCATTCTTGATCGCAAGCTCGTCGACAAGCGCGTCTTTCCAGCAATCGATATTCAGCGCTCGGGTACGCGTAAGGAAGAGCTGCTGATACCGAAAGAAGATCTTCAGCGCATCTGGGTTCTGCGCAAGGTCCTCAACCCGCTGTCGCCAGTGGAAGCCATGGAGTTGCTGGTCGACCGTTTGTCGAAGACACGGAACAACGCAGAGTTCCTGCTGAAAATGAACTCTCTGTGATTCGTTCGAACCACTCTGCTGCTCAAATTGTTCCACGTGGAACAATTTGAGTCAGTGTGAGTGACAGACGGGTGAATTGTTCCACGTGGAACAATCGCGAACCGAAGTACCTTCCCTAACGCGCCTGGCATATGGTATCGCGCCGGATGATCCGGTGGTTTGTGCTTGAGATGGAAGCGGTGCGCCCCGATCATTTTGGCTGAAGCAAGACCATGCTTTAACTGAGGGTAGCGAGGGTTCGCGCCGAGCGCGAAGACCCACCCTAGCTTCGCGAGGATGGGGCACCCACCTACCAGCGGAGCAAGGATCGCTCACACACCTAGCCTGGCTGCGCGAGGATCGTTTACACACCTAT
>CAZZYN010000111.1:0-10497 GCA_964658265.1 uncultured Acetobacteraceae bacterium | reverse complement strand
TGGTGGACGCGGGTGGAATCGAACCACCAACCTGTCGATTAAGAGTCGAATGCTCTGCCAGTTGAGCTACGCGTCCGGAGGAGAACGTCGAGGTCGCGTAGGAGGTTCAGCGACGCGTCGAGTACCCAAAAAGAATATCACGAACCCGCGATTCGGGCCTTGTGCGGACGGAGTCGCATAGCCTCTCGTTGACGCGATTGTTGTTGTTGCATCTGCTGGATCTGCAGCAGCGGAGACGCAGGCTGGGGCGGCTCCTGCGCGCGCTCCACCAGCATCGACCAGTCCTCAGGAATGGGCATATCCTGATCGAGCGCCGGTGCCTGGTCAAAGGCAGTCACCTGCACGGCTACGTACAATTCACTTTCGGTGCGGCCGCGATACGTGCCGGTAGTAGGCGGGACGTCCGCATAATCGCGGCCAAGCGCGGTCCGGATATGTCGTTCGTGGGCCAGCAGGTTATTTGTCGGGTCGAATCCAACCCATCCGAGATGCGGCAGAAAGGCCTCTACCCACGCATGCGTCGCGTCCGATACAGAACGATCAGTGTCTCGCTCACCATGGTAAAGATAGCCGCTCACGTAGCGGCATGGAATACCCAGTGGACGCACTAGTGCGATCATCGTGTGGGCAAAGTCCTGGCACACACCATTCCGGCTTTCAATAGCTTCATCAATCGGAGAGTCAACACGCGTGCTGCGAGGCACATAGTTGAAGTAATCGAACAGACGAGTATTTACTTCTCGCAGCAACATTAGCGGATCATCGCGCCGCCGTATATCAAAGCCCTTGGCAAGTTCCACCAATGCCGGAGTTTCCTTTGCATATTCACTGGGAAGCAGCATCTCCCAGTAATCCCCCTCGCCAACCAGGTGATCCAGCTCCTGCCATGCATCCGGACTAAGGAAATGAGGAACATCGCCCAGCGGCTGCTGCTCTACCAGCGCCTCCGCTACGATTACCAGCTGCGAATGATCCCCTGGAATATCAAAATGATGAACATTATTCCCGAGATGGTCTCGATAGGAAAAAACGCGGCATCGTGGACTTACAGACAAAGTGAAAGAGAGACACCGCTGGTTGCTGTCGCTGCGCGGATGCATCCGCGTCTCCATGACACTCTCACTCACAGTGTCTCTGTAGCGAAACTTAGTAAGATGGCGCACTGAAAAGAATCGCATCTCTACCTTCCCTGGTTAAGTCGCAAGTGCAGCCTGAACTGAATACTGGATGTAGTCCTGGTAGATCTGCCCGTGGATTCGCCGGCATTGATGAAGCATGTCCTGCAAATATTTCGCAGGATCACCATCAAGAATTTCCTGTATGTCTACAAATCGCAGTGTTGCCTGCAGCCGTCCAGCTAGCCTGGAGAGACCATCCGCCTGCTGTCTTCCAGTGGTTTGCTGAATGGAATTAAGCGCAAGACTAAGTGCGTCGATAGAATAACGAATCGAATGAGGAAACTCAGGATTCAGCAGGAGAAACTCTAGTATCCGGTCTCGGCTCAAATCGGCGGTATACACGCGACAATACGCTTCGAAAGCCGTGCAGCACCGCAGCAATCCAATCCACTCCAGGTAGTGATAGCCATCCCCTTCATCTTCATTGCTCTGCAAAAGATCAGGAGAGTACATATCCAGAAGTTTACCGATGGCGAAAGCTCTTTCGAGGGAACGCCCCATCTGGATAAACTGCCATCCTTCGCCATGACTCATGGTGGTATCGGTCACACCCTGAAATAAATGCAATCCATCTATAACAGCCGGAAGAAATTCCTCGACATGCACGTCGTGGCCGTAACCCTCCGGCTCAGTCACCTGGTGATACAAGCGGTTAAGCTGCTGCCATTGCTCTGAACTGATCTCGTCACGCACCTGCCTGGCATTTTCTCTTGCCGTCACAATGGACGCGCGAACGGAAGCCTTGTTTGTTGCGTCAAAGGTAAGCGACTGGATCAACTGAAAGTGATCGCCTGACCACGCCAGTTCGGGCGTATGTCCGAGTGCAGTCAGGACACGATTCCATCGCTTCTCAACGCTGGTTCCTGACCGGTCCAGCATCAGAGACATATTTACATCCAGCAGACGAACGGTGTGTTCGGCACGCTCAAGATAGCGACTCATCCAATACAAACTGTCAGCAACACGCGAAAGCATAGAAACGATCCTTCTGACCGGCTAGTCTTGCAGCACCCAGGTGTCTTTGCTGCCGCCGCCCTGGGAGGAATTCACTACCAGCGAGCCCTTGCGCAGAGCCACACGTGTCAGGCCCCCCGGCACAATGTTGATCTTGTCGCCATATAGGATGTACGGCCGAAGATCAACATGGCGAGGCTCGATACTCGGACCTCCCGAGCCTCCTACCAGGCATGGCGCACGCGAGAAGTCAATCGTCGGCTGAGCGATATAGTTCCTGGGATTCGCTTCAATCCGATGACGAAAATCTTCCCGCTCAGCTGCTGTACTCTGCGGACCGATCAACATTCCATAGCCGCCGGACTCTCCAACTGCCTTCACTACCAGCTTGTCCAGGTTAGCGAGTGCGTATTCCCGCTGCTTGGCATCGGACATCAAATAGGTCTCGACATTATTCAAAATTGGCTCTTCGCCAAGATAGTAGCGAATGATGGCAGGCACATAGGCGTAAAGAGCTTTATCATCCGCAAGGCCTGTCCCGAAGGCATTCGCGAGTGTTACATTCCCGGCCCTATAGGCATTAAAAAGTCCGGCCGCCCCTAGAATCGAATCCGAGCGGAATGCAAGCGGGTCGATGAAATCATCGTCCACTCTTCGGTAGATCACATCAACCCGTTTCAAGCCGGCAGTGGTGCGCATGTAGACGATATTGTCGTGAATTACCAGGTCGCGACCCTCGACCAGTTCAATGCCCATCTGGCGAGCCAGGTAGGTATGTTCGAAATAAGCCGAGTTATACACTCCCGGAGTCAGCAATACGATCGTGGGTTCCGGTCGACCCTCGGGGGCAAGGGAGCGAAGCGTACTTAGAAGGACCTGCGTGTAGTGATCAATTGGCCGAACACCGTAGGCACTGTAGAGTTGCGGGAAAATACGCTTCATCACGCGTCTGCTGGTCAGCATGTAGCTCACGCCGCTGGGCACACGCAGGTTATCTTCGAGAACTACAAAGCTGCCGTCCTTGGTCCGGATCAGATCAGTTCCAGTGACGGCTATATACACGTTCCGTGGTACCTGCAGACCGCGCATCTCCCGCCGGAAGTGTCGACACGTGTAAACAATCTCCCGCGGAACCTTACCATCGGCGAGTATCTTTCCTTCGTTGTACACATCCCGGAGGAAAAGATTTAATGCAGTAATTCTTTGTGTCAGCCCTTTCTCGATATGCGCCCACTCGGCCGCCGTCACAATGCGCGGCAGCAGATCGTACGGGAAAATGCGCTCTGTACCTTCGTCGCGACCATAGACTGTGAAAGTAATGCCCTGGTTCAGAAAAGACAGATCGGCAGACTGCTTTCTCCGTCGAAGCTCCTGCTCCGGCATGTCATGGAAATTCTGCAGCAGTGCGCGATAGTGCGGACGAACTTCCCGGTTCGCGTCAAACATCTCGTCGAATGCTTCATCGAGGAAGTAGTCCCGCAGTGCAGGATGAGCCGAATTGGAAAGGTCGCCTTCCGGGGACACTAAGCAGGACCTCCGCCTTGTATCTCGTCCGAGACAACAAAAAACTTTCTGAGGTTTGCCGTTCCGAAGGAAGTCGTCAGTGCGACATCCGCGGCATCGCGGCCAGTGGCCATCAATACCCGGCCGATGCGGGGTTGGTTGTGACGAGCGTCAAAAGTCCACCACTTATGGTCAAGGTAAACCTCGAACCATGCGCTGAAATCCATAGGTCCATTTACCGGCCACTGAATATCCCCAAGGTAGCCTGTGACATAGCGGGCCGGTATGTTCAAAGCCCTGCAGAAAGTGATGGCAAGGTGCTGAAAATCCCGGCAAACACCCACGCGTTCGGTATACACATCCAGTGCAGTACGAGTTGCCCGCGCGTACTGGTAGCCAAATCGCACGCGCGACCAGACCCAGTCACACACCGCTCTCACTCTTGACCAGCCCTTCGGCAGGTGGCCGAACAATTCATAAGCGACCACCGAGAGCAGGTCCACTTCGCAATAACGGCTGCTGAGGAGGAATTGCAGTACTTCGTCTGGCAGGTCGTCGATCGGGTGCTCTCTGGCATCCAGGATCTGCGGATCACGAACACCAGGATCCGCAATCGTCGCATCTCCAAGGAACCGTAATGTCCCCGCCGGTGCCGACACCCGGGTGCAGAGATTGCCAAAGGAATCCATGTATTCGTGCAGCGGCAATGCTGGTTCCACGATCAGACTGTCGGGAGTCTGCAGGTCTGGTATGCGGCTGGGATGAACATGCAGCATCGCTACCATTGAGGTTGGCTGTGGCAAATCAAAAATGATGTCATAGCCCAGTCGGATCAACATAGTTCGGCTCGACCTTTCGCTTGGTTTACGCCATTGGGATGCACGATCTCGACTTGGAGAAGATTTTCCGAAGATAGCAGAGTTTGTCGACTTTGTGGCACTTCCGCCAACAGGCTCACCGACCGGTTCGCCATGGGAGATCCCGCCGCAATTTAAATTCCGGGCTCAAGCCACATACCGGCATGTAGGCGCGGAGCTGCAGCTGCTGCCTACCTTGCATTCATTTTCCAGATCATCTGCCGCAGCATGCCCAGCAGTGTTTGAGCATCTCGCCGCGTCAACTGAAGTCTGCGAATGATCTCGCGCACATCGGCCTGCATGGTTGCACTCTGATGTTTTTCGAGATAACCGCTGCTGGCCAGCGCCTCCAGGAGGGTCTGGGTAACGCGTTCACGATCTTCTGCTGCTGCAAGTATGGTCATCTCACTGTCTGAGTTGGACAGGGGCGTAGTCGTGGCAAATGGCGCCGTTCGGCTAATTTCGTACAGGCAGACTGCCACAGCCTGGCCAAGATTCATTGACAGATGTTCTTCCCGTGTCGGGATATGCAGCAGCCAGTCACAATAGCTGAGATCATCGTTGGACAAGCCAAACTTCTCCGAGCCGAAAAGCAGCGCGACCTCACCCTCCCTCGTCGCCGCCTGGATGATTGAGGCAGCCTTGTCCAGGCTGAAGAAATTGTGCCGAGAACTTCGCCCAGGTTTGCCTGATGTGCCAATCACAACGGAGCAGCCTGCAACCGCTTCAGCAACTGTTTCGCATACGACAGCTGCTGCCATCAGCTCCGCTGCACCCACCGCCGAACGCGCCTCACGAAATGCCGGATCATAGGGTCGCACCAGCCGCAGATTCAGCACACCGAAGTTGCTCATCGCACGCGCCGCCGCGCCGATATTCAGCGAATTGCGCGATGCCACCAGCACGACGCGCAGATGAGACAGCTGGATCACCTCAGCCAAGCCTGTCACGAACGAGCGCGCAACTTGGCCGGTGCCGCATCCTGCTGCACAGCAGCTGCATGCGGCGCCGCCATCAGTGCAGCTCTACCTGTTTTTCAAGTGACAGTGCTTTCGAAGATCCTCCGACCATCACCGTGTATTTTCCTGGGATCAGCTGCATCCGGTCGGCAGCTTCATCAAAAACGGACAGATATTCAGTATCCACAGGCAGGCTGACTTCCTTGCTCTCCCCCGCCTCGAGATGGACCTTTTCCCAGCCGATCAGCCGCTTTGGCGGTTCGCCGGCCTCATCCGGAAGGGAAGCGTACACCTCGGCTACCTCTTCACCGCTCCGCTTGCCGGTATTTTTCAGGCGAAAGCTGACGGTGACCCGGCTTCCGGCACGATCACTGGTGTCTACTTTCAATCCGGAATATTCATAGCTGGTATATGAAAGCCCGAACCCAAATGGAAACAGGACCGGCTTTTTCTCAGCGTCATACCACTTGTAGCCGACCTTCAGGCCTTCATCGTAGTGCACGCTGTAAGCAGGCGGCGCGGCCTTGCGGGCATTCACAGCGCCCGCACCCTGTCCGCGTTCTTCCGGCGGCAGGGGCGCAATCGTTGTATGCGGCAGATCAGCATCCGCCAGCGGGAAGGTCGCTGGCGTTTTACCCGATGGATTGACTACGCCTGTCAGAATGTTCGCTAGCGCAGTCGCTCCCCTCGATCCGCCGTACCACGCCTCCACCACGCCCTCGACTTTGTCGATCCACGGCATCAACGCAACCGTGCCCGTCTCGAGCACTACGATCGTGTGCGGATTGGCTGCCGCCACAGCTTCGATCAGGGCATCCTGCTTCTCCGGCAAAGTGAGGGTTTCGAGATCCATGCCTTCGCTTTCCCACTGCTGGACGAAGACAATCGCCACGTCCGACTGCTTCGCCAGCGCAGCAGCAGACGCTGTATCCGTCCCCTCATCAAACCCGATCTTTGCGGACGGCAGCGCCAGACGAAGCTGCTTCAAGGGTGACGTGGGAAACCAGATATGTTCCTGCCAGTGCGTGGCACCCTGGCCGGGAGGCATAATCGCATTTCCACCCGGGGGATCAACCTGTGCCGACCCTCCCCCTGAAATCATGCCTACATCCGCATGCGCGCCAATCAGCGCCACGGAATGCACACTGCTGCCAAGCGGAAGCAGGCCCGCGCTGTTCTTCAACAGCACGATTGATCCTTCCTCGATATGCTGCGCAACATCCAGGTCACGTTCTACGTCGACCACGCCCTTTTGCACCGGGTCATCCACAATCCCGGTTGCGAAGTACGATCGCAGGATCCTTTGCGCGTGTTTATTGATCTCTGCCACTGAAACTTCGCCGGCAGTCACTGCTTTCTTGAGCGGCGCGCCGAAGTAGGTATCCATCGGCTCTTCGTTGTCGAGCCCTGCATGCGATGCCTTTACGGTGGAATGGGTACCGCCCCAGTCAGAGAGGACAAATCCGGGAAACTTGAAGTCCTTGCGGAGCACTTCGTGCAGCAGATAATCATTCTCGCAGGCGTAATCGCCATTGACCCGATTGTAGGAGCACATCACTGCACCGGGCTGCGCAGCCCGCAGGCCGATCTCGAAGGCAAAGAGGTCGCTCTCACGCATCGCCCGTTTTGAGATCACGGCATCAACCACATTGCGTCCCGTCTCCTGATCGTTGATAGCGTAATGCTTGATATCGCCAATCACGTGCTGCGCCTGCTCGCCGGTCATCAACTGGCCTACCAGCGTCCCGGCCAGCACCGGATCTTCGCCCAGGTATTCGAACGTTCTGCCATTGCGCGGCTCGCGCGTCAGGTTTACACCGCCGCCCAGTGTCATGTTGTATCCCTGTGCCCGCAGCTCCCGTCCAATCAATGCGCCATACTCGTACGCGGCTTTCGGATCCCAGCTGGCCGCCGCAGCCAGGTTGCTCGGCAGCGCCGTCGAATAGCGTCCATTCTCTCCGGAAGACCTCACACCATACGCCGCGTCCGACATGTCGACGCCCGGAATACCAAGCCTTTCGATAGGCGCAATATATCCGGCGCCGCCATTGGATTTAGCTGTCAGCGGCATCTGCCAGAACGGCGTGTGCGCCATCCCGTTGCCGTGGAGAAGAGTGATCTTCTCGTCCAGCGTCATTGCCTTCACCACCATCGCCGCGCGCTCATCCGGGCTGAGGCTCTTGTTCATCCATGGCCACGTCGGATGTTCTTTCTTCTCGGCAGGCTTCGCCCTGTGCTGACCATGCATGACGGGTGAAATGAGCAGCAAACCAGCAAGAGCGATGCGGCCCTGGCGACCAGCAGCGAGTCGCAGAATGTGGTTGAACATAGGTAAGACACCTGTCCTGAGCGATGAATCGCAATCGATGCATTCTAACTGTTGCGGCTTGGGGCTGGCTGCTGCGCTTCGTGGCTCAGCCGGAGGTCAGCGAAGCAGATCTTCGAGCGTCGTGCTCAGATCTGTCTTCTCATCGCGGTATTTCACAATCACCGGGGTATAAAGACTCAGCCCCCACTGCTTGCCCTGGCCCTGGCTGATTGCCCGCGCACCCGGCACTACCACGGCGTCTTCCGGGATAATCAGGGGCTGTTCGGATGTGGCTTTCAAGATCTCGCCGCGCACCATGTCATACACGGGCGTGCCCCTTGTCAGGATCGTGCCGGCTGCCAGCACCGCGCGTTTCCGCACAATTGTGCCTTCGTACACTCCGGAGTTGCCGCCCACCAGTACATCCTCTTCGATAATGACTGGATTGGCATTCACCGGTTCCAGCACGCCGCCGACCTGTGCCGCCGCGCTCAAATGCACACGCTTGCCAATCTGCGCGCAACTGCCCACCAGCGCATGCGAGTCGATCATCGTGCCCTCATCCACATAGGCGCCCGCATTGATATACATCGGTGGCATGCAGACGACCCCAGGCGCGACGAAAGCTCCTGTTCGGACGGACGATCCGCCGGGTACGACTCGCACTCCATCCGCAACCGCGAAGCCGCGCGCTGGATAGGTGTGCTTGTCCACGAAGGAGAATTCCCGTCCCCCCATCTCCTTCATATCGCCCAGCCGAAAACCCAGCAGGATACCTCGCTTCACCCACGCGTTGACACGCCAGCCCAGCGGATGGCCTGCATCCGGTTCAGCCGCCCGGATCGTGCCCACGCAGAGCGCCTCTCGAAAGGCGACGAACGCATCCATGGCGGAGCGGTCGCCATGGGCAGCCGCTCCAAGTGAAAAGTAGTGCTCGATTGTTGCTTCAAGGTCAGGCGGCAGCAGAGGCTTGCTCATATCTCTCGAAGTCTAGCAACTTCAAGCCGGAACTCCCGCAATTTGGTTGTCCGCCGCTGGCATATGCAGGCGTTCAGCCAGTCGCAGCGGCATACGCCATTCTCAGGCCAGCAGCTCTAGATCTGCGGCCAGCGCACGGATGCGGTCACGCGTCGCATTGCTCACCGCGACCATGGGCAGTCGATAAATCTCTTCCATTTTTCCCATCATCGCCAGCAGGCATTTCACTGGTCCGGGGTTGGTCTCCAGAAAATTTGCCAGCATCAAGCCGTAATAGGAACGGTTGATCTCTCGTGCACGTTCCCAGTCGTCTGCCAGTGCTGCACGAACCATCTCGCCCATCTGCGACGGAATCTCGTTTGCTGCTACCGAGATCAATCCCGCGGCACCTGCGCCAATTGCCGGCAGCGCGATGTTGTCGTCGCCCGCAAACACCGGAAGGCCGGCCGGTACAAGATGCAGCAGTTCGGTAATCTGCTGCAGATTGCCGCTCGACTCTTTGACCCCCGCCAGCGTCGGCGCAGCCTCGGCCAGCCGTGCAATCGTCTTCGGCTCAAGGTTGGCGCCAGTCCGCCCCGGAATGTTGTAAAGCACCAGGGGCAGCGGAGTGCTTTCTGCCATCGCCAGGAAATGCTGAAATTGTCCTTCCTGCGTGGGCCGGTTGTAATAAGGATTGGCCGACAGCAGGCCATCCAGACCTCTGATCTCTGCTGCCCTCTGCGCTTTCCTTACCGCTTCGTGAGTCGAATTGTGCGTGCATCCCGCGAGAATCGGGATCCGCCCACGTCCTGCCTCAATCGCAGCAGTAACGACATCCAGCCACTCCTCTTCTTCGAGCGTCGGCGCTTCACCCGTCGTCCCGCACATCACCAGGAAGTCAATGCCACTCTCAATCTGCCACTCCACCAGCGACGTGAGCGCTTTCAGATCAAGCGAGCCATCTTTTTTGAATGGAGTAACCAGCGCCGTTGCGCATCCGCTTAGCAGCACATCGGTCCTTTTCCGTTCTTCACGCATCGGCAAGGAGTCTACCACTCCTACACCGCCGATGCAGGGAGCGCGCAGGCCGCTTCCCGGCTCATGAAAGCTCGGAAAAGATCTCGCTGAACTCGTAGCAGCCGGTGCGATCTTTCAGCCACTCCGCGCCGCGAATCGCGCCTTCCGCAAAGCCGCGTCGGGAAAACGATTCATGGCGAACCTCAATCACATCATTCCCCGAGCGTGCTTCCACCACGTGCAGGCCGGCGTGGTCGCCCTCGCGCTGCGACTCGATTTTGACCTGCAGGGAAGCCTCTCCCGCAAGCAGGGCCTTCTCAATCGATAGCGCCGTACCCGAAGGACTGTCCAGCTTCGAAGCATGATGCGTCTCGCGGATACTGTAGTCATAACCCTTTGCCGTCCGTGCCAGTTCCCGGGCAAGCTTCAACACTGCCTGCACCCCGATGGAAAAGTTGGAGCCATACAACAGGGCCGCGTTGCGACGCTCCGCCAGCACCCGCATCTCGTCCAGACGGCTGTACCAGCCCGTGGTGCCCACTACCACCCGCGCACCAGCTGACAGGCATGCCTTGAGATTCGGTACCACTGCTTCTGGTGTCGTGAAGTCCAGCACTGCGTCAAAGTGGGCGAGCATCGGCGGAGTGAGTGCCGACGCACTCCGGTTCTCCTCTTCGCCGATCACGCGAACACTGTGACCATGCTCATGCGCGACATCCGCAACAACGCTTCCGGTCTTGCCTCTTCCAAGTACAAGAAGAATC
>CAZZYN010000110.1:0-10573 GCA_964658265.1 uncultured Acetobacteraceae bacterium | reverse complement strand
GTTGAATGGTCGTGACTTTACGCAGCTGGTGAGCCTGTCACCCGGCTTTGCCAATGGCGGCGCTGGCGGTTACGGCTCGCTCAACGGCACGCGCGCCAACCAGATCAACTGGCAGATCGACGGCATCGATAATAATGACCTGTGGCATAACATCCCCGCAGTCAACCAGGGAGGCGTCTCCGGCATAGCGGGCGTGGTTTTGCCGATTGATGCGATCCAGGATTTTTCATCGCAGAGCCAAGCTTCGCCAGAGTCCGGACGTAACCCGGGAGGGAGTGTAAACCTGTCGCTGAAGTCTGGCGGCAATTCACTCCACGGCAGCGTTTACTACTACAACCGTAATGAGTTCTTTGGCGCAACGAGTCCTTTCACGGCGCCGGTTAAGCAGGAAGTCCGCAACTATAACTACGGATTTTCAGCTGGCGGCCCGATTGTCAAAGACAAACTCTTCTGGTTTGTGACTTATGAGCATCAACGGTTCATTATTGGTGTTCCAGCACAGTCTACGCAGCCTTCGGCAGCGTGGCAGGCAGCTGCCAAAGCGACGCTTGCGTCGTTCAATGTGCCAGTCAATCCTGTTTCCGCAAACCTGCTGGCCGCATTATGGCCCGCCAAGGTTACGGGCAACCTGGCCGGCGATGTGGGCGGCACGCCATCTCAGTTTAATTACGTCAGCAACGATCCTGAGTATGGATACAGTTACAACGGCCTGGCTAAAGTTGACTACAACTTTAACGAAAAGAACCAGCTGACAGCCCACTGGTTTGTAGGCCAGGGGAACCAGGTTGCGCCAGTAGGATCGCACATCAAGGACTACTACGAAGTGGCCCCGATCCATGTACAGAATTACGCGATCGTCTACAACCACGTCTTCTCTAATGCGATCACTAATCAGCTGTTGGCTGGCGTGAATTACTTCAACCAGGTATTCAACGACTTTAATAACGGCTTCGACGCGGCGTCTCTTGGATTAGTAGATGGCTCGGTGTTGAAGGGCGCACCCAACATCAAGATTTCCGGCTTCGATCCGATTGGCGAGACGCCTCCTGAGGGCCGTAACGACATTACCGGCCATCTCACGGAAGACCTGTCCTGGACCATTGGCCGTCATCAATTCAAGTTTGGCGGTGAACTGCGGAAGGCGCAACTGGATGAGTTCTACCATCGGCATGCACTTGGCAGCTTCACGTTCGACGGGACGCAGGGACCGGTACCCGGTTCAAACATAGCCTGGAACGCAGGGGCCACCAGTACGGACAAACTCGTAGGCTCGCTCGCCGACTTTCTGGCCGGCAATGTGAAGACTTCGTCAATAGCGCTTGGAAATCCAGATCGCCAGGTCTTCGTGAATACGCTCGCGTTCTTCGGCCAGGATGCGTGGCAGCTGAGCCCGAAACTGAGCATTAATTACGGATTGCGATGGGATTACGAAGGTCCATTGCATAACTCCTACAAGAACCTCTCGGTATTCAGACCAGCGCTTGGAGGCGTCGCGTTCCAGGGCAACCAGATCAGCAATCTTTACGATCCGGTGTACACCAACTTCAGCCCACGCGTCGGTTTCTCGTATCAGCTTTCCCCGCACACAGTAGTTCGGGCCGGGGCCGGGCTTTACTACGACACGCCGAACCTCAACCCGTTCCTTGATAATCGTCCGGGCAATGGTGCGCCGAATGGCGTAGAGGGCAATCCCGGCGGTCCTGACCAGGTGAGCACATCTACTGCGAATGCTTACACCCTGCAGGCTGGCGTAGATCCGTTCCCTCCGGGTGCCGGATCGAACAGCATCTTCTCGATCGCGAAGAATTTTGTTCCTTCGCACAACGTGAACTACAACCTGCAGATTGAGCAGAGTTTATCCAGCAAGGTTGTTGCACAGCTTGGGTATGTCGGCAGCGGTGGAAGACATCTGCTGTCGATCCGAGATATCAACCAGGCTGCTCCGGCAAATTACACCGATGATCCTGCAGGCACGACGAATGGTTTGACTGCAGCGCAGAAGCAGCAGAATTCCCGCCCATACAATGCCCAGTTTCCAGGTTTTACCTTCATTAACGAGATCCAGAGTATCGGCACCTCGAACTACAACTCGCTGCAGGCAACGATCCGAGCCTCTAATCTGCATGGTGTGACGATGCAGGGCGCCTACACGTGGTCACACAGCATGGATGAAGTCACGGCGTATCGTGGCGCGTTGCCGCAGAATAATTTCAACTTCAAGGGTGATTATGGTCCGAGTGACTTCGACACTCGAAACACTTTCATCGGCCTTGTGTCCTATGCGGTGCCCGGGAGTGAGCGACTTCATCTCCTGAGCAAGGGCTGGGCAGTAAACAGCCTGCTTACCTTTCATGGCGGTCTTCCCTTCTCAGTGCTTAGTTCAGGTGATAACTCAGGAACAGACGAAGGCACCCAGCGTGCCGATGTTGTTCCGGGAGTGAGCGCCTACGCAGGCGCCAAACAGAGTAAGGCTGGTGGTCAGTGGCTTAATCCCGCAGCATTCGCGGACCCGGCTGCCGGCACCTTCGGTAATTCTTCTCGCAACGCCTATGTTGCTCCTGGCTATGCGGATGTCGATCTTTCCGTCTTCAAGAACACACCGATCACGGAGAGAATCTCAACGCAGCTTCGCATCGAGATGTACAACGTGACTAATCGCACCAACTTCGCACCACCACTGAGTGCCAGTGGCGGTGTAAACCCCAACCAGGCATTGGATACGGCGCTGACCCTGTCAGATACGATCGGCGACTTTAACGGAGCGCCTGGTATCGGAGCAGGTGAACCATTTAACACACAGCTGGCGTTGAAGATCATTTTCTAGTCACCGCCATTGCTGTCGCTGATTGCCTGTCGGAAGCAACGGCACTTACTCCACCGGGTAAGTGCCGTTGTTCATAGCTGTCGTCTTCTCCGTTTTATTGCGAGCAGGAAAGGATTTTGCCGTGTCTATTTCGCGCCGTCAATTCATTACCCGTGTTGGTCAGGCTGGCGGCTATTCCGCTGCGTTTACCATGATGCAGTCGCTCGGGCTGATGCCTATAGCGGCATCGGCTGCCGAGGCTGTTCGGCCATCGAATGGTAAGGGGAAAAAGGTGGTAATCCTGGGTGGGGGCATAGCCGGCCTGGTTTCTGCCTACGAGTTACGCAAGCTGGGATACGAGTGTACGGTGCTCGAGGCCCGAGCGCGTGTTGGTGGCCGCAACTGGACGATCAGAAATGGAACAGAAGTCAACTTTACCGATGGTACAAAGCAATCCTGCGAGTTTGACGCAGGTCATTATTTCAACGCAGGTCCCGCACGTCTCCCTTCGATCCATAAAAACATGCTCGGCTACTGTCATGAGCTTCAGATTCCGCTGGAGGTAGAGGTGAATACTTCGCGGAGTGCACTGATGCAGGCTGATGGATTGAGCCATGGCAAGGCCGTGGAGCAGCGCGCGATGATTAATGACACCCGCGGCCATGTTTCCGAACTACTGGCAAAGTGCGTGAGCAAGGGACAGCTGGACGAGGAGATTACTGCCGGAGATCGGGAGCAGATGCTTAGCTTCCTCAAGAAGTATGGGGACCTTACAAGCGACTATAAATTCAAAGGCAGCGAGCGATCAGGCTTCAAGGTATATCCGGGGGCCGGGACGCAGAAGGGCGTCGTGCACGATCCGCTACCTATGGCAGAACTGCTGAGTGCTGACCTGTGGGAGGGCATGCTGGCCGAAGACATTATCGACTGGCAGGCGACGATGTTCCAACCGGTGGGTGGCATGGACCGGATACCGATGGCGTTTGGGAAGAGTCTGGGTGGCATCGTACGGCGGAATGCGGATGTTCAGGAAATCGATCAGACAGCTTCGGGGGTCAGGATCAGTTATCGAGATACAGAGAGCGGCAGGATGGAGAAGCTTGAAGCCGCTTACTGTATCTGTGCGATGCCTCTTACTGTTCTCGCCAAGACAAAGAATAATTTCTCGGCCGAGGTGAAGCAGGCGATTGCTGCCAGCACATATGATTCCGGCTACAAGGTCGCTTGGGAAGCACCTCGCTTCTGGGAGACGGACTACAACATTTACGGCGGACTTTCTTATCTTAAGCAGGACATCCAGGTGGTGTGGTATCCAAGCTGGGGTCTGTTTTCGCCGCGCGGAGTACTGGTGTCCGGGTACGGCATTGAGAATGGCGCACCATTCGGCGCCCTTCCCAATATGCAGGCGAAGCTGGATGCCTCGCGCAGGGCTGTCGAGTTGTTGCATCCGGGATCGGGTGAGAAGTTAACCAAGCCGGTGTATGTGAACTGGGGAGAGATTCCCTACAATCTTGGGGCGTGGGTCTCCGGCTTCGGGAGAAAAGAACAGACCAGTTATGAAGCGCTGTTGAAGCCGGATGGCCGGATTTACTTTGCGGGAGACCATACGTCACATATTGTGGGCTGGCAGGAAGGTGCGGCACTGTCAGCAAAGCGTGCTATTAACATGATCGGCGAAAGCATCGAAAAGGGGAGCAAGAGTGCAGCCTAGCAAGAAATTGATTTGTAACATGGCACTTGTCGTGGCAATAAGCGGGATATTCCTGTCATCTATTCGAATGTCGGCGCAGGTAAAGCGCATCCCCTTGCCGGATGGTTCCACATTCCCTATCTCGGAAGGCGTCTGGGCAGGAAATACTCTGTATCTCAGCGGCCAGATGGGCCTTGAGAAGGGGCAGCCTGCCGGGGATACCAAAGCGCAAAGTATCGTTGCCATCAAGAATATTCAGAAAGCACTGGCTGCGCAGAAACTGAGCCTTGGCGATATTGTGATGATGCATGTGTACCTGGCGGCAGACCCTAAAGATAACAAGCTGGATTTTGCGGGATTCATGGCGGCTTATACGCAATTTTTCGGGACCGCAGAGCAGCCGAACAAGCCGGCGCGCAGTGCCATGCAGGTGGCCGCGCTGGTGGTTCCTGCAGGCCTCGTCGAGATAGAAGTGATTGCTGTCAAGCCTTAGACTGGATCGCCCTCATCCATCCAGCGATCGAAGCGGCCTTCGCGGACTGCGAGAGCCAGGGCTTCGATATCACTGCCGAGCACGCGGTCGGCACGTAATGGCGCGACTGTCTCCCTGACTTTCAAGCGAGCCTCTTCGATGCGCATGGCTGCTTTCAATGGATGGCGATAGTCCAGGCCCTGGGCGGCGGTCATCAGCTCGATGGCGATTACACATTCTGCGTTGGCCACGACCTGCTTCAGCTTCAGTGCGGCAGTCATGCCCATGGAGACGTGGTCTTCCTTGCCGCCTGAGGTGGGAACGCTATCCACGCTGGCGGGATGAGCGAGCACTTTTGCCTCGCTCAGTAATGCCGCAGCTGTTACATGCGCAATCATGAAGCCGGACGAGAGACCAGGCGAGTCTGACAGGAAAGGCGGGAGGCCTTCGTTGATGTCGGGATTGATGAGGCGATCGATGCGACGTTCGCTGATGCTCATCAGGTCAGTCAGCGCAATGGCGGCGTAGTCGAATGCCAGGGCAAGCGGTGCGCCATGAAAATTGCCGCCGGAGAGAATGTCACCGCCGCCCCGACCATCGGCGAAGATGAGCGGATTGTCGGTTGCGGACCCGGTCTCGATTGAGACGACCTGTTGCACATGCGCGAGAGCTCCGCGGACCGCACCGTGAACCTGCGGCATGCAGCGCAGGCAGTAGGCATCCTGCACACGGGGATCATTGGTGCGATGGGATTCGCGGATAGGGCTGTCTGCGAGCAATTTCAGCAGATGGCGGGCTGAGGCGATCTGTCCGGGATGCTGTCGTGCCTGATGGATGCGCGGGTCGAAAGCAGCGGGTGTGCCGCGGAGTGCTTCGAGCGACATCGCTCCTGCGAGATCCGCGAGGCTGGCTATGCGCGACGCGCGGAAGAGGGCGAGAGCGCCCACTGCGCTCATTGCCTGGGTGCCGTTCAACAGCGCCAGACCCTCCTTTGCTTCCAGTTGCAGAGGCACGATGCCTGCACGCCCCATCGCGTCGGCTGCAGACATTCGCTGACCGCGAAAGAGGACGTCTCCTTCGCCGATCAATCCGAGAGCGAGATGAGCGAGGGGCGCGAGGTCACCACTGGCACCGACAGAGCCGCGGCTGGGGATGACCGGATGGAGGTCGTTGTTCAGCATGCGGATGATGGTCTCGATGACGATGGGCCGCACGCCGCTGTGCCCTTTCGCGAGCACGTTGGCACGCAGCAGGAGCATGGCCCGCACTTCAGCTGCTGGAAGCGGCTCACCAACGCCGCAGCAGTGACTGCGGACGAGGTTCAGCTGCAGAGCTGCGAGTTGATCTGCGGGAATCAGGACATCAGACAATTTGCCGAAGCCGGTGTTGATGCCGTAGGCGACGGCTCCTCGTTCGAGGACGGCAGAGATGAGGCCGCGTGCGTCTTCAATTTGCGGATAGGAAGATGGAGCGATGGCGACGGCAGCACGGTGCACAGCAACATCTACGATGTCTGCCAGGGAAAGCATTTCGCCGGATAGTACGACTTGCCTGCTTGCTACACGCATACGCCTCACATCCTAAATTGTGGTCACGATGCTGCGCCTAACGAGACTGACTGAGCTTGAACTTTTGTCTTTGTTGGAGCGCGAAGAGTAGAACAGCGAGGAAGGGCAATAACGCGAAGGTCCAGATGAGCGGCGCTGTGCGCGAACCGGGCTGCACAATAAGGCTGGAGTCCGTTGAAGCTTCCCGAGAGGCGTCGCGGACAACGAGATGCAGCCTGAAGCTGCCGACCGATGGCAAGGAAAGTGCCGCCGCCTGCATGAGTTGGTTGGTGGCGCGGTGATGATCTGCAATGGCTCGGATCGTCCTGCCATCCTGTTCGTCGAGCTGCAGGGTCACAACGGCGTCGGGGAGAATCTGACCCGTGACTGCATCCTGCACCATGACACTGAAATCTGCGGGTCCTGGCGTGAGTGGCTCGGGTGTGGTGAAGAGCGTGATGAGAAAAGGTCCGGCGGTTTTGCTGAAGCGGAGCCGGCCACCATCGGCGTGGGCTGACGTTCCGGATATGACGACCAGTAGCACGTAAAGCCATGCGAAACGAAGCGGCGCTGTCATCCCTGCATCAACATGCCGCGCATCTGCATCGGCTGCAGAAGGATCCAGAAGCCGAAGGCATAGAGTGCCACGAGTGCGCCGAACCAGGGTGACAGCATCCGCACAGCGTGCACAGGGCGTGGCTGGAATTCGCAGGCGACCCGCCATGCCGCATACAGGCTGAGAAGGAGGCCCGCATCGAGCAGGAGCAACTGAAAAGCAAGCAGGGATGGCTGGGACATGGCTGTGCCGACTGCCTGCGACCAGTCCGGGGAGATGCTGGTGTGAAGGCCGAACTTCGACATGCTGTCAGCGATGAATTGCTGCAGCAGCTGCCAAGCACTGTGCCAGGTTGTGAGGAAGTGGAAGAGCAGATGCGCTGTCCACATGGCGAGGCCGAGCGGCAGCATGGTCAAGACGAATCGATTGAAGAGCTGGCGGCCTGTCACTGAAGTTCTGGCGCCGGGCGGAAGCATGCGCCGCATCCAGGCAGTCAGGAGCCACGTGAGCGCCACGATGGTTGTACAGGCGAGCAGAGTTCCGCCTGCGCTGATGAGGATGCGCCCGGAGCACGGCACGTGGCCTGCGATCTTCGCGAGGACGGCAGAGATCGGCTCGACCATGGCAGCGGCATTCAGAAACGCGGCGGACGCGACGGCGAGTATGACCATGCCGATGTCGAGACGGGTAGAGAGACGGCGGATCGAGGACCGCAGGGGATCCCGGCTCACTTCGCGCATCGGTGACACAGCGTAGATGGCGACGTTGTCATGCGGACAGGCTTTGACGCAATCCATGCAAAGAGTGCAATCGAGGTTGCCAACTTTCTGAGGAAGGAAGAGATCGAGTTCGCAACCGCGCTGCGTTTCGTTGCCGCGGATGCAGTCTTTCATTTCGCAGGAGGTGCATGTGCTTTGGCTTCGAACAGTCAGTTCGGTGGGAGAGAAGAGTGAGCTGACGAAGTTGAACTGACCGATTGGACAGACGTATTTGCAGAAGCTGGCGCCACGAAAGAAGGTGTCGACCAGGAAAGCGGCGGCGAAATAGCCGATGAGCAGCCAGGCGGTTTTGAGGGGCGCATCCCAGAGGGCGAATTGTTCGTAGCTCCAGAAGAAAACGATGATCAAGCCGACCGCCAGCCACTTGTTGCGCAGCCAGGGCGGCCAGGCGTGCGTTGCCAGGCCGAGACGGTGCCCAAGCTCGCGCGGCAGCATGAACGGGCAGACCATGCAGAAGAGGTTGCCGAAGAGGATGAGGGCGACCAATCCGAAGGCGCGCACATAATTCCATGGAACGACGCCGGCCAGGTTCATGGATGACATCGGATGGCCCCAGAAGCCGTGGGCGATGACGATTGCAGAGATGAGCAGGGTAATGGATTGCAATGACATGCGGCCGTAGCGGGCGTGCAGCATGGTGCCGAAGAACGGGATGCGGAGGAGGTCAAATCTTGCCGGGCGGGAAGGCTGCAGTATGTGAAATACAACAGCCGGCTTCACGGCCTTGCGGCGGCCCAGCAGGGTGACTGGAATGGCGATAGCCGGCAGCAGGAAGACAGCCGAGCCGATGACCCACATGAAGGCGCCGGCAGCAACCTGGTCGTTCAACGGGCTGAGGGCCGAGATTCTTGGTACGGCTGCGTAGGTCGGATAGAAAAGCTTGCCGGAGAATACCAGCGAAGCAGAGAGGCCGGTGTTCACCAGGTCGGCGGAGACGAGATAGAAGAGCACCATCCAGCGCGAGCTTCGGGGACGGCTCGGCCAGGGCTGCACGACGTTCCACCAGAAGGCGAGCGAGGTGAGGAAGAAGCAGGCGTGCTCGACTTCATGCCAGGGCTGCGAGCGCAGTGTGAGTTCGTAGGCAGCGGGAATGTGCCAGCCGATGTATGCGATGTTCATGGCGAGCCAGCCGAAGATGGGCGCGGCGAACAGTCGCTGCAACTGGTGGACCCAGCCCATACTGAAGTATGGTCCGAGGCCGTCGCGCATCAGGGCGCGAGGCAGGCCGCGCAGCAGCGGGACAGTGGGGTAGCCGAGCAGAAGAAGCGGCGGCGCTACGGACATCAGCATGAAGTGCTGCACCATGTGCGCGGTCAGCAGGAAGCCGCCCATGGCATCGAGTGGTGAGGCGAGTGCGAGCCAGAGTGAGGCGAGGCCGGCGAGAAACAGGGCCGCGCGCCAAGCTGGAAATTGCGTGGGGCGCGTGGTTTGAAGCAGGCGAAAGCCGCGCAGGTATACCAGGGCTGTGATGATGAGGGCGGCCGTTGTCCATGGCAGCAGCGCCCAGGAACGGACGACTGCATCGCCCACATCGAGCATCTGCTACTGGCCCTTGGGTGGAGTGGATATAACTGCGGGCCGGTCGCTGTTCAGGGCCGGGCTGCGCTCCTGCGGTACTGTCGTCTGCGAATCATTGACCTGGACCAGAGGCCGGGTTGCATCTTCGGCGGGACGCTCGTTGTCCGGGTGCAGAGTTTCGAGGAATGCAACCAGTGCTGTTACTTGTGGCGGGGAGAGGTTTTTGCCATAAGCTGGCATGTTGCCGCCACCCTGCAACACCTGGCGGATGAGCTGGTCTTCGGTCAGGCGATTGGCTACGCCGTCGAGGGCTGGTCCGCGTTCGCCGCCGGTCCCGCCCAGCATGTGGCAGTTGCGGCACTGCTTGTCCTGCAGGACGTTGGCGCCCTGCAGCTCGAGCGGGGTGCGACCGTGAATGTACTTGACCGGGACGGCATAGCCGCTCCAGGCCTCCATTTTCGGACTCCAAGGCTCGTAGGTGCCGAGGTGGGTCAAGGTGGCGAAAGCTACGGCGAGGATGACGACGGAGAGGACGGCAACGGGGCGACGGTACCAGCTTTTCTCACCGACGCCGGCGAGAAACGGCAGGGCGAGCATGAAGCCGATGCCGATGACTGGCGCGATCAGGATTGCCGGCGTCTCCATCCAGTTCGGGAGGAAGGAGAGGATGGAATAGATCCAGAGGAAGAAGTAATCCGGCTTGGGCACGGTCTGGATGATGGTGGGATCGGGCTGTCCGCCGGGGCCAAAGGGTCCGAAGATCGCAGCGCACATGGCGACGGCGAGCAGGAGTCCGGCGGAAAAGACAAGATCTTTCCAGATGGCATAGGGGAAAAAGGCGATGCCGTCTTTGTGGGTGAGCTCGTGATATTCCTGGATGTAGGTGTCGCGAGTGACGATGCGGCCCGGCGTCGGCCATTCATTGATGCCGAGCTTCAGGACGAGCCAGGTGTGCAGGCCCGCGAAGGCTAGCATGGCGGACGGAATGACAAAGACGTGCAGGGTGAAGAAACGCGTGAGCGTGGCGCCTGCGATGATCGGTCCGCCGAGCAGCAGGCTGACGACGTAGCGCCCGACGACGGGTATGCGGCCGGAGATGGAGGCGCCGATGCCCAGGCCCCAGTAGGCGTCCTGATCGAAGCGCAGTACCTGGCCGGTGAAGGCCATGCCGAGGGTCATCAGCAGCAGAAAGACACCAAGGATCCAAG
>CAZZYN010000109.1:0-10593 GCA_964658265.1 uncultured Acetobacteraceae bacterium | reverse complement strand
GAGGATCGTTCACACACCTACCCTGATGGCGGTCAGTCCGCGGATTTGACCTGGCCGTACTCGAGCAGGGTGACGAGCAGAACGCCGCCGCAGATATTTCCGAGGACCGCGAAGAGCAGCCATTGGAAGTAAGCAGGGAAGCCGGCGTCGTGATGGAGCACGGCGGCCAGGATTTCGCCGCTGGTCGCGATCGAATGGGCAAAGTGGCCGATGCCGACAACGAAGGCCAGCAACCAGATCAGCATCACCGATCCTGTCACTGAGTGGCTTCCGCTCACCAGCCATGCGACCGTGGCAATCATCCAGCCGCCGATGATCGCGCTCCAGAAGATATGGCCGTTGGAACCCTGCAGTGCCTCGACGCCAATCTTCGCCATGGCCGTAGCGTATTCCGGTTTGAGTGCAGGCGTCTCGATGGCGAGCACCGCAAAACAAAATGCACCCGTGAGATTGCTGACGAGCACAATGACCCAGAGCCGCAGAGTCTTCCAGACGTGTTTGCGCTCGGCAAGCACGAGGGCGACCGGGTACAGCGTATTTTCGGTGAATAGCTGCGAGCGCCCGACAATCACGGCAATAAACCCGATCGGGTAAAGCATGAAGCCAAGCAGGCTGCTCCAACGTCCGCCGCCAAGCTCGGCGTGAACGATGGACATGGCGAGCGCCGTGAGTCCCATCATCATGCCGCCGGCGAGTCCGGATAGCGCAAGACCGCGGGAGGATCGCCTGAGTTCGTGGCGGCCGTTGCGCGCGACCTGGACATAGATTTCGTGGGCGGTCGGCATCTGCAGATCGCGTTGGGCCGATTGCTGTAGCGTGCCTTTCGCGGGAGACTTTCCGCCGCCTTCGGTGATGATGTCATCGAGCGCAGTTGGAACGGCTGACTTTACTTCCTGATCAGGTCCGGCGATTGCTGGTGGCATCCGTTACTCCGATCGTTGTTGAGGGTGATGCGATGACGTGGGTGAGCGGGTGACGAGTTAAGATTTCGCTACTTCGCTCGACATGACAAAGGTCGGAGACTGCCGGTCGTGATGCCGTGTGGGTCGGAGGATGGATGGCTTCGTTATACCCGCCCTAGCTTCGCCATGATGGGGCACCCGGATTCGGTATACCCCACCGTAGCTTCGCCATGATGGGGCACCCCACCTTTATTTCGAGTTGCGATGTTCAGGCGCTGCGGTTGAGAGAGACGTGACCGTGTTCGCCGACCTGTGAGTCGCCGCCGGTGACGGCAGCCTTGAGGATCTGCAGATTGCGCGCGATGGCGTTGGAAGGCGCGTCCCAGTATTCAGCTTCTTCGACGACCACGCGAATGGCAGCGATATTTGGGTCATCGACTCCATCAGGGAACCAGGCCTTGTAGATCGGGTTCCAGAGCTGATGAATGCGCTCCCTGTCTTTACTTACCTCGGCGCGGCCGGAGAGGCTGACGAACGAAGCATTTTCGGTGTCAGCGTAGGCGACGTTGACGTGGGCGTCGTGGCGAATCTCGTTCACTTTGCCGGAGTCCTGCCGCGTCAGAAACCAGAGTTCGCCCTGGAAGCGGGTTTCCTGCGTGGCCATGGGTCGGCTATAAATGCAGCCGTCTGTTCCGGCGGTGGCCAGCATGGCGATGCGGATGTTCTTAATCATGTCCTGGATTTTCGCGAGGGCCTCGTCGCGGGATTCGGGTGTGTTGCTCATGGGTCGGCTCCTTTGCAAGCTTGGATGCGGGTTTGCTCCCGGCCTTCTCCATCGCATGAACGAGAGCCCTCTCCACCTTTTGATGGAGGGTGGTTCAAAGACTCTAACCTATTGTTAATACGTGAGTTCCGCACGCTGGTACCTGTTGCTTTTGCGACGTCTGGCGGGATATATTGCATCGGCAGGCGGGGCCGAGATGCGTCTAAATTCAAAGGATCACCAGGTAGATAGAAGGCAGCGGCGGATGTTGAAAGTTGTCCTGCCCGTTGCCGTCGCCATGTTCCTCTTTGGATTTCTGAAGAGCATCCGCGCTGGTACCGACGTGACGGAAGACCGTGCGCAATATGCGGCGCGCGTGCGGGAAAGCTACAGCTTCAAGATTGCGCCAGGCCAGCCATTCCTGCCGAGCAACGCCAAGATAGAAGGCGATGATTTTATCCAGCCGGGGGCCTTCCCGACGGCACAGTACTGCCGGCATTGCCACGAGGCTTCATACCATGAGTGGCGGCAGTCGCTGCATGCGAACTCGTTCCGGACGCCGTTCTATCGCAAGAATGTGAACCTGCTGATCCAGACGAAAGGCGCAGAGACGGCACGCCATTGCGAGGGCTGTCACGCGCCGATTGCGCTGCTGTCGGGTGCGGTGACGCCGAACCCGGTGGTGACGGATCGCCGGTTTGATGATGACGGGATTACATGTTCGGTATGCCACTCGATCAAGAAGCTGCAGCCTACGTATGGACTTGGCAGTTATGTGATGGGCATTCCGGCGGTGATTACGGACGAGGCGGGCAAACCGATTCCGGGCGAGGTGAGCTACTCGGAAATAACGGCCCATCCGGATCGGCACAAGGCCGCGGTGATGAAGGATTTCTACAAGACGACAGAGTTCTGTTCGTCATGCCACAAGGCGAATATCCCCGACGCTTTGAACAATTACAAATGGCTGCGTGCGATTGGGTTATACGACGAATGGCAGCAGTCTTCGTATGCCAAGCGGTCGCCGCTGCCGTTCTATAAGAAAGATCTTTCGACCTGCCAGACCTGCCATATGCCGAAGGTCGAGCCGGAGGGTGCGGACTACGGGGCCAAGGATGGCAAGCTGGCGTCGCATCGCTGGATCGGCGGCAATACCGCCATCCCGTTCTACTACGGCTACGACGAACAGCTGCAGAAGACGATTGAGTATTTGAAGGCGCAGAAGCTGAATGTGGATCTGTTTGCGCTGCGGGTGAATAATTCGCCGGACCTGATTGCGCCGCTGGGAGCAACGAGCTTTACGTTGAAGCCTGCGGATACAGTGCAGGCAACGGTGGTGATCCAGAACAAGGGGATCGGGCATACGCTGATTCCCGAACAGCGCGATATGTACCAGGCATGGGTTGAGTTTGAGGTGACCGATGTGACGGGCAAGGTCATCAATCACAGCGGCTTTCTGAAACCCGATGGCCACCTGGATGAGCGGGCGCACAGCTTTGTGACGCGGCTGATCGATGCGAAGGGCAACCTGCTGGTGGATCACGAGATCTGGAACCGGCGGACGATTGCGACGGACGCGACGATCCGGCCGGGGCGGTCGACGGTGGTGCGCTACGAGTTCAAGCTGCCAGCTGACGGCAAGGGTCCGTACAACGTGACGGCGCGTGTGGACTATCGCCATTTCAATGAAGACTTCACGCGATTTGCGCTGGGTGAGAAGCATCCGGCGTACCCGGTGGTGGCAATGGCGGAGCGGACGCGGGTGTTGAACATTGGCGAGAACAAGCCGGCGCCGGCTGATCCGAATCTTGATAACGCGGAGTGGATGCGCTGGAATAACTACGGCGTAGGCCTGCTGGATCAGCAGCAGTATGCGGAGTCTGCCGCGGCATTTGCGCAGGTGGCAAAGATGCGGCCGGACTATGCGGACGCGCTGACGAATATTGGCCTGGTGTCGTTGCAGTGGGAGAAGTATGACCTGGCTGCGGAGAGCCTGCAGAAGGCACTGGCGATGGCGCCGGATGATCCGCGGGCAACGTATTACATGGGCCTCGTGCGGCGGAACCAGGGTGACCTGGATACAGCGGTAACGGATTTCCAGAAGGTAGCGGAGAAGTTTCCGCAGTCGTCGGATGCGCATCGCGAGCTGGGATTCAGCTACTACCAGCAGCACAAGTACCAGGAGGCGCGGGAGCAGTATGAACTGGTGCAGGGGATCGATCCGGATGACCTGTCAGGTCATTACAACCTTGCGATTCTGTATCGGCGGCTTGGGTTGAAGGACAAGGCTTCGCAGGAGTCGTTGATGTTCGCGGATCAGAAGGATGATCCGATGGCGGCGTCGGCGGCACTTGCGTTTTTGCGGGCGCACCCGGAGTTGTCCAGCGAGAGTATCCCGTGGCATCTGCATGGCGGGGATCATGCGGAGACGGGCGAGCCAGTGGCTGCGGCGCAGCAGTAGCTGATCGTTTGAAGAGAGCGGATGGCTGCTCTTTGGCCCGCTCCAGGTTTCGCGAAGATGGGGCGCCCGGATTGTCCAGGATGTCGAAGTGTGGCGCCGCGGCACCGCTAGAATAGTCGGATGGCGGAACGGCTTTATTATGCTGACTCACTTCTGAAGAACTTCGACGCCACAGTGGCGGATGTGCGGCTGCACTCGCGTAAGGATGGCATTGCCACCTGGCATATCGCTCTGGACCGGACGGCGTTTTATCCGACGAGCGGTGGCCAGCCATATGACACCGGTACGCTGACGGCTACGGCGCCGAGCGGCGCGCAGCTGACGCTGGATGTGACGCTGGTGGAAGAAGACGCGGATGGCGAGGTGTGGCATACGACGGCCAAGCCGCTGCCGGAGGGGACGCGCGTGTCCGGGGCCATCGACTGGGCGAGACGGCTGGACCATATGCAGCAACATAGCGGGCAGCATCTGCTGTCGGCCGTGTGCGCGCGGGAATATGGCGCAGTGACTGTTTCGTTTCATCTTGGAGAAGAGCTTTCGACGATTGATGTGAGTGGTTCGCTGAATGAAGAGCAGCTGGAGCAGCTAGAAGAAGCAGTGAACCAGGCAATTGCTTCGAATGCCGGGGTTACGGTGAAGACGGTCGGGCCGGACGAGGCGCGTGCGCTGCTGGCTGCGGGGGCGCTGCGCAAGCTGCCGGAGCGTGAGGGGCAGATCCGGCTGGTGGAGATGCCCGGGATCGATCTGAATGCGTGCGGCGGGACCCATGTGCAGGCGCTGGGTCAGATCGGCGGACTGCTGCTGCGGGGGACGGAGCGGGTAAAGCAGGGGCAGCGGATTTCGTTCGCGTGCGGGCTGCGTGCGGTGAAGGCGGCGCGTGCCGATGACCGGGTGCTGACGATGCTGTCGGCAGCGATGTCGTCTCAGCGGAGCGGGCTGGTGGAGGCTGCGGAGCGGAAGCTGGCTGAGGCGAAGCAGGCTGCGAAGGAGCGGCAGAAGCTGCTGCAGGAGCTTGCGGATTATCATGCGGCGCGGCTGCTGGTGGAGGATCCGATTGTGCAGGGACGGCGGCTAGTGGTGCGCCGTTTCAGGGATCGGGATGCAGCGTATATCAAGCTGCTGGCTTCGCGGTTGACGGCGGCGGCTCCACAGACGGTGGTGCTGCTGGTGTCAGTGGAAGAAGAGCCGGCGGCGCTGGTGCTGGCTCGCAGTGCGGACCTGGATGCTCCGCATTGCGGACAGTTGTTGACGGCGGCCCTGGCAGCAGAGGGGCTGCGCGGCGGCGGCGCGTCGACGATGGCACAGGGCCAGGCGCCGGCGGCGGTGCTGGACCGCGTGATGCAGCGGCTGACGGAGGCGATCGTTACGGAAAGCGGCTCGTAAGGGCAGTGTTCCGCGGGTTTTGCGAATGGCGTCGCGGCTGTTAAGATTACGAAGATCCACTCCTGCTTTTGTGGGGCTATAGCTCAGCTGGGAGAGCGCGTCGTTCGCAACGACGAGGCCATCGGTTCGATCCCGATTAGCTCCACCAAATCTTCCGGAAATTCAATTTTGTGCCTTTTCAGTTTTCGTTAAGCTGAATGGCATAGGGTTGTGCTTTGAAGGTTCCGGCGGATGCGGGTACTGATCATTGAAGATGAGCAGCGTGTGGCCGCGAATATAGCAGCGGCACTGCGCGAGGGTCCGGGCTACGCCGTGGATATTGCCAGCGATGGCGAGACGGGCGCTAGCCTGGCGTGTGAAGGCAGCTACGACCTGGTGGTGCTGGACCTGATGCTACCCCGGATGCACGGTCTACGGGTGCTGGAAACCATTCGCCAGGCGCGCCAGGCGGTGCCGGTGCTGGTGCTGACGGCGCGCAGTGAGAAGGAATCCGTGATTAGCCTGCTGAACGCCGGCGCGGATGATTACCTGTCGAAGCCGTTCGACCTGGGCGAGTTGCTGGCGAGGGCGAAAAGCCTGGTGCGGCGCGGCAAGGGTGTGGCGCATCCGCTGATCGAAATTGGCAATCTCCGCGTGGACACGCTGGAGAAAGTGGTCGACCTGGACGGCGTGCGGATCGAGTTGTCGCCCACTGAATATCGAATACTTGAGTACATGGTGCATCACCGGCGCAGCATTATCTCCAAGCAGGCGCTGCTCGAACATCTCTACGACTTTAACTGGGAGCGCCACTCGAATGTAGTCGAGGCGCATATCTCGAATCTACGGCGCAAGCTGACGGTGCCATCGGATGAGGATGGCAGTGCGGCCAATACATGGATTGAGACGCTGCGGGGACGGGGCTACCGGCTGGTTGTGCCGAAGGCAATCGAGGCATGAGCCGGCCGCCAGGAGAGAAAGGACGCCGCATGTCGTCACTGACAGGCCGGTTGATCGCGGCGACACTGGCAGTGGAAGTGGCACTGGCCCTATTTGTAACGGTAGCTGCACTCTATTATCAGCATGACGAAAGTCTGCGGGCATTTGACGTGATGCTGCGCGGGCGCGCGGATTCAGTGCTGGGGTCAGTGCAGGACGCGGAGGACGCGACGAACGATGTGCTGCTGGACAAAACGTCGCTGGAGGTGCCGAAGCACGATGTGTACGAGGTGCGCGAGCAGGACGGGCATTTCCTCGGTGCTTCCGGTGCAGGTGGCGGGGCGCTGATTGAGCGATTGCGGGACGATGGGTCTTCGCACAACTTCCGGCTGCAGGGGATTTTGTATCGCGGCCAGGTGCTGCATGGATCAAGGCTGATTGATACGGAGCATGCGCCGGGTGTGGTGCGCCGGGTGGTTGTCTTCTATGCTTCGCCGGTGAAGCCGGTATGGATTGCGGTCGAACGCGAGGCGCAATTTTTTGTCCTGGCGGATGTGCTGGCGCTGTTGCTGAGCCTGGCGGCGGTGGCGTGGCTGATCCGACGCAACCTGCGGCCGCTGGATGAACTGGCGGCGAGAGCTGCTGCGATTACGCCGCGGTCGTGGAGCTTCCGGGCGCCGGATTCTGCGTATGGATTACGCGAGGTGGCACCGCTTGCCGCGGCACTGGATGCAGCACTGCATGGACTGGAGCGGGCCTTTCAACAGCAGCGAACGTTTGTGGGCGATGCGGCGCATGAGCTGAAGACGGCGGTGACGGTGCTGAAGAGTTCGCTGCAACTGCTGACGTTTCGTGAGCGCACCCGGGATGAATATCAGCGTGGCATCGAACTGTGTCTCTCGGATACGGGAAGGATGGAAGAGCTGGTGCAGCGGATGCTGACATTGGCGCGGCTGGAGCATGCAGAGCCGAGGTTGGAAGGGAAGCGGGCCGGGTGTTCAATGGCAGAGACCCTGCGGCAGGTGCTGGGGCAGGTGGAAGCAGCGGCGACGCTGGGTCGCGTGCGGCTGGCTGAGGAGATTACGGAAGAGGGCGTGGTTTCGCTGGGGACCGAGGATGCGGGCACGCTGTTGACGAACCTGGTGATCAATGCGATTCAACATTCGCCTGCGGGGACGCAGATCCGGCTGCGGATGTTCCGCGAAGAGGACCAGGTGGTTTTCCGGATAACGGACGAGGGCGAAGGGATTGGGGCGGAACATCTGCCGCATGTGTTTGAACGTTTCTATCGCGCGGATGCGTCGCGCTCGCGGGAGACGGGTGGGACGGGGCTCGGGTTGTCGATTTGTAAAGCGATTGTGGATGCTGCGGGTGGGACGATTGTGATTGAGAGTGTGTCGGGGGCCGGGACGACCGTCACAGTGCGGCTGCCCCTGGTGTCCATGGGTGTGTCCAGCGGCGTTGTGATGGCGGGTTCGCGGAGTTGAGATAGTTCGCGCGCCGAAGGCCTACCCTAGCTTCGCGAGGATGGTTCACCCGGTGGTGTTTGGAACGTGTGGCTGCGGGTGAGGAAGTAGTAGAGGGCTGGGGTCAGGATCAGCGAGAGCAGCATGGAGATGAGCAGCCCGCCGATGACCGCGATGGCGAGCGGCTGCAGCATCTGCGAGCCAGCGCCCAGTGCTAACGCGAGGGGGAGCATGCCGCAGATGGCGGCGACGGCGGTCATCAGGATGGGGCGCAGGCGACGGTGCGCGGCCTGCAGCATGGCGTCCTGCGGTGGGAGGCCCTGGTTCAGAAATTTCTGGTGCGAGTCGAGGATCAGGATGCCGTTCTTTGCGACTATGCCGATGACCATGATCAGCCCCATGAACGAAGCCACGTTAAAGGTCATGCCGGTGATGAGCAGCGCGATGACGACGCCGGCGGTTGAGAGTATCGACGACGCGAGGATCGCGAGAGGCGCCCAGGGGTTGTGGAACTCTGCGAGGAGCACACCGAATACCAGGACGAGAGCCAGCAGGAGGGTGCGGAGAAGTTCGCCGAAGGATTTCTGTTGTTCCTGATAAGTGCCGCCGTACTCGACGCGAATGGCGGGTGGAATTTTCAGGTGCGCGACGGTGGTCTGCACTTTCTTGATAGCAGTGCCGAGGTCAGAGCCCTGGAGCTGACCCGTGACGACGACGAGCCGCTGCAGGTTCTCTCTGCGAATTTCGTTTTGCGGTGGCAGCTGCTGCACGGTGGCGATGGAGCCGAGGGTAGAAGTGCGGCCGGTGGCGCTGTTGATGACAGTGTTCTCGATGGCATCAAGTGAAGTGCGATGACTGTCGTCCATGCGGATGCGGATGGCGTAGGGATGGCCGTTCTGAATGAGCGGGCTGGCAGCGACGACGCCATCGAGGATGGAAGTGGCTGCGTTCGAGACTTCTTCCGGAGTGAAGCCGGTGCGTGCGGCGAGGATGGGATCGATCTGAAAACTGGTGGCGGGACCACTGATGGTGTTCTCGATACCGTTCTCGACACTGACGACGCCGGGCACCGTGCTGATGGCTTCGGCGACGCGGGGTGCGGTGTCGTTGAGCAGCTCCTGATTCGGGGAGAAGAGCTTGATCTGAATGGGCTCGGGTGCGTTGGAGAGATCGTTGATCTGGTCCTGCAGAACCTGGATGAGTTCGACATCGAGCTCGGGTTCGGAAGCTTTGATGTGCTGCCGGATGTCTCCCATGATGTCGTCGATGGCGCGGCTGCGTCTGGACTTGAGTTTCACGGTGATGTCGCCGGTATTGGCTTCGGTAACGGCGGCGAGGCCCATCTGGAGGCCTGTACGGCGGGAGATGCTTTCGACTTCGGGAACCTGATGCAGCATGGCTTCGACGTGGTTGAGGACGCGGTTGGTTTCGGTGAGTGAGGAGCCGGCGGGCATGATGTAGTCGATGATGAAGCCGCCTTCATCCATCTCGGGGAGCAGGTCGGAACCGAGTGCACGGAAGCCGAGGTAGGTGCCGCCGAGCAGGAGCAGGCAAGCGATGGCGAGGGCAAGCGGGCGGCGTAAGGAGAGGTTGAGGGCGGAGGTCTGCCAGTGCAGGAAGCGCTGCATGGTGGCACCTTGTGAGTCGTGCGCGCCGTTGCGGGAAGGGCGGAGGAGGCGGAGGCTGAGTGCGGGTGTCCAGGTGAGTGCGAGGGCGAGCGAGGTAAGCAGCGACACGGCCATGGTGATGGCGAGTGCGCGGAAGAAGGTTCCGGTGACGCCGGTGACAGCGATGAGGGGCACGAAGACAACGATGGGGGTGAGGGTTGAGCCGATGAGCGGGATGGTCATCTCGGCGAGTGCTTTGCGGACGGCGATGGCGGGGGTTTCGCCGAGGTCGCGATGGAGGACAATGTTTTCGACCATCACGATGGCGTCATCGATGACGAGACCGACGGCTGCGGCCATGCCGCCGAGGGTCATGAGGTCAAAGCTGAGGCCGGCGATTTTGAGCAAGACAAATGTAATCGATACGGTTACGGGAATGACGAGGCCGGCGACGAGGGAGGAGGACCAGTCGCGCAGGAAGAGGACGAGCGTGATGGATGCGAGGATGAGCCCGATCAAGATCGCGTCGCGTACGCTGTGGATGCTGTCGCGGACGAGTCCGGACTGATCGTAATAGGGTTCGAATTTGACGCCGGGTGGGAGGCGTTTCTGCAGGTCGCTGACTTTGGCGGCGACGGCATTGGCAACAGCGAGGGTGTTGCTGGCGGGCTGGCGGGTGATGTTGAGCAGTACGGCACGCTGGCCATTGGCAGTGACGACGGTGTAGACGGGCATGGTGCCGGGGCGGACATCGGCGATGTCAGCGACGCGGATGGGAGAGCCGCCGGCGGTATTTTTGACGACGATCTGCGCGAGCTCGGCAGTGGTGTGGACCTGGCCGCCGACGAGGCCGAGGACGAGCTGGTGGTTCTGCTCATAGAGGCCGGGGGAATCGATGAGGTTGGTGGCCTGGACGGCGTTGACGAGATCGCTGATGGTGACGCCGGTGGCCTGCAGGCGCGCGGGGTCGGGGACGAGATGGAACTCGGGTACCTGGCCGCCCTGGACGGTGATGGTGCTGACGCCGTCGAGGCGATTGAGGGCGGGTTTGAGGGTGTAGGTGGCGAGTTCCCACAGCTCGGTCTGCGAGAGG
>CAZZYN010000108.1:0-10844 GCA_964658265.1 uncultured Acetobacteraceae bacterium | reverse complement strand
CAGCAGGGAACTTATCCTCAACAGGGAAGCTACCCGCAGCAGGGTGCCTATCCGGCGCGGCCTGCTTATCAGCAGCCGGCAGCGCCGGTGTACGTCGTGCCAAAGGGCCCGGTCACTATCCCGCAGGGTGCGCTGCTTACAGTACGGCTGCAGAGCGTGATTGATGCGCGACACATACAGCCGGGCGACAGCTTTGTAGTGAATGCTGCGCGGGATGTGTTTCAGGACGGCGTGCTGGCCATTCCGCTGGGCGCAACTCTTGAGGGTCACGTGGTGGCGGTAAAGAAGCCGGGTGCATTTTCAGGGGGCGGCGATATCCAGGTAGAGCTCACGCAGCTCGATCTGGACGGTCACAGCTACCCGGTGGCGACCGATCTGTTTTCGACCGAAACACCTGGCAAAGGCGGACGCAGCGCAGCGAACACGATTGGTGGCACAGCCTTTGGTGCCATCCTGGGAGCAGCAGTCGGCGGCGGCCCGGGTGCTGCGATCGGCGCAGTTGCGGGCGGTGCGACAGGCGCTGCCATCTCGACGGCAACGCCGGCTCCGCGCAGCTATATTCCGGCAGAGACCCTGATCACGTTTCATCTGAAGAGCGCAGTCACGCTGCAGCCGGTGTCCCTGCAGGAAGCAACCCGGCTGGCTGCATCCATGCCGCGTCCGGTTTTGCGGCCGAGAGTCGTGTATGGTCCCCCGCCGGGCTACTATCCCGGACCGTACTACCGATAAGCTGGTTTCATCCTAGAAGGTTTGCAGGCCCGCGGCTCTTGATGCGGGCCTTTCCTTTTGTCCGGAAACCCGTTCCGGGACGAAGCGGCTTCGCGTTCCAATACGGCCGCGGTCCCTTGATTCACTGTCAGGCCGCCTTCGCGGTTGCTCTTGCTGCTGCCTTATAATCGAATCACTCGGCCTGCCCAGGGCGATGTCATCTGTAGCGTGCCCGCACATGCGGCCTGCAGCGCTTGTGCACTGGGTACGCGCAATAGAAAAGGTTCTGACACACCATGATTCGTTTTCTTCAGAAAGACAACCGCGTCATCAAGGGCGTGTTCATCGCAATCATTGCGGTCGCCTGCATCACCATGGTCATCACACTGGTGCCCGGCATTTTCAGCGACACTTCGGCAACCACCGGTACCTACGCGACCATTGGCAGTGGCAATGTTCTGGGTCGCCTGATTACGCCCAATCGGGACATCACGGTTCCCGAGGTGCAGCAGGTGGCGCAGCGGATCATGCAGCAGAAAAAGTATCCGGATGCTGCGCTGCCTTACCTGATGCCGCAGGCCGCCCAGGCGCTGATCCAGCGGGAAATCCTGATGCAGGAAGCCGCGCACATGGGGTTGAAAGTCACGGATGAAGACCTCCGCTATGAATTGAAGAACGGGCCATTTGCTAATTACATTTTCCCCAAAGGGCAGTACATCGGCGACGACAAGTACGCCGACTTTGTGCAGAACGCGTTCGGCATGTCGAAAGCGGATTTTGAAAAACAGTTCAAGGACGAGATTGAGATTAATCGTCTTGAGACCCTGATCACGGGTGGTGTGTTCGTCTCCGACAAGGAAGTCCGTGACAACTACGTGCAGCAGGGTACCAAGGTCAAGTTTCAGTACGCAGTGCTGAGCTCGGAGGACATCCGCAAGCAGATCAATCCTACCGATGCGGAGCTGCAGACCTTCTTCAAGCAGAATGCTGCCCGCTACCGAGACGCCATTCCTGAGACGCGGAAGATTTCCTATGTAGCCTTCACGCCCGACCAGCTGCCCGGCGGCGCGCCGCAGATTTCTGATGCCGAGCTGCATCAGTATTACAACGCTCACCAGAAGGAATACTCGACCCCCGACCAGGCCAAGGTGCGGCATATCCTGATCAAGCTGGCGCCGGGCACCGATGCCAAGGCCGATGCTGAAGCCCATGCGAAGGCGGAAGACGTACTGAAGCAGCTGAAGGGCGGAGCGAAGTTCGAAGACCTGGCGAAGAAGTATTCGGATGATCCGGGTAGTAAGGGCCAGGGCGGTGAGCTTGGTTTTATTCAGCACGGCGTCACTGTGCCGGAGTTCGACAAGGCCGCGTTCAGTCTCAATCCCGGACAGACTTCCGACCTGGTCAAGACGCAGTACGGCTACCACATCATTCAAACGGAAGAGAAACAGACAGCGCACACCAAGTCACTGGCCGAGGTGAAGGACCAGGTTACGGGTATTCTGCAGAATCAGAAACGCGGCCAGCAGGAACAGGCGTTTGCGGCCAGCCTGGCGCAGGAAGCAAAGAACAGCGGTCTTGAAAAGGCAGCAGCAGCGCATCATCTGCAGGTGATCACGACGGATTATCTGCCGGCTACTGGTGTAGTGAGTGGCCTGGCGGACGGCAGCAAGCTGTTGACGAGTGCGTTTGCGGCGAAGCCTGGTTCGGCACCGCAGACGGCGAGCACCGGTGAAGGCTACGCAGTCTTTCAAACGGTTGATGTGCATGCGGCGCATGCGCCGACGTTCGATGAATACAAGACCCACCTGGTAGAAGACTTCCGGGATCAGCAGCTTCCACAACTGCTGGCACGCAAGTCCAATGATCTTGCAGCAGCTGCGCACGCTGAGAATGATCTGCAGAAGGCTGCCAAGCAGTTCGGCGCAAGTGTAAAGACCAGCGACCTGGTTGGCCGCGATGCGCAGGTGCCTGACCTCGGCCAGATAGCCCAGTCTGCCCCACAGGTGTTCGATCTGAACACCGGCCAGATCAGCGGACCGATCAATACAGGTCGCAGCGGCCTGGTGGTGAAGCTGCTGGACAAGCAGACGCCATCCGCGGACGACGTGACTAAGAACCTGGAGCAGACAAAGCAGCAGCTGGTCGGTCAACGTCGCGAAGAGGCATTCGCTGTCTTTGTGACATCGCTGACGGACAAGTACCAAAAGGAAGGGCGCATCCGGATGAACAGGAAAGCCCAGACCGGTATGACCCAGCGTTTGCCCGGCTAGCTCGAAGACAAACGAGACACACCAAGCAACGAAGCCCGCGCTTCCGGAATCTTCCCGAACGCGGGCTTTTTTCTAGTCAAATTTTCTTCACGGATTTCACATGCCTTTCGCACGTTCTTCTGGAGTCCTGCTGCACATCTCATCCCTGCCCTCATACGGCGGGATCGGCGATCTGGGGCCTGCGGCCTACCAGTTTGCTGATTTTCTTGCTGCTGCCGGACAACGCCACTGGCAGGTGCTGCCGCTGAATCCGACGGGTTATGGCAATTCGCCCTATGGTGCGATCTCTGCGTTCGCAGGAAATCCGCTGTTGATCAGTCTTGAATACCTTTCTGACTGGGGCTGGATTGAGGGGGAACGGATCGCTGGGCTGCCCGGCTCGACGACACTGGTCGACTTTGAACAAACGAGCCAATTGAAGCTTCCGCTGCTGGCGGAGGCCGCACGAAACTTTATCTCGAACCATGAGCACGGGATGCTGGCGGAGCAGTGGCAGCGCTTTGAAGCATTCTGCCAGCGCAGTGCGTACTGGCTGGAAGATTTCATCATGTACGCCGTGGTCCGCAGGAAGTACGGATACTCTTCCTGGCACACGTGGCCCGCTGAAGTCGTGCAGCGCGAAGCTGCCGCCATGCACGCGATCATGACCGAACACGCAGAAGAACTGGCCATCGAACAAGTCATCCAGTTTGCCTTTGAAGAGCAGTGGCAAAATCTGCGCGCCTATTGCCGCCATCGCGAAATCGGTTTTATCGGGGACATTGCGATCTTTGTGAGCTATGACAGTGCCGATGTGTGGACGCATCCGGAAATTTTTGAACTTGAAAAAGAAGATCTGCTGCCGAAGCGCGTCGCTGGTGTACCGCCGGATTATTTCAGCGCCGGCGGACAGAAGTGGGGCAACCCGCTTTACAAGTGGGATGTACTGGAGAGCAGAAACTTTGACTGGTGGGTAGACCGGGTGCGCCGCGCGCAGGAGCTGTATGGTGCGATCCGACTCGACCATTTCCGAGGCTTCGAAGCTTACTGGGCGATTCCCGCAGAGGACGAGAACGCGATTAATGGCAAGTGGGTGAAGGCACCTGGAGCCAAGCTGTTTGCGGCACTCAAGGAGCAGTTGGGAGAGCTGCCGTTCATTGCAGAAGACCTCGGCCTGATCACAAGAGATGTCGATGCGTTGCGTCAGAATTTCAAGCTGCCTGGCATGCGCATCCTGCAGTTCGGCTTCGGCAATCGCAATGCGCATTCCTATCTGCCGCATCACTATGAGGCCAACACAGTGGTGTACACGGGCACACATGACAATGACACGACGCTGGGCTGGTGGGAGAATTGCGCCACGCTGGTTGAGCAGCAGGCGGTGCGTGAATATATCGGTAGTACCGCGGACGTGGTGTGGTCTCTTATCCGGATTGCGGCGACATCAGTGGCTGATATCTGTCTTTTCCCGATGCAGGATCTACTGGTGCTGGGATCGGCAGCGCGTATGAATACGCCGGCCGAGGCACATAACAACTGGGCGTGGCGGTGCGCTCCGGGTGTGCTGACGGCAGAGCTTGCGTCCCGCCTGGCGGCACTGGTGGATGTGACCGATCGCGGCGGCGTGCTGCCAGCATTGCCGGAGTAGGCGAGAACGATAGGAGTCCGGCACGATCGTCGTTATGATCCACAGAGATCCTGTGGATCGGGTGAAGTCGCTGTCTTGATCGTCGCAAGTTCTGCGGCCGATCTAACCTTGAAAGTTTTCCGGTTCGCTGAGGTGGGTTAAAAATTGAGTCGGGCAGGCGTACGTAGATTGGGCCTGATGTTGCGGTTGGCGCTGCTGACATAGTGCGTTCCGGCCTGCATCCGGCGCAGTGCCTGTTCCGGATCATTTCGAATGGCGGTTTATCCGTGGCCGGTTCACTCTTTGCTGGGGGAGGCCGCTCTGCTGTCTGCCGCGCAAAAAATCTAGACATTAAAATTTAACTATAAAAAGTACTTATTGCCTTCAGCATTCTTGCGGAGCTTAGAGGGGCTTGAATGTCGATTGATCGATCTTCTTTGACTCTATTTCGTTCCGCGTTGAAGTGGTTGTGACTAAACGTGCGATCGAAGGTGTGCCCTCGGCGCGAGTTGAGTTCGGGCCAGCCTGTGCAATGGTTTGCAAGCAACGCGGAGAGAATCTGTTTTCGTTCAGGATGAGAGAGGAGAGTTCGAACGGCTTTCGCGAGGAAAGAATCATCGGTGCTTTTCTTCAAAGTGGCGGAACATCCTCGTCGCCGGAAGTGCCGGACTTTAACTTTCAAGTCATTCGATGATTGCAGAGCTTCCAGTTGGCGCAATTATTACCAATAAAACGTAACAGAAGTTGTCATTGATGTGGCTCTCGCGACTCATCGCATTGCATTGCGGCCTGGTTCTGTCGTCCAGCGGACCGCGAAGTCTTTGGTTGTTCCTCTATGAGAGAGGAGCTGCAGCTACGGCTACGCCATTGGCCGCGGAGCAGAGTTTAGATGTGTTGGTAACGGAAGCGGCGACCGCACAGATCGTGATGTGTGGCGGCACAGGTGCAGGGCATTGTCCACAGAGTGATCCATCGATGGTGCGATGGATCACTCTGCTTCGATCATGCCTGGACAATTGTCAGTAGTGCGACGGGGAATGTGGCGAAGACATCGCGCAGCAGCAGAGTTCCGTCTTTGCCAACGGTGAGTTTTTCGTCGGTGAAGATATTGCGCAGTTGTTTGCCTCCAAGCTGCGGCAAGGACACCGAGGCATCCTGCCACGCGCTGCCCAAGGGCAGGGCAGCTGAGCCGGACATGAGGGAATAACTGAACCGAGGCAGCAGCGAGATGACCGCGTCTCCCGCGGCACTCGAACGTACGAAGCCGATCAGGTTCTCCCGATGCGCTTCATCGGCCTGCACCGCCTGGTAATTGCCATGCTGGAAGATGTCCTTCTTCTGCTGACGCAGTTGCAGGGTGCGGTGGGTGGCCCAGAGCTTGATGCGGCCGTCAGACAGGTCAGCTGTGAGCTGTTTGATCAACTCCGCAGTGCCGCTGCTGGTGGAGGCCTGTTGTTGCATGGCAGTTAAATATGTCTGCCGCTTCTGGTAGTCGACGGGGCGGCGATTATCGGGATCGACGAGACTGAGGTCCCACATGTCGGAGCCCTGGTAGAAGTCCGGCACGCCGGGCGACGTTGCTTTCAGAACAAGCTGCGCGAGTGAGTTGACGGCTCCGAAGATGCGCAGATGCGGCATCAAGGCTTCGAGCGACTGCACAAATGCGGTCGGCTTGCCGGACTTATCCGGCTGCAGGATCGCTGTGAGGAAAGCGTGTACGGCGTCGACATAGGCCTGATCCGGACTCAGCCAACTCAGGTTCACCTTCGCCTCGCTGAGGGCCTTGGTGATGTAGGCCTTGAGGCGTTCTAGATAGGCTTGCGGGCTCTCCGAACCTTCAAAGATCCATGGCCACGCGCCAACGATGGTCTGGTACAGCAGGTATTCTTCATTGCCATCCGGGGCTGTGCGGTTGTCCTCGAGTGTGCCTTTGTGCGCGGCATTCATTTTCTGCCATGACTCGACGTGCTTCGCCCAGACGTCCGGCATTTCAGATAGAACGTTCAACCGATTGCGTACATCTTCACTGCGCTTGGTGTCATGCGTGGAGGTGGTGAGCATGGTGGCCGGCGAGAGTTTGAGCCGCTCCTGGTTGCTCTTGTGCAGCAGGCTGAGCGGGATGCCGAAAGACTCTGCCGAGCCGCCGACTTCGTTTGCGGAATCGAAGCGGTTGTAGACGTAGAAGGTGGTGTCTTCTACGCCCTTGGCCATGACCGGTCCGGTGAGCTGTTGAAACTTGAGGGCGAAGCGCAGCTGTTCTGCCAGGGCTTCCGGAGTTTCCGCGCCGCGCTTGTAGAGGAAGAGGCGGTCACGGAGGAAGTGGAAGGCCGAGGCATCGATGTCCGGATTGCGGCGACGCGCGTGACGGATGGCGTCTTCGATAAAGTTGCGATCGCGAGCGGAGTATTCGCCTTTCTCGTCGATGTAGGTGCGGTAGACGGGGAAGCAAGCGATGGTTTCGCGGATTGCTGTTTCAAGAATCTTGCCGGTGAAGTCGCGGGCGTGGCGGTCGGCAGCAGCGATTTTGGTGAGCATGTTGGCGAGTACGTGGACTTCGCTGGCAAGCGAGTTCTGCATAACCTGCAGCTTGGAGCGATAGACGATCTCGGCTGGATCGGTCCAGTAGCTGCTGTGATGGCCGATGGCTTTCGCGAAGATCTCGTCAAATTTTTCTTCATTCGCGGACTGGATGAAGATGCTGTTGCCGAAGTAGACGAAGTCGTATCCGGATGTACCGTGCACGGCCCAGCGGGTCGGCATGTATTCACCAGGCTCGAGAATTTTTTCGACAACGACGTAAAGCGGCCCCTTGGTTTTCTGCCAGTCGTAGCCTTTGAGTCCATCGACGACGCGGCGTTCGATGCCGGTCTCGTCAGCATCGGCCTGCACGTCCGCGCCTTCGCACTGGCTGGCGACATAGAGGCGCTGCAGATCAACGAGGTACTGCTCGGGATTGTAGAGGCCGTCGCAGTGATCAATGCGAAGGCCAGTGACACTTTTTTCTGCCAGCATCTTGCGGATGAGGCAATGCGTGGCGGCAAAGACCTTGTCATTTTCCATGCGCAGGCCGACAAGGTCATTCACGTCGAAGAAGCGGCGGTAGTTGATTTCTTCGCCGGAGGTGCGCCAGAGAGCGAGGCGGTAGGGCTGGGCCTCGAGCAACTCGTGCAGCATATCGAAGCTGCTCATCTGGCCTTCGACACCATTGATCGTGGCGAGTGACTTTTCGATGAAGGACTTGTTCTCAGTAGAGCCGAGCAGCTTCCGCAGTTTCGGCAGCAGCTCCTGCAGTTGCTTGGTGCGCTGTGCGCGTAGGCCGGGGTCGGTCGATTCATGGGGCGGAATATGCGAAAGCGAGCGCAGCAGTTCGTAGAGATCTTCCGGCATGGCATCGGTGCCTGTCGGGAGGGGCGGCATGTTGCCGAGGGCGCCGGGAAAGAAAATCATTGGAATGGTTCGCGGCGCGACGGGCATGCGGTGATCGAAGACCTGGATGTAGGGCTTGCCCTCTTCGATAGTGACCTGGATGTGCTTGGCTTCGAGTTCGTCACCGTATTGACCGCCGAGGATGGGCAGGAGCAGTTTGTTTTTCAGCTCGGGCTTGAGTGGGTCCCAATCGATGTCGAAGTAGTTGGCGTACTCGGAGGCGTGGCCATTTTCGAGCACGTCCTGCCACCACTTGGTCTCGTTGCCAACGCCCATATGGTTGGGCACGATGTCGAGCAGGAGGCCGAGGCCGCGTTCCTTGAGGGCAGCAGAAAAGTCAGCGAAGCCCGCGTCGCCGCCGAGTTCGGGGTTGAGCCGGTCGTGGCGGGTGACGTCGTAGCCGTGCATGCTGCCGGGCCGCGCTTCGAAGATCGGGGAGGAGTAAAAGTCGCCAATGCCGAGCTGGCGGAGGTAATCGAGCATGTGTGTGGCGTCGGCAAAGGTGAAGTCCTTGTGCATCTGCACGCGGTAGGTGGAGACGGGAATACGCACTTCAGCATTCAGGATGTTTTCAACACAGGTCTTCATGTATGTATCGATTCCGGGGAGTTTTTGCTGCAAAAAAGTTGCTGTCACGCGACCAAACGCCACTGCTGGATCTTGTTTACCAAGGGTTACCGGCCGGCCTGCGCCATCAGGAAATAGTTGAGATGCGCAGTTCGCGTCTCGCGGCGGAACCGGCCTGCCGGGCGGCCGCCTTTACGGATTGCTGCCGGGGCACGACAATGAGAAGTGTGCCCAAAGATGGATGCACGCACACCGTATTCTGGAAGTGGAGACCTCAATGATGCCTTTATCCGGCGAAGCTATACGAATGATGAATTATGTGGACGATGTATCGACGACCATGCGGCGCCTGCTGGCGACGGCGCCCCTGCTGACTGCAGAGGAACGTAGGCGGGTGAGCGAGTATCTGAAGGTGAGCTCGCCGAATGCGAACGAAGTGCTGGCGATTCTCGAAGCCAAGACGGTCGAAATCAAATAGGCATGAGCCCGGCGAGCGTCAAAAATGTGACTGTGATTGGCGCTGGACCCATCGGGCGGCGGCTGGCCGCACTGGCCTGCGCCGCCGGGTTTGTGACGACGCTGGAAGACGTGCTGCCTTCGAACCTGCGCAGTGCGCGTGCCGAGCTTGCGGATGCTCCCGCCGAGGCACTGCGATTTTCAAGCAGTGTTCCGGATGCTGTGCGCGAAGCCGACCTCGTGGTGGACTTTGTGCCGGACGAGCTTGAATCGAAGCTCGAGATTTTTTCCATGGTGGACCGGATGGCGCCACCGCACACGATCCTGCTGACGCCGACCGCGTTCCACAGTATTGCGGACCTGGCTTCCTGCACGTATCGCGGCGATCGCTGCTTTTCCTTCAAGGTGCCGGAAGGACTGCTGCAGGCTGCGGCTCCTGCTGGTAGCGTGCAGGTGACGCAGACTGCGCAGACGGCGGCAGATACGGCTGCGTTGGTTGCTGATTTCTGGCAGCGGCTTGGCTGGGAGCCCGTGATCAGTACAGATCCGGCTCACGAGCCTTCGCCAGCGCTGCGTTGAGTTTGCCTCGCCTGGCAGGGTGAGGGAACCAGCAGCAAGGAAACAGCGTATGAAGAGTTAGATGACGGGCCTTGGCGACATCTTCGGACAGGTTTTCTCGGCCATCTGGTCAAACAAACTGCGGTCATTCCTGACCATGTTCGGGATTGCGTGGGGCGTGGGTTCGCTGCTGCTGCTGGTGGGCCTGGGTGAGGGATTCCGGTCGGGCAACCGGCGGCAGATGGCATCGCTCGGGAACGATGTAATTTTCATGGCCGGCGGCAATATCCCGGCAGTGCCCAGTCAGCATACCGGTATGAAGCCCTACCAGCTGACGGTGCGAGACGCGGTGGCGATGCGGACGGAGAGTCCGGCGATCCGCGATGCGACGGCGGTACTCCGCAATGAAGAAGTGAAGCAGGTGAGTGCGTTCGCATCGTCTGGTGGGACGGTAAATGGCGCCGAGCCGAATTACCCGTCGATCCGGAAGATCCCGATCCAGCAGGGCCGGTATTTGAATGCGGATGACCTGGCACAGCGCCGGCACGTGGTGGTGCTGGGTAAGAAAACAGCACAGCTGCTGTTTCCGGGGCATGCGGCGATGGGTTCGACGGTGCTGCTGAATGGCTCACGCTTCGATGTGATCGGGATTTTTGACCGGATCGGCCGGGGTAACAACGATACCTCCAACCAGGAGGTGTACATCCCGCTGACGACGATGCTCGAGATGTTTCCGATCAAGGGGTCGAGTGTGCCGCTGGATGCGGTGAGCTCGATCCAGTACCAGCCGCGCACACGGGCCGACCATGTTGCTGCTGTCGCGAGTGCGCATCGCATCGTGGCGCAGCATCATGGCTTCGATGGCTCGAATGTGGATGCGTTTGATGAATGGGATTCGATCAAGAGTGCGCAGATGGTGGATACCATCTTCGACGTGATGGACTACTTCCTAGGCGGGGTCGGGATTGTGACGCTGGGGCTGGGGGCGGTCGGCATTATCAATATCATGCTGGTGGCAGTGACCGAGCGGACGCGCGAGATCGGGCTGCGGAAGGCACTGGGCGCAACCAACTTCAGTATCGAGCTGCAATTTCTGCTGGAGGGATTGTTCCTGACCGGGGTGAGCGGGCTGATCGGTATGGCCGGGGCTGCGGCGCTGATGGCGGCGATGCAGTCTGCGTTCGGCAACAGTGTGCAGGGGTTTGATCCGCCGCGGCTGGTGCCCTGGTCGGCGGCACTGGCAATTGGGTCGC
>CAZZYN010000107.1:0-11010 GCA_964658265.1 uncultured Acetobacteraceae bacterium | reverse complement strand
CCAGCTGCTCGGCTGCGGCGCCCATCTAGCGTCCCTCCGGCGCACCGCGGCCGGCCCCTTCACCCTCAGCCAGGCCATCACACTTGAAGACCTTGCCGAAGCCGCGGCCGCCAACACGTTGGGCCAGCATCTACCCCATCCGCGAACCATACTGCCGGCGCTTCCCGCCACTACCGTCGATGCCGTTGCTGCTGGACGCATCCGCAACGGCAGTGCGGTGAACCTGAACGACTTCTCGGATTGCGAACTGGTCAAAATCTTTGAAGGCCGCGATATTCTGGTCGGCATCGGTAAACGCATCGCCGGCACACTCTTTCAACCAGTAGCCGTGATCGGCTAGGCCAGCTATTGCTTTTTCAGCAGGGGCAGCAGCAGTGGCAGCAGGTTTTTTGCCACTGTTTCATTGCCGCCCGCCGTCGCATGGATGCCGTCCTCCTGCATCCCTCCCGGCACACCGTAAACACCCTGCAGCAAAAACGGCAGCAGCGGACAATGGAACTGTTTCGACAGCAACGCGTACGTATCGTTGAACTGCTGAATATAATCCGGCCCGTAATTCGGTGGCAGCGTGATGCCGCCCAGTACTACCAGCGCATGCGCACGCTGGAGCGTATTGACGATCGTCGTCAGATTTTGTCGTGTCGAAGCAATCGGCAGGCCGCGCAGGCCATCATTGCCGCCAAACGCCACGATCACGATCTTCGGATGCAGCGCAATGACGGCAGGCAGGCGCGCCACCCCATCCTTGGTCGTGTTGCCGCTCACTCCAGCATTCACCACGTGGTACGCATAGCCCTTCGCATCCAGGTCGCGCTGCAAGGCATCCGGATAGCTCTGGCCTTCGTTGGTGCCGTAACCCGCAGTCAGCGAATCGCCAAATGCTGCGATCACCGGCCGACCATCCATTCGGACCGGCTTTGAAACATTGGCAGTCATCGCTTCGTCCGGTTGTGGTGACGGCATGGAAGAAGCCGACGAAGTGGACTCCTGTCTTCCGGGAGCGGAGTGGCATCCTGTAAACAGGCATCCAGCAAGGGATGCAGCCAGCAACACACGTTTGAAAGGGCGGCTCACGCCTACAGACTAGCAAACAGAGCGGAACGGGATAGCGCCGGCACGGGCTACGCGTAACAGGATGACCGAATGATTGAAGTGCGTGCAGTAAAGAAGTCGATCCGCAATGGCAGCAGAACCATCGACATTCTCAAAGGGATCGACCTGCTGATTCCTGCCGGACAATTTGTCGCCATCATGGGAGCATCCGGCAGTGGCAAAAGTACATTGCTCGGTCTGCTTGCCGGCCTCGACTCTCCTACTTCCGGCGAAGTGCTGCTGGATGGCATCGACATCAGCCGTTTGAGTGAAGACCGGCTGGCAGAGATTCGCGGACGCAAGCTGGGTTTCGTCTTCCAGTCCTACCAGCTGATTCCCACACTCACGGCGCTTGAGAATGTACTACTGCCGCACGAGCTTAATGCGCGCGGCGATGGCAAGCCAAAAGCACGCGCCCTGCTTGAAAGCGTCGGTCTGGGTGAGCGCATGCTGCACTATCCGGTTCAGCTTTCAGGCGGCGAACAGCAGCGCGTAGCCCTCGCCCGCGCCTTCATTCTCGATCCTCCTATCGTGCTCGCTGACGAACCCACCGGCAATCTCGATTCGGTCAACGGCGCCCATGTGCTCGACTTGCTGCTGGGCCGCAACCGGGATGCGAAAACCACGCTCGTCATGGTCACCCACGATCCACAGGTTGCGGCCATGGCAGACCGTCGTGTCGTGCTGCGCGACGGATCATTGATCGCAGACGAGATGCAGTCATGAAGCAGACACACACACCGGACGCGCAGCAGAAGCAGGAGTCAGAATGAGCGTGATGGAGATCGTAAAACCCGCGGATGCTGTTGCATCCAGCAAGCCCGCTCTCGGCTGGAACACGGCCTGCCGCATCGCCTGGCGCGAGCTTCGTGCGTCCATGGGCAAGTTCCTGTTTGTGATCCTGTCCGTAGCCATCGGTGTCGCCGCGTTGACCGGCGTGCGCGGCCTCAGCGAGGCTTTCACGCGGACCCTCATGACCCAGGCCCGCACCATCATGGCCGCCGACCTGTCGGCCCGCCTCTTCCGGCAGCTCACCCCGAAAGAGACCCTGCAGCTGGATGCGCTTCGGACGCAGGGCCTCCAGCGTACCGACGCAACCGAGCTCGTCTCGATGGCTTCCAGCGCGAACGATCCGGTGCCGCTGCTGGTCTCCCTCAAGGCAGTTGATCCGGGCGCCTATCCGTTCTATGGCTCGGTTGTTCTCGACCCGGCTGGCGACTTCCGCAATGCTCTTACAGACCAGACCACTGTGGTTGGCGGCGACCTCTTGTTCCGGCTTCATCTCCGCGTCGGCGACACCCTGAAAATCGGGCGGACGACACTTACGATCGCTGCTTCGCTCGTCAAGGAGCCGGATCGCATGAGCTCCAGCATGGGTCTTGGACCGCGTGTCTTCATCACCCGCCATGCACTTGAAGCCAGCGGCCTGCTGCAGCAGGGAAGTCGTGCCGGTGAGCGCTTCCTCTTCAAACTCAACGCGAACGGTCCGGATGTCGCAAAGGTTCGTTCCCGCGTCGAGTCCATTCTGCCGGAAGCACAGATTACTGATTTCCGTCAGGCCAATCCCGGCCTCACGCGCGGTCTCGACCAGGCCACCGGCATCCTGAGCATGATCTGTCTCGTCGCCATGGTGCTCGGCGCCATTGGCGTCGCCATGGCCATGCGTGCGCACCTCGCCCAGCGCATGGACATTCTCGCGGTGATGAAGTCGATCGGCGCTCGGTCTTCGGACATCCTCCGCATCTACCTGTTGCAGACCACCTTCCTGGGCCTTGCCGGCGGACTCCTGGGAGTCCTCCTGGGTATCGGCGTCGAGTGGTCGCTGCCGCACTTCCTCGGCATGCTCCTGCCGATCAAGATCGCTACCTACATTCCCTACCGCGCCGGTCTTGCAGGGCTGCTGACCGGCCTGCTCACGACGCTGCTCTTCTGCCTGCCCCCGCTGCTCGACATCCGCGATGTGAAGCCGAACCTGGTCTTCCGGCGGCTCGTTGAAGAAGGCTCGGGCGAAAGCCGCAAAAACTGGCTCAAGGCCATCTACGAGAAGCGCGCGCAGTGGATCGCGATCATCGTCATCGTGCTCTCGCTCTGCGGCATCGCAGCAGCCTTGTCGGATTCGTGGCTGGTCGCGCGCTGGTTTACAGGTGTGCTCGTTGTCATCCTGCTCTTCATCCTCGGGCTCACCGCAGCCCTGCTTCGCTCGCTCCGCTACCTGCTGGATCGGACCCGCCTCAGCCTGCCTTCTTTCCTGCGCCACGGACTGGCGAATCTCTACCGGCCAGGCAATCAGTCCAAGGCAGTCCTCTCGGCGCTCGGCGTCGGCGTCATGCTTATCCTCGCGGTCTTCCTCATGCAGCGCTCGATGATCCATGACATGCAGATGACGCTCGGCAGCGGCGTTCCCAATGTCTTCATGATCGATATCAGCACCGAAGAACTGGGCGGATTGGAGAAGCTTATAGCCGCACAGCCTGGCGTTCGCGGCGGCATGGAGGCTCTTCCAGTCATCAGCGGCCGCCTGACCCAACTTGACGGTGTTGATGCTGAAACGAAGAAGAATGAAAAGCATTTCCCGCGGCACCTGCTGCAGGCCACCACGCTGACCTGGTCAGAGACCGCGCCCGCCGGAGCAAAAGTCACGAACGGAAGCTGGTGGAAGCCCGGCACCACGAAGCAGGTCGCAGTCGAAGAAGATCTCGGGAAGCGACTGCACCTCCATCTAGGATCGACGATCGCCTTTTCGGTGAGCGATCAGCCTGTACCCGTGAAAGTCGCCGCCTTCTTCCGCAACGACGGCCAGCACGTCACGGCTCGCAGTGAATTCATTCTGTCGAAAGATGCTCTCGCTGGCATGCCCACTGTCTGGTACGGAGCCGTCCATGTCGCGCCGGCACTTGTCGGCAGAGTGCAGGGCGCAATCTTTGCCAGCTATCCAACTGTCACCGTCATCAACATTGCGGACGTCATCGAAACCATTCAGGGCGTCGTCAAGCAGATCACTATCGTGATTCGCTTCCTGGCAGGCTTTTCGATCCTTGCCGGTATGGTGATCCTTGCTTCCAGTGTCGCAAGCACCCGCTACCGGCGAATCCGCGAAGTCGTCGTGCTAAAAACCTTGGGCGCGAAACGGCTGCGCATCGCCGGGATCTTTGCTATCGAGTTCCTTATGCTGGGTTCACTCGCTGGGCTCGTCGGAACCATCTTCGCCAGTCTGCTCTCCGCCCAGCTGTTAAAGCGGATGGATGTGACCTTCACGACCTCGTGGGAGGCAAATCTGCTCGGCATCGGTGGAACAGCACTCCTGGCCATGATCACTGGCTGGCTGGCCAGTGCGCGCATCCTCGAACAACGCCCGCTCGAGATCCTGCGCGAAGAGTAGCTCTTCCCGCGCAGCTTACTGGTTCGAATCAGCCACGGCACCTGCTGCGTCCGGCAGCACAGCCGTCTGCGGCTGCGCATGACTCTGCACCAGGTTCAAATGCCGACGGTGCGAAAAGAGCGTGTGCACGCCGCGATGATGTTCCATCTGCGCGCCCAGCTGCTGCAGTACCACGTCGGCGGATGCAAGCTGGACTGGCGCAGCCTTCGGTTCAGCCACCAGCTGGCTCAACAATGCAGGCTGAAAGCTGGTCCTGCCAGGTCCGGAGTAGTACAAAAAGTGGACCGGAGTCGCTGCGCTTTCACTGCCGATTGTCGGAAGGGAAGTACTGCTGACCACACCGCCGGTGCCGCGATCAAACGACGCAGGCGTCTCCGCAAACGCGAAGCAGACAGACAGGCAGAGCACCAGCACAACGAAGTAAAGAATAACGCGATAGCGATGACCAGTTAGCATGACTGCGCTCCAGATGACCAAACCTCGGCGTCTGCTTTAGTCTTCGGCAGTCGAGGCGGTTTACATGAGGAGCAAAACTTTGAGGGAAGATGACCAGTCCCGCTCCTGCATCGCATCATGCCAATCCCGCAGGTGCAAACGAATGGCGCGAATGGGGCAGCCCAGACCGCTTTTTTGGTGAGTCACGCAGCTGCTGTTGATTCTGCTCGGGTTGCGCCGGAACAATACCTGCTTCCGCCCGTTACCTCGGTGCTGGGTCTGAACAATAAAGCCACTCCTCGCAACCGTCGAAGCCAGCATGACGAAGCTCCAGCCAAGCCTCCTGCACGCGCTACTCCATTGATTTAGTAAGGGTTTTCGATTAGAATCAACTAATTAGCGGAGATTAGTACTGCTCGAACTCCATTAAGTTCAATCTGGACGAGGGATGAAGCATGGCGAAACGTCGGGGTAATCCGAACTGGGGCAAGCCGGAGCCGATCGGTCCGGTAGTTCCAACTGTTACATCATTTGAGCAGGTTGTGAAGGAGTTCAAGCTCACTCCCGATCAGTATGTGCGCTCCACCCGTCTTCGGGAATGGGCAAGGCGGAATAAGAATTCCAAGTACATCCCGGAAGCGCTTCTTGAAGCCTGGGGATTCGAAATCGAATCCACCCTCTAAGCCGCTGCAGGGCACGAACCGGGTCACCGCAAATGGTGGCCCTTTTTCGTGGCCAGCGCCTGCCTTCCGGCAGATCACAACTCGAACCCTCGCCACCTCTCGATAAAGTCACCTTGCCGCGACCTGAACCGATCATCGAAGGAACTGATCTAATACAGCCATGACGCCAAAGTTGCCGTTTGTTGATGTACCCGGGGCGATAGACGAGATCAAGGCCGGACGGATGATCGTCATCGTCGACGACGAAGATCGCGAGAACGAGGGAGACCTTACCCTTGCCGCTGAATTCGTTACCCCGGAAGCCATCAACTTCATGGCAAAATTCGGACGCGGTCTCATCTGTCTCACCTTGACCGAAGAGCGTGCAGACTACCTCAGGCTGCTGCCCATGACGCAGGAGAACACCTCGCGCTTCGGCACAGCCTTTACAGAAACTATCGAGGCCCGCGAGGGCGTCACCACAGGCATCTCCGCACATGATCGATCGCACACTATTCGCGTTGCGATTGATGCCCGCAGCGCTGCTTCTGACCTCGCCCGTCCAGGGCATGTCTTTCCATTACGCGCCCGCAAAGGCGGAGTCCTGGTACGCGCCGGCCAGACCGAAGCATCCGTTGACCTCGCACGCATGGCCGGCCTGATTCCGGCAGGCGTCATCTGCGAAATCATGAACGAAGACGGCACCATGGCGCGTGTGCCCGACCTCACTACCTTCTGTACCACGCACGGCATGAAGATGCTGACCGTCGCCGAAATGATCCGCTACCGATTGCGCCACGAGCGGTACATCCACCGGGTCGCCGAAACTGTTCTCGAGACCGCCTATGGCGACTTCCGCATGATTGCCTATGACAGCGAAGTAGAAGGCGGAGAGAGCCACTTGGCGCTGGTTCGCGGTGATGTCGGCTCAACCGATGAAGCTGTCCTCGTCCGTGTACACTCGCACTGCCTGGCAGGCGATATCTTTGCAACCACGGCTTGCGATTGTCATGCGATCATGCAGGCTTCGCTGCGACAGATCGCGCAGGCCGGCCGTGGCACCTTGGTCTATCTTCACAATGCAGGTAAAGGTTTTGAAATCGATCGCCGGGAGACGCCGCACCGCATCCTGTTGCATCGTGAAACCCGCTCGCGAGAGGTGCATCGCGATCTTCATCTCCGCGAGATCAATGCCGAAGAGAAAGATGACCGTCAGCAGCGCGTATTGCGGCAGGTAGGCATCGGCGGCCAGATCCTCGCCGACCTGAATATCCGCAAGATCAGGCTGCTGACCAATACCCCCACCCACGTACCGGCTCTCGAAGGCTTTGACCTTGAGATCGTCGAACAGGTTCCCCTGCAACTCGAACCGCGCCTGAAAGTCTAAGTGCGAGTCTGATCACGAGGCCACTGGGTAGGGAAGCTTTTCTTTCAGTCCCAGCCGCGTCAATTCTTCGCGCAGGCTGCTCACATCGGTAGACAGCACGCCATGGATTCCCAGTGCCCGCGCGGCATCGATGTTCCGCTGAATATCATCAATAAAGAGAGCTTCATCGGCCTGCACGCCGAGGTTTTTTAAAGAGTGGAGATAGATGGCCGGTTCGGGCTTGGCTATCTTCAGTTCGCAGGACCAGGTCAGGTGATCGAAGGTCTGCAAAAATGCATGCTCACGCAGTAGGTGGTCGCGCGTCCCGTCGCCCATATTCGACAACACGCCAATTTTGAAGCCATCCTTCTTCAGTGCCCGCGCCCAATCCACCATAGGCTGGTTGAGGCTGCCCCACATTCTTCCGTCATGCTGCAGCAACTCCGCCAGCAATGTATCTGTAAGTTCAAAACCGCCATCCCGTGCAATCGCCTGCCAGTAGGTGCGGCTATCCAGCAGGCCGCTGTCATAGTCATGTCGATGCGTCCAGTAATGGTCTTCAAAGCTGGCGTCGTCCAGACCCGTAGCCTGCACCAGGCTCGTATGTGCTTCTGCATCCGGCAGTGCACTCAGCACCTTACCATAATCAAAAATAACTGCGCGCAATGTCATAGATCTTCGGGCTCCCGGGAAATGTCGGCTCATTCATGCAGCAGGTTTAGTTTAGACACTATGCTCGACAGGGTGATCCTGCTGTGAGGTGTAAGTGATGAAGTCGTCAGATGCAGTCGTGCCCGGAATCAGGTTATCCGCTCGCACCGCGTGGGATACCGGCGAGACAGCCTGGGCGCAGGCCATGACGCAGCGGCGTACTGCCGGCCTCGCTGTTCATGACCTCACGGAGGCAAATCCCACGCGCTGCGTCTTCGCATACGATCAAGAGCTTCTCGCTGCCCTGCAGCGCGTGGAAGCGCTCACCTATGCGCCCGACCCCCGCGGCCTGCTCACAGCAAGGGAGGGCGTGTGCGATTACTATGCTGACCATGTTGCTTCTCTTCCGCTCAACCAGCAGGGTGATGCAACAGATCTGACTCCTGACCACCTCATGCTGACTTCAAGTACAAGTGAGGCGTACAGCTATCTTTTTCGCCTGCTGTGCGACGTCGGCGACGAGATACTCATCGCTCAGCCAAGCTATCCCCTCTTTGACTTTCTGGCTGTGCTCGACGGCGTGCATTTGAAAACCTATTCCGTCTTCTATGACCATGGCTGGCACCTCGATCATCACGCGCTCGAAAGTGCCATTACACCGCGGACCCGCGCCATTGTTCTCGTTCATCCGAATAATCCTACCGGCCATTTCACCCATTCCGCGGATCGAATCACCATCGAGCAACTATGTCGAACGCATGGGCTCGCCCTCATCATCGATGAAGTATTTCTCGATTACAGCTTTTCGACAACCCAGCCGAGCTTCGTGACTGCGCCCCATCCAGTACTGACCTTTGTCCTCAGCGGCCTCAGTAAGGTCGTCGGCCTGCCACAGATGAAGCTCGCTTGGATAGCAGTCCTTGGACCGGATCGCGAACGTCTCGACGCCCTGCGACGCCTGGAAGTCATCGCGGACACATTCCTGTCCGTAAATACACCGGTGCAGTATGCGTCACGCATCTGGCTGCAACATCGGAGCGAGATTCAACAGCAGATCCGGGCCCGGGTCAAAAATAATTTGCATTTATTGGATAGCCTGCTACGTTCCGAAAGCCTTGTGGACAGGCTGGACGTGGAAGGTGGCTGGTACGCCATTCTGAATGCGCCCGCACACGGAAACGGAGAAGAGACAGCATTGCAGCTGCTCCTGCGATACGGCGTGGCAATCCATCCAGGCAGCTATTACGGTATGTCCAGTGAACGGCAGCTGGTTATTAGTCTTCTGCCGCCTCCGGAAGTATTCAGCATCGCTATTCAGCAGCTGCTGACCTTTCTCAACAACCCGGATAGCAACGCTGGTTGAAAGTACGCCGCACAGCAACTCGTTTCGTCAATACCTGAATCCGGGTTGAAGAAAGGGATTGGTCGCACGCTCCTCGCCCAGCAGTGTAAAGCGGCCATGGCCTGGAATGACCCGAGTTTCTTCCGGCAGTGGCAGCAAACGCTCTCGCAGCGATCGCATCATCTGTTGCATATTGCCGCCCGGCAGATCAGTCCTGCCAATGGTTCCCGCAAAGAGAGTATCTCCCGCGAAGAGTAGATGCTCTTTCTCAAAATGCAGGCAGATACTGCCGGGTGTGTGGCCGGGTGTATGCAGGATCTGTGCCCTCAGATTGTCAAGGCCGGCCACATTCAGGTCTTCCGCGCTGGCATCTGGCTTCACTGTTTCGGGCGTCTTGACGCCAATCCAGCCAGCCTGGGTATCCATCTCTGCCAGCAGCGGAAGATCGAGCTGGTTCATCAAAACGACCGCGCCAGTAGCCTGTTTCAATAATGCCGCGCCACCGACATGATCGATATGTGCATGTGTCACGATGATCTGTTTGAGAGTAAGACGATGGAAAGCCAGGCGAGCCAGGATCTGCGGAATGTTATCGCCCGGATCGATCACGATCGCGGTATTCGTAATTTCATCGCCAAGGATGGAGCAATTACACTGGAGGGCGCCTACAGGAAACGTTTCAAGGATCACTGCACGATTGTATGGGGAGCGAATGATTTGTTCTATGGGTAGCTACAAATGCATCCGATAGAGGAAGCGTTGACGAAGTTTAAGTAGACTGGAGTGCTGTTTGCTATCTGCTGTGATAGGAAATACAACAAAAAGGTAAGAATTATTTGTGTTTCTCTTTCTTTCCAAGTGAATCAAAATCAAATGTGGCCTATTCTTGAAACGGAGGGTACATGAACATAGAAGATATCTTGTCCGAAATTGATGCAGAGATCAGCAGGCTGCAGCAGGTTAAAGCCTTACTGGGCGATGGTGGCTCGCTGGGCACTGCTGTAGTGAAAAGAAAGCCGGGCCGTCCGCCGTTGTCGGCATCGCAGCACGTTGCACCCAGACCGAAGACCAAGCGTCGCATGATGAGCGCTGAAGGCCGCGCCAAGATTGCGGCTGCACAGAAGGCGCGCTGGGCAAAGTCCAAGAAGGCCGCCTCGACCACCGGCAAGAAGAAGGTCGGTCGTCCTGCGAAGGCAGCCGGCAAGAAAGCCACAAGCGCCGCCAAGAAGGCAGCTGCTAAATCGGAAAGCACCGCCGCCCAGGCTTAGATCGGCGCGTGTTGCATTGTGTTTGATAGATCGCCGGTGTGCGCTACGTGAGCCGCACCGGCTTCGATCTACCGCTGCTCAGCCTGGATCCCTTTCTACTTAGCCAGCCTGTCAGGTGGATAGCGATGGAAGAGGATCAGCCCGATGGCGATCGACACGATCGTGATGAGCTCGGTAAAGACTCTTATCTCGATGATCACTCCCACATAAAGCATCAGCACCAGCCACAGCGGCATGGCAACAGCACACATGCGGCTGATAGCTGGCTGCCTGATCCATCGCCGCTGCACAATCAGTAGTGGCAGCATAAACCCGAAGTTACTCAGCAGCAGCGGCCACTGTTGCGGCTTGAGCAGGGCGTGCAGATTATAGGCGAGGTGCGGCACAAAGAGGCCTGCGCCCGCACCTTCATGTGGGTTGGCAGCGAAGTGCCGGCCCAGGTACATCTTGATCCCCACCCACAACACTGTCTGCAGCAGCAGGTGTGGCGCAAGAGCCTTCCAGCTTGTGCGCAGAGGCCTGGTTTCGGATGGAGTGCGGTGCCAGATCAGATACAGCAGAATTACGAAACAGATCGTTTCGCGATTGAACACTCCCGCAGTAAAGAGCAGGTAAAAGGCAAGCGGGCGCTGATGGATCAGGCAATAAACGCATCCGGAAAAGAAGAACAGGCTCGGCACGTCATACGGAAGCGTAAAGCTCGGGCCGTAAATCAGCACCAGGTTGAAGTAGGCCATGAACGGGACGAGGAAGGCTGCCCAGCGACTGAAGGCTGCGTCCCCTGTGAGCGATCTGAGCGAGCCGCGGGTAAATGC
>CAZZYN010000106.1:0-11068 GCA_964658265.1 uncultured Acetobacteraceae bacterium | reverse complement strand
CCATACTCCTCAATAACAATCAGAAGCAACCAAGCGCAGTGAGCTCGAGCTAAGTCCAGACAATTCAATCGCTTTGCTACTAATCTGTATCACGTGGCATCAATCGGTGTTTCTGAGTACAAGGATTTGACACGGTAGAGGTCGCTGGTTCGAGTCCAGTCGTGCCTACCATCTTCTTATACATCGCGATCCAAAACCAGGAACCTCTGCCTGGACTACAGTGGATCACCGGCCTTCTCCCTAAAGTTGAGCGGCCCGGTTAAGCGATGCCTCCCAGGCCTATTCTGCCTTTGGCGCAAATCTGCTTCCGGTACGGAACGATGGCCGTGTCGGCGCATCGGCAATTTTCTCTGTCAGTTTGTAGAAGAAGCGATCGAACGTCGCCGCGGCATCAAAGTCCACTGGCTGCGTCAGATCGTCCTGCGGCCGGTGGTATCGCACGCTGTACCACTCCCGGTAGCGTTTTTCGGCATCGGTCCCGGCGTTGAATCCGAAAATGAATCCGATTGCCGGTACACCATGACTCAAAAAGGGATAATGATCGGCGCGACGAAGCAGGGCCCGCTCCGGCTCCCGGTCGGCACGCACCGTGATGCCCATACTGCTGCCTACCGCTCGCGCTGTATCACCCAGAGACGTATCGTCGATCGCCAGTGCAGTCAGCAGCTTTAAAGGAAACAGTGGCCGTAGCTGATCGAGATTGATGTCGGCGACCAGCTGCTTTCCCGGCACGGTGGGATGATCTACAAAGTAGCTGGACCCAAGCAGGCCCTTCTCCTCACCCGTGAATGCGCAGAATAAAACGGAGCGCCTCAGTGAGCGATGTTCCCGCTTCAGGTTCTCGGCGAACTGGATCAGCAATGCCACGTATGCCGCATCATCCAGCGCGCCGTTATAAAGTCTGTCCCCGGTGACCGGCATGCCATATCCATATCCATCAAGGTGAGCCGCAATCACCACATACTCATTCTTCAACCGGGCGTCCGTGCCCGGCAGCACAGCCAGCACATTCGGCGACATGTAGCTCTTCTCAGTCACATGCACGTGCGCACGGAGCTTCGCTGGAAGGTCAAACGAAGCCAGCACTTCTTTGTGACCACCCGCCGCCAGGACCGCAGCCGCATCGCGGCCCGAACCTGCGATCAATGCCGCCAGCGCCTCTGCCGGCAGCCGCATCATCAGTAGTGGCGCGCCGCTTTCGCTTACTGGCCCGCCCATTGCAACACTTCGTGCGTACGCGGCGGGCCAGCGCGGCGGCTCGATCGTAAAGTACGGGTCGTCCACTTCGATAATGCCGGCAGCACCACCTTTGCGGGCGTTCGCTGTGCGCTCAGAAGCCGCAGGCATGCCGTCACGCATGGAGTTGAAACACACCACGATCCTGCCCGCGATGGCGCTCATCGCGTCCTTGCCACAGTACCCGCGAAACGTCATCGGAGCTTCGACATCCTCCGGCATATGCGCCGTGGGTGCGACGCTGATTTGCTGCAGAAACTCGAGCGGCGTCGTCTGTCCATCCGGCTGCACCACAGTGAACCTTGCGCTTTCGCTGGCAGCCGCAACTTCGTGCAGCGCAACCTGCTGGAAGTAAGTGCCTTCGTCGCCAGCTGGTTTCAGGCCGGCATCGCGAAACCGTCTTGCCACGTAGTCGGCCGCACGTTGATATGCGGCGGACCCGGCATCCCGGCCTTCCATACCGTCGCCGGCCAGGGTCTCCGTCGTATGCCACCAGGCGAGCGTGTCTGCGTCATGGATCTCTTTATCGCGCACATGCTGGGCTTGCGCCCAGATAGAGAAGAGTAAAAGGATCGCGAGCTTGCCCATCGTGAAAGCGAGTATAGCAATCACAACTTTCCGCGCCGCATGGTGCCCGCTGGTCTTTGGCAGCATAGCCGCCAAACCTGGCTCCTGATCCCGGCATCCAAACGCCTCTGAGGCGATACGTGGAACACCATCCCAGGCAGAATGCGGCCGTCAGCGTGCGCGGTGCGCGTGAACACAACCTGCGCAATGTGGATGTCGACATCCCTCGCGACGCCCTCGTCGTTTTCACCGGCGTCTCTGGCTCCGGCAAATCCTCGCTGGCATTCGGCACACTTTACGCTGAAGCTCAGCGTCGCTATCTCGAATCGGTCTCACCGTACGCCCGTCGACTCTTCCATCAGCTCGCTGTGCCGGAAGTCGACTCCATAGACGGTCTGCCCCCTGCCATTGCGCTGCAGCAACAGCGCGGCGCACCCACAACCCGCTCCTCCGTCGGGTCCGTCACGACGCTGTCCAACCTCCTGCGCATGCTCTATTCGCGTGCCGGTGACTATCCCCAAGGCCAGCCGCTCCTGTACGCAGAATCGTTTTCGCCCAACACACCCGAAGGTGCCTGCGCCACCTGTCATGGACTCGGACGCATATACGAAGTGACCGAACAATCCATGGTGCCTGACCCTTCGCTCACGATTCGTGAACGCGCCATCGCTGCATGGCCGACTGCGTGGGGCGGCCAAAATCAGCGCGACATCCTGGTCTCTCTCGGCTACAACGTCGACATACCCTGGCGTGATCTTCCGAAGAAAGAGCGCGCATGGATTCTGTTCTCCGATGACCAGCCGCAGGTTCCCGTCTATGCCGGCTTCACTCCAAGTGAAACGCGCGACGCGCTCAAACGCAAACTCGAGCCCAGCTACATGGGCACGTTCACCAGCGCCCGTCGTCATGTCGTCAGCACCTTTGCCAATACCCACAGCGCCATGATGAAAAAGCGTGTCGCGCAGTTTATGCTTTCCAGCGCGTGCAACACCTGCCACGGCAAACGGCTTCGGCCGGAAGCACTCTCGATCCACTTCGCAGGTCAGGACATCGCTGACATTCACGCACTGCCAATCAAGCGGCTGGCCGCTATGCTCGAGCCCTATGCCGCGACGGGCGGAAAAGCAGAGAGTCATCGACCGGAGAAAAGCGAAGTCATCCGACGGATCACGACCGATCTCGTTGCAAGGCTGCAGGTACTGCTGAATCTCGGTCTCGGTTATCTTTCCCTGGAGCGCAGCACGCCGACTCTCTCGCCGGGCGAATTGCAGCGGCTTCGTCTCGCCACCCAGCTGCACTCGAATCTCTTCGGTGTCGTCTATGTACTCGACGAACCATCCGCCGGCCTCCATCCCGCAGACACCCAGGCCCTTCTCCATGCACTCGAAGTACTCAAGCAGTCCGGCAACTCCCTCTTCGTCGTCGAGCACGAACTCGATGTGATTCGTCGCGCTGACTGGATCGTCGACGTTGGCCCCGGCGCCGGTGTGCATGGCGGCCAGATACTCTATTCGGGACCGCCCGCCGGTCTGAAGAACATCGCGAATTCGGAAACCCGCAGGTATCTTTTTGCGAGCGCACGCCCGTCGCCGCTTGCGCGCAGGCAGCCCACAGGATGGCTCAGTCTTGCGGGGATAACACGCAATAATCTCGACCATCTCGACGTGAAGATTCCGCTGGGCGTTTTCACCTCCGTTTCCGGCGTCTCCGGCTCTGGCAAATCCACGCTCATCAGCCAGGTGCTCGTAGAACTTGTTGCAGCACAGCTCGGCCAGCCCATCGAAGCCGAAGAAGAAGCAGCGGACCTCGAAGAAACCATCATCACTACCAGCGGCAGAATTACTACCGGCATGGAAACTATCCGGCGCCTTGTCATCGTCGATCAGAAACCCATTGGCCGCACCCCGCGGTCAAACATGGCCACCTACACGGGCCTGTTCGACCATGTCCGGAAGCTGTTTGCAGCAACCAGGCTCGCGCGTTCGCGCAAGTATGACGCTGGCCGTTTCTCCTTCAATGTAGCCAAAGGCCGTTGCGAAACCTGCTCGGGGGAAGGCTTCGTCTCTGTCGAACTGCTCTTCCTGCCCAGTGTCTACAGTCCCTGTCCCGCCTGCCATGGTGCGCGTTTCAATGAGAAGACACTTGAAGTCCGATATCGCGAGAAGAATATCGCAGAAGTCCTGTCGATGACCGTCGACACGGCCGCCACATTCTTTTCAGACGATCCACAGCTTGCGCGGTCACTTCTTGTGCTCCAGGAAGTGGGCCTCGGCTACCTGCGCCTTGGCCAGCCGGCGACAGAGTTGTCCGGGGGCGAAGCCCAGCGCGTCAAGCTCGCTACAGAGCTGCAGCGCGGCCAGCGAGGTCAGTCGCTGTACATCCTTGACGAGCCGACCACCGGGCTTCATCCCTCGGATGTCGATCGACTGCAACAGCAGTTGCAGAACCTGGTCAACGCTGGCAACACTGTCGTCGTTATCGAGCACGATATGCATGTCATCGCTGCCAGCGACTGGGTAATTGACATGGGTCCGGGCGCTGGAGACGAAGGCGGCCGGATTATTGCCGCCGGACCCCCTTCTGTCATCGCCGCGGCAAAGAACAGTAGGACCGCGCCCTTCCTGGCCGCGCTGCTCTAATCAGTGCTCGCGGCACCGGAATCTCTCCGAATCCAAAAGGGACTCGGCCTCTAAGCTGTCCGCCGTCAGCCCTCGTACTCTCTTCGTTCATGCGATCGTGCACCCGGTCGATAAACATCTGGGGCAGACCGTCCTTGCATCAGCAGGCCCATTGCTACGTAGGCACGTGTTGAGGCGACTCGTATCGTACCTGCGGAGAGTCGCATGCTGGCGTCACATGGGCTCAGCTTAGGATCAAGGACCGTCACCATGGAGGATGATCGCTTGGCACATTTGTCGATTGGCAGGAAGCTTGGGGGCAGCATCAGCATGCTTCTGCTGCTCATTCTCGGACTTGGTTTTGTCAGCTGGTCTTCCCTGGGCAGGCTAAGTCACGAACTCGATCAGGCAGTGACTCGTACCGCGGTCATGCTTGACCTCATCCAGGCCATTGGCAAACGTGACCAGGAGTGTGTGAGCGATAGTCGCGGTGCCGCGCTGGCTTATGCTAGCCGGGACCAGGCCGGTGTTGACGTCAACCGTAAAAAGATGAATGCAGCCTATGGTCGCCTGCATGAAATGGTTCGCGATGTAACGCCGCTGCTGAGCCCGGATGGAAGAGATCAGATGGCCGGAATCCTCGCTACCATCGATCGCACGCGACCTTTGCAGGAACAGTTTCTTGAACTCACCAAAGAAGGTCGTCCGGCAGAGGCCTATCAGTTGATGAACCAGAAGCTTCTACCCCTGGTCAGTATGGTCGACGATCAGATCCTGGGCATGGTCAAGGCTGGTCGTGCTGATCTTGCAGCTGCCACACGGAAAGCTGCGCATCTTGAGCTCACCAGCCACTGGATCGTCTCGGCAAGTCTTGCCCTGGCTGCTGCCATGGGTATGATCGTGCTGCTGATTGTTCACAGGCTTAGCAGTGATCTGAACGGCGTGCTCGGCGAAATCTCCGGCGGCGCCGCCCACATTACGAGTGCCGCCCGGCAGCTCGCCGACTCCAGCCAGGCAGTTGCGGAAGGCGCATCCCAGCAGGCGGCCTCGCTTGAGGAAACTTCTGCCTCGAGTGAACAGATCAACAGTATGTCCCGCAGAAATTCCGGCAACTCTGCTTCTGTCGCAGGGCTTGCGGATCAGTCACAACTTCTGTTTGCGACGACTGGACAGCAGCTTGATGCACTGGTTCTCTCGATGGACGAAATCGGCGAGTCCAGCCTGAAGATCTCCAAGATTATCAAGGTGATCGACGGGATCGCCTTCCAGACCAACATTCTTGCTCTCAACGCTGCGGTCGAGGCCGCGCGCGCCGGAGCAGCCGGGGCCGGCTTCGCCGTCGTCGCAGATGAAGTACGAAGCCTGGCGCAACGCTCGGCCACTGCTGCGCGGGATACGGCTGCCCTGATAGAGGATTCCATCTCGCGGGCCTCTGCCGGTAAGCAGAAGGTCGATACTGTCGTTGCATCCATGCAGCAGATCGTTGAAAGTTCCAGCCAGATCAAGGCGATGTCAGATGAGGTGATGGTCGGCAGCAGCGAGCAATCGAAGGGACTCGAACAAATCGCACACGCGATCGTGCTGATGCAGCAGGTCACCCAGAGTACGGCAGCAAGCGCCGAAGAAAATGCCGCCGTAGCTCAGGAACTGAATGCCGAATCAGAGACACTCCGCGATGTGCTTGGGCGACTCGCCAATGTTGTCGGTGGCAGCGGGCATCTACACGGAGCGCCGGCATCTGCCTGACCCGCACATCAAACTCACGATTCCAAAGCCGTAGACTGGCCGGGACGGTACAGCCAGTCTACGCTCGGTACTTGATCTTGCTCCGAAGACTGCACATTACTTCCTCGGCTCTAGTAAATGAAAACGTATCTGTCTGTGTTTTATTCAGATCCGCAAATCTTTCAGCTTGCACCGACCACCGTAAAAGCTGCGTTGCTCCTCGTCCGCCTCCCAAAGCAGCCGTGCGATCCCGCCTCGATGTCGGCTAAAATCTGCTGCATTGTCCTGCATAAATACTGTTCATCTCCGGCAGATCCGCTTATTCGGTCACAACCTTGCCAGTATTTTCCGTTGTTGACCATCTGCCAGGCAGATAGGCACAATGTTGGCGCGGCCCCCTTCGTCGATGCCCGCCGCCTCCCGGCCCCTTCATCTCAATTCCAGTTCCAGGAGTATCCGCATGCGTACCGCACGGGCCAGCTCCATACGAAAGACGAATCTTCTTGCCGCCGTTGCACTGCTCTCGTGCACGGCTGCTGCTCACGCTGACTTCACCTATACAGAAACCACGCAGCTCACCGGCGGCTCCACTCTCGGCATGATGAAGATGGCTGGCGCCTTCAGCAGGCAGGCCCGCCAGGCTTCAGCTCCCATCGCCTCCACTGTCTCCATCAAGGGCAATCGAATGGCGCGCATCAATCCGGACACGACCGAAATCGTCGATCTGGATGCCGAGACCATCACGACCATCGATACTGTCCGGCACAAGTACACCGTCATCACGTTCGACCAGATGAGGCGCCAGGCTGAGGCTGCCGTGCAGAAGGCAAATGCGCAACAGGCCAGTCCGCAGCAGGAGGCACCGGCCACGGCGCAGCAGCCTTCCGACGTCGATATGAAGTTTCGCGTGGACGTTCGCAGCACAGGCGCCGCGAAGGAAGTGGCTGGCCTTACCTCTGCCGAGTCGATCCTCACCATGGCCATGGACGGTACCGACAAATCCTCCGGCCAGACTGCCTCGTTTGCGATTACAAACGATATGTGGCTCGCACCGGAAATTCCCGGCTACGGAGAAGTGCGCGAATTCTACAAACGCTACGCTGCAAAGATGGGAAGCGTCTTCAGCGGTTCTGTCTCACCTGCCGTACTTGCCCAGTACAGAGGTGCAGGCGAAGGCATGTCCCAGATGGTGAAAGAGATGTCAAAGCTGAAGGGAACGCCCGTCCTCCAGGTCATGCGTATGGGCATGACGACCGACGGCAAGCCGCTGCCTGCAGCCTCTGAAGCCCCACTGCCTGCTTCGCCGCCTCCACTAAGCGCCTCTGACATCGCGAAGCAGAGTGCTGCCTCCGCACTTGCCAGCAGCTTTGGTGGATTAGGCGGACTGGGAGGCTTCGGCCGTAAAAGGAAAGCAGACCCGCCGCCAGAGGATGCCGCCGCATCCGCAACGCCTGCTCCCACCACTGCCGCGGTCCTGATGGAATCGACGACGCAGCTCACCAGTTTCTCGCAAACTGCAGCAGAGTCCAGTTTCCTGATCCCTGCAGGCTTTGAAAAAGTCGACTTCAAAGCAGCGAACTAGCAGGCATCCGGGACGGCATATCCGGGAGTACATCGTTCGCACGCCGTCCCCGGCAGCATTGCCAAAGATGACGCCGGCACGCCAGCACCAACGGACGCCGGATTAACCCGGAGGCCAGCCCATATGCCGTCCACCCAGCAGGTGGATATGCAGATGATGAACCGTCTGGCCGCCATCGTCGCCGCAGTTGATCACAGTGCGAAAGCCCTGCGTGAGTCCTTCGCTGCGTGCCATCTCAGCAGCAATCCACTGGAGATGGCCAAGCAGGACGCTGTCTTCCGCCGAGGCATGCGCGAGCGAGATGATGTGGCGTCGCGGGATGATCAACGCATGCACCGGCGCCTGCGGGTGGATGTCCGCGAAGGCGACTGCCTGCTCGTCCTGGTAGAGAAGTTTTGCGGGAAGCGTGCCGTCGATGATCTTGCAGAATAGACAGTCCATCGTCTTAGCTTAAAAGATCAGGCTCCCGACGCGGAGCGTCACCCCGAAAATGCCATGCAGAGATGACGCTGGTGCAGCGAAGGGCGAGTCCGTTGTGCGTGCGGACGGCGAAAGATGGTTCAATGCTGCTAGCAGGTGGAGGAGCAGATGGATCGTTCGAGCGTGACTGCAAAAAGTTCTAAAGATCGCTGGCTGATGATGGCAGCACTATTGGCAGGCGCGTTGCCATTGATCGCGGCAGCGCAGAGCGGGAACGAGGCACCGCCGCAAATCCCGGCAGCCATGCTGGCATGTTCGCAGCTCGCGTCCGTGTCGCTGCCCGCCGCAAAGGTAGTAAAGGCGGAAGAATTCGGTGCGGGCATGTTTGCGCCGCCGCCAGGCACTGGCCCTGCCGAGGCTGGCCTGTACAAGGCTCTGCCCGCCTTCTGCCGTGTCACCATCGCCGCGACGCCGTCCGCCGATTCCAATATACCGATCGAAGTCTGGATGCCGGAAAGCGGCTGGAACGGGAGGTTCCGCGGGCAGGGCAACGGCGGGTTTGCCGGCGAGATCAACTATGCGCTGATGGCACTCGCAACCAGCCAGGGGTATGCGACGGCAGGCACCGACACCGGGCACAAAGGAGACAGCACCGATGCCACCTGGTCCGTCGGGCATCCCGAAAAAGTGATCGACTTCGGTTATCGTGCCATCCACCTGATGACGACCAATGCAAAGACTGTCATCGATGCCTACTACCATAAGCCTGTCGCGCACGCGTACTTCGCTTCCTGCTCCGACGGAGGCCGCGAGGCACTGATGGAGGCGCAGCGATTTCCGCTGGACTATGACGGCATCCTCGCCGGAGCACCTGCTTACAACTGGACCAACCTGGTCACCAATGGCGTCCATAAATATCAACAGATGACACGCAGCAGCATCAGTTACATAAAGGCTACGCAGATCCCTGCGATCAGCGCTGCTGTCAATGCAGCCTGCGATGCACAGGATGGCGTCAAGGACGGTGTCCTGAACGATCCACGCCAGTGCAGCTTCAAGCCGGAATCGCTGCTATGCAAAGACGGGCAGAGTGGTGACAGCTGTCTCAACCCCGACCAGGTGAGCACGCTGAAAACTCTCTACGGTCCGACGCTCGACCGCGCAGGCAAACAGGTCTATCCGGCAAGCCTGCCTGGCGGAGAAGACGGGCCCGGGGGATGGGGCACATGGGTCGTGGGCAGCGAGCCTGGCAAGAGCCTGGGATATGCCTTCGGACAGAACTATTTTGGCTACATGGTGTATGGCGATCCAGGCTGGAACTATAAAATCTTCAACGTGGACGACGGTCTGAAAGAAGCCAGGGCGAAAACCGCGGCAGCTCTCAATGCGACCGATCCGAAGCTGTCTGCATTCCAGAAGCATGGGGGCAAACTGATTCTCTACCATGGCTGGAATGATCCGGCGATCTCGCCGCTCGGCACCATCGAGTACTACCAGCAGGTGCAGCAGGCCAACCATGATGCTGCCGGCTTTGTGGACCTGTTCATGGTGCCGGGCATGCAGCATTGCATGGGTGGTCCGGGAGCAACCAGCTTTGGCCAGTTCGGTTATCGGCCGGGTACAGGGCCGGAGGATGCCCGGCATGATCTCTCTCTCGGGCTGGAAGAATGGGTGGAGCAGGGCAAGAAGCCGCAGCAGGTGATCGCGGCAAAACTGGAGGCGAAGGGCGACGCTGCCCCGATCATCACGATGACGCGGCCGCTATGCACCTACCCGATGGTTGCGCAGTACAAGGGGTCCGGCGACACTTCGGACGCGGCCAGCTTTGTGTGTTCAGCTGCGAAGTAGCTACTTGAAGAACTCCGGCTGCCTGCCCGGCTGCCAGGGATTGTAATCACGTGCGAAGGTGGCGCGCTCGAGGATCGTTGGATGGCTGTAGCTCCAGAAGACGATCAACGGATTCGGACTGGGAATATCAAATGATTGCTCGCCGAGGTCCTGAAAGCTCTGCTGCGCCGTTTTCTGCGGGTCGGCAACAATGCCGTGGATAATCTCCTGGCCGTAGATGTCCGCCTGGTGCTCAAAGTGCCGGCTGATCGCACTCTCAATCGGTGAAGACACAAAGCTGAGGATCGCCGCGACCAGCAGCAGCACGGGAACAGCGCTCCACTGTGCCACCCCGCTGATCTGCCAGCGCCCGCCATAGCGGCGGATGAGCCAGTGAGCAAGATGGTAGCCCAGCCACAGAAACGCCAGCGTGCCAAAGGTGCTGAGAACCAGGCCCGTCACGATATGGCCAAGCACGTAGTGGCCAAGCTCATGGCCGAAGATGAACACGATGCCATCGGGCGTTGAACCCTGGATCGCCGTGTCCCAGACGACCACGCGTTTGGAAGCGCCGAAGCCCGTCACGTAGGCATTCGCGGTCGTCACCTTCTCGCTCGCCTTCATCAAAAACATACGCGCCGGCGGAATCGCGATGCCGCTTTTTTGAACCACGCGCTCCAGCTGCGCCACCAGCGCCGGATTTGATTGCGCCAGCGGCTCATAGTGATTGAACAGCGGATCGATGACCAGCGGTACAAGAAACACGCTCGCAAGCGTAAGCGGTATCGACGCAAGCCAGAACCAGAACCACCACCGCTGCGGCGCACGGCGAATGATGGCATACAGCAGGGAGAAGGCAAGTGTGCCGAGTGCCACGGTCAGCAGCAGGGACTTCAGCCAGTCAAGCAGCCAGCTGGGCCAGTGTTGCACGGAAAGGCCGAATGCAAGACTTATGTGATGACCGGCCACGGCCGTAGGCAGATGCAGCAGGGCAATCAGTAATAATAGTTGTGGCAGAAAAACAAGGCCCCGCAGCCAGGGTTTGTCGAAGCGTCGGGCAGCCATCCGGTCGAGAGCGGCCGCCACGCCCATG
>CAZZYN010000105.1:0-11114 GCA_964658265.1 uncultured Acetobacteraceae bacterium | reverse complement strand
TGTCTCGAAAGCGAGCAGCGCAAAGGCTGCTGCTTCTTTAGCCTGCGAAGGCAGGCCGAACGAGTCCATCACAGCAACATGACACCCGAGAGGCGCCAGTGCCTCGGTCAGCATCGTCATCATCGTTACGTTCTGCGATCCGCCGCCGGCAAGGATGTAGTCAGTTACGCTGTTAGCTAAAATCGGCTTTACAAATCGAAGGAAGGCCATCTTTATGCTTTCGACAGTCAGTGCCGTCGCTGTGGCGATAATGTCTTCATTGCCCAGGCCGGCGGTTTGGCAGATCTGCAGAAACTCTTCTGCATAGCGTGCGCCGAACTGCTCCCGGCCTGCACTCTTCGGAATGGCAGCCTCAAAGTACGCATGACGCAGGCAATTCTCAACAATGTTGTGCAACACTTTTCCACGCCCTGCGATCGAACCGGCTTCATCGAACGGCCGGTCGAACAGCTTTTGCATCAGCCAGTCAATCACCATGTTGGCTGGACCAGTATCAAATGCCAGCAGCTCCCCTGCTCCCGCGCCGGCCGGTATCGCCGTCAGGTTGGCTATCCCGCCAAGATTCTGCAGCACGCGATTTCGTTGCGCACTGCGGAACAGCGTGTAATCCAGATAAGGAACCAGCGGCGCACCCTGCCCGCCTGCCGCCATATCCGCGGGTCTGAAATTTGAGACCACGGGCAGCCCGGATCTCGCGGCGATGATTGACATCTCACCCAGCTGCCACGTGCAGGCAAAGTCTCGTTCAGCATACGGCGCAGCTTTGCCCTGGTGGTAAATCGTCTGTCCGTGACAGCCCACTAGTTCTACGCGCGCAGTCGTTTGCGCCAGCGCGCTCATCACGGCTTCCGCATAGGCGATACCAAGCCGCCAATTCAACCGCGCCAGCTCTGCCACTGCGATGCTTTGCGCATCCATGGCTGCCAGGACGACTTCGCGAAGCACTGCGGGATAGGGAACTGAGGTGTGATGGAGAAACGACAGCTCGTTCTCCCCTGAGCCATCCGGACGCGGCGTGATCTCCACAATCGCGACATCGATCCCATCCGCGGAGGTGCCGCTCATTACGCCGGCCACGATCATTGGCCTCACTTCAATGATTCTCCGGCTGCTAGCCATGACTCTTGGCTTTTCCTCGGACTGCTTCCTTCGTTTTTGTTACGAGTGCAGAGAAGGCAGCAACGCGTTGTTTCATCGCATCCACCGCATCGACGCTGGGTGCTGCATGTGCTTTGGACCGTTTAAGCAGTGCAGACTTTCTCTTTTTCACATGGGTCGCCGCACGCTCCACCTGCTTCCGGAAAGCAGGCGATCGCTCAGCCTCCGATAGCAGCGCCTCGTAGGTTCGCAGGATCAGTGTCGGTTCTTTGCAGATCTCGAGCAGGTGCGTTCCTGCCAGGACTGCAGCGATCGAAGCTTGTTCAATCGACAGCTTAGTCAGCACACCACCCATCTCCATATCGTCCGAAAGCACAAGTCCTCTATAGCCGATTTTGCGTTGCAGAATTTCGCGAATCCAGTACTTCGAAACCGATGCCGGTCCTGACACCTCGCCGCGTCCACCTTTCACGCGGGGATATGCAGCATGCGAAATCATCACCAGCGGCAAGGCGCGTCGAAGCTTGCGATAGGGAAGTAGATCTTCTTCCCATAATTGTTGCCAGCCCCTGTCAATCTCAGGCATGGCATGATGTGAATCGAGAGTACCGCCGCCCAGTCCGGGAAAATGTTTGCCGCAGCCCAGGACTCCCGCAGCCTTAAGGCCGGTCAAGAACTGCGCCCCATACACCGTCACATCTTCGGGACTGCGCGCACTCGAGCGTGTCCGCATTACGCCGGCAGACGCCGGTAGCGCCAGGTCAAGGACGGGTGCAAATGTCGTGTTGAAGCCAAGCATGGCCACCTCGTCTCCAACCAGCCGGCCGTGCATCCGGTATAACTTCTTGCTGCTGGTTGCAGCCACGTCGGCCGCAGCAGGGACGCGCGCCACCAGGTCACGCAGCCGGTCCACCAAGCCGCCTTCGAGATCAATACAGCGCAGCGCGGGTCCGCCACAGTACGTCGCCGCTGTCTGCAACAGTGAGAAGACCTGGCCGGCTTCTTCGATATTGCGGCGAAACAGGATCACACCTGCGGGTTGAATCAGCTTGAGCCACGCTTTCTCGTGCTCGCTCAGCTCTATCCCTTCCAGCCCTACGATCAGCAGCGATCCCACGGCCTCGCGCAGCTTCATCCTTCGTCCCTCCCGCTGTCCGGCGTCACGCCTTTTATCTCGCTCTGCAGTGCCTGTATAAGGTTCAGCGCCTGCAGTGGTGTCAGCGTGTTGATGTCGGTCTCTTCCAATCTGTCAAGAATACGTTGTGACAATGGAGTGAACATCATCATCTGTAAAGGAGCATCTGTTTCGACAGCAACTGTTCGCTTCTCGGACTGCTCATGCTGCTTCAAAACCGCCTTCGCCCTGGCAATGACTGATGCCGGCAGCCCCGCAAGCTTGGCAACATCAATGCCATAACTTCGATTCGCTGAACCCGCTTCAATCGAATGCAGAAATGAAATTTTTCCGCCACTCTCTTTTACAGCGACACGAAGATTCTTCAGCAGCGGCAGAGACTCGGCAAGCATGGTGAGCTCGTGATAATGCGTCGCGAACAGCGTGCGCGCGCCGATCCGTGCATGCAGAAATTCAAGCGTTGCCCAAGCCAGCGACAGGCCGTCAAACGTCGCCGTTCCTCGTCCCATCTCATCCAGCAGGATCAGCGAACGGTCCGTTGCAGTATTCAGGATCGCCGCCGTCTCAAGCATCTCCACCATAAAAGTCGATCGGCCCTTGGCCACGTTATCGCTCGCGCCGATTCTCGTGAACACCCGATCAACCAGGCTCCAGCGCATGCTCTCTGCCGGGACAAAACTGCCCATCTGGGCAAGGATCACCAGCAGTGCCGCCTGCCTGAGATATGTGGACTTGCCACCCATGTTCGGCCCGGTAATCACCAGCAGCATCGGTCCCGCCGTCGAGACATGCAGATCATTCGGCACAAATCTGCCTTCGCCGGCACTCTCAAGCCTGGCCTCTACTACTGGATGTCTCGCAGCTACTGCTTCCAGCAGACCCCCCTCCACCAGGCTTGGCCGAACATAGTTCTGCATCGCTGCCTGGTGCGCGAACGAGGCCAGCAGGTCAATCTCTGCAAGGCTCGCAGCAGTTCTCCGGATCCGCGAGGCAGCAGCCATGATGACTGCGCGCAGCTCCGCAAAAATGGAGCGCTCGATCTCAATCGAACGTTCATGGGCCGTCAGGATGCGATGCTCATACTCTTTTAGCTCGGGCGTCGTGAATCGCTCTGCGTTGACCAGTGTCTGCTTCCGCTCATAGTCTCCCGGTACCGCTTTCAGGTTCGACTTCGTGATCTCGATGTAATAGCCGAAAACAGAGTTGAACTTCACCTTCAACGAATGGATCCCGGTCCGCTGGCGCTCTCTCTCTTCAATCGCAGCCACGGACTGCCGCCCACTCTGACTGAGTGTGCGCAGCTCGTCCAGCTCGGCGTGACGACCCTGCGCGATCACACCCCCGTCATGCAGCGTTAGCGGAGGCTGCTCGACCAGGGTGGTCGTAATCTCTTTACTCAGGTCTTCCAGTCGATCCAGGTTCTGCTGCAGCTCTCGCCATCGGCCATCGGGAAAGCCGCCGAGCGTCTGATGCAGTAGCGGAAGACAATGCAGGGAAGCGCCAAGTGTAGCCACATCCCGCGGACCAGCCGAATCAAGTGAGATCTTTGCCAGCATGCGCTCCAAGTCGTAAACACCCGCAAGCAGCCGGCGCACGTCCTCGCGCTCGATGAGTCGTGCACGCGCGAACGCCACGGCATCTTGGCGTGCGACGATCGGCGCAGCATCGATGAACGGACGAAGCAGGTTGGATCGGAGCATCCGTTTGCCCATCGGCGTGACACAGCAATCCAGCGTCCGGAAAAGTGTTGTGTCTCTCGACGAATCACTAAACAGAGGTTCGACCAGCTCCAGGTTGCGGACGGTCACCAGGTCGAGCTCCAGGTGCATCGAACGCGCATAGAAACCAAGCGACTGCACGTGCGAAAGGTCCGTCTGCTGGGTCTGTCGCACGTAATGCACGATCGCACCGGCAGCAATGGCAGCAGCTGCATGCCCGGCCAGTCCAAATCCGTCGAGCGACTCAGCCCGCAATTGTCTCTGCAGCAGGGGCAAGGCATAATCGGCTGTAAATATCCACGGATCCAGGGCTGTCCTGGTAAGAATCGAATCGATCGCGAGCTGCTTCGCGCGACCCGCTTCGGCATTTTGATCACCGGACGCCAGCGGCGACTCACCTTCAAACAGCACCTCGGTCGGCTGCAGCTTTTCGAGCTCTGCCAGGCACTGCTCCATTGCACCCTGCCCACGCATCTCGGTCGCGCGGAAGTCACCCGTTGAAAGATCCAGCATGGCGAGCCCAACCGCATCTGCCTGGCGATGAACACTGGCCAGGTAGTTGCCGCGGTCGGCCGTCAGCAGGCTGTCGATCGCTGTGCCAGGGGACAGAACGCGTGTCACTTCGCGGCGGACGATTTTCCTCGTCAGCTTTGGATCTTCCATCTGCTCGCAGATAGCTACGCGGAAACCTTTGCGCAGAAGGCGCGCAATGTAGAGTTCGGCCGCATGGTACGGCACGCCACACATGGGTATCGCTCGCTCACGGTCCCGGGCAGTCAGGGTGATTTCAAGCTCTCGCGCAGCTATCCGTGCGTCTTCATAGAAGAGCTCATAAAAATCACCCATGCGAAAGAACAACAGGGCGTCCGGGTTTTGTTGCTTCGCGGCAGTGTATTGCCGCATCGCCGGAGACAGTGCGATCTCTGCATTCGGATGGGAGGCTGGTTCAGACACGCAAACGCCAGCATACCGCGAAGCGGCTGCTGGCGTTCGGGGACATCGTTGAAACTATGGAGCGAAGGTGGCTTTAGCCGCGGGTGACTGCGTCCGAACCGTGCTGCTTTACAACCTTGTTGTACAGTCCGATCAGCAGGAAGGGTGCTGCCCACTGTCCAACGAACAGTGCATGCTCATCCTTACCCTGGATCTTCAAAATCAGCGAGCCGAGAATCGACGCACCAGCGGCACCGAGGAAGAAGCTGGTCGGCCACTTTGAGGAATAGCTCTCGAGCAGCCCGGTTATCTGGTCTTCTTCGACTTCACCTGCGCGTACGCGATAATCTGTCATTCATAATCTCCTTGTACTTAAGTCTCACTCTTCCAGATGCATCTGGACATCAAAGACACTGCCTGTTTGGACAGTTTTTTATTCAGGTGTCACCGCGCGAGCTAAATGTGCATCGCATCAAGCCGCCATCCTGGGCACTGCGCCCATTACTCCCCCAGCATAAGCCTTCGAATCGAGATTGCCCGGCCGCTGTGCTCGTCACACTCGATGATCGAAGCACACATCCGGGCATCTCCCCTCGCCGCCTCGAACTTGGCCGGCATCCCCGTCAGAAAGCGATGCAGCACCTGCTCCTTTTCAACCCCGATCACGCCATCAAACGGGCCGCTCATCCCGACATCGGTTTGATATGCCGTGCCAAGGGGTAGAATCCGCTCATCCGCTGTCGGAATATGTGTATGCGTTCCGAGTACTCCGGTAACCTTCCCGTCAAGGTACCAACCCATCGCAACCTTCTCCGAAGTCGCTTCCGCGTGGAAGTCCACCAGGATCACTTTCGCCTTGATCGAGGCCAGCAGCTCGGTAGCTTTTCGGAACGGGTCATCGTTCGAAGCCATGAAGACGCGACCCTGTAAATTGATGACCGCGTACTCAATGCCGCTGGCCAGCCGGCCTTCAAAAAAACCGTAGCCGGGCAGACCCTGCGTAAAGTTAGCCGGTCGAATTAGCCGACGCGGTCTATCCGTCGCATCTGCTGGTACAGACTGCATATATTCGATAATCTCGCGTTTATCCCAGGTATGGTTCCCGGTAGTTATTACATCCGCGCCAAGCTCAAAAAGCTCATCCGCGATCGCAGGAGTAATCCCGAAACCTCCCGCCGCGTTCTCGCCATTGATCACGGTCAGATCGATGTGCTGCTCAGGAATGACATGACGCAAGTGCTCACGCACAATCCGCCGCCCGGGACTGCCGAATACGTCGCCGACAAAAAGTATTTTCAAGAGAACTAGCCTCATCCACGGTTACTTTTAGTAACCTCATTCATTGCACAGAGGTAGGTGACTGTTTTGACACAGGTAATCGACCCGATGACTAATGAGTTATAGGCAATTGCTACCGTTATGTTAGCGTTCGATGCATGGCTGCTAATACACGATTTGCAACGGGAGTCCACATTCTGGTGCTACTGGCAGCAGAACCGAATTCTTTACAAACCTCAACAAACCTCGCAGAACATCTTCAGACCAATCCAGTTGTTGTCCGCCGCGTCCTGTCTTCGCTGCAGCGTGCGGATCTGATCCAGAGTCAGAAAGGGCCTACCGGCGGCTCCCGCCTGGCAAAGGCTGCAAAGGAAATCTCTCTGGCCGACATATACAAGGCTGTAGAAAGTAACCCCCTGTTCTATGCGCCCTCAACCACGAATGGTGCCGGCGCACGGCTGAACACCGTCCTTGAAAAGACCTTTACCTCTGCCAAGAAGTGCGTGATTGAAGAGCTTTCACAGACCACCCTTGCGCAGATGTTGAAGCGTGTCGGCAAGCCGGCAGCAGGGAAGTCTACCCGGCGCTAGCAAACTCCAGGATTGAGGCTGCTATAGCTCGTCGTCCGTTGCCGGCGGCCTCATCAAGGGAAACAGAATTACATCGCGGATAGATGTGGCTCCGGTCAACACCATCGTCAGTCGATCAATCCCAATTCCTTCGCCCGCTGTCGGTGGCAGTCCGAAAGACAGGGCGCGTACATAGTCATCGTCCATCTGGTGAGCTTCGTCATCGCCTCGCGCACGTTCCGATAGCTGCTGTTCAAACCGCCTTCGCTGCTCTTCAGGGTCATTCAATTCGCTGAAGGCATTTCCAACCTCAAATCCGCCGATGTAGAACTCGAAGCGCTCCACCCATTCGGGATCATCCGGCTTCGGCTTGGAGAGCGGGGAGACAGCAGCCGGGAAGTCATAAATGATCGTTGGCTGCACCAGGTGCTCCTCCGCCACTGCCTCAAAGACAGTAGCGATCGTCTTTCCTGCCGGTTCGTCAGGCTTCGATTCAACCGGAACCCGGGCCGCCCGCAATTGCTGCACCAGTGCTTTCACCTTCTCGTTGCTGCTGAAATCCTCGAGCGCCGGGGCAGCGCCTGCAGCAGCCGGCCAGAACTTCAGGATCGCCTCGCGCATGGACAGGCGGGTCCACGCTCCCAGGTCGATCTCTGCTCCGCCAAATTGCACCACGGTGGTGCCGTTTACCTCCATTGCAACCTGGCGAATCAGTGCCTCCGTAAGCTCCATCAGGTCGTGATAGTGCGCGTATGCCTGGTAAAACTCGAGCATCGTGAATTCAGGATTGTGCTGGGTCGAGATACCCTCGTTCCGGAAGTTACGATTGATCTCGTAAACGCGATCCAGGCCGCCCACGACAAGGCGCTTCAAATACAGCTCGGGAGCAATGCGCAGGAACAAATCCATGCCGAGCGCATTATGATGGGTCCGGAACGGCCGCGCCGCAGCCCCGCCTGCCACCGGCTGCATCATCGGCGTCTCCACTTCCAGGTAGCCGCGCTCATCAAAAAACCGTCGGACGGCACGCAGCACCATGGCGCGCTTTACAAACACCGCGCGCACATCCGCATTCATAAACAGGTCGACATACCTCTGCCGGTAGCGCAACTCCACATCCGACAGACCGTGATACTTTTCCGGCAGTGCCAGCATGGCTTTCGCGAGAAACGTGACGGTCTCGACATGCACGGACAATTCGCCTGTCCGTGTACGAAACATGTAACCGCTGACGCCGATATGGTCGCCAAGATCCAGCAGCTTGTAGAGCTCGAACTGGTTGTCGCCGACAGCATCCTTGCGGACATAAATCTGCAGGCGCACGCCCTCCTGCTGCAGCGTCGCAAAGCCGGCCTTACCCTGCGCCCGGATCGCCATCAGGCGCCCGGCTACTTTCACATCGACGCGGCCCGCCTCCAGCTGCTCGCCAGTCTGCCCGTCATAAGCTTCGCGGAGAGCGGCGAGTGTGTGTGTGGCGGAAAAGTGGTTTGGATAGGCCGGATGGCCTAAAGCTTCAATCTGGGCCAGCTTCTGCTGGCGGAGCACATACAGGCTGCGCTCGAATTCTGACTCGGACACGTCTTCCTCTTCAACGCTGTTCTCTGCTGAGTATACTTGCGCTTTCAGGGATCTATGCCAGGCGACAGGAAACCCGACAACCCGCAAAAGAGTTCCGCTTCCGGTGAACCGGGGGGTAGCCTGCTTCGCTCTCTTGTCGACGTGGAGAAGCTCGTGCAACTGGCGTTGTTCATCCCCTGCGCGACCATCATCGGCTGGCTGCTCGGCCTGCTCGCGGATCATCTGTTCCATACCCATTGGATCTACATCGCCGGCCTGCTCCTCGGAGCGGCGGCAGGTTTTGTACAGACCTTCCGGACAGTGCTGGCATATACAAAAGAATGACCGGCTCTGCTTCACATGTACCTCGGTCCCGCCCACTGCGCCTCGCACTCCATCATTCCCCGCTAAACTGGTAAGCAGAAGATCAGCATGGAACTCACTTCGGAATTCAACGATCAGGACTTTAAGAACGCCCTCGCTCGGGCACTGAAAACAGTCATCGGCCTGGGATTGGTCGGCATACCCGTCGCCTGGCTGGCCCGGGGCTGGGAATCCGCCGTGCTGTTCCTGGTCGGCGCGACCATCGCAGCGGTCGGTATCTATGAGTGGCAGCGCCTGATGGGTGCCGTACTCGAACGATTGAAGCAGGGCGGAACACCGCGGCCCTTGACCCCCGTTTTGGTCTGGTTTTTCCTGCGGCTGCTGCTCGCCGGGGTCGCGCTTTATGTTAGCCTTAGGAGTTTGAATGGGTCAGTTTATGCCCTGCTTGCCGGCCTCGGGCTTGCACTGATTGCACTCCTGGTTGAGTCCTTCCGCTTACTCAAAGTGTGGACGCTCTAGGCTAATCAGTTCCGTCCGGTTCCATGCAGCAGGCCTCTATCCTGACAATCCTGTAGAAACCGGTTCGTATGCCAGTACAGCTTTCATTTACCGCCTTCCTGAACCACTATTTTGCCGGACTGGCGAATGCCGTCCTCGCCCTCGTACACGTGCATCCGAAATATCCTCGTGCGCCCATCGACAATTCGTTTGCGATGGAGCTGCTCGTCTTCGGCGTGCTGATGCTCTTCTTCATCGCGGTACGGGCCAGTCTCAATGTGGAGAAGCCAACCGCCATCCAATCCACAGCAGAGATGCTCTATGAGTTCGTCGATGGCCAGGCCGAATCGATCATCGGTCACGGCTACCAGCGCTTTGTGCCCTATTGCACCTGCGTCGGCCTCTTCATTCTGCTCAGTAATCTGCTCGGCCTCATCCCGCATTTTGAATCGCCCACAGCCAAGCCCTGGGTGCCGCTGGGAATCGCCATTCCGACCTTCCTCTACTACAACTACTATGGTGTGCGCGACCAGGGGATCGTCGGCTATGCCAAGCATTTCGCCGGACCCATCTGGTGGATTGCACCCCTCATGTTTCCGATCGAGATTGTTTCGCACCTTTCGCGCATCCTCTCGTTGACGGTCCGTCTTTATGCCAACATGTTTGCCGGAGACATGGTCGTTCTGGTCTTCTTCTCGATGGTGCCCGTTGGCATTCCCGCTATCTTCAACGGCATGCATCTCGGCGTTTCACTCATCCAGGCATATGTATTCATGTTGCTCACGATGATCTACCTGGCCCAGGCCACGGCGCACGATCACTAGACATTCCGCCCCGGCACTCGCTGCCCGGGTGTATCGCATTCAGACAGGAACCGCTTCCGTCCTGTCTGCTAAAAGCCGGCAGCGTGAGGGTGCCAGCACGGTGAGCATCAACCACCCACTGACGGACTTTCAAGGAAGCAGGAGAACTGGAAATGCGTAAACTTCAATACATCTTCATGGCGTTGTCTGTGCTGTTCCTGGCCAGCCCCGCCTTCGCACAGGCAGCAGGCGGAGCCACCATTGGCGCCGGTCTCACAGCCATCGCAGCAGGTCTTGGCATGGGCGTTGCCGCCGGACTTTGCGGTCTGGGACAGGGACGCGCCACAGCATCCGCAACCGAAGCCATGGCCCGTAATCCCGGAGCACGTGCCGGCATCCTGCTGCTGCTGACACTCGGCCTGGCCTTCATCGAGTCGCTCTCGCTCTTCACATTGGTCATCATCTTCGTCGTCGTCAACAAGTAACGCACGACAACTCCACAGGCCCCCGGCTTGCTCCGGGGGCCTTACCATTTCCAGCGAAGGATCCTGCCGCCGCATGACTGCAGTGCTTGCATTTCGCGAGATCTCTAAAGTCTTTCGCAGTCGCGGATCACCGCCAAAGATCGGCCTCGACCGCCTCAGCCTCGAAATTTCGCCGGGCGAAATCGTCGGCTTTCTCGGTCCGAATGGAGCAGGCAAAACCACGGCCCTCCACCTGGCACTCGGTTTCCTGAAATCCACCTCCGGATCCGGGGATCTATTCGGGAAACCTCTTGATCACGCCCGCAGCCGTCGGCAGCTTGGCTTTGTCCCCGATCAGCCAGTCTTCTTTCCAGGCACTGCTGCACAGGCACTTGCCATGGCTGCCAGGTTCAGCGGCGCCGCACTCTCCAGCAGGCAGCTTGAGGAACATCTGCAATCAGCCGACCTGCAACAGGCCAAGGGAGATGTCCGCAACTTTTCACGCGGCACCCAGCAGCGCCTGGCTCTGGAACAAGCCCTGGTGCATCGCCCGCAGCTAATCCTGCTCGACGAGCCGGTTTCCGCCCTCGATCCCCGCGCCACAATGGCAGTGCTCGAACGCCTGAAGCAGTTGCGCGCCGAAGGCGTCTCAGTGCTTCTCAGCTCGCATCAACTGGAAGCCGTGGCGACTATCGCCGATCGTCTGCTGCTGCTGGATCAAGGCCGATTATTGCTTT
>CAZZYN010000104.1:0-11153 GCA_964658265.1 uncultured Acetobacteraceae bacterium | reverse complement strand
CAACTGCCGATCCCGCAACTGCCGACAACGATCCTCTGGTCGAAAGCCCGCGGGCCGCTACATCGAACACTTCGGGGTCCGGATCGGCAAAGAAGACACGATGCAGCGAACGAATTGCCTCGTCGGCATCGTCTTCATCAATCATGAAACTCATGTTGATCTCGGACGCGCCCTGCGAAATCATCCTTACATTGACGTGGCGGATAGCCGAAAACACCTGCGCGGCAATCCCGTTCTGGCCGCGAATGTTCTCACCTACCAGGCAGATCAATGCCTTGCGCCCCTCATATTTCACATCCGCGAGTTCGCTCAGGTCGGCAGCAATCAACGGGAGCCGTTCGTTGGAATCAACAGTGAGCGACACACTCACTTCCGATGTTGAAACCATGTCCACCGGGCACTTGTGTTTATCGAAGATGTCGAAAATGGCCTTCAGATAGCCGTGTGACATCAGCATGCGGCTGGCCACCACGTCGATGATCGTCAGCTTGCGCTTGGCCGCAATCGACTTGAACGGACTGCGGCAGTGCGGTGCAAGCGATGTGATCCGCGTGCCCTCATTCTGCGCATCCCGCGAGTTCAGTACAAACACCGGAATATTCTTTTTCACGGCTGGCAGAATCGTAGCCGGATGTAGCACCTTGGCGCCGAAGTAGGCCAGTTCCGCAGCCTCTTCAAAGCTGATCGTCTTCACCCGGAGAGCATCCGCACAGACCCGCGGATCCGTCGTCATGATGCCGTTTACATCCGTCCAGATCTCGATTGCAGCCGCATCCAGGCCGCCGCCCACCAGCGCCGCGGTAAAGTCTGAACCACCGCGTCCCAGCGTCGTCGTTACACCCTCGGCGGTTGAACCGATGAAGCCGCCCATCACCACCACTTCTCCGGCAAGCGTGTGCGGCAGCACCAGTTCCCGCAGCCTGGTTTCGATCAGCAAATCCTGGGGAACAGCGCGGCCGTGCTGCCCATCTGTTGCGATGCACGTGCGCGCATCCACATGCACGCCGTTCAAACCCCTCTCGCTGAAGGCTTCGGCAACGATCCGACTCGACAATCGCTCCCCGAACGACGCGACCAGATCCGTAGTGCGGGGCGTCAACTCACCCACTGCTGCCAAACCGCGAAGTACCTCATCCAGCAGGTCGAGATCTTTTTCGATGACCGTCGCGACCAGGCGATTGCGATCGTTCGTCAGCAGGCGAGCGGCTACTTCAAGATGGCGATTCCGCAGTCTCGCGCTGATCGCCAGCGCACCATTGCGGTCGCCCCGGCCTGCGGCAGTTCCTGCGGCAAGCAGCATATCCGTAACCTTGGCCATGGCACTTACGACCACCACCGGCAGTTCTCCGCGAGCGCGCCTGCCGCCTGCGATGGCGATAGTGCGCTCAATCGCAGCGGCGTCCTCAACCGAGGTTCCGCCGAACTTCATTACAACAATGCGGGAACGCGGCGCTTCGCTCATATCAGCACGGCAGCGGGCACCAGCTTGCCAAGTGCCGCCAGCAGTTCCGCATTCAAAATGGCAGCGCCCGCGGCTCCGCGAATCGTATTGTGAGAGAGAACCGTAAATTTCCAGTCCAGCAGGTTGCATGGTCTCAGCCGGCCGATACTCGCCGTCATGCCGCCGCCACGCATCCTGTCCAGCCTGGGCTGCGGCCTGTCATCGGCCGCAAGAAATTCCACGGGATGCTCGGGAGCTGTCGGCAGCTGCTGTCCTTGCAATGGAGCGAAGTCGGACCACGCCTCCAGTACCTGCTGCCGTGTCGCGGGCGTGCGCAGTTTCACAGACACACTCTCGGTATGACCGTCCTCGACGCCGACGCGATTGCAGCTGGCGCTGACCCGCGCGTCCAGTTGCACAATCCGGTCGCCTTCCAGCCTGCCAAGCAGCTTGCCCGTCTCTTCTTCCAACTTCTCTTCTTCGTTCTTTATGAATGGCACCACGTTCCCCAGAATGTCGAGCGAAGCCACGCCCGGATATCCAGCGCCGCTGACTGCCTGCATCGTCGTGACAAACACACTTGCGACGCCAAATCGTTCTTCGAGCGGCTTGAGTGCCATCACCAGGCCGATCGCTGAGCAGTTCGGATTGGTCACAATATAGCCTCCGCACTTCTTGCGCCAGCTCTGCTGTTCGATCAGTTGCAAATGGTCCGCATTCACCTCCGGCACCACCAGCGGAACATCTGACTGCATGCGGAAAGCAGAGGAGTTGGAGATCACTGCGCAGCCCTCCGCGGCAAATCGCGGCTCCATCTCGCGTGCGATATCAGCATCGAGCGCAGCAAAAATAACCTTCGGCGCACCATCTGGAATAGCAGGTGAGACAGGCATCGCCGCAATCTCGGACGGAAGCGGTGTGTCCAGCTTCCATCGCACTGCCTCCCCATAAGCCTTGCCACTGGAGCGATCACTGGCAGCCAGCCACGCCACCTCAAACCAGGGATGACGCTCCATCAACTGGATGAAGCGCTGGCCTACCATGCCAGTCGCACCAAGAATGCCGATCTTCTGTCGTGATTGCATGTGCGTTCATGGGATTTTACCGTACTGTTTCGCCACCGTCTCGCGGAAGTAGCTCATTCCTGCGCCCCGTATCGTATCGGGCATCCCTGTTGCCGACAATCCCAACCTGGTACTGCTCACCAGTGCCGCCACTTCTTCCCGCACTCTTCACCGCGTTCCGGTCGATACAGGAGGCATGGCGTCTACTGTCAGCCGCGGCGTTGAACAACTTGTCCTAGGAGATCTGCGCAGCTTTTATCAGCATGGTGATTACGAATCTGCCGCAGCAGCGGGATGGCAGTTGCTGCGGGCCGACCCGCGGAACAGCGATGTGTTGAACCTGCTCGCTCTTTCTGAACACCGGCGCGGCAACCACCAGGCTGGTGTCGTACTGTTGCGGCGCGCCATCGACGCAACTCCGGGCAATTATGTTTTCTGGAATGATCTCGGCAACATCCTCTTCAGCCAGGGCGATCGCGATGCAGCCGTCGCAGCGTACCAGCAGGCCCTGCAGCTGAATACCAGCAGTGCCGAGACCTTCAACAACCTGGGAGCGCTCCATTACAAGGAAGGCGACCATCTCACCGCAAGATCCCTGCTCGAGCAGGCATTGGCAATCCGCCCGAAGTATCCGGATGCGCTCTATAACCTTGGCAATGTTCTCGCCGCCCTCGGGAAATTCCAGAAGGCCGCCGCTCGTTATCAGCAGGCTCTCGTACTCCGTCCGGAACACGCCAGTACCCACTTCAATCTGGGCATCACCCGGCTTTTGCTGGGCGATCTGGCGAGTGGCTGGCCGGATTGGGAATGGCGTTGGCGCTCCACGCAGGCCCCATTCCTACGTAACTTCCAGCAGCCCGCCTGGACCGGCGAACCGCTGGAGGGTCGCCGAATTCTGCTTTACGCAGAGCAGGGAATTGGCGACACCCTTCACTTCCTTCGTTACCTTCATCAGGTCGCAGCGCGCGGCGGTCGGGTCATTCTTGAAGTGCAGAAGCCTTTGCTCGCGCTTCTTTTGGACCATTCTGACGCGCACCAGGTTGTTGCTCATGGAGAGCCGTTGCCTGCCTTTGACCTGCAATGCTCGCTCATGAGCCTCGGTGCCATCTTCAAAACCACTCTCACAAGTGTCCCCCCAGTTGACAGCTACCTGCCCTCTCTCGGTCGCAAACCTGCTTCGTTATGCCCTGGTCGGACAGGTGTATCTCCTTTACAGGCAGGGCTGGTCTGGGCGGGCAATCCAGCGCACGAGCGCGACAGCCACCGGTCCATTAGCCTGGATGTGCTCGCGCCACTCTTCGAAGTCGAGGGCGTCGTGTGGCATTCGCTGCAGCATGGCAATGCTGCCGTGCAATTGACCAAAACACTCAGGCCTGACGTCTCTTCAGCATCCGGCCTCGACAGCCAGATCATCGACCAGGGCAGCAACTTTACCAGCTTTGCCGACACTCACTGCGCCATGCAGCAACTGGACATCATCATCACTGTCGATACGTCCGTAGCCCACCTTGCAGGTTCGATGGGCAAGCCCGTCTGGATCATGCTGCCCTGTCATCCGGACTGGCGATGGCTGCTGAAGCGACGCGACACACCCTGGTATCCGTCGGCCAGACTCTTCCGTCAGACCACACCAGGCGACTGGATCAGCGTCGTCCACCAACTCCGCGCCGAATTACAGCTGCTCGTCCGCCGCCACTTGTCCGGCTAAGCTGCTGCGAGTGCAGCCACAACTGCATCCGCAAACGCGCGTGTACCACCTTTGCCGCCTACATCTCGGGTTAAAGCCTGCTTCGCGCCGTACACAGCTTCCAGTGCTTTCTGAATGCGATCGGCTGCATCGTTTTCGTCAATGTGCCTCAGCATCAGAACAGCAGACTGCAGCAGCGCTGTCGGATTCGCCTTATCCTGACCCGCGATATCTGGCGCTGAGCCATGGACGGCCTCGAAGATAGCATGCTCGGCGCCCAGGTTTGCGCCCGGCACCAGTCCCAGGCCTCCTACAAACGCTGCACACAGGTCACTCACGATGTCGCCGTACAGATTCGGCAGCACCAGTACGTCGTACTGGTAAGGATTGGTCACCAACTGCATGCAGGTGTTGTCGATAATGTGCTCGGCATACTCGATATCCGGATATTGTTCCGAGATCTTCTTCGTGCAGCGAATAAACAAGCCATCTGAAAGCTTCATGATGTTGGCTTTGTGGATGGCATGCACCTTCTTGCGTCCGAACTTGCGTGCATAGGCAAATGCATACTCCGCGATACGCGTCGAACCCTTCTTGGTAATCACCTTGATCGCCTGGATCACGCCCGGAACCACTTCATATTCCAGCCCCGTATAGAGATCCTCGGTATTCTCGCGAACGATGATCAGATCAACTCCCGGATAGCGCGTCTCCAGCCCAGGCAGATTCTTGATCGGCCGGAAATTGACATACAGATCAAACTTCTTACGCAGCGTTACATTGATCGACTTGAAACCGCCGCCGATCGGAGTGGTCACAGGACCCTTCAATGCCACCTTGTTCTTCTCGATCGAGTCGTAAAGCGCCTGCGGAATGTATTCGCCGGTCTTGGCATAGGAGTCGGCTCCTGCCTCAAAGCGCTCCCACGTGATGTTCACTCCTGCAGCGTCAAGGATGCGGACCACCGCATCAGTCACTTCCGGGCCGATGCCATCGCCGGGAATCAATGTAATCGTATGCGCCTGCTTATTCAATTCAGCCATCGTTGCAAATCTCTCCACTCTCTTTTTCTTGTCTGCTTAGGGCCGCGTTGGCTTCTTCTGTTCTGCCAGGCCGGCGCGTCGCCGTGCGCCGTGTTCTTTTGAGTTCAGTAGTTGCTCCAGCTCTTCCTTGAATTCGCGGACATCCGTGAAGTCCCGATAGACACTGGCAAACCGGATGTAGGCAACCGTATCAATCGTCTTGAGCCGGCTCATGATCAACTCGCCGACCTCGCTCGTGGTGCGTTCCCGCTCCGGCGAATCCACCAGGAACGCCTCTGTCTCGTCCACAATCTGTTCCAGCTTCAACGCTGGGACCGGCCTCTTCTCGCAGGCGCGCAGCAGTCCGCTCAGCACCTTCTGCCGATCAAACTTTTCGCGGCGGCCGCCCTTCTTCACCACCATGTACGGAATCTCATCGATGCGTTCATAGGTGGTGAAGCGCTTCTCACACCGTTCACATTCGCGGCGTCTGCGGATCGAGTCGGCTTCCTTGCTCTCGCGCGAATCGACCACCCGGTCCTGCGCGAACCCACAATATGGACATTTCATCTGGACTGCTTCAATTCTATGCGAGGAGCACGGTGCCCGGACTGCATCAACCTGTCCGCCGTTCTCAAGCTCGACCCGTCAGCGAAACTTCTTGCTCCTCCAGCTGCTCAGACTCTTCCGACACTCGCTTGAGCGATACATGTTCAAACCGCGACCAGATCAGGCCGACCGGGACAATACCCATCGACACAATTAACAGGATCAGTGTCGAGCACCCCAGCGCCGGTTCTGCCTGCACATGGAAAAGCGTCTGCATGGTAGCCGACACCACCCCGATATTCGTAAACCAGCCGATCACCGGCAGCTGCACAATCGAGCCCGCAAGACTGGAAGCCTGCAGCACCACCACCCGCGCCAGCGTCATCCCGGACAATTCCGGTGACGCCACGAATGATCGCGCCACTTCGAAATAGGACATTGTCACGCTGACCCACATCACCAGCGAGAGGCAGGCAGCAATGAGGAAGCTCCCGAAGCCGTCCAGTGCGTTCAGGCCTTCGCGGAATTCCCGGATCTTGGTTGCTACCCCCGCGCCCAGCTTCGGCGAGAGGGAACCAAGCGTCTTCTCAGCGAGGTTCGCCACCGCAAGTCCGGACCAGTGCACGGCGAACGCGAAGACCGCCAGGAATACCGTGACCGCCAGCCCAGCTATCGCCGATTTCTGCAGCCCTTCGTGGTGCGGCAGCGTCGCTCGATCCGGTGCAAACAGCAGCACCACTGAGAAGATCAGAGCCATCGATCCCAGGTCAAACATACGCTCAACTGTGTACACCGCAATCTGTGAACTCAGCACCAGGTTGGTCCGCTTGGCAATCAGGTATGGCCGCACCAGGTCTGCAAGCCGCCCGAAAATAGCCACTGCTGTAAAGCCGATCACCTGGCTGCCCACCAGGGAGAAGGCTGGGACTTTCTTGGTGGGCCGAAGAAAATACGCCCATCGGATGCCGCGAATGACGTAGTTCAGATAAATCGCTAACAACGCCAGCAGCACATGCGTGCCGTTCACATGGCGGATCTGGTTGGCAAACACACTCCACTCGAAGTGAACTCGTTTGTGGATCACGAATCCCAGCGCGACGAGTGCCGCCAGTACCACCACGTACAGAACGATCTTCTTGGGTTTCAAGTGCGTGCTCTCCATCTTGCAGTGGCAGAAATTTCAGTCACTTTGGGTCCGTGCCGGGGTCATCCCGCTGTTTGCCCGCAAGGCTTTATCGGCAGGGTGGGCACGCCTGGCAATCGCGCGTTCAGTATCTTTTCGCTGGTTGAATTCGTGAATAATACGCGCCACGTAAGCCCGTGTTTCACGGTAGGGCGGCACACCATGGTAGCGATCCACAGCCTTCGGTCCGGCATTGTAAGCAGCCAGCGCCAGCGCCAGATTGTCGTGGTAGTGAATCAGCAGCGCATTCAGGTAGGCGCTGCCGCCTGATACGTTCTGTCCAGGCTCAAAGCTGTCCGCCACACCGAGCTCGGCTGCCGTACCCGGCATCAGCTGCATCAGTCCACGTGCGCCTGTTCGGCTTACAGCATTCGCCCTGCCTCCACTTTCGGCTCGTACAAGGCAGCTCAACAGGTCAACGTCGAGGTTTCGTTCCGCACCCGCCGCCGCCAGCAATTCATGCAGCTCTGCAGCAGTGAGCGTCTGCTTCTGCACCGGCTTGGGCGCGCTCTTCGCCGGTACTTCGATGCGGGGAGCCGGTACCGCATCGTCGATCGCCGCAATCTCGCCCGTCTTCACTTCCACGAAATTCGTTTCGTCGCGACCCACGTAAAGCCTGGTTACATCGCCGATCGTCTCGCGGTGATCACAGATCATGTCAAAACCATTCACAAGCGTCACGTGCTCCGCTGCACGCAGTTCCCCTGCGCAGCAGCTGCAGAGTGCCAGCAGCAAGGCAATCCTGCCGACGCCTGCGGACTTAGCTGCCATCTGCCAGTCCTGCAAGTTCACGCGTCGTGCCCGCCATGTTAGCGGCCAGGGCTGCTTCAATCGCAACAGCCACGCCGTCTTCATCGTTTGTGAACTCGGTCAGCAGCCATCCCCGGGTCGTGGCCATCGTCATCATCTCATCGCTGGCATTCAGCATCAGGCGCGGATGACCGGCGTAATCCAGCATGTCGGTGTCATTCAGGTTGTCCCCGATAGCCATCACCTCTTCCGGCACGATCCCGTGAGCCGCAGCCAGGCGAGCCAGCGACGTACCTTTGGAACAGCCGGGCGGCATCAGATCAAGAATGCTGAGATCGCGCTTGGCATACTCTGTGCGATGAAATTCCAACTCGCGGCTCAACGGGCTGGCAGCAAGCGAAGCTTCCGCATCGCGCACCAGTTCCACTGGCCCGCATAGCATCCCCTGGATTGGCTGCCTGCCATCATCGAAGGCCCGCTCCAGTGGTGCAATCTCTGCCAGATAAGGCCGGTTTGCTTCTACCCATTTGCCGACCAGCTGCTCCAGCACCGCCAGGTTCTCAACCACCAAGCCATCGGACCGGTTCGCGTCCTCGTGGTCAAATGTAAACACCATTGTCTGGCCGAAGGGCCGCAGGGAGCCACAGAGACTGCGCGCAGTTTCAGCTGCCATCAGGGTTCGTTCGATAAGGTGTCCCGAGAAACTCCGGACCACCGCGCCGTTCGAAGAAAGCATCACGTTGCGCGTACCCAGGCCCACCTGGTCGACAACCGGCTGCGCATACGTCTGCCGCCTGCCCGTGGCAATCACAATCAGGATGCCGGCAGCTTCTGCGGCCAGCAGTGCCGTGCGATTGCGTTCACTGATCGTCGCTGTGGAGCTTGGAAGAAGCGTGCCATCAATGTCAATGGCAAGCATGCGGACTGCAGGTCTCATCCTTCTTAGTCTACCGGATGGACAGCAAAGTCCATCCGCTGCGGGCTAGTACTATGGAGCTATGCCGCTACCCGATGAAAGGCCTGATCCCGGGCATCAACAGGCTCCCAATGAGGCATCCGACGCTTCTTCCGCCAGCGAAACTTCTCGGCATATTGCTGACCCTGGTCAGGAATACGATCGGCGGGGCGTCCTCCTGCCTGCGCGCGCTCTCGTTGGCGGCATCATTACGCCGCAGTAACACTCGCCACCCTACTCATCCCGTCCCGGCCGTCCCATCAACGCGCGCATTGCTTCATGGGGATCTTCCCGGAAATTCAGGATGTTGTTCATCTCTTTCGTTATTGGCATTTCCACGCCAAGCCGCGAGGCAAGCCGCAGTGCCGCCGGTGTAGTTCTTACCCCTTCCGCCACTTTGCCGCCAAGGGCCTGCAGCGTTTCCTCCAGCGTTCGGCCCTGCCCCAGCGCCATACCCACTGAGCGATTGCGAGACAGTGCCCCCGTGCAGGTCAGCACCAGGTCGCCAATGCCAGATAGTCCGGCCAGCGTCTCTCTTCGTCCGCCACACGCAATCGCCAGTCTTGTCACCTCGGCAATACCACGCGTGATCAATGCGGCCATCGCATTGTGGCCCAGCTCCAGACCAGCCGCTACGCCGGCTGCAATCGCAATCACATTTTTCAACGCGCCGCCGAGTTCAACCCCGATGACATCTTCATTGGTATAGATCCGCAGTCGCGGCGAACTGAAGCACTCCTGCAACAGCTCTCCTGTAACCGCGTCCTCACACGCAATCGTTACTGCCGTCGGCAGCCCTGCCGCCACCTCGGCAGCAAAGGAAGGTCCGCTCAGCACCGCGATGTGCCGGCGCCCGCAGACCTGCGAAATCACCTCGCTCATCCGCAGGCTGCTTCCATCCTCCAGTCCCTTGGTGCTGCTCACCAGCAGCTGCTCTTCACGCAGCAGGCTTGCGATGTCTGTGTACGTCGCGCGTACATGTTCCGATGGCATCGCCCCCAGCACGATCTCTGCATGCTGCAAAGCAAGCACAGCATCTCCCGTGCTGCGGATCGTTCGCGGAATGGGGATCCCGGGAAGGTAGGCGCGATTTTCACCAAGTTCCGCGATCATGCGCGCCACCCGCTCGCTGTGCGACCAGAGCGTCACGGCATGTCCCCGCTCAGCAAGGCTTAACGCGAGCGCAGTGCCCCATGCTCCGCTTCCGAGCACGGCAATCGTGCGCAGCCGGCTGCTGCCAGCGCCATTCATGAAGTGGCAGGCTTCGCTTTGCCGAAGCGGTATTCCGTGCCCTGCGCGAGCCTGGCTATATTCTTCCTGTGTTTCAAAATCACCAGGGCCGGTATAGCCACCAGCACGATCTCGGAGAAGGCGGTTCGCGGCGTGCGGAAGACCAGCGTCGAGAAGACGGCGAAGACCACGTTCGCGATGATAGAGGCGAGCGAGACATACCTGCTCAGCAGTACCACAACAACGAACACCACCAGCGCCAGCAAGGCAGCAGCCGGCGACATCGCAACAGCCATACCCAGCGCTGTTGCTACACCTTTGCCGCCCTTGAAGCCCAGCCATACCGGGTACATGTGGCCGAGCACAACGACCAGCGCTGCCAGCGCCTCGGCATTCTGCAGTGCCGGCACGCCATGCGATGAACCCTGCATCAGCATCCCCGCCACATATACCGCGGCATACCCCTTCAGAGCATCCAGCAGAAAGGTCGCTGCACCCAGGCCCTTCGCTCCTGAGCGCACCACGTTCGTCGCTCCGATATTGCCACTGCCGAGGGTACGAATATCTTCTTTGCGGAAAAGACGGACCAGGATCAGCCCGAAAGGAATTGAGCCCAGCAGGTAGGCAATCACCGACATAACGAGCAGCATCAACATGTGCGAATCAGCAGAAGCAGAATCTGGATCATCTCACCGTCCGTTTCGATCAAAGTCTAGCAGTGTCGCAAGGCTCTTATGCTGGAGACGGCCCTGCCGTTACATCAGGCGTCGCCGCACCAGGTCAAGCGCCTGCTGGCTTGCCCAGTGGCGGATCCGCTCCCGGTCGCCCAGCAGGTTCTTCTCAACAACTTCGACTTCGTTTTCATCGGCCACTGCGACATACACCAGGCCGACCGGCTTCTCCTCGGTACCGCCGCCCGGCCCGGCAATCCCCGTGATCGCCAGCCCATAATGCGCGCCGGTGCGCCTACGAATATTCTCCGCGAGCGATTTCGCTACCTCTGAGCTCACTGCTCCATGCTGCTGGATCAGTACCGCCGGCACGCCCGCCAGGGAAGTCTTCAGTTCGTTTGAATACACCACCACGCCGCCAAGAAACGACCGTGAACTGCCGGCAATACTCGTCAGCCGCTGTGCCACCATGCCCCCGGTGCAGCTTTCCGCAACAGCCAGTGTGGCCCCGCGCATGCCGAGGTAGTACAGCACAATCTGCTCCAGCGATTCGCCATGGGATGAGTAGATAATTTCTTCCAGCTCTTCTTCAATCCGGCTG
>CAZZYN010000103.1:0-11334 GCA_964658265.1 uncultured Acetobacteraceae bacterium | reverse complement strand
CCACCGCCACCAATCCCGAACCCGCCACCACCACCACCCGAGTCCGACCGGCGGTCCTCCACATCCTGACTCATCCCACCTGGCTGCCAATCCATCGCGCTCCTCCGTGCTTAGTTCCTGAAAAAAGGTCAACCAGTCAGATGCAGCCTCAGTCCAAACCCAGAAACAACAATCTGTCATCCCGACCAAAGCGAAGCACAGTGGAGGGATCGCAGAAGCCGGCACTCACCGCAAACCATGGCCATCCACAAAATTGGGAGCCCCATCCTCGCGCAGCAGGGTCGGTATGGCAAAGCCTTCCGTTCTAACATAGTAGCCATGCGTTGGATCCTCGCTCTCCTCGCCGGCCTCGGCATCCTCGTCTCCAGCGTGGCCCTGCACGTCCACTACACCCTCACCACCGAGCCCTGCGATATCAACGCTCACTGGGATTGCGGCGTCGTCAATCACTCCCACTTCGCCGTCCTGCACCTCGCCGGCCACGCTCTTCCCGTTGCCGTCATCGGCATCATCGGCTACAGCGCGCTCCTGATCCTCTCGCTCGCCGGTCGCTTCGGCACCACCTTCATGGCCGCCACCGCCGGCTGCATCTTCGCCCTCTATCTCACCTGGATCGAAGCCCACATCCTTCAGGTCTGGTGTCTCTACTGCGTCATTTCGCAGGCCATCATCGCCAGCATCGTCCTGCTCAGTATGGTCCGCACCCTCCGCCGTCCAGCACGCACCATCTGAACCCGGCGCTCTTTTCACCCGGCGCCTGCGCCGACATGCGATACCCTCACCACTGACCAGCAAGCCACCGCTGGCGATCTCAGCGTCATGGCGGCCTCTACGTTCACCCTCAAGCACGCACTCGCGGCAATGCTCACGCTCTCCATCGGCATTGCCACCGCCCAGACGCCCGCTGCGAAAGAACCCGCGGAAACCCTCAAAACAACTGACCTCAAAGCAGCCGATCTCGAAGCCGACGCCGCCATCCTCCGCCGCGCCTACGAGCAACTGCACCCCGGCCTCTACCGCTACAACACCAGGCCGCAGATGGATCAGCACTTCGAGGTCCTTCAGGCCCGCCTCAACCACGACCAATCCTTAAAAGACGCTTACCTGGCCTTCTCCCTCTTCGCAGCCGAGGTAAAGTGCGGCCACACCTACGCGAATTTCTTCAACCAGGATGACGCCGTCGCCAGCCAGCTCTTCAAAAGCCCCGCCCGTGTCCCTTTTTACTTCGCCTGGATCGACCGCCACATGGTCGTCACGCAGGACTTCACCCCCGACCACTCCCTCCCGCGCGGCACCCGCATCCTCGAGATCAACGGCAACAGCACCTCGTCCATCCTCTCCCGACTCCTTACCATCGCCCGGGCTGACGGCTCCAACGACGCCAAACGCATCGCCTCCCTCGAAGTCTCCGGCGACAGTCTCTACGAGACCTTCGACATCTACTTCCCGCTCTTCTTCCCGCAGAAAAACACCACCCTGCAGCTCACAATCCTCAAGCCCGACGCCGACCACAACACCAAGCTGCGCGTCGAAGCCCTCACGTACGAAGAGCGCATCGCTCCCATCAAAGAGCGCGAAGAAGCCCGCAAAGGCGGCGACGAAGTCCTCTTCGAATGGAAATACCTGCCCGACGGCTCCGCCTATCTGCGTATGCCCACCTGGGCTTTGTACGACAGCAAATGGAACTGGAAGACCTGGCTCAACAGTCATCTCGACGAACTCGCCGACAAAGAAGTCCCCGCCTTCATCATCGATCTGCGCGGCAACGAAGGCGGCCTCGACGTCGGCAATCTCATCCTCTCCCGACTCGTAGCCGACAAAGTTGCACTACCTTCCCTGCGCCGCCTCGTCCGCTACCGGCAAGTTCCCGCCGACCTCGCACCCTATCTGCAGACCTGGGATCCTTCCTTTAAAGATTGGGGCAAAGCCGCCGTCGATCTCCCCACGCCATGGCCCACAGCCCCTTCCGTCCCCTACCTGCAGCTCACGAAATACGATGACGAACCCACCGGCGATGCCATCCTCCCCACCGGCAAACATTACCCCGGCAAGGTCTACATCCTGGTCGACGCCACCAACAGCTCCGCCACCTTCCAGTTTGCCCAGACCATCCAGCAGCAAAACCTCGGCACCCTGGTCGGCTCACCCACCGGCGGTAACCAGCGCGGCATCAATGGTGGAGCCTTCTTCTTTCTCCACCTGCCCAACTCGAAGATCGAACTCGACTTGCCCCTCATCGGCACCTTCCCGCAACTGCCCATGCCCGACGCCGGCCTTACACCCGACCTCACTGCCATTGCCACCGAATCCGATCTCGCCCAGTCCCGTGACGCCGCTCTCACCGCCGTCACCAGGCAAATTCAGAAAACCGCCAATCCCGAAGACTGATCAGCAGGGTGATGCCGCCTCGCGCACGCGGGCGCGCCCCACGGCCAGTACCTTCATGACCCCAAAAAGTTATTCGAAATTACACCTTAGCTGTAGCGACAGTACTCAGGTCACGGGCGTATCTTCTGCCCATCATCAACTGCGCCATGTCGCGCAGGAGGTATCTGGATGGCCACGTCCGCTTTATCCAAGCTTTTTGCTCCTTCAACCTGTCCTCGAAGAACAGGTTCGCGTCTGTTCCTTACCACGGGCTTCGCTTTGCTCCTGGGTCTGCCCTGTGTTGCAGCGCCTCTCATCCTCCACGTCGAGGAAGAGCACAACCCACCCTCGGCCCTTCCATATCCCGCGACAAGCTCCCTGCCCACTCTCCCATCCGTTCCACCTGCCGTAGCGCCCGCCGGTTTGTCTCCGCTTCAATTGGGTGATCTGTATCTTGTGCAGCATCGCTACGTCGCAGCCATCGAAGCCTACAAACAGGCGCCCGCCGATTCACCCGGCGTCTGGAACAAGACAGGTATGGCCTACCACCATCTCTTCGCGCTCGAAGAAGCTCGTAAAAACTATGAGCACGCCATCAAGCTCAATCCGCACTACGCGGAAGCCTTCAACAATCTCGGCGCCGTCTTCTATGGCGAAAAAGACTTCAAGCGGGCCCAGAAGAACTACAAACTCGCTATCCGCTATCAGCCGGCACTTGCTACCGCCTGGAAAAATCTCGGGATGGCCTACTTCGCCGCACACGACTTCCGCCGCGGCCTGAACGCTTATCACCAGGCGCTTGCCCTTGACTCGCAGATCTTCAACAAGCGTCCCGGCCTGGTCGAAGAAGCGGCCGATCACGAGCAGCGCATCTCCATGCACTTCGCCATGGCGAAGCTCTATGCCCAGTCCGGCAAAAACGAGCAGGCTGTCGAGGCTCTCCAGTTAGCCATGCACGACGGCTTCAAAGACATGAGTCAGCTCAGGCACGACCGCGACCTGGCCCACCTCACCCAGACCCCGGAATTCAGGACAGCCTTCGAAGGCCGCACCCCGTAGCTCAGCCGAAGCGCGCAGCTGGGATAGGTATGAAGAAGCCATCCGTTCTCCCCGAAACGCTGCTCAATCTGCCCAGGCGACCAACGGGAGAAACAGCCTCGCGCCCATAAACCCGTTCGCACGGCCACTTCCTTACTTGGTGCGAGCCTTGGTCATCTCCTGATCAATCAGGGCATTGAGACCATTCCGGTCCAGCAGCTCTGCATACTGCGGACCACTCGCCGTCTGCGCCACCACGAAAATCGTAGGCGTCCTCTGCAGTTCCATCCTGCGAGCCAGGTCGCGATCCGCCTTCACTTCATTCGCGAATTTGTCGCCAGGATCCATCAGAAACGGCAGCTCGACCTTGTGATCCTGTGCGAACTTCTGCGTAAACTGCGTCAACGACGGCACATTATCGATCGAGTCCTGGTTCGCAAACACTGCACTCCTGTAAGCATTTCCAAGCTCCTGCGACTTGCTGTCGAAGAACCGCGCATTCACCGCCGCCGCAAAACTCCAGTTATGCATGGGCAGCGGAAAATCATGGTGCACCACCGCCACATGACGCTGCTTCGCCGTCGTCTCGACTACAGGACTGACCTGCGCACAAACCGGGCACTGCAGGTCCATAAACTCGACCACTGCCACCTTCGAGCCCGCAGGCGGCTTCAGCACAGACGCATCCTTCACCGCCGTAGCCTTCCACTGGGCCAGCCCGCTCCCCGCGGTCATCACCATCATCAGACCAACCAGCAACTCACGCTTCATACACCCTCCCGACCATCCCAACCTGTTTAGACTCTCGTTTCAACTGGAGAGTAGCGAAGCCAGACAAATCCGCCAGACGACCAGCGGGAGGAACAATCAACCGAAGCACCTATGCGCGTGCGGCAAGTACCAGGTCGCAGCCGAACTGCTCTACCAGTGCCTCATACCGCGCCGCATGCTCCGGGTGCACCACCCCCGTCAGCGACAGCTCCCACTGCATCTCGCGCCATCCCGGCACCCCGCGCATCTTCTCCGTACTGTGCGCCTGGATCTTCGCATCCTGCCCCGGGCCCTGGTGTGTCACAAACGCCGCCTGCATATAGCTCTGGTACGCCGCGAACGTTCCTGCAGACCACACCGGCTTATTCGTATGCATCACCCGGTCCAGCCGCCGCTTGGCCTCGACCATGGTCACCGGGGTCTCATCCTTCCAGCTCCCGACATCGGCGATAAAACAGTAGATCCGGTTCAGATCATCCTTCACCATGTCGAAGATCTCCATCCTTCGATCCGCCAGCTTGCTCAGCGAAGCACTGCGATTCTGCTGCTGATTCAGACTCCTCTGCACAAAGTATCCCAGCACCGCCACTGTCACCGGCACCAGGTACGCGGCAATCAACTCCAGCGTCAAAAAGAGCGGACTCTCCGCCTGCCAGTGATTTTCCATCCGCCATCCCTAGGCATTCTTTGTCATCCGGCACCTCCACAAATTTGGGTGCCCCATCCTCGTGCAGCCAGGGTGAGCCATAGCCAGGCCATCCGCTTTGCCTCCAACCACCACGAAAATCTGCGCGACCAGCGGGAGGAAACATCTCGCGCACGCAGGGCCGACGCCCGCACAACCGCTACTAGGTGACGACAGCCAGCACCTGTCCGGCCGTCACCATCTCGCCGGCCTGCACCTTCACCTCGGCCACCGTCCCCGCACGCGAAGACCGAATCTCGTTCTGCATCTTCATCGCTTCAATCACCAGCACACTGCCACCTGCTTCAACAGCACCACCGGCTTCCACCATCACCCGCACCACCCGTCCCGCCATCGACGCCTTCAGCAGCAGCGTTCCTTCCTCTGCCCCCACACGCTGTTTCCGCGTACTCAGCGACCGCGGGTCATGGACCTGAAATCCGAACGACCGCCCATTCACGACGACAGCCTTGTCGCCGCCCGGCTCCTGCGCCAGCACGCAGCGAAAAGCCCTTCGCGCCAGCGGCCCGCTCTCCATCACCAGCGACAGCACCCCCGGCGTCACCATCACGGCACTCAGCGAAACCGGCACGCCGTCTACCTGGCCTGAGAACTCTCCAGCCCGCTCTCCCGGCTCCAGCACCACAGTCCGAACCTTCCCATCCACCAGCAGCTGCGTCTTCAAGCGCGCAATCCTTCTGCCCGTCCGGCTGCCTTCCACTGCGAAGCAGGTGCGACCACGGCCGGCGTCCTCACCGAACTCTCAACCACCTGCGTAAATATCGCCGCTGCCAGGATCGCCACACTCTCCAGCCCGGCATCGGGCTCTCCCGCATCAGGCCTCCCGGCTGCCTCTGCAAGCAGCCACTCCAGGTATCCCGTATCGATCGCTGCAGTCCGGAAACCCTCATCCGCAACAATCCTCTGAAACAGCGCCACATTGTGCCGGATCCCGCTCAGCGTATATTCCCCCAGCGCGCGCTGCAGCCGCGTAATCGCCCCATCCCGCGTCGGCGCATACGCAATCAGCTTCGAGAGCAGGGGATCGTAATCGGTCGGCACTGTCCAGCCCTCATAGACTCCGCAATCCTCGCGAATCCCCGGACCTCCCGGCTGGATCAGCCGCGTAATCGTCCCCGGGGAAGGAAAGAAATTGTTCTCCGGATCCTCTGCATAGATCCTGCACTCGATCGCATGTCCCCGCTGCACCACATCCGGCTGAGCAAACGGCAGCGGCTCGCCCTCGGCAATACGTATCTGCAGCTGCACCAGGTCGATCCCGGTCACCAGCTCCGTCACCGGGTGCTCCACCTGCAGCCGCGTATTCATCTCCAGGAAGTAAAAGCTCTGCGTTCCATCGGCAGCCGTATCCAGCAGAAACTCCACCGTCCCCACATTGACATACCCCGCCGCCATCGCCAGCCGGCACGCCGCCTCGCCCATCCTTGCCCGCAGCTCCGGGCCCACCACCGCCGAAGGGCATTCCTCGATCACCTTCTGGTGCCGCCGCTGTACCGAGCACTCCCGTTCGCCCAGCGATACGCAATGTCCCTGCGCATCGGCGGCCACCTGGATCTCGATATGCCGCGGCCTCACAATCAGTTTTTCCAGGTACACCTCGGCTGATCCGAAGGCCTCCAGCGCCTCGCTTCCGGCCATCGCAAACGCCGCCGGCATCGCACTCTCCTGCTCTACTGCCCGCATGCCCTTGCCGCCGCCGCCCGCCGTCGCCTTCAGCATCACCGGGTATCCAATCTCCCCAGCGACCCGGCATGCCTCTTCCACAGACGCCAGTCCCTCTACCGATCCCGGAACCCTCGGCATCCCCGCACGATCCGCCGCCTGCCGCGCCCGTATCTTCGATCCCAGCTCTTCCATCGCACTGGCCGGTGGACCGATAAAGCAGATGCCCGCCTCTTCACAAGCCCGCGCAAATCCCGCATTCTCCGACAAAAATCCGTACCCCGGATGAATCGCATCCGCACCGCTCTTCCGCGCCACGTCGAGAATCAGATCGCCGCGCAGGTACGACTCCGCCGCCGCTGCTGGCCCCAGCCGATAAGCCTCGTCCGCCTGCAGTACATGCAGCGCCGCCCGGTCCGCATCCGAATACACCGCCACGACTGCAATACCCATCTCCCGGCACGCCCGCAAAACTCGCAGTGCAATCTCACCCCGGTTCGCAATCAACACCTTCCGGATCTTACCCATCAAACCTCACAAAGATTTCAATAGCTGCGGGTGCCCCATCCTCGCGCAGCTTTAACCCTTTTGTCACTCGACCGAAGCGAAGATTCCAGACTTCCAGCCACACACATCCGGGTGCCCCATCCTCGCGCAGCTAGCGTGGGCCATGGCAAAGCCATCCGTCTTCCTTCCATCAACCAAGGAATTCCAGCAGACGACCAACGGGGGACCACCTCGCGCACGCCCGTACGGCAAGTTCACCAATAGCAAAGCCTCCGTCGAAACGGAGGCTCTCCCAATTACCATCCGAACAGTGCTACTGGTTCATCTTCACACCGGCCGGGGCTGCCTGCAGGGCCTTCTGCTCGTTGCTCTTGCGAGTATCCATCGCCTTTTGTGCCCAGGTCTGGGCCTGCGCCAGGTCGGCCTTGCGTGCCGCATCATTGCCGCATTCCGTCTCGGCCTTGCGACGATAAACGAGGTTTAGATACGCCATCGCATCATCGTAGGCAGGACGAACTTCGACGGCTTTGTTCAGATAGGTCAGCGCCTCGTCGTTCATCGGACCATTCACAACCGCAAGCTTCTGGCACTCGGCCTTCGGCATCTGCGGATTGCCATCGCCCTTATCTGTCGAGCCCGTACTCTCCAGCACCTTCAGCGAGTTCTTGCGCGACAGGCCCCAGTCAATCACGCCGATCGTGTAGTTCGCCTCGGGGTCATTCGGATCAATCTCCAGCACCTTCTTCTGCCAGTCCTTCGCCTTGTCAAACTGGTTGGTGTTGAAATAAATCGACGCGATGCCCTTGGTGGCGTTGGTATCCTTCGGATCCTTCGCCAGCACTTCCTGGTAGCTGTTCACAGCAAGTGCTGCATTCTTCTTATTCTCAGGAGTATCCGCACCCGGCACCACGTTCTGCGCATACGCAGTCGCCAGGTAAGTCTTGGCCATGGCAAGCGATGGGTCCAGGGTCGACGCCTTCTGGAAATGGTTGATGGCGTCTTCATACTTCGCGCTCTTGAAAGCCTCAACGCCCTTGTTCAACTGGTCGCGGGCCTGCAGTTTGGCGCAACCCGTAAGGCTGGTCAACATGACGAGGCTGGCTGTTGCCGGCACTAGGAAACGTGCGATGCGCTTCATTCTGGTTTGGGTCTCCTTCGAATTGCCGTACGGCGGCATACCACCACTCCGCATGGGTCTGTTAACAATAAAGTCTTCGCGCTGTGATTGTAATTCTTTTATCACTACTGGCAAGCGCCGCGCACGTTCACAATATGCGTTTCACCGCTCACTTGTCATCTCGCCTCAAACCACCCTGGACAAATTGCTTCGTCCCAGCCCACTCACACCAGCGAATTAGGATGCGCAACCACAGTCCAGGGTCTACACAACAGGTTCTACCAATCCGGATCTACGAACTGGGTGCCCCATCCTCGCGCAGCTAGGCTGGGCCATGCAAAGCCATCCGCTCTTCAACTAAATCCATAACGGTGTGCGCTCACTTTGCTTTGGCCTCTGACGGCGTGCAACGAGCCGACGAATGCAAAAGACGACCCACGAGAGCCGCTCTCTCACGCAAGCAGGGCCGCCTGTACGAGACCCAGTACCCAAAAGAAAAATCCGCGACCAATCGGCCGCGGACCATCTTTTTCTGCTTTAACTCGACTTACTGACCAGCCTCAACCTTCGGCGTCATCAGACCAATATGATCCACGCCTGCGGCCTTGCCAATATCAATCGCATCCGCAACCGGCGCGAAATCGAGATCCGGATCGCCCTTCACAAACATCACCTTCTCTGCGCGTGTCGCGAAAATACCCGACAGCTTGTTCTGCAGATCAGCATGCGAGACGTCCGTATCGTTGATCTTGTATCCTGGCTCGCCGCCGCCCGGCCGATGCGTGATCTGCACCACGATCGTCCGATCGTTATCCGGCTGCTGCTTCTTGTCCTTCGGCGGCTGCGGTACCAGCGCATCCAGTCCGCGCGGTGATACCGGCGTGATCGCCATGAAGATGATCAGCAGCACCAGCAGAATGTCGATCATTGGCGTTACGTTGATGTCCGATGACAGTCCGCCGTGACCACCCGATGTCATTCCCATAATGTTCCCCTTCTTAAAGCTGCTCGGTTTCTGTCATCGTGCCGGACATCGCTGCCCGGCCACGCCTGCTGTCCGAAGTTACTTGGCTGCTGCTGCCGGCGCCGCGCCCATCGTGCTCTGCGGTTCCGTCAGAATACCCAGCTGGTCCACGCCCGCCGTCCGAATACCATCCACAGCAGACATCACTGTGCCATAGCTCGCGCGCGCATCCGACCGCAGGTAAACAATCTTCGCTGGTTTGTTCTGCAGGATCTCGCCAACCTTCGCGCCCAGGTCATCAATCGTTACCTGGTTTGCACCCAGGTAGACCTTGCCGTCGCGCGTGATCGCCACCACTGCCTGGTCTTCATGATCTGCATCCGGCATCGGCGTTGCATCCGCCGCAGCCACCAGGTTCACGTTGACCTTGTTCTGCACCATCGGTGTAATAACCATGAAAATGATCAACAGCACCAGCATCACGTCCACCATCGGTGTCACGTTAATGTTGGAGTTGACCTTCGATCCTTCGTCTCGTGTGACCAGTGCCATGTGAGTTCTACTCCCGCTCGCTGCTTTCGAAATAATCCTGCTGCGTTCCCTACCTTGTGCCAGGTTGCCCGTCTCCCGAACCCGTTCCGGAATCGCCTTGCCGGGAGCTGCTTTCACACGCTCCCGGCATTTCCGTTTCAGTGTCCTCTCACCCGGAGAACCTGGACCCGTCTAGCGGCGGTTCTGCGACTGCTTCAGGAAATAATCGATCAGTTCGCTCGAGCTGTTGTCCATCTCGACGTCAAACGACTCAACCTTGTTCGTGAAGTAGTTGAAGCACATAACGGCCGGAATTGCGACCAGCAGACCAAATGCCGTCGTGACCAGCGCTTCTGAAATACCACCGGCAATCGCGCCGATACCTGCGCTCTTCTCAGTAGCAATCTTCTGGAATGCGTTCAAAATACCGATAACCGTTCCGAACAGGCCGATAAACGGTGCCGTCGAACCAATCGTTGCCAGGCCGCCCAGACCACGCTTCAGCTTCGCGTGCACAATCGCTTCCGCACGCTCTAGAGCGCGCTGGCTCGACTCGATCTGGCTCTCGGTCACTGCGCCGCCTGAACCAAAGTTGCGGAATTCCTGCAGGCCGGCAGTTACAACTTCTGCCAGGTGCGACTTCTTGTTACGGTCTGCAACCTTTACGGCTTCATCCAGCTTGCCTTCGCGCAGGGCGCCGGCAACGCGAGGAGCGAAATCACGCGACTGCTTCCGCGCCGCGCTGAAGTACAACGCACGATCGAAGATCACCGCCAGCGACCAGATCGACATGATGAAGAGCAAAATGACAACGGCGCGCGCCAGGTTGCCCATGCTGCCCCACATCTCGATCGGGGTAAATGTGTTAGCCCCTGCGTCCTGGAACAACAGACCTAGGGTTGAGGGATGAATCGCAAAATGGGTGAGTTCGAGAATCACTGAATCGTTCCTCCTGGTGCTTTGTAGTTCTGTGGAAACATCGCGATGCTACCATCCAGCGGCTTGGGGGAAGTATGCCCCGAAGTAGCCAGTAACTTATTACCTGGTAACACAAGATCGGTAAGCCTGAAGCCCCTCGCATCGTTCTCGCAAAGAGACTTCAGGCCAGAAAATGGAACTCAGCCGCCGAGGTTAAATACAACGTTGACTGTTGTTTCAACTTCTACCGGCTCGCCATTCAGAAGATATGGCTTGTACCGCCAGCCACGCACTGCTTCCATTGCACCGGACTGCAGCATCGGCGGACCACTGATCACCCTCAGGTTCTCGATCGTCCCCGTCTTCGAAATCGTTGCCTGCAGCTGTACCGTGCCCTGGATCCGTGCCGCCTTGGCGATAGCAGGATAGGTCGGGTTCGATCCGGAAAGCTTGTTACCCGCCATGACACCCGACGAGATTGCTACCTTCTTCGGAGCCGCTGCCTTCACAACCGGAGCAGAATTTCCCATACCACCGAGAATGCCGCCAATCGCTCCACCCGCTGAACCGCCCGCCATACCTTCCATGCCGGCAATACCGCCCGTCGATGGTGGCGGCGCCGCATCTTCTTTCACCTGCTTGATCTCTTTCGGGATCTTGCTCGGCGCTACCAGCTGGTTCTGCAGCATCTCCGATTTGATCTGGCGTGCCGGCGACGGCGGAGACGGAGGAACAGAAATTGAAGGATGCGGG
>CAZZYN010000102.1:0-11346 GCA_964658265.1 uncultured Acetobacteraceae bacterium | reverse complement strand
TGGTTCGTAAAGAAGAATGTCTTGCTCCCGTTCGCAGTAACAAACGCTATGCGCGTCCCGTCCGGCGACCATGTCGGTGACGTATCCGGACCCGGCGTATCCACAATCTTCTTCACCGTATGCCCGGCAATCGTCACCGTATAAATGTCCGCGGAGAAATCCGAAATCAGGTCCGGATCGCGCTGCGCCGAAAATGCAATACGAGTGCTATCCGGCGAAAACCTGAAATCTCCAACCGAGAAACTGCCCTCCGTCAGCCGCACCGGCACCGGATGCGTCAACGCCGGATCAGCCGGCACATCCATCAGCCACAAATGCTGCATCGTGTAGTCCGCATGGATCACGTGGTACTCGCCAAACGTTTCCTTGCGATCCTTCTGCGCCTTCGTCTCCATCTCATCCGCGCGGAACGCTAGGCTCTTGCTATCCGGCGCCCACTCAAATGCATCCACGCCTGTTTCGTAATTCGTCAGCTGCACTGCCTCGCCGCCATCCGGCCGCATCAGGTAGATCTGGCTCTTGTCCCCGCCCTTGTCATTCCCCTTCTCGTCTTTCGCCTTTGGCAACTGGCCCGGCCGATCCGAAAGAAACGCAATCCACTTTCCATCCGGCGACCACACCGCGTCATGTGCAGACTTCACCGGCGCCGTCAGCCGATGCGCATTCGCCTCGCCCGTGGTCGACGCAACATACAAGTCGGTCTCGAACGCATCCGCCTCCCAGTTCGTCCGGCTCTGCAGATACAGCACATGCAAACCATCCGGCGAAATCCGCGGCTCCGTCACCGCCACCATCTCCAGCGACTGGTCAATCGTCGGCGGCTTCAACGCCTGCGCCAGCAAAGACTGCGCCACCATCCCCTGCACAACCAACCCCAGCATCACCAGAAAAGAACGCAAGCGAACACCCCACAAGTAAGTTGCCGGGAGTATACAAGGAGTGCCGGACCCGTCCCTGAGAAGCGGCATTATCAGAGGCCGTCAGAGGAGCGACTCCTTGAACATCCAGAGGTCTCTTCTTAAACTCTTAAGACCTGAGCAGTTGATCGCCCTCAGGCACGTGTGGATCCCGAAACGTGATGATGGATCAAGCACAAACGTGCATAGATTCGGTCAGGAGTTCTACTCATGCGCGACAGTCCTGATGTTGAAGTTTGGGCCACAGCGATAGCAAGAAACAGTACAAATAGCAGGGTAATTATCTTTCGCTACGCCAAGCAGCTTAACTCGTCTTTCGATAAGTCCGCGCAACCTCACCGGATTATCATTGCGTGGAAGTATCGATCTGATAGTGGCCAGCCTAACTACGATGATCACCGAGACATGAACACCATGGAAGACGCTTTGGAGAAAGTTCTAAAGGGTAGCCGCATCGCTACTTTGGCACTCGTGTCAACCGGGGAGAACCTGCGCGAGTGGACATACTATGCGGAGTCTGAAGATGTGTTTATGGAACGGCTGAATCAGGCATTTGAAGGCTTGGCATTGTTACCAATTGAAATTCATACTGAGCACGACCCAACATGGGCGATGTATGCCCGGTTTAGATCGGACAATCCGAATACCTGAGTGAAAGCTCTCAAAGATCAGCGGCAATCATGTTGCAATCAGCACTTACCAATTCACCCTTGCCTTGCGTATCGTTCTCCTGCAAACTCAAATGTCCCGGAGACGATCATGAATAACCCCGGAGTTCTCGATAACGCCCCGGCAGGCAAGCCCGGCGACAACAAACTCACTCCCGCCATCCAGCGCGAGCCCCTTCGCAGTCTCAAAAAGAAGCTCCCTCTCCGCGTCCTCACCCCGGCCGACTTCGAGCACTGGCAGACCTACGGCTTCGTCGTCATCCCGCAGGCCGTCCCCGCAGAAAACGTCGCCGCCCTCAAAGCCCTGCTATGGGAGTTTCAGGAGATGGACCCCGACGACATCTCCACCTGGAACGCCGCGCAGCTGCGTAATCACGCCATGAAAGAACTCAACAACAGCGGCATGGTCGAGATCTATAACCACCAGGCTCTCTGGGACAACCGTCAGCATCAGCGCGTCTACGACGCCTTTGTCGACATCTGGGACGATGAAAAGCTCTGGGTCACCATCGACCGCGCCAACCTCAACACCCCAAACAGAAGTGCGCGCGCCTTCGCCGGCTTCATCCACACCGACGTCGACACCACGCTCGACCCGCTGCCCGTCAATGTCCAGGGCGTCCTCTCCCTCGTCGACGTTGACGGCAGCACCGGCGGCTTCCAGTGCGTTCCCGAACTCTTCCATCACTTCGAGGAATGGAAGCAGCGTCAGCCTGCCCGGCGCGACGGCTTCGCACCCGACATCGAAGGCTATTACATTTATCCCGTGCCGATGAAGGCCGGCGACCTGCTCATCTTCAACAGCCTGCTCGCCCACGGCATCCGGCCCAACACCTCCGAAAACAAGGTTCGGATGGCCCAGTACATCGCCATGACGCCCGCCGCGGAAAATAACCAGGAGCTGCGCAACCGTCGTGTTCAATCATGGCAGGAGCGTCGCGCTCCGGAAGGTTTTGCCTTCCCCGGCGACCCGCGCGAGTGGGAGCGCCACAAGTATCAGACCGCACACCTCACTCCATTGGGACGCCGGCTGCTCGGCCTCGACTCCTGGACAGCGTAAGTCGATTCGGAAAACTATCGGGGGCCCAGGAGGATCACTCATCCTGAGCCCCGCAGGCAGCTCTCTTCATTTACCCGTCTGCCTGCTCAGGACCGGCTGCGTAGGGAATCAACAGTGAGAACCTAGTTCTTGCTCGCCGCCCACGCGCCCCAGATCATCGCAATCGGGTGCAGTGCCGCCAGTGCCCAGCCCAGCGTCGGAATGCCCAGTGCCAGGTACAGCACCAGCATCACCAGCGCGCCGCTGATCGTGCTGTAAAGCATGCCGAACGGTCCCAGAAAAAACGTCAGCACCAGCGATAAAATTACGTTTTTGCCATTTCCCATTGTCTTCTGCCGCCTCCATCGCGGTCATCCGTATGCAGATGACAACAGGCCGCGCGCGGGTTGCCGTCGATCCCGCGCGCGCCCTCGCTACTTCATCTCGCCGCCGATGGCATCCAGCCGCGACAGCGTATCCGGCGAAAGCTTCAGCTCGGCCGACGCCAGATTTTCCCGCAGATGCCCCACCGACGACGTGCCAGGAATCAGCAGAACATTCGGCGACCGCTGCAGCAGCCACGCCAGCGCCAGCTGCATCGGTGTCACCCCCAGGCTCTTCGCCGCCTCGTCCAGTACACCGGACTGCAACGGCGTAAACCCTCCCAGCGGAAAGTACGGCACATACGCCACACCCTCCTTCGCCAGTGCATCCACAAACGCATCGTCCCGCCGCTTGGCCAGGTTGTACTCGTTCTGCACACATACAATCGGCGCAATCTTCTTCGCCTCGTCATACTGCGTGCGCGAAACATTACTTACTCCCAGCGACCCAATCAACCCCCGCTGCTGCAGCTCGGCCAACACCGTCAACGGCTCTTCTAACGATGCCGTCTCGCCCTCAAGCGTACCCAGCGCCCGCAGGTTCACCACGTCCAGCCGGTCCACTCCCAGGTTGCGCAGGTTGCTATGGATCGCATCCGTCAATTGCTGTGCGGACGTCGCCTGGTTCCATGACCCGTCGTCGCCGCGCAGCGCCCCCACCTTCGTCACAATCACCATGCCCGCTGCATACGGATGCAATGCCTCGCGAATGATCTGGTTCGTCACAAACGGGCCGTAAAAATCGCTGGTGTCGATGTGGTTTACACCCGCCGCCACCGCCTCGCGCAATACCGCCACCGCCGCATTCCTGTCCTTCGGCGGTCCCCATACATGCGGTCCAGCCAGCTGCATCGCGCCATAGCCCATCCGCCGCACCGTCATCGGCGTACCCGGCAGTGTGAAGCTCCCGCCCAGCTGCGTGCTCGTTCCATCCGCCTTTTGCAAAGTCTCGTTTGCCATTAACTCCACCCTCCTTCATTACCGAACATTCCTTTAGATGAAGCGCGCCATCCACCGGAACTTCGCATTCGCCCCGCGCCCCTCAACCACGCCAATCCCCTGTAAATAGCCGCTCGCAGCCACTTCCCAGACTCAAACTCCTGTTACAACTGAAGAAACCTTCAGGTTTTGCAATCCTTACTTCAATTACAACGAGTTCCATGACCCCAGCCAATCAAACCAGGCCATCAAGCGACCAGCGGGAGCAGCCCTCCCCCGACAACGCGAAGCGTCTTCGCCCGTACGGCGAGTACCGTCATCGCACGGACGGCCAGTACGAACCGCGCAAGCGGCCGGTGCAGGCGCGTTCCACTGCCAGCGTCGAAGCCATCCTCGACGCCACCATCCAGGTCCTGCGCAAGGTTGGCAAAGAGCGTCTCACCACCACGCTCGTCGCCGCACGTGCTGGTGTCTCCGTCGGCACCCTCTATCAATATTTCCCCAACAAAAATGCGCTCCTGCAGTCCGTCCTCAAGCGCCATCTCAATGTCATCGCGGAAGCAGTAGAGCGTGTCTGCCGCGAACAGGCGGGAGAAGCGCCGCAGCAGATGGCCGCAGCACTGATCCATGCCTTCTTCGCTGCCAAGATGCTCGACCCGCACACCAGCGCCGCGCTCTACGCGGTCAGCAGCGATCTCGACGGCGCGAAAACTTCGAAGCGCACCAGCATCCGCATGGGCAACAGTGTCACAGAAATGCTCGCCTCCGCCCGGCCCCGCCTCCGCACCGATCCGCAACTGGTCGCTTCTGTCCTCCTCGGCGCCATGACCGGCGTCAGTCGCCGCATCCTCGGAGCCACCACCTCTGACAAGGACTGGCCAGCCAGGCAATGGAAGGCCTCGCGCGAAGAACTCATCTGCTTCGCCACCGCCTATCTCGACATCTCCACCCAACGCTAGGGTGGACGCATCCCGTTAGGCCAACCCCACACCCTTTGCTCCGCTCACCCCCGCTCCCCAATCCTCGCTACAGGAGCGCAGCCGCTCAGCGTGTCCGATGTCGATGCTGCCTTCAATCGAGCTGTTGATCAAGGCTCGGCTCCTGTGTTTCCCTTCATGGCCAGGACTTGGGGGTGGTCGTCACAGCCGGATCACCGACCCATTCGAGCATCTCTTGCAGGCCTTCCACGGTGGAAGAAGTAGTATCGTTGGCAGATTTTGCAAACCAATTGCGCGGGTCCGCTGCGCAGAAAAATGGAGTCACACGATGAACCTGCCTGGTCGATGCTTGCCCTTGCTCTTCGCCCTTTCACTCAATGCCCAGGCTCCCGCCCCACCAGCAGATGCATGGCAGACTCTCAACTTTCTGCAAGGCACGTGGCAGGCGAAAACGGGAGAAGGTTCAGCCGCAAAGGTCACCGGCACCTATACCTTTGCCAGGGAACTCAAGGGGCATATTCTGGCTCGCCACAGTACGGTCGCAGGGTGCACAGGACCGGAGACGTTCGACTGTGAGCATGGAGATCTCCTCTACATCTTTCAGGACATGCCAGGTCAGCCCTTGAAGGCAATTTATTTCGACAACGAAGGGCACGTCATTCACTACGCGCTCTCAACACCCGATGCAACCACTGCGGTTTTTCTGTCCGAAGCGACCGCCGGTCCTCGCTTTCAACTCATCTACCATCTTGAGCATGCCGTCATGTCCGGAAAATTCCAGGTGCAGCTGCCCGGTCAAAATACCTGGAAATCCTACTTGGAGTGGAGCGGCGGCAAGCAGTAGCCGCCTTGTCATGCACCAGGATTCATCACTCCAATAACGACACCCGCAACCTCACGTCCGCGCCACTAGCCTCTGCAGCGAAGGCCGCACCACCAGGCTCAGTAAATCCAGAGCCGCATGCACACCCATCACCACCAGCAGGCTTCCTGACGCCAGGTACACCAGCGACATCACCCCACCCAGCACAGTCGTCGCCACCACGCCCACCACACCCTGGTACGCATGGATCAATCCGAAAACAATTCCCGCCAGGACGAACGCATACAGCGGCGGTACATGGATCGACACCAGCAGTAGTGGCAGATACAGCCGGAAATACAGCTCCTCGCACACTCCCGCATTCACTGCCAGCACTGCAGTATGCCCTGTCTCCGCACCATTGCGCGGCAGCATCGCCTCCACATCACCCACCATCAGCGGCTTGCTGCGCCGTCCCAGCATCGGCAGCAGAACCGTCCCACCCAGCAAACCCACCAGTAGTGCCGCACCAGGGCCGCCAAGAAAACTCGTTGACACTTCCTGCACTGGCAGCTTCGCCCGTGCCGCATGGCTCAGCAGCACAAACTCCTGCGGCATGCGCAGCACCGCATCCAGTCTGTGCATCAGCACCAGCCCCAGCAGCGCCACTACGCAAAAAGCGACAAAGCTCTTCAACACCCAGGCCCTGTAGCATCGCTGGCGATCCTCTGTGCGCGTCAGGCGCTTGAACGCCGCATACTCCGCAGCATCCTGCCGGACAAACACCCACAGCAATCCCGCGCTGATCAGAAGCAGAACCACACCCATCGCCACAGCCAGTTCCCATGCCGCTGCTAAGCAGCCCTCCCATCGAGTTGCCCACGATGGCAGCCGTACAAAACAGAGCGGGCCGGCAACAAAGAGATTCTCTTCATTACCGGCCCGTCTTTGTTCCTGCTAGATTCTTGTGAGTGCGCTACTCGAGCGCCCGACCTACTTCTTGGGCGGAGCGATCGTGTCCTTCGCAGCCTTCGCCACGCGGAACTTCACCACGGTCTTGGCCTTGATCTTGATGGCTTCGCCGGTCTGCGGATTGCGGCCCATGCGTGCCTTGCGTTCTGCCTTCACCAGCCGACCCAGCCCGGGAATCACAAACACACCATTCTTCTTGGTTTCCTTCACTGCTGTTTCAGCCTGCAGATCGAAAAATGCTGCGGCCTGCTTGTTGGTCAGCTCCAGCTTTTCGGCCATGTGCCGAACCAGCTGCGTCTTCGTAAGTCCTGTTGCCATTTCGTCATTCCTCCTGTGTTGCGATGCCGGTATATGCGGACCCGGGCCCTCTGCTTCTAAACCCGGATCAGCCCTTCGTACAGCCTTGCTTGGGGCATCCGTTTACTCACGTATGCCGGCCGTTCGATCATGGCCGGTATGCACAAACCCCTGTGTTTATGCGGGTCTGCGAACCCTTACGTGGTTAACCATGCGGCTTGGCCGCGCCGTTTGTCAACGGCAAATGACCACAATTTGAGGTTCTATCCCGCTTTTGTTGTACATTTTCTGGTTTTTCAGGGTTTTCCACCGGTTTCCACGGCATTTGCCGAGCACACCAGCCGCCATCACAACCCGAACATCGGCCGCTTCTGTGCCGCCGCAGCGTTCACCAGCGGCGCGTTGAGGAAGTCTACCAGCGGCGCAGCTACTCGAAAATATTTCGCCAGCACCTCTGGAAAATCTGCACCCAGCGCCTGCTCCGGCGGCAGCTCCACATCCACTCCCCAGTTGCGAAAAAGCACCAGGTCGATCGCCGGATCGTCCGCCGCAAACCCCTTCGGCGCACGCGTCAACGCACGCGGATCCGACAAACCCACCTTCGCCTTCAAGCTCCGGCTCGCCAGCAGCCTGCGCAGCTCGTCATGATGCTCCAGCAGGTAGCGCCGCACCAGCAGCGTTTGCGCCGCATCCGGCATATACAGCCCCGCAGCAATGTGTAACTGCTTCGCAGAGAGATGCAGATAATAACCCGCACCTGAGGTCTTCACCATCCCTGTACGACCCCACCACGCCGCATAATGCTGCTTGTATGGCAGCTTGCTCTTTGAAAAGCGCGTGTCGCGATAAATCCGCAGTACCGTCTTCTCCGGCGCCTTCACATGCAGCGGAGCAAACTTCTGCATCTCCCGGTTCACCCGCGCAATCACCGCCAGCATCGGCGCGCGCAGCTCCCGCTCGTACGTATCGCGGCGTGCTTCAAACCATTCGCGATCATTGTGACGCGCCAGTCCGCGAAGAAACGTCAGCGTCCCCGCAGTAAAAAACTCTGGTGCCGTTTCCTGTGCATCATCCCGTCCCGCAGCCGCTTCCGCCTTGAGCTTTGTCGCTGGCTTTCGGGAACTCTTGCCCTCGGGCTTCTGCACAGCCGTCGCACGAATCGGTTCCTTCATTTCGATACTGCGTACCATGTCAGTATTGTAGGATGTCCAATTCGTAACAACGGCTGTGTTAATTTATTCAGGAGCGGGGAAGTGGAGCCGGCTTCAACTCCCGCATCGACACAATCCCGTTGGTCACCAGCGACAAGCCAAAGCAGATCAGCAGGCACCGGATCAGTGTCTCGACGTTATATTGCCAGCCAAACACCAGCAGGCACAGCGCATATCCGACATGAAACACCTCTGCGGCCAATGCCTCGGCCCACCGTGGTTTTGCCGTAGACGCCTCCACCTGCGAGCGGATCGCCGGAATATATCCGGGCACCAGTGCTCGATATTTTTCATACGCCGGCCCCAGCTGTCGCACCAGGTGCGGGCCCTCTGCTGCCACCAACGCGAGCGTCAGCAGTGTGCATCCAGCGAGGAAAACAATGGCACCCGTTACCGGCATAAGGATCGTCACCGCGACACACGTCAACAGGTTCCCTACATACAGCGGGTTGCGCATGTACCGATAGGGCCCTGACGCCATCACCCGATCAGCGCGCAGGCTCTTGTCACTCATCACCCCTGCCCCCAGGTATGCCGTAGCCCATAGCCGCAGCCACCCTCCCAGCAGTCCGGCCACGATCGCCACAACTGTAACCAGCACTGTTGCCTTATCGAGAGTCAGCAGTCCACTGCGCGCCGCAAGCGCCGACAGCACGATCCATGTCGTCGACAGCGAATGTGCACCGCTTCCGTATCGAGCCCATGGCGCGTAGAACCCCAGGAAGTAAAGCAGCGTGAAGATCACCACCCTGAAACGGAAGAGTGCAGGACTGCGCGCCGGCCGCACCTCGTTTGTCTCTGGCATATCCGTCTCTTTCTGCGTCGCCGTCATCTAGTCTGTCGAACCAAGCAGAGCCTCCAGCAAAGCATCGAAATCTTCAAGGCGCGAGTACTGGATAATCACCCGGCCCCGGCCATTCTTATCTTCGATCTTCACACGAAGGCCAAGCGCCCTTTGGATACGGTCACGCGCATCGCGCACATTTGGATCTGTGGGATCATCGTTCTTCGGCTTCTGCTCCTTCGCCTCAGGATGCAGCAGGCCCTGCACAAAACTTTCGGTCTGCCGCACAGACATCGCCAGCGCGCACACCTTCTGACCTGCACCCAGAATTTCTTCGCGCGTCTCCAGTGCCAGCAGCGCCCGCGCATGTCCAAATGCCAGCTCGCCCGTCTCTACCTTCGCCTGCAGTTCATCCGGCAGACGCAGCAGGCGAAGGAAGTTGCCGATCGATGCCCGGTCTTTACCCGTCCGCAGCGCGATCCGCTCCTGGGTCATGTGAAATTCGCGTCCCAGCCGCTCAAATGCGCGTGCCTGTTCCATGGGGTTCAAATCGGCGCGCTGCAGGTTCTCGACAATGGTCATCTCCATTGCCTGCTCGTCGGATACTTGGCGAAGAATTGCCGGGATCGTCGCCAGCCCGGCCAGCTTCGAAGCCAGCCACCGACGCTCTCCTGCAATCAACTGGTATCGTTCACCCACCGGCCGCAGCAGGATAGGCTGCACTACGCCTGACACCTTGATCGAATCCGACAACTCTGCCAGCTTCTCGGCATCGAAGTTCGTCCGCGTCTGGTAGGGATTGCGATCGATTAACTCCACGGGCACTTCGCGCGGCTTGCCGGAGACATCGGCCGGCGACGCAGCCGCTTCCTGCTCGCTGCCGGCCGGCGCTGCAGCTCTACCCGGCAGCAGGGATTCGATCCCCTTTCCCAATGCTCGCCGCTTCGGGTCCTTTGCCGTGACATGTGCCGAACTATTTGACTGGGGTGGGGGCGTCATACGGATCCTTTCAACTCAGGCGTACGGCCAGAAACGAATTTTGCTGTTCTTCCTGACAGCAGCAAGCTCCTTGCGCTCCTTGGCGCGAGGGCTTTCTATCTTGTTGCGCTGCAGCAGCTCATCCGCCAGTTCCCTGTAGGCTTCTGATCCGCGCGAGCGATTGTCATACAGCATCACCGGCTTGCCGTGGCTGGGCGCCTCGGCTAGCCGTATATTGCGTGGAATGACTGTTTTAAACAACTTGTCGCTGAAAAAGCCCTTCAGATTTTCGGTAACCTGCTGCGCCAGGTTGGTTCGCTCGTCATACATCGTCAAAACGACGCCTTCCAGTTGCAGATCCTTGTTGAATGCCGCCTGCACTTTGCCTAGCGTACTCAGCAGTTCGCTGATGCCCTCCAGGGCAAAGTATTCGGCTTGCATCGGTACCAGGAGCCGCGTGGCAGCTACCAGCGCATTCAGTGTCAGAAAGTCCAATGCAGGCGGGCAATCCAGCACAATATAGTCGTAGGCGGCCAGTGCCGGCTCTAAAGCATCCTTCAGCCGGTACTCGCGCCTCTCCATCCCGATAATCTCTACATTCGCGCCAATCAGGTCCTTGCTCCCCGGCAGCAGCGTCAATGTGTCAATATCGGTGCCCATAATAGCGTCCTCGACATTGGCACTCCCGACAAGGACGTCATAAATCGACAATCGGCTGTCATCCTTCGGAACGCCCAGTCCGCCGGTTGAGTTGGCTTGGGGATCGCAATCGATCAGCAGGCAGCGGAGTCCTTCCACTGCCAGCGCCGCACTCAAATTGATAGAGGTTGTGGTCTTGCCCACGCCGCCCTTTTGGTTGGCGACCGCAAGGACCGTGCATTTCTGAGTCATTTCACCCTTATTCCTTGCCTATCTCGAAACTAGAGGAGTGCAGGGTACAAACGCAACCTCCGTTCAGTGGAAAAGGAGTTCGGAATGCCAAAGTGTTCCACGTGGAACATTTTGAGCTTTGCTGATCAGAATTGTTCCACGTGGAACAATTTAGCCCAGCTCGGCCGTTCCTTCAGGCGGACGCCTCCGTTCGACAAACAGGCGACTCGCGAGATGACGGTCCGTCTCTCAAATTGTTCCACGTGGAACAATTCGCCTAAAAGGTAGCCCAAAGATGGCAGGCTTCCTGCCCAGCGGCTGCAAACGGAATTATCAAATTGTTCCACGTGGAACAATTCGAGCCGGCGACCAATCGAACGAAGAGGGCCATGGGCAGGGTGATTAAGGTGATGGTGGTACCTTCTCGGTCGGCCTGACACGCAAATTGTTCCACGTGGAACAATTTACAGCCCGCGGCCAAATAGAAGACGAGCCTGATCAGCCTGTGGTCGCCTGGAGGGAAGTAGTTACTGGCCGGGTTGAATCAA
>CAZZYN010000101.1:0-11496 GCA_964658265.1 uncultured Acetobacteraceae bacterium | reverse complement strand
TGATTGATCAGAAGAGTCCCTCCCGGTTGGTGTTTCGGGAGGGACTTTTTGTTTGGATCAATGGAGGTCGAGATCTCCAATTCGCTTCGCTTCGGAGGATATGACAAATCTTCGAATGATCGAGAAGTCTGAGTGGGTCGCCGGGCTACTGCACGGTGCCTTGTGGCCGGAGGCGGCGGAGTTCCTGGGCGCAGGCTGCGGCATTGAGGGCGGCGAGTTTGAGATTGTCGGAGGCGGCCCAGATCCAGAAGCGGCGGGTGGCTCCAGTTTCGTTGGCGGCGGGCCGGATACGAATGAGGATTTCGTCATGACCAGCGACGGCGAGGTTGGAGGGAGCGTCGGCGTCCGTGATGGCGACTTCGATGTGTTCGCTGCCGAGGGCGGCCTGCAGGTGTTCGACGGTGACAGGCTTGTCGAACTCGATGGCGAGGGAGAGACCGTGGCCGTGGAAGACGGGAACGTGCACCAGCTGAACGGCAACTTCGGGGAGTCGGCCGCCGGAGAGCAGGGCGAAGTGGCGGCGGATCGTTTCTTCGGTGGCGCCGAGATTGATCTTTGCTTCGTCGCCGGTCACAGGGGTGGCGTTGAAAGCGATCTGGGTGTCGTACATGAGCTTGGGCAGACCCTGGAAGGAAAGCAGGCTGACAGTCTGCTGGTGAAGCTCGTCCATGGCCGCGCGACCGTATTCCGAGGCCGGCTCGAGGATGGTGGCCCAGGCGGAATGAACGGCGCCGAGCGATTTGAGATGGGCCATGATGAGGCCGAGGGTGACGGCGACGGGATGAGCGGGAACGACCGCGGGAGTTTTGAGGTCGGGCGAAGAGGCATCGTCTTCGCTGCCGGATTCGCTTTCCTGCATGGCCTGGCGCACCCAGGGAGAGCGCACGATAACGCCTAGCTGGCCTTCGAGGGCGCAGGATAGATCGATGATGCCGGAGCCGGCTTTGTGGGCAGCGGCCCAGTGTTTGAGGGTGACGTCCTGGTCGGCAGCGAAGAAAGTGAAGTCGACTTTTTCAAAGGAAGTGGGGCTGATGGGCTGGATGAAGGTGACTTCGTCGCCGACCGATTCGAGTTTGCCGATGGCGGCTTCGTCGTCCATGAGGGAGTAGTCTGCCGAGGCGAACGAGGACTCAGCGAGAACGTCGTTCAATTCTTTGCCGCGTAACGAGGCGGCACCTACGATGGCGATCTTGAAGTTAGACATGCACTCTCAATGTATTTGATTCTCTGGTTGTAAGGTTGAACCCAGTAACAGGCACCACTCAGCGGGCGTTTGCGGCTTCGCCGGAAGAGGGTGGCGGAGGGTTTTCCCCAGGGGCTGGAGCTGTTTTGCAGGCGGACGGCACATTGGTCATCTGCGCAGCGAAGACACGGTAGCTGGGGCGCGCCGGCTGCAGAGTAGACCAGTAGCTGGTACGGCTGAGCAGTGGTTTGTGCTGGACGATGAGCTGGTTGAAGAGGATCCGGACGCCGCACTGCAGGTTATTTTCCGGCTGCAGGATAGTTTTGGCTGGATCTTTTTCGGCCAGGCGACGATCTTTTTCCCAATCGAAATTGCAGCCATAGCGTTTCGCGTCCATGTAGGTGAGCTGGAGGAGGCCTTCGCTGCGGACCATGCGGCGTGTGACGTCGTCTTTGACAGCGATCTCAGGCTCGGTGTGCTGGACGTTGGTGGTGGGCTGGAGGCCTGCTTCGGCGCCGGCGAGAGCCTGAAAGAAGTAGGCCCAGTAGGCACGACGGTCGGCTTCGGCCATGGAGTTGAAGCGGGGACAGAAGGGGCGGACATCGCGGGCGACACGACTGGAGAGGAGTTGCGGAGGAAGGGCCTGCTCAACGACACGATCCCAGTCGTGGTTCCAGGCGGGCATGCCCAGTTCCTCCTTTTTGGCGGCGATGGGGGTGGGTGGCGCGGCCTTGATAACGGGCTGTGCGGGACGAGCGGGTGCATTGCTGGTGGCGCGGTTGCAGCCGGCGACGAGGAGGAGGGCTGCGGTAAGGGCGGTGAGGTTGGAGAGATGCTTGTTCAAGGGGTACTCCTGCCAGTGCCGGTAGGCTGTCCCGAGGGTGGACGCATGACATGGCCAGATGCTGGGATGCGGATTCGAGGATCCTGGCGGGGCTAGGGTGTTTGGGGATGCTCCCGCAGGCGATTGCGGCGTTGAAGGGAGTAGGCGAAGCGAGCGCCGATGCCGGAGAACATGTAGGCAAACCAGAGTACAAAGAGCAGGATCTGCGAGAAGGCGACGAGGGCGTAGATGAGCAGGGCAATGAGGACGATGACCTGGAAGGGATGACGGCCGGAGAAATTGATTTCCTTGCCGCTCCAGAAGCGCCAGGTGCTGACCATGAGGAAGCCGGCCATGCCGACAACGGCCATCCAGGCGAAGGCCAGCCAGCTGTTGAAGACGGGATCGCCTTTGACGAGGTGGACGACGGCGGCAAGCAGACCGGCGGCAGCGGGGATGGGCATGCCGACGAAGTACTTGCGATCGGGCCGGCCCGGATTTTTGGGCAGCGGATCGTGGGAAATGTTGAAGCGGGCGAGGCGGCTGGCACCGCAGATGAGGTAGAGGAAGCAAAGGAAGCCGCCGCCTTCGATGAGCCGGGAGCGGAGCAGGTGGTCCATGGTGAGGGCGGGCAGCTGGCGGAACCCCCAGGCGAAGGCAAGGATGCTGGGGGCGACGCCGAAGGTGATGACGTCGGCGAGCGAGTCGAGTTCCTTGCCGAAGTCGCTGGTGGTGTTGGTCATGCGGGCGATGCGGCCGTCGAGTGCGTCGAAGGGGATAGCGAAGAGGATCGCGAGGGCAGCGAGATCAAAGTGCTGCGGCTCGAGGGCCGAACCCTGCAGGCTCTGGGTGATGGCGTAGTAGCCCGCCGCGATGTTGCCCGCGGTGAAGAGCGAGGGCAGAACGTACATGCCGCGGCGGCGAGGCTTGCGCCGTTCAGGAGCGGCTGGCAGGGTGTGTGCGGCCAGCAGTTCCGGCACAGGCAGCGCGGAGGCGACCTGCGCGGGAGCAGTGGGGGGAAGACTCAAGCGCGCTGATCTCCGAAGGGCGAGGTGACGGCGGGTCCTGCTGGACGGTTGACCATGGTTTCGAGTTCGACGGGTGTGAGGTCGGCGAGAATGCTGGACCCGCCTTTGACGATCTGGCCAACGCGGGTGCGAATGCGTGCGGTGGCGGGCAGTACGACGTCGACGCGGGAGCCGAACTTGATGAGGCCGATGCGCTGACCGCGCTCCAGCTGCTCACCGGGATGGTGATTGAATACGATGCGGCGGGCGAGCAGGCCGGCGATCTGCGAGAAGGCGACGGAGCCATCCAGGCCATCGATGACGGCGAGGTTCTGCTCATTCTGTTCGGCCGAGGCCGGGTTCATGGCATTGAGGTACTTGCCTTTTTTGTAGGTCACTTCGCTGAGGATGCCGCCGATAGGTGCGCGGTTGACGTGCACGTTGAAGACACTGAGAAAGATGCTGATGCGCTGGCGGCGACCTTGAGGCGAATCGAAGAAGGTCACCTCGGTGACTTTACCGTCCGCGGGTGAAACGACGAGTCCCGCACCCTGCGGGATCGTGCGCTGCGGATCGCGGAAGAACCACAGGAAGAAGGCAGCCAGCAAAATGGGAATGGCGATCACGAGCGGGGCCAGCAGGCTGCCGGCAGTGAAGTAGCCGGTGATCACTGCGATGAGGAGAAAGGCGAAACCGTAGTAGTAGCCGTCACGAACCATAGGGGGCACTGCCGATTATAAAGGCCCGCCTGCCCGCATGCATTGGCAGTCTGGATGCTTCTTCGGGCGGCTGGGGTCTACAGCTGGCGAGGTTCGAACAGGGAGAGTTCCATCAGGACGGCGTCTTCGTCCGGATGGCGATAGTAGCGCGGACGGTGGCCCGTGGTGTGAAAGCCGTGACGCTGGTAGAGCGAGAGCGCAGGCTGGTTGCTGCTGCGAACTTCGAGGCGCAGCACCTGGGCATGCTGTTGACGGCACCAGCCTGTTGCGGTGTCGAGCAGGCCTGAGCCGATGGCCTGCCGCCGGTGGTCCGGATGGACGAGGATGGATTCGAGCTCGGCTTCAACTTCGCCGTCCGGGTCGTGAGCACCGCCGACGCGAAGACATTGCACCACGGCGAGACCGAGAACCGCCTGACCAGGTGCAGGCATACCTGCTTCGGCAATCCAGGCGCGGCGGAGGAGCAGGGCGCCGGGTACGAGCACACCTGAGGCGGCCGCCTCCGGGTGCGGGCTGACCAGTTTGCGAAAGTCTTCGGTGGTCCACGCAGGGGCCTGGCGCACGAGTTGTGCGAGCTGCATGGCCCCGGCCAGGTCGGCGGCAGAGAAGGGGCGGATCGTGCTGCTCAACGGGATGAGGAAGATGCTTCGCGGATCGCTTCCGCGGCGGGGGACCGGTCGGTATAGGGACGGCGCACGTAGTTGGCGTCGAGGGTGGCGAGGTCTTCGAAGTCGTTTGCGTGGTAGCGGGGAAGAGCGGCCCGGATAGCATCGAACGCGCCGGGCTGTGCGAGTGTGATGGTGTTGATTGGTCCAGGGCCGGAAGCAAGAGTCCGCGCGAGAGTGCTGTCGGCTGAAACGATGGACGTAGTGCCGAGTAGAGCGGGAAGTTCGGCCGCCGTCGCCAGAGTTTCGCGGCCGCTGATGCGTACGTAGTATTCAGCACGCCCGGCAATGAGCACAGCGGCTATTGCATTAAGATCCAGGCCGGCCAGGACGGCGAGACTGGAGACAGCGATGACGGGGAGACCGGTGGCATGGGCCAGGCCTTTTACAGCAGCGAGGCCGATGCGAAGGCCAGTGAAGCTTCCCGGTCCGTTGACGACGACGATGGCGCTGAGTTGATGGAAAGTTACCTGCGCGGCGGCGAGCAGAAGGGCAAGGCGCGGCAGCAGTTCAGCGGATTGCTCCTGCGAGGTGAACTGCTGCTGTGCGAGCTGTGTGAGTTCGCCGGAAGCGGCAATCTGCGCGAGAACCAGATCGCCGTCGCGACTGGTGTCGATGCCGAGCAGCAGGGTTGCGTCAGACATTGCTGATGGCATCCTGGCAGATTTCGGTGAGCACACCGCCGGCGCTGGAGGGATGAATGAAGAAGTAGAGGTGGCCTCCGGTGCCGATCTGGATGTCGTCGGAGAGGATTTTCAGGCCGCGCTGCTTCAGCTCTTCGAAGGTGGCGGAAATGTCGTTTACGTGGAGTGCGACGTGGTGGAGGCCGGGACCATACTTGGCGACGAAGCGGCCGATGACGGTATCGGGGCCGGTGGCTTCAAGGAGCTCGATGCGGCTTTCGCCGACCGGCATCATGGCAGTTTTGACGCCTTCCTGCTCGACGGTTTCTTCATGCACGATTTCGAGGCCGAGACTTTCGTAGAAGCCGCGTGCTTCGGCGATGGAGGTGACAGCGATTCCGAGGTGATCGATCTTGGACATGCGGATTTTCCTTTAAGGCTGCTCGCGCGACACGGGGCCGCGCAGAGTCTGATGGATGAGTTCCGGCACCAGTTGAAATGGATTGCAGGAACCTTTCACGATATCAGCAGCATGGGCTTCAAGTTGCGCGCTGCCGAGTCCGTAACTGTCCGCGGTCAACATGACCTGCTGCTGGATCATGACGGCGAGACGCCGCTTCCATTGTTGCAGGCGGCGATGCTGAAGGCGTTGATCGTTCGCCAGCCATGCATGGAAATCCTCGATGGCCGCGACCAATGCGGGAATGCCATCCCCGGTGAGCGAGTTGGTGCGAAGGATGGCGGGGGTCCACTCCGGGTGAGCAGTGGCGAGCGACTGCATGGCACGCAATTCAGCCTCGACGCGGTCGGCGCCGTCGCGATCGCTCTTGTTGATGACGAAGAGGTCGGCCACTTCAAGAATGCCGGCCTTGATGCTTTGTACATCGTCGCCCATGCCGGGCACGAGCACGACGAGGGTGATGTCGGCAAGCCGGACGATGTCGATTTCGTCCTGGCCGACACCGACGGTTTCGATGAGGATGCGATCGCGGCCGCTGGCTTCGAGAATAGTGACGGCGTCGGCTGTTTTGCGGGCTAGACCGCCGAGTGCGCCGCGCGTGGCCATACTGCGAAGGTAAAGACCCGGGTCGGCGTGATGCTTTTCCATGCGGATGCGATCGCCGAGCAGGGCGCCGCCGGTGTAGGGACTGGAAGGATCGATGGCGAGGACGCCGAGGGTCTGTTGTTGCTTGCGATAGATGGTGCAAAGCTGGTCGACAAGCGAGCTTTTGCCGGCGCCGGGCGAGCCGGTGACGCCGATGCTGAAGCCGCTGCCGCGATAGGGGAAGCAGGCGGCGAGGAGTTCGCGGGCTTGCGGAGCGTCGTCCTCTACGAGCGAAATGGCACGGGCGAGGGCGCGGATGTTGCCGGTCCGGAGTTGTTCGACGAGTTGAGAAACATCCTGGCCGGCCATGCTGCTTAGGATAGTAGAGGATCGGCCTTGAAGTTGGCTCCGAACTGCGGACCCTGGATTGGAGGTAAACGCCGGGGTGGTTGAGGATGAGGCCGTGCGGAAAGCAGGTCCTTCCGATTTGCTCCGGATGACAAAGGAGGCTTCGCCGCACAGCTTTGGGTAAGTGGGTTAGTCCTTTAATAATTCGCGTGCAATGACCAGCCGCTGAATTTCGCTGGTGCCTTCGCCGATGGTGCAGAGCTTGACGTCGCGATAGAACTTTTCTACCGGATAGTCCTTGATGAAGCCGTAGCCGCCGTGGAGTTGGACTGCTTCGTCGCAGATGCGCACGGCGACTTCGCTGGCGTGCAGCTTGGCCATGGCAGAGGCAAGGGTGGTCTTCTCGCCGGCGTCTTTCATGGAGGCGGCGCGCAGGGTAAGCAGGCGTGCCGCGTCCAGCTGCGTGGCCATGTCGGCGAGCTTCCACTGGATGCCTTGAAACTCCGAAATGGCTTTGCCGAACTGGCGACGCTCCTTTACGTATTTGCGGGCTGCATCGTAGGCGCCGCGGGCGATGCCAAGGGCGAGGGCTGCAATGGAGATGCGGCCGCCATCGAGGATGCGCAGCGAATCGACGAAACCTTCGCCGAGTTTGCCGAGGAGATTTTCGCCGGGGATGACGCAGTCTTCAAAGATGAGTTCGGAGGTGTCGCTGGCGCGGAGGCCGAGCTTATTTTCTTTCTTGCCCGAACGGAAGCCGGGGGTTCCTTTTTCAACGATGAAGGCAGAGAGGCCGTGGGTGCCTTTCTCACGATCGGTGACGGCGATGACGACAGCGACGTCCGCGTAGTGGCCGTTGGTAATGAAGATTTTGTTGCCGTTGAGAACCCAGTTGTCGCCCTGGCGGACGGCAGTGGTGCGTGCACCGGCTGCGTCGGATCCGGAGCTGGGTTCGGTAAGGCCCCAGGCGCCGAGCCATTGGCCGCTGGAGAGGCGCGGCAGGTAGCGACGGCGCTGCTGCTCATTGCCAGCAACATAAATGTGATTGGTACAGAGGGAGTTGTGCGAGGCAACGATGATGCCGATGGAGCCATCGACGGCGGAGAGTTCTTCGACCGCCAGCATGTACTCGGCGTAGCCAAGGCCGGTGCCACCGTACTCTTCGGGAATGATGATGCCCATGAGGCCGAGTTCGCCAAGCTGCTTGACGGCAGCAGCGGGGAACTCGCTGGCTTCATCCCATTCCATGACGTGGGGAGCGATTTCGCGTGCGGCAAATTTGCGGATGGTGTCGCGCAGCTGCTGCTGATCGTCAGTGAGCGAAAAGGAGTGGGAGCGGGCTGCTTCTTGGGTGCCGGGGAGTGTGCTGGATGCCATGGACAGAGACCTTTGCGGGTTGACCGCGAGGAAAACCCTGAATCCTATCACTGGCGAGATGAGATTGTCACGGGCGGTCCTTAGTAGAGATCTTTCAGCTTCGTATCCAGCGGGGTGTTCGGAGGTTTGCGGTTTGCAGCTATGGGCACATGAGAATCCTGCGCCGGGAGCGTGATTGAACCAAACCCGGTTGCGATTGGCATGGAGGGGGTGTGTGGCTTCCGTGTATAAACGACGCTAGATCACTCCCATGGGAAGAAGTTCTCGCGGGCCGGCTGCGCGAGAAAAGGGGTTGGATGTCGGAAGGCTGGAAGCCGAAGCATAATCCATGGGTCATCGCGTTGACGGTGACGCTGGCGACGTTTATGGAGGTGCTGGACACCTCGATTGCGAACGTGTCGCTGCCGCATATTGCGGGTTCGCTGGCGGCGAGCCAGTCCGAGGCGACATGGGTGATCTCTTCGTACCTGGTGTCGAATGCCGTGATCCTGCCAATCAGCGGCTACCTGGCAAACCTGATCGGCCGCAAACGGTTTTACATGCTGTGCGTGGCTATGTTCGGCATCAGTTCGCTGTTGTGCGGGCTGGCGCCGAATTTGCCGCTGCTGCTGTTTTTCCGGGTGCTGCAGGGACTGGGAGGCGGCGGCTTGGCGACGTCCGAACAGGCGATCCTGGCAGATACCTTCGAGCCGAAAAAACGCGGGCAGGCGTTCGCTCTATATGGACTGGCGGTGGTGACGGCGCCGACGATCGGACCGACGATCGGCGGCTGGATTACGGACAATTACAGCTGGCACTGGATCTTTTTCATCAATGTGCCGGTGGCGCTGCTGTCGCTGTACCTGACGAATCGCGTGGTCGAGGATCCACCGTTTCTGATTGAGCAGGTAAAGAAGGCGCGAGCCGGGCTGATCCGAATCGATTACCTGGGATTTGTGCTGACGGCGCTTACGTTCGGCAGCATGGAAGTGGTGCTGGACAAGGGGCAGGAGGATGACTGGTTCGGTTCGAACTTCATCGTTCTGTTCACGGTGCTGGCGGTGGCAGGGCTGATTGCGCTGGTCACGTGGGAACTGCTGCAGGTGCATCGGAAGAGGAAGCCGATTATCGATCTGCGGCTCTTCAAGGGGCGGACTTTTTCGCTGTCCTTCGGGATGATGTTCGTGCTGGGCATTGCACTGTATGGAACGACGGTGCTGATACCGCAACTGCTGCAGACGCTGATGGGATATACGGCGACCAAGGCAGGCGAGACATTGAGCATGGGCGGCGTGGCGACACTGATTTTTATGCCGGTGGTGGGCATCCTGATAGGCAAGGTTGATGCGCGGTACCTGCTTTCATTCGGCTTCCTGGTGACGGCGCTGGCACTCTTCCATATGACCACCATGGATCTGCAAATGAGTCCGGGGTATGCGGCGCAGCTGCGATTTATCCAGGCGTGTGGACTGGGATTTTTGTTTATTCCGATCCAGACGCTGTCCTATACGGGTGTGCGGCCGGAGCAGAACAACGATGTATCCGGGTTGACGAACCTGGCGCGGAATATTGGCGGATCGGTTGGAACCGCGCTGGTGGCGACCTTGCTGGCACGCCAGTCACAGCGGCACCAGAATTATCTCGGCGCGAATATTACAGGAGCGGAGCAGATGTTTCGCACGCAGATTGCAGGGCTTGAGCGCCACCTGATGACGTCCGGCTATGGTGCGTCCGCAGCGCATGAAGGCGCGATGGCACAGATGTACCGGCAGCTGGGTCTGCAGTCGGACATGCTGGCATATTTGGATATCGTGCGGTTCTTCGGGATCGCAGCATTGTGCATGGTGCCGTTGGCATTCCTGATGAAGAAGGCGAAGGCCGGTCGGCCGGCGGCGCACTAAACGGCTTTATTTCTCAAGCCCGACTGACTGGATGAAGGTGTCGGGTGTGCCGTCTTCCGGGTTGACGAAATGGATGTCGCGCGGATCGCGGCGAGGGGTGTCCACGGAAAAGAAGACGAGCGGTTCTTCGAGGATCCGGGTGATGCCGTGGACAGTGTTCTGCTTGAAGACAATGAGCTGGCCGGGGCCGACTTCGACAGGTGGCTGGTCACTGAAAAAAAAGAGCGCTCGGCCGGTGAGAACAAGCAGATATTCGTCACAGGTAAGGTGATAGTGAGCGGGCGCGGGCCGGTAGATGCGGAAGACGCGGGCGCTGGCATTGGGTAAATCCGTAAGCCGCGTGTCGATGAGCATGGTGGAGGCGGAGGCCGGCAGCGATGCGGCGATGGTATGCAGGTCGAAGATTGCGGATGAGTCGTCTTTGAGTGTGCCGGGCATGCGTTGTGTCTCTGTGTGCGAGTGTAATGCCGGAGCCAGGCCGTCGATCGCGGAGAGTTCAGCCGATTTGCTTTACAGGGCGCATCTTTATGGAAGCTTTATCGGATTCCGGTAACATGGCGCCGAATCGTGCTGCGGCGTGTTGGGGACGGCGTAGTATCTGTAATCGGTAGCTGGCCCTGAAAGCGAGGCCGTGGAGCGTTTCTACCTCTAGTGCCGTGAATCTTTTCTTCAAAATCCTGATCACAATTTCGCTTCTGCTGCTCGGTTTCGAGTGGATGGTGTATGCCTTTCACCTGCTGAACCTGCCGAGCGACCGCGCGGTAGTTGAGGGCTTTGCCTATCTTGCCGTGTTGTTTCTGTTTCTGCCCTTTGTACTCTGGCGCCTCTGGAGGAGGCCATCATGAGCATTTATCAACAGAATGATTCGTTACGCGGCATGGTGCTGCCGCAGATGCCGCAGTTGCCGAAGAACCTTTTCAGACTGGTGGGATTGGGACTGGTCGCGATTGTCGGTCTGTTTATTTTCTTCAACTACGTTTTCGCAGTGACGCGAATCGGTGCCGGTTACACGGGCGTGGAGATATTGTTGTCCGGCAGCCAGCGAGGCGCGTCCGAAATTCCGATTCGCACCGGATGGGTTTTCTATAGTCCACTGCGCAGCCAGATCATTGAGTTCCCGACGTATGTGCAGACGGTGAAGTGGACGAAGAACCTTGACGAGGGCCGGCCGTCGAATGAAGAGATGAGCTTCAATTCGAAAGAGGGTATGGAGATTTACGCGGACACATCCTTGTCCTACGCGATTGAGCCGAGGCAGGTGCCTGATTTCTATCTCAAGTACCGCGTGAGTGATCTCGAAAACTTTACGCATGGAATTCTGCGCGACATTGTGCGGAATTCTCTGAACGAAGTGGCGTCGACATTCACCGTAGAACAGATCTATGGCGAGCAGAAGACGCAGTTTCTTCACCAGGTGGAGGCCATGATTCAGCAGAAGGTTTCAGGTGTGGGGGTGGTGGTGCAGCAGTTTGGCTTCATCGGCGCCCCGCGCGTTCCGGAGGTGATTGCGAACGCAATTACAGGGAAGGCGCAGGCGATCCAGAATGCTGAGCGCGCGAACAATGAATTGGCGGAGACGCAGGCGCAGGCTGCGAAGAAGATTGCCGAGGCGGATGGCGATGCGAAGTCGAGTGTGGCGCGGGCTCAGGGCGAGGCCGAAGCGAACAAGATCCGGCAGACGTCGATTACACCGCAGCTGCTTGAACTGCGCCGGCTGGAAAATCAGCGTGACCTGATTGCGCGGTGGAATGGCCAGCTGCCCCAGGTGGAGACGAGCGGGCAGGGCGGAGGGATCCTGCTGCAGCTTCCAAAATCACAGTAAATGA
>CAZZYN010000100.1:0-11710 GCA_964658265.1 uncultured Acetobacteraceae bacterium | reverse complement strand
GGCGCGCCTCCGGGCTATGTCGGCTTCGATGAAGGCGGACAGCTGACCGAGGCGATTCGCAGGCGTCCGTATGCCGTGGTGCTGTTCGACGAAATTGAGAAGGCACATCCGGATGTATTCAATGTACTGCTGCAGGTGCTGGATGATGGCCGGCTGACAGACTCGAAAGGCCGGACGGTTGATTTCAAAAATACTGTGCTGATCATGACGTCGAATCTCGGAGCGCAGGCGTTGAACAGCGAAGCGCTGCTGGATGATGCTTCATTTGACGATGCGAAGGACCAGGTGATGGACGTGCTGAAGCAGCATTTCCGTCCCGAGTTTCTCAACCGCGTCGATGACATTGTGATCTTCCGGCCGCTGGGTGAAGAGCAGCTGGCGCACATTGTGGATCTGCGGCTGGATGATTTGAAGAAGCTGCTGGCGGATCGCAAAATTTCGGTCGAGCTGACACCGGGAGCACTCCACCAGCTGCTGCTGACCGGCTACGATCGCGCGTATGGGGCGCGGCCGTTGAAGAGGGCCATTCAGAGGCTGATCCAGGATCCGCTGGCGATCAAGATTCTCGATGGCGAGGTGCTGCATGGGGATCATGTGAGGATCGATGCGGATCCGCTGGCCGGGAAGTTGTTGTTCGAGGTGGATCGGCATGCGGTGGCGGTGGCGTAATGCGTGAGGCCTGCGCGGCGAGCGGTACTGGCCGTAGGGGCGTACTAAAAGCAAAAAGGGAGAGCCAGAAAAGCGGCTCTCCCTTTTTGCTTTCTTAGTAGCGTGGCAAGCATCGCTTATTTCTTATCGTTAGCCAGCGACTTGAGGTCGATGACGAAGCGGTATTTTACGTCGCTCTTGATCATGCGCTGGTAGGCTTCTTCGATCTTCTGGATCGGGATGACTTCGACGTCGGAGACGATGCCCTTTTCAGCGCAGTAGTCGAGCATTTCCTGGGTTTCGGGCATGCCGCCGATCATTGATCCGGAGACGGAGCGGCGATTGGTGATGAGGCTGAACATCTCGACCGATGGGGGCTTGTCGGGAAGACCGACGATGCAGTAGGTGCCATCGAGCTTGAGGGCCTTGAGGTAGGGATTGATGTCGTGGGGTGCGGAGACGGTATCGATGATGAAGTCGAAGCTTGCCGACTGACTCTTCATCGCTTCGGCATCCTTGCTGATGACGACATGGTTGGCGCCGAGTCGCTTCGCGTCTTCAGTCTTGCTCGCAGAGGTGGTGAAGAGGGTGACGTCTGCTCCGAAGGAGTGGGCGAACTTAAGCGCCATGTGGCCCAGACCGCCAAGGCCGACGACACCGACCTTGTGGCCCTTGGTGACACCCCAGTGCTTGAGCGGTGAGTAGGTAGTGATGCCGGCGCAGAGCAGTGGTGCGACTCCGGCGGGATCGAGCTTGGGCGAGATGGTGTGGACGAAGCGCTGGTCGGTGACGATGTGGTTGGAGTAGCCGCCCATGGTGATGGTGCCGTCGACGCGATCAGGCGCGCCGTAGGTGCCGGTCATGCCTTCTTCGCAGTATTGTTCGAGGCCGGACTTGCATTGTTCGCAGACGCGACAGGAGTCGACGGCCACGCCGACGGCAGCGGCATCGCCGACCTTGAAGCGAGTGACTTTGCTGCCGACTGCTTTTACTTTGCCGACGATCTCATGGCCGGGAACCATGGGAAATACGGAGCCGCCCCATTCATCGCGGATCTGGTGAAGGTCGGAGTGGCAGACGCCACAGAATTCAATTTCGACGACGACGTCCTCAGGACGGGGTTCGCGACGTTCGAAGGTATAGGGCGCGAGTGGTGTGGTGCGGGACTGGGCTGCGTAGCCGAGAGCTTGCGACATGCGGAAATTCTCCTGAGCACTTGCTGATGTTTCGGTGAAGAAGTTAACGGGGTAACGGAACCTGCCCGGGGACGGGCGCCTGCATCATGCGCGGCACTTTCAGTGTCCATGGAGAGAGGCCGTTGTGGCAATTGCCACGCGGGGAATCCCTTGCAGGTCGGGCATGAAGTTCACCATTTGTAGATGAGATGCCTGCAGTAAAGATGCGATGGCTACCTGCTGACCATGGCCTATTTCAAGGAGCAGAGTGCCGGCAGGGACGAGTGCCGCGGCGGCGATGGGAATGAGGCGCTGGTAGATGGCGAGGCCGTCCGGACCGGCGAAGAGGGCGGTATGCGGCTCGAAGGAGGCGACCTGCGGCTCGAGAATTTCGTTGTCGCCGATATAGGGCGGGTTGGAGCAGATGATGTCGAAGGGAGCGAGGCCGGGAGGACAAAGATCGGCCTCGATGAAGCGGATGCGGCCGGCCACGCCGTGATGCTGGGCGTTGGTGCGGGCGACGTCCAGGGCTGCGGACGAGATATCTGTGGCGGTGATCGAGGCAATCGGGAGATGGCAGGCGAGGGTGATGGCGATGGCGCCCGAACCAGTACCGATGTCGAGAATGTGGAGAGTGGAAGGCCTGGCCTGGGCCGCATGGAGAGCGGCTTCGACAAGGTGTTCGGTCTCAGGCCGGGGGATGAGGACGGCGGGGGTGACGTGGAAGGCGAGGCCGTAGAACTCCTGCGTTCCGTTGATGTACTGGACGGGTTCGAAGAGGCAGCGCCGCTCGATCGCATAGGCGTAAGCCGAGGCCTGATCTGGAGTAAGTTCTGTTTCCGGATGGGCGAGCAACGAGGCCTTTGACAGCGACGTGATGTGGCGGAGAAGTAGCTCCGCATCGCGCAGGGGATCCAGACCGGGGAAAGCAGCGAGCCGGAGGCGCGCGCTGGCGAGCGCGGATCGTATCGTGGTCGGCCTGCTATCCATTGTTGGCGTGGTGATTGTTGATCTGCTGAAAAGGTTGCCTGACACTATGCCCATCTTCGATGTGCCTGTAAACTTTGATGACTATGTTAAGGCCTTGCTTTTTAGTCATAGACCGTGAGTTTCCCGGTAGCATATCCACGCGAAAACTGGTGCTTGAGACGGCAAAGTACAACGTGATTACGGCGTACTCGTCGAATGAGGCGCTGGAGGTGCTGGCACGTTTCCCGAATGTGGATGGGATCGTGATGGATGCATCCGGACATGACGAGCCGTGTGCCGAGCTGGTGGCCAAGATACGGCAGTGCGCGGGACGGATTCGCATTGTGCTGACGTCGGGTCGAAGCTATGTCGATTGCGGTGATGTCGATCTGCACCTGGACAACTATGATCCGCGCAAATTACTCGACGCGCTGGCCAAGTTGTTCCCGGAGGCGAATGCTGCATTGACTGCACATGACGATGCTATCAACCGCGCGCTGAAGGCGCTGCCGGAAGCCCCTGAACTGTGATGGGTGAGGGGTCTGCATGAACATGGAAGCCGAAGAGCGGCTCCCGGATAAGCTGCGGATGGCATCTACAGAGATGGCTGCTGCCGGGGATCGTGGTGCTGGAAGCGATGCGGCGGCGGCGGAGGTAGAGGATTTGATCAGCGAGCTTCCACGGGTCTGGTGGATGTTCAGCATCCGCGGCCTGGTGACGCTGACGTTTTCGGGAGTCTGTTTCTTTCTCAGTTCTTCGATGACCACGCTGTTATTGCGGCCGGCAGGCTTTATCCTGCTGCAGGTGTTGTTCAGTTTTTACGTTATGGCGACGGGCTTCATCCTGCTGACGGGTGCGTTGTATGCCTTTGACGCCGGCCTGCATCATCGTAAAGTTCTGCTGACCGATGCAATCGTGAACACGGCGATCGGCGTGATCTTCTTTGTGACGCTGACGATCTCGATGCAATGGATCCTGGTGCTGTTTGCGCTGCATTCGATTGCCGTGGGTACGTTTTATTTTGTGATTGGCCTGCGCATGAAGCGGCAGGTGGTGAGCCGGGTTCTGATCGGCGCAGCTGGCCTGATCTCGGTCGGCGCGGGAATCCGCTTTGTGCTGCGCAGGTTGATGGATATGCGGACGATGACCACGGAGATTGCGCTGTACACGGCGACGCTTGGCATCCTGCTGCTGCTCTTTTCGATTGCACTGAGACGGGACAGGCCGCAGCGGAAGCTCACTGCAGCCTGATCGAGCAAGGCCTGGACGATCAGCTGGCGGTAACAGTTTCTGCTTTCAGCCGCTCTGCCTGAAAATGCGAGATGAGCGCATCGATGGTCGGCTGCAGACGGCCTTCCATGACTTCGGCCAGCTGATGATTGGTGAGGCCGATGCGATGGTCGGTGAGGCGATTCTGCGGGAAATTGTAGGTGCGAATTTTTTCCGAACGGTCGCCTGAACCTACCTGCTGCTTGCGCTCCTTGGCCTGGATCTCGTGCTGGCGTTCCATCTCGACTTCATAGAGACGCGAACGCAGAACGCGCATAGCCTTTTCGCGATTCTTGATCTGCGATTTTTCATCCTGGCAGCTGACGACAGTCTGCGTGGGGATGTGCGTGATGCGGATGGCCGAGTAGGTGGTGTTGACCGACTGGCCGCCGGGGCCGGAGGAACAGAAGGTGTCGATGCGCAGGTCCTTGGCTTCGATCTTGACGTCGACTTCTTCGGCTTCCGGAAGTACGGCAACAGTGACGGCCGAGGTGTGTACGCGACCCTGCGTTTCGGTAGCGGGAACGCGCTGAACGCGATGGACGCCGCTCTCGTATTTCATCTGCGAGTAGACGCGGTCGCCTTCAACGAGGAAGATGATTTCTTTCAGGCCGCCGACGCTGGAGTCTGAACTGGAGAGTATTTCCACCTTCCAGCGGTGCTGCTCAGCGAGACGGGTATACATGCGGAACATCTCGGCGGCAAAGAGCGAGGCTTCGTCGCCGCCGGTACCGGCCCGGATTTCGACGATGACATTCTTTTCGTCATTGGGATCTTTGGGCAGAAGGAGCAGCTTGATCTCTTCTTCAATCTGCGGAAGACGGGCTTCAAAGACAGCCAGTTCTTCCTGGGCCATGGTGCGGATCTCTTCATCGTCTTCTGCGAGCATGCTGATGGAGTCGGCGATCCCGTTCTTAACTTTCTGATATTCGCGGAACTTGTTGACGACAGGTTCGAGATCTCGATGCTGCTTGGCAATTTTCTGATAGGCGAGATGATCATTGACGATTTCATCCGAGCCGAGCTGGCGGCCGAGGTCTTCGTATCGTTCCGCGATTTGTTCCAGACGATCAAACATGAGCTTCTTCCTTGGATCCGGGAAACCTGCCGGAAAGGGTATATCGGGTATATAGATTCCTGTGGATGGGAATGGACGCAGACTGGCTGGGCGCTGCTAAAGCAGTGCGCGGAGGGGGGCCAGGGTCGAGTTGGAGCGCGTCGACATTCTAGGTTGATTTTACTCTGCAGGCAGCCGCGCTTCTACTTCGAAGTTGGGCGCGGCACGGAGCTAGTCTTGAGTGTTGGCCGCCACGGCATCCATATATGCAAGATTCGGAAGCCGAGGCAGGAACGTCTTCCCTGGAATGAAAAGACAATGATGAGTGAGCCTTTCGAGAAGTTTGCAGAACTGTGCCAGCGGCTGGCCGGAACGACCAAGAAGCTGGATAAGCGGGCCTGGATGGCAGAGTACATGGGCGCGCTGCCGGTGGAGGATGCCGAGCGGGCGGCGCAGTGGCTGACGGGCAATCCGTTCAGCGAGACGGATCGGCGGGCGCTGAACCTGGGCGGGGCGAGCCTGAGCCGGGTGTTGAAAGAGATTACCGGGGCCGATGACAAGTTGCTGCACGCGGCGTACCTGCGTCATGGCGACCTGGGCGGCGCGGCGTATGAACTGCTGGAAGCGCGGACACAGCAGCCGGCGACGATTACGCTGGCCGAAGTGGATGAGGCTCTCGATGCGATTGCGGGCCCTGCCGGCAAGCCGCAGGTGACGGCGACCAAGCAGCGGATCTTCAAAGACCTGCTATTGCGGGCAACCGCGGTCGAGGCCAAGTACCTGGTGAAGCTGGTGATTGGCGATATGCGGACGGGCGTGAAGCAGGCGCAGGTGGAAGAGGCGATCGGCGTTGCCTATGGGCGCGAGTTGAAGCAGGTGCGCCACGCGGTGATGCTGCTGGGCGATGTGCGACGAGTGGTGAGCATGGCTGCGGAGGACACGCTGCACGAAGCGCGAATGCAGTTGTTTCATCCGCTGGGATTTATGCTGGCGAGCCCGGTGGAGACGGTGGAAGAGGCGCTGGAGCGGTTTCGCCAGGAGGTGAAGGCGGAGGGTCTTGCTGAGGGAGAGACGGGGGAGGCCGACGTTACCGAGGCTGTGATTGCGCAGGCGCAGCTGGAGGACAAGTACGACGGCATCCGCGCGCAGCTGCACTGCGGGGATGCGGGCGAGCCGGGGAGAGTGGCGCTGTTTTCGCGGTCGCGGGATGACATGACGCTGAGTTTTCCGGAGATTGCAGAGGCATTTGCGGCAGTGGATGAGCCGCTGATCCTGGATGGCGAATTGCTGGCCTGGAGTGCTGCTGACAGAGAGGATGCAGGCCGGGCGCTTCCCTTTTCGTCGCTGCAGCCGCGCATCGGCAGGAAAAAAGTGACAGCCGAGATGCGGGCAGCGATGCCGGTTATGTTCATGGCGTTCGATGTGTTGTACGCCGGCGGAGAACTGATGCTGGAGCGTCCGCTGGAGGAGCGCAGGGCTGTGCTGATGGGGCTGGTCGAGAAATGGCGGCCGCAGGTACTGGCAGGCAGCGAGCCTCGTGCCGCAGGCGTGAAGACACAGGCCGGGCTGTTTGCGGACGAGCCTGCTGTGCAGCCTGCGAGTGACGCGTTTGCACGGCTGGTGCTGGCGCCCGCTGTCGACCTGCACAGTACGGAACAACTGGAGCAGGCGTATGTGGATGCGCGGGCGCGGGGCAACGAAGGCGTAATGCTGAAGGCAAAGGGCAGCCTGTACCAGCCGGGGCGGCGCGGCCTGGCGTGGCTGAAGTTGAAGCGCGAATTGGCAACGCTGGATGTGGTGGTGACGTCAGCAGAGTGGGGACATGGGCGTCGAGCACAGACACTGAGCGATGTGACGTTCGCGGTGCGGGACGGCGATGAGCTGAAGAACGTCGGGAAGGCGTATTCGGGACTGACGGATGTGGAGATTGCGCAGCTTACGGCCTGGTTCCTGGAACATACGCTGGAGGATTTTGGCAGCTGGCGAGCAGTCGAGCCGAAGATTGTGCTGGAAGTGGCATTCAACAACCTGATGCGGTCCGAGCGCCATGCCAGCGGCTTTGCGATGCGGTTTCCGCGCATCCTGCGCATCCGGGATGACAAGCCGGCAGAAGAGATCGATACACTGGCGCGGGTGGAAGAGATCTACAACGGGCAGCCGGATAAGCCGGTGGAGGCTACTTTGTAGTAGCAACAGCTGCGGGCCATGCAGCCAGCCCTTCGGGCGACCATGCGTGGAGGATGGCTCGGGCCAGTTCTGCAATGGTGCGTTCGCCTTCGTTTTCAACCGTCCAGGATTGATCGACGTTGTCATAGGTGAAGATCGAGATCAGGATCATGCCGTTTGCCGTGGAGACGGCAGCAACATCATTGCGAACGGCGTTGAGCGAACCAGTCTTGCTGGCGATGGAGTTGCCGGTGGCGCCGGGCAGTGCGTCGAGGTAGCGGGGAATCGTGTCGCGATAGAACTGCGAGTGAAGCATGTGCAGGGCGGCTGTACAGAGTGCCGCGTCAGTTGGCATGGTGAAAGAGCCGAGATCGCAGCTGACGATTCTTTGCATCAGGGTGGTGATTTCGTGCGCCGTGGTTTTGCCAAGACCGAAGTGCGGCTGGTCCGCGGGCATGATGGTGCCGGGCGCAACGGGCGTGAAGATTTTCTTGTAGAGGTAGGTGTTCTTCAATCCCAGGGCGGCTGAGCGGGCATTGATATTTGCCAGGCCGAGGTGGTCGATGGCGAGATTGGTGGCGGTGTTGTCGCTCATGACGATCATGAGAGTCAGTGCGTCTTTCAGGGTCAGCGGCAGCGGCGTATCCAGGTAGGTGAGGACGCCGGAGCCTTCTACCTGGTCGGCCTTGCTGAGGGTCAGCTTGTCTTCGAGATGGGTTTTGCCGGCGCGCACCTGCTCCAGTGCTTCGTAGAGGATGGCGAGTTTGATGACGGAGGCGGTCTGTACCGGCTCGTCGGGCGTGATGGCGACGGTCTCGCGGGTACGCAGATTTTCGGCATAGAGGGCGACTTTACCGTGGTGCCGGGCGGCGATGGCGTCGATCTGCGACTGGAGCTGCAGCGACTGAAGCTGCTGCGCGTGCGTGACGGACGGAAGTAAAAGCGCGAAGAATAGGAAGACGAGACGCATGGCGGGATTTTACGCAAAGGTGCGCTGATTTCTGGTCGGAATTGAGGTTGGCAAAGTTTGCCAACCTCATGCTGGACGGTGATCACGGTCGCGCCATCCCTGATCAAACGATAAAAACTGACGTGTCTCCCCTGCTCGATTCTCCGCAGTCCTTTCCGTATGGAGTCTGCACTCCGAAGGATTCCAAAATTAACGGATCGCTGAAGCTCGGCTTAGTGGGTGTGTCCGTCGTGCGAATGGCTGTGACCGTGATGGCTGTGGGCGCTTACTGTTTCGACAGGCATGGCGCAGCCGTGGGCGACTTCGCAGTCCGCATTCTCGAACTGGATAGTAGTGTGGTGGATGCGGAAACGGGTCCGCAGGGTCGAGTTGATGTCGGCCAGGATACGGCTGGTTTCGGAGGTCGGAATATCCGCAACGGTGATGTGCGTCGCAAGGGCGCGGGTCTGCGAGCCGAGGCACCAGACGTGCAGGTCGTGCACATTCTCGACGCCATCGATCTCCTGCAGAGAGGTTCGGATGGCAGGGAGTGATACATCGCGCGGTGTGCCTTCAAGCAGGATGTTCAAGGTCTCGCGCACGATCGCCAGCGAACTCCACAGGATGAGGGCAGCAATGAGTAGAGAGAGGGCCGGGTCAATCCAGTTCTGCTTCGTGAAGAGGATCGCGAGACCGCCGACGATTACGGCTGCGGTCGAGAGTGCATCGCCCAGCATGTGGATGAAGACACTGCGGATGTTGACGTCGTCGCCAGACTTCGAAAGCAGCAGCGCGATGCTGCCGTTCATGGCGAGACCGAATGCGGCGACAACCATCATCAGTTTTGGTAGTACGGTGACGGGCTGGCCGAAACGGTGGATGGCTTCGATACCGATCCACACGGAGAGTACGACCAGGGTGACGGCGTTGAGGAACGCGGCGAGAACACCGGCGCGCTGGTAGCCGAAGGTCTTTTCGTCGGTTGCAGGCCGCGTCTGGAAGTAGACGGCGATGAAGGACAGCAGGAGCGCCAGGAAGTCTGAAACGTTGTGGCCGGATTCCGAGATGAGCGCGAGTGAGTGGGCGCGCATACCGGCGAAGAAGGTCAGCAGGACGTAGGCCAGGGTCGCGAGCAGGGAGAGGCGCAGAACCTGCTGGGTCCGGCCGGAGGTCTGTCCCGGAGACGGCCCATGGCTATGCCCGGCTGACCCATGATTATGCATCGTTTTAGTTTACGTGTGCGGGAAGAGGGCTACAACGCGTTATGCGCACGATGGAAGTTCCGCCATCGCCTGGAGCCGGGATCAAGGCTGAGCCTCAGCGGGTGGGCTGAGGACGCGGGATGCGCCGGATGGGGCGCAGCGGAATGGACTGGGCAGTGTCGCGCAGGCCGCTCCAGCCTTCCGCAACGATGAGGCTGTTGGTGGGATTGTGCGGATCGTACCGGACCGAAGCGGGAAAGCCGAGGCGGCAATCATAGATATTGACGATGTGCTTGAGCAGCGTCACGTCCTGCGAGGCCTCATAGATGACGCCCGAGATTTCATACTTATAGAGGATGAGTTGCAGACCCATGGGCCGGCCACTCTCTTCCGCGGACAGATCGGAGATGTCGATCACGGTCGCGTCAATGATGCGGCCGCCTTTAACGAGAGCCGCGCGCCGGTCGCGCTCGAGTTCATCGAGGCTCTCTTCTTTACGGCTGAGAGCGATGGCGACAGCACCGGCGGCGAGCATGCTGAATGCCGCCACGGTGCCGAAAATGTGAAGTCCGCGTAGTGGTATGCCGTACAACATCCAACACCCCGGGGGATTCCTGACAGAGACAGAATAGCGCAGGGAATGGGCGGGAGGCAGTATCGAAAATGGCATCTTCGCCCCCACTGGAGTGGAATTTCCCGGATGCGGATGTTCCCGTCCATGGCTCCGTTACGGGGCAGAGCGCTGATTTTGCTGCGTTATACTTGAAAAAAGCATGAAAAAAGCAGGGCCTTTCGCAGGCACAACAAGACGGGCTGACCACGAACGGGTTGGCCGGGCAGTTGCACCACCCGCTGAAGCTGCCAGAACTGCGTCAGCGTCTCATCCTCTTCTTACCTTTCCAGAACAGACATCCATGGCGGGCCATCTTCGCACACGGTCAACGACTGTAGTGTGCGTGCGGCGCGACAAGGGCGTAGTGATGGCGGCAGATGGCCAGGTAACGCTGGGCGATGCAGTGATCAAGCACTCGGCGCGGAAGATTCGCAGGCTGTACCAGGACAGGATCCTGGCGGGATTTGCCGGGTCAACGGCGGATGCCTTTTCGCTGTTCTCCCGTTTTGAAACCAAGCTGGAACAGTATGCCGGCAACCTGGGACGGTCAGCTGTCGAGCTGGCCAAGGACTGGCGCACAGACAAGATGCTGCGCAACCTGGAAGCCCTGCTGGTGGTTGCGGATCCGACACAGACTTACCTGATCAGCGGATCGGGTGATGTGATTGAGCCGGACGAAGGAATTGCCGCGATTGGCAGCGGTGGATCGTATGCGCTGGCTGCGGCGCGCGCGCTGTTGCAGAATACCGATCTGCCGGCACGCGATGTGGCAGAGAAGTCGCTGCGCATTGCCGGACAAATCTGTATCTATACCAATGACCAGATCACGATCGAAGAACTGCAGGGCTGAGGACACGCCAGCAAAGTTTCAGGCTCGGAAGGAGCCGCAGGATATGGCTATTTATTTACCGGGAGCAGCAGAAGACCAGGAGCTGGCTCTCGATGATCTGACACCGCGCGAGATTGTGGCGGAACTGGACAAATACGTTGTTGGCCAGAAAGCTGCGAAGCGCGCGGTGGCAATTGCGCTGCGCAACCGGATGCGAAGGCAGAAGCTGGCGCCGGACATCGCCGACGACATCATGCCGAAGAACATCATCATGATTGGGCCGACGGGCGTGGGCAAGACCGAGATCGCGCGGCGCCTGGCAAAGCTGACGAATTCGCCGTTCCTGAAAGTCGAGGCTTCGAAGTTTACGGAAGTCGGCTACGTGGGCCGGGATGTGGAATCGATTGTGCGCGACCTGGTCGAGATTTCGATCGAGATGGTGCGAGAGGAGAAACTGGAAGAAGTCGAAGACAAGGCTGAACTCCACGCCGAGGACCGACTGCTGGACCTGCTGTTGCCTGCTGCGCCGGTACCGACCGCGCCCGTGTTGAAGAAGGAAGATGTGCCGGTTGAGGAAGCGAGTGCAGTAGCCGAGATAGCGCCAATTCTGCCTGCCGCGACGGAATTACCAGCGGCGACCAGTGACAGCCAGCAGCGGACGCGGGAAAAGCTGCGGGCGCAGTTCCGCGAGGGGCGCCTGGATGACCGGACGGTCGAAATTGATGTGCGTGAGCGCAACCAGCCGTCGTTCGAAATTATTTCGAACCAGGGCATGGAGGATATGGACATCAATTTGAAAGATGTCCTGCCGAGCCTGTTTGGAGGCCGAACGA
>CAZZYN010000099.1:0-11914 GCA_964658265.1 uncultured Acetobacteraceae bacterium | reverse complement strand
GGGTGACTAAGTTCGTGGCTGGTAAGTGCCGAAAGTTTAATAGCAGCAGCGACCGCAGCCTCTATACCGGGCACCGGCGGGCTGATCCGGCTGGCGAAGGGCAGGAAGATCTGGAAGACAGTCCCTCCTTGAAGCCGCCCGGGGGCCAGTCTCTCCCAGCTTTTTACACGCACATAGCCGTGGTGTTTCCGAATTAACTCATGGCTCACCCAGAGGCCGATGCCGGTCCCAGACGCCTCCTTGGTGGTGTAGAACGCCTCATAAAGGTGATCAAGCGTCTTACGGCTCATTCCGCAGCCGGTATCGGCCATGGTGAAGAGAATGCCGGGCACGCGACTGCCGGGATGATGTGCAGGACGGATCCGAATGCGGATCCTGCCGCCGGAAGCTGTCGCATCGAGGGCATTGCCAAGAAAGTTTGCCATGATCTGGCGAACCTCCGAGGCAATGCATTCGAAGGGCGGATGATTGCGGAAACGGGATTCGACGTGCACGCCGCTATGTCGGATCCGGCCCTGGAAGAGGGTCAGCACGGACTGGGTCAGCTCCTGCAGTGAAGTAACAGTCGTGAGCACGGCCGGGCGGAAATACTGCAGTGTGTTCACAGTGATATGGGCCACGCGACGCAGCTCCTGCTGAGCCAGGTGAATGTACTGCAGCGACGTGACTGACTCCGCGTCCTCCATCTCGAGCAGATAGAGCAGGTTCGTGATGGATTCAAGCGGATTGTTGATCTCGTGCGCGATTGAGGCAGCCAGCCGTCCAGCCACCGCAAGCTTTTCGTTTTCGCGAACAGATTTCTCAGCCAGCCGGTGTTCGGTGCAGTCCTGAAAAAAGATCGAGATGCCCTCTTCCACCGGAAAGGCACGCAGTCGAAACCAGCGGTGGATGGGTTCGGGATAGAAGTTCTGGAACTCGACCGGCTCCCGGTCGGTCATCGCCTTCCGGAGCTGCTGCCAGGCGGCTTCCGAAAGCAGCGGATAGCTATCCCGCAGATCGAGACCAACGATCTCGTTTCCATTGCTGATGAGGTCGCGCGCCTGCTGGTTGGCGTAAGTGAAGCGCCACTGGCGATCGACCATGATGACGCCGTCGGCTGTACTCGAGAGGATCTCCTGCATGTGCCGGACTTCTCTGCGCGCCACAGCATCACTGGCCAGCTTTTCTTCAATCTGAAGGGTAACGTCGGTATGGATCATAGCCATGAACTGGATCGAGCCTGCCGCGTCTTTTACAGGGTAGACAACGCCGAGGAACCAGCGTTTACATCCGGCGCCGCCAGTCATACTGCCTACGTCGTAATGCATGGGCGGCAGCTGGGTCACTTCGCCGGCAAAGGCACGCTGAATCAGCGGCAGCACACCATTGGCTTCCAGTTGCGGGTCGAGCAGGATGTTGTAGTCAGCTGGAATCTGCTGGCGGCCGATATCCCAGAATGCGGTGTAGGCAGGATTGACGGCGAGGATGCGTCCGTCGGTGTGGAACAGGGCAAGACTGCGCGGCGTCTGTTCGAAGAGCGCACAGTAATCGAGCGCAGCCTCCGGCAGGTCAAGATCGCCCGAGTCATTTCCCACAAAAAAACTGGCCAGGGTGTGCGGACGGGAGTGCAGATGAGTCATGACCATGGCAGGCCTTTCAAGGAGTCCCGGCGCATGAACGATGGAAACCAGCCGCCAGGAAGCGCGGCGACTTTATGTATCTACTATGGTTACTGAACGGGGCTGCTTTAGATTTCGGATAGAAACGGCAGGCGTGGAGCGAGGGCGAAATTGAGTTGTACGAGTACGATGATCGCAATACTGAGATAGGTATTAATGAAGCAGCAGGCAGCTCCTGCGGCATAGAGTGCCTGGGCGACAATGATGCGGCGTTCAACTGCACAGCTCACCTCGTAGGTAACGTCCGCAACCAGCAGACTGGCGTGCCGTGCATAGCGCCAGCTTGCATACAGCGTGGCCCCAAGCAGCAGGATATTCATCCAGTAGCACAACAATGCTGTGCGAAAGCCGATGAACTCTGCCAGCAGCCGAGTCGAGAATGGCATGGTGGATACGAAGAATAGAAATGCTATCTGTATCCATGTCAAGTGCCGATTACTGCTCGCCAGCTGATTGAGCTGCGCCTGTTGCCCGTTCCAGAAGATGCCGAGAGTGATAAAGCTGAGCAGGTAGCTGACGATCTGAGGCAGCAGGACAAGCAGGGCGTGCGAAAGATCATGTTCGCCGCGTATGGCCTCGCGCACAGGGGTGTGCAGATCGAGTACGAGCAGGGTCATGGCGACGGCGAAAATTCCATCGCTCAAGGCAGCGAGGCGTTCAACGCTCTGGCCGGTGATGCGGTTATAGATCATCGTTTCGGTGAGCCTGCATAGTGCAACGACTTCTCTTCGCCTTTATACAGAATCGCCCGCCATCCACATCAGTCAGCAGCAACAGCGGCGGCAAGCTTGTACCCGAGACCTTTCTTTGAGTAAGTGTTGAAGAGATCGGCGCGCTCAGTATTGGCGATGATCACGATGGCTGCATGCTGCCCGGGAAGCAGTAGATTGAGCAGGCGCATGCCTCCCATTTCTCCTTGCCGCTCGACAAGATGGACCGCGGGCGTGGTTCCGGGCAGGTTGTAGGACCACGAGCCGATGGCCTCTCCGTAAAGTTTAGGATCTGCCTGAAACATCCGGTCTGTGGCTTCCGGACTGAGCAGGGTGTGGTCCAGCAGGGCCCGGTCCCATTTCGCAACATCAACGGCATTCCCGTAGAGTGCGCCGGCCGCCCCGTACGTCGCAGGGTTCTGTGCTTCCTCCAGCGACCCGTCGGCCATATAGGCTGGCGCGGTGACAGGAGTCTTCCTGTTCGATGCCGGCCAGACGCCCCAGCTTGTCAGGCCCAGCGGTTTGATGATGCGGTCATGAACCAGCGCGGCAAACGGTTGATGCGTGACCGCCTGCAGGACCGCACCGAGGATAATGTAGTCGCAATTGTTGTACTCAAACTGCACACCGGACGCACGATTTGGGGTTCCTGAGCAGAAATTCAGGGCATCGACATTGGCATCGACGGCCTGCCGTTTGTAAAAAGCAGGTACCACGTTGTCTGGTCCGTCGCTGGGATTGGGAAGGCCGGAAACATGCTGAAGCAGCTGCAGGATGGTGACACTGCCACTTGTTTTTGGAAGGCTCGGCATCAGCTGACCTGCGGTCTCATCCAGATGAATCTTCCCGTACGCGACCTCCTGCATGACGAGGAGCGCCGTCACCTGCTTGGTAAGCGAAGCCAGCCGGTAGGAAGTCGTCACCGTATTGGGGAGATGCTTCGCGCGATCGGCGTCTCCCTCGGCGAGAGCGACGACTGTTTTGTGGTCGCGAATAATGAGGACGACCCCATCAAAATCTCCCGCGGCATGAGCCTGCTCGACAATAGTCTTCAACGTGTCGACGGGTACATTCGCTGCTGCCGCCTGCCGGTTGCCGGACAGCAGGCCAAACACAATGGCAAGAAAGATGGCAGCCCGGCGGAAAGTTGTGACCTTGCAGTAGAGCGTGGCTTCGTCAATCATCGCTCCATAATGGACTGCCGCTTGCATCGCATCAAGGATTAAGGCAGCAGGTTCGATGCGCGGCACGAGCCCTTCCACTTTTTGCACAGGCTCGAAGTGCCAAGCCCCAGGGATGGATGCTGCTTTATATCCGGAGGACTGCCTGCTGCAGATCGGCGAGGATGTCCTGGGTGTCTTCAATGCCGACGGAGATACGGACTAGGCCGTCAGTGATGCCGAGGGCTGCGCGGTTTTCGGCACCGATGGCCGCATGGGTCATGGTGGCAGGATGCGAGATCAGTGTCTCGACGCCACCAAGGCTTTCGCCAAGGGTGCAGACGCGCACGCTTTTCAGCAGAGTGTTGGCGTTCTCGAGTGAACCGGTCTCAAAACTGATCAGCGCACCGAAGCCGGACATCTGCCGGGCAGCCAGTGCATATTGAGGGTGGTCCTTGAGACCCGGATAGAAGACCTGCTTGATCTTCTTCTCGGTGGTAAGCCATTCGGCAACAGCGCGGCCGTTGATCTCGTGCTGCTTCATGCGGACGGCGAGGGTCTTGACGCCACGAAGCACCAGCCAGGCCTCGAACGGCGAGAGAATGCCGCCAGTGCACTTCTGGATGAAGGCGAAGCGCTCGGCGTGCTCTGGCTTGGTGCAGACAAGCACGCCGCCGAGACCATCGCTGTGACCATTGAGGAACTTGGTGGTGGAGTGCATGACAATTGTGGCGCCGTGCTCGATGGGCCGCTGGAAATAAGGCGACATGAAGGTGTTGTCGACGCAGAGATCGATGTTGTGCGCGTTGCAGATGTCCGCGACGGCCCGGATATCGGTGAGCTGCATCATCGGGTTGGTTGGCGTCTCGATGTGGACGAGCCTGGTTTTGTCGGTGATCGCCTTCGTAACGTTTGCCGGGTCAGTGGTATCGACGTAAGTGAAATCGATGCCGTAGTGCGCGACGATCTGGTTGAAGAGCCGCGGGGTACCGCCGTAGACGTTCGAACCGCAGATGACGTGGTCGCCGGTTTTGAGCATGGTGACGAGCGCCGAGATGGCGGCCATACCGCTGCCAAAGACATGCGCAGAGGTACCGCCTTCGAGCGCAGCAAGATTCACCTCAAGCGCAGTACGGGTGGGGTTCGAGACACGCGAATACTCATAGCCCTTGTGCTTGCCGATCTCCTGCTGCACATAGGTGGAGCTGAGGTAAATAGGTACATTCACGGCGCCGGTCTCGGCATCCGGCAATTGACCGGAATGGATGGCGCGTGTAGAGAAGCCTTTGTCGGCGAAGCTGTCGTTGTGAGTGGTCATGCGTGCGTGATCCTTAGGTACGGAGAGGAGCCTGACTGAGTTGAACGACGGAGGCCACTGCTTCAGCTTCACTCAGGTTGACGATCCCCTGCTTTGCGTGATTCAGCGTGGGTTGTCGAGGATGCCTTTAGAGAGATAGCGTTCGGCGGAGTCCGGGATGATGGTGGCGATGCGTTTGCCGGGGCCGAGGCGGCGGGCGAGTTGGAATGCCGCGTGCACGATGGCGCCGGCGCTCGAACCGGCGAGTACACCAGCCTTCGAGGCCAGGGCGCGGACCATGGCGAAGGCTTCCGGATCGTGCACCATCATGATCTCGTCGGCGGCTTCGCGGTGGAAGGTCTTCGGAATGAAGTGGACACCGATGCCTTCGACCTTGTGCGGCCCGGGAGGTCCGCCCTGGAGGATAGAGCCTTCGGTCTCGACGGCGACCGTGTGGATGCGAGGATTCTGCTTCTTGAGGAAGGCGGCAATGCCGGAGAAGGTGCCGCCGGTGCCGACGCCCGCGACGAAGCCATCGACGTCACCTTCGAGCTGGTCCCAGATCTCGGCGGCGGTGGTGTGCTCGTGGAAGTCCGGGTTGGCCGGGTTGTCGAACTGGAAGGCAGGCCAGGCGTTCTCGGTCGTCTCCATTAATATGCCGGCCTGGCGGATGGCACCTGCCATACCTTCAGACTCCGGGGTACGAAGGACCGTAGCACCAAAGCCGCGCATCAGTGTGCACTTTTCTTCTGCGTAGCCTTCGGGCACCAGAAGAATCACTTTGTACCCGCGATTGACCCCTATCAAGGCGAGGCCGACACCGGTGTTTCCGGCTGTGGCCTCGACAATGGTCATGCCCGGCTTGAGGATGCCACGCTTTTCAGCGTCGAGAATCATTCCCAGGGCGGCGCGGTCCTTGATACTGCCGCCGGGATTGAGGAACTCCAGTTTGGCGAAGACATCGGCATCGCCGGGACGGGCAAGACGGCCGAGGCGCAGCATGGGCGTGGAACCGACCAGGTCGGTGATTTCGTCGGCAATGCGCAGGGCTGGATTCCGGCCCAGGGCGGGGGTGGTACTCATAGGAATGCACCGAAACAAGGGGATAAGCTGACTGTCCAGTGTAGCAGCGCGATTGCTGAGATTGAGGGCCAGCAGCGCGGGATCAGTGCGTCCAGTTTGAAGCGCCGGCACTTACGGGCTAGGGATGCTGCAGCCGCCTGTAGCTGATTTCAGTTGACGCCTCGCGAAGCGGTTGTTTGAATCGGCTACGGCGGCAGCATGGGCCCCCTCCCGGGAAGCCAATCAGTACCGGATTTTGATCCTGATGAGGTGGTTCGTGAAACTCTGCTTCGCTGGTCGAGCCCTGCTCGGCATATACCTTCTGCCATGTCTCGCGGTGTGCGCTGCCCAGAACAAACCTTTCAAAGCAGTGGGTCCGGCATCCACGCCAGCCGCCACGAATGATGGCCACACCTGGCACCTGACCAGGGAAGAGCGTTCGGCACCGCTTACCGACTGGCAGACGCACCAGAGCCGCAATTTCCAGATGATGAGCATGCTGGTGCCTGCCGGCTGGTCTCTGGACGTGCGGCCTGGACCAAACTTCGCAACGATCGATTGCGCGGATAACTCGGGGCGAATTATCGTCTCGTCGACTAGCCCGGATAAAGGCACAGGAATATTCGTCATTCCAGCGAATGCCAGTATGACGTCGAACAATCCCGGTTTTCTGCAGCAGAAGGCCGCCGTGATGCGGAACTTCAAGGGTGCGTTCAACTGCTCGATCGAGCAGCCAGAACCTCTTGGCGAAAAGCTTGCCAAGGGCGCGGCAAAGCTCTTCCCCGATGCTCATGTAGTTGGTTCGCTGCAGCCGGTTCCCGGATTCAGCGAAGAGATCCGACAGGTCGCCTCGTCCGCCAATCAGCGCGGGAGCGGCCATATAGAGGCGGAGGCAGGCCGCCTGCGTCTGACCGGTAGCTTCCAGGGGAAGCCAGTGGAGATGTGGCTGGTAGCGCTCGCGACGACCCGCACAGAGCCTGCGCCCGGCGGCGGCACCGTCACCTACAGCGACCTGCCACTGTGCGCGGCCATCTTCGCACCGCCCGGCCAGCTGGAGCGGAATGAAAAGCTGTTGATGACTATGTTGTCGTCGGTCCAGATTGATCCGGACTGGACGCGGAATGCACAGTACTTTGTCGCCGGGCTCTGCGAGAAAATCAACGGCGCCTATGCGCAGGTCAACAGGATCCACCAGCAGATGGCGCAGGACAATGCGAACGCTGCCGCGCAGCAGGCCGCGATTCGCACGGATGCGCAGAATTATCGGACAAAGGTGATGAGCAGTGTTGCGCAGAACCGGGCGGCGGGGCTCGACCATACCTCGCAGCAGTTCTCGCTGTATATGGGCGACCAGGCCATCTACAAGGACCCGTCCACAGGGCAGCGTGTACAGATGAGCAGCGGCTACGACCACGTGTGGGCGTCGCAGACGGGAAACCAGAGCGACTTTATTCTGACTGATTCCGCTTCCTTCAATCCGAATGGACAGGCCGGCAGTGCGGGATGGACCCAGATGCAGATGGAACACTGATCCAGACAGTCAGGCGTGCGGTGTGTACTACGAGCCTCTTCCTGGACCAGCCTGTGTACGCCTGCCTTCAGGAAGAAGAGATCAATCGTGAATTGGTCTGGGCCACACGAAGCGGCATTGGAACAGAGCTGTTGGCCACGTCGGGATGGTAAAGACCAAAATACATGGGCGAACCAGGCTTGACCCGGTTCGCCCCTACTTAGCGTGCTGAGGCGGTCTTGGTTTTGGCTGGCTCGCTGCCCTTTGGGAAATAGCCGGTACGGGTTCTGACGATGAGGCGATTCATGCCCTTGGCTTTGGCTTCCACGTGGACAGTACGGTAGCCGGGCTTGGTGATCGGCGCAGTGGAGTGGTAGCCGATGGTGTACTGGCTCCGGATATCCTTCGCCACTTCCTGTGCTGTTTCGTCTACCTGTGCGAGCGACTTGGGAAAGAAAGCGACGCCGCCCGTCTCGTCTGCTAGTTCCTGCAAGGCACGACGGGCTCGGCGTCCCTCTCGACCGGTGCCGCTGTCCTCAAACAAGAGGCCCATGCAATACACCACCGGCCCCTGCAGGTTCTGCACGCGGCGGACGGTTTCTTCCAGGGTGCTGCTGGAGGCGTTGTCTTCTCCATCGGTGATGATGAGGATCACCTGCTTGGAACGCTTTGCGGCCTTGGTCATATAGTCGGCCGAGGCAATGACGGCGTCGTAGAGAGCAGTGCCGCCCTTCGACTCAATGTGTGAGAGGCCATCCTGCAGCTTGGCGACGCTGCCGGTAAGCTCCGTGTCCTGGTACGCCTCGTCGGCAAAATTGACGATCATGCTTTCGTCATCGTGGTTTGACGCTTTGACTAGATCGATGGCCGAAGCATTCACTGCCTGCCGCTTGGTTCGCATCGAGCCGGAGTTGTCGACCAGAATGGCCAGCGAAATTGGCATGTCCTGGTGCTGAAAAGAGGCGATCGTCTGGGGCGCGCCGTCTTCAAAAACCTTGAAGTTGTCCTTCTGCAGGGTGTCAACGAAATGGCCATGGTCGTCGACGACCGTGGCCGGCAGCAGAACTTCTTCGACATCGCGCTGCAGGGTGAAGCCGCCCTTTTCGCCCTTCGACAATTGCGACGGTGTCTGTGCTGCCGTCTGTGCCTGCGCCGGTTCCGGATCCGGGGAGTAGACGGGATCGTGGTCGGCGGTCAACGGCTGCTGTGACTGGGGACGTGTGTAATCCGGCTGTTGAGGCAGCGTAGTCGTTGAGGCGGATGGCGCTGGAGCCTGGGATGTATTTTGAGGCGCAGCCGGGCTTTGGGCCTGAGTGGCCAGGGGATAGCAGGCAAGGACGAGCGCCAGGCGCAGGATCGTATTACTGCAACGGGGCATAGTATCCAGTTCTAGCGTGAACGGTGAGCGGTGGCAACCCGGGTGGGGGTTCAAGCTTCACTTTTACTTTCCGCCACTTGCCATCTTTCCTGGCATCTTCCGGCCGGTAGCCGATGACGTACTCGTTGCGCAGTTCAGCACTGATTTTGGTAGCAATGTCGCCCATATCGGCGATGTCGTCGACGCGATAGAGCTGGCCGCCGGTTTCGTCACAGATATCGTTCAGCAGGATAGGCCCGGTACGCTCCTCCGGGGTCGCCGCGTACCTGTCGAAAATGCCGACGGAGTAGATCTGTACGTCGGATTCGCGGACGATATTGCGGACCTCATTTTCGGTATACCGGCTGCGATTGTCACCGCCGTCCGAGACTACGAACAGCGCCTTTCGCTCATTTTTCCCCTGCTTCATCTTGTTCACGCCGAAATAGATGGCGTCGAGCAATGCTGTGCGCTTCCCGGACCGCACACTCATCAGGCGGGCCTCAATATCATCCACGGACGAGGTGAAGTCTTCGATCAACTCCGGCCGATCGTTAAAGCCGATGACGAAAAATTCATCCTGGGGATTCGCTGTGCGCAGAAATTCGTTGATGGAGTCGCGGGCGCGAATGAGCTTATTAGTCATACTGCCGCTGAGATCAAAGATGATGCCAATCGAAACCGGAGCGTCTTCCGCTGAAAAAGACTTGATCTTCTGCAGAGCATTGCTCTCATAAAGAAAGAAATTATCGCGCTCCAGCCCGGTAACGAGCCGGTTCAGTGGATCTGTGACGGTGACCGGGATCAGGACCAGGTTGACGTCAACCCGAATGCGCTCATTGGCCTTCGCACTCAGCGCGGCCTTGCCCTCAACGGGTGCCGGCTCTTTCGACGGCTCCTGCTTTGGTGCCGGAGAATCGATGTGGATCTTGTTCAGTGGGTCTTCCTGGGCATGTGCGTTGGCAAAAGGCGCAGCGAATATGAAAGCAATCAGCAGAAAAGCAAAAACGTTGACATGCAGCGCGGACGATCCTTTCGAAGAAGGACCACCGAGGCTGCGGGGCAGCGAAAAGGGGCAGTACACGCGGCTAAGCATAAAGGAGCCTGATCGAAAACCCGTGATCTTTACTGTCTCTGTCCTGGTTCAAGGCACAGCCGGGCTCGATCTTTCGGCTGATCGTAGCACGGTCGCGAGGAGGTTGAAATGACTACATAGCGCGGAAGGTTACCGGAACGCTGGGATGCTTAAACTTGAGAGGTATGCCGTTGATGTGACACTGCTGGTTCCATTCACTGGAAGGGCCGGAAAGGACATTCTGACCGGTGCCGGGCCGGGTGGCTCCTCAGGTACAATCGGGCAACGCCAGCAGAACAGTTTTGGGCTCGCTGAAAGCAGTGTCCGCTCTCCGGATAATGTGCTGCAGAGCAACATCCAGGCAGGCAGGACCGGAGGAGCGTAACCCAGGCATGGCCCGAATTTATCCATTCCGCGCGATCCGCTACAACACCATGGATGTCTCCATGGGCGACGTGGTGACGCAGCCCTATGACAAAATAAGCCCTTCGATGCAGCAGGCGTACTACGCGCGCAGCCGGTACAACCTTGTCCGCATCATCCTTGGTCTTCCTGAACTTTTTGATGTACCTGGTGAAAACGATGTTTACACCAGGGCGCAGCGTGACTTTGCAGAGTGGCGCCGCGAGGGCGTGCTCTACCGCGAGAATGAGCCGTGCCTGTTCGCCTACCTGCAACGCTTCACGGTGCCAGGTACCAGTGAAATGAAAGAGCGCCGCAGCTTTATCGCGCTGGGCGAGTTGCAGGATTATGACCGCGGTGTGATCTTCCGCCATGAACAGACACTGGCCAAGCCAAAGCACGACCGCATGAACCTGTTGCGGGCACTACGCGCCAATACTGAGCAGATATTCATGCTGTATTCCGATCCGGCGCTGACCGTCGAACGAAACATCTTCGGCGCAGGCTTCCGTGCTGAGATCGAGGTAACAGATGAGTTTGGCGTGCTTCACCAATTGGCCAGGATTGCCGAGCCGAATACCATCAATATCCTCGCCAGCGCCATGGCAGACAAAAAACTGATCATCGCGGACGGTCACCATCGTTACGAAACCGCATTGGCCTACAGTAAGGAGCACGCCCCCGCAGCGCCTCGCCACCAGGAACGCAACCTCAGTAATAGCCTGCCGCAGCCTGGCAATCCGGAGGCAGCAGCAATGATGACCTTCGTGAATATGGATACTGACGGCCTGGTGATCCTGCCGACCCACCGCGTCGTGCACGGTCTGACGAACTTCAATGGTGCCGCTTTTCTCGCCAAAGCAGAGACTTTCTTTACCGTTAAACCACTGACCGGCACCAGCCTCGAAGCCGACCTCGCGGAGCTGGCGCAGGCAGGGGCAGACGGCACCGCCTTCATCCTGGGGCTGGCCGAAGGTCGATTCCTGCTGCTTGCCAGGGCAGATGCGGTCGGGCAGGCGCTGCCGGTAATCTCTGAACGGCAACGGCAGCTGGACATTGTTCAGCTGCATTCACTGGTGCTGGAACAGCTGATGGGGATCAGGCCGGAAGCAGTGATAAACCAGGAGAATCTGCGCTATGTCCGAGACGCCTACGAAGCGCTGGAACAACTGAGTGAGGGCCGCGGCAATGCAAGAGCAGACGCGGTCTTCCTGCTGAATCCCTGCACACTGGACCAACTGCGCGAGGTGGCATTTGCCGGAGAGGTGATGCCGCAGAAATCGACGGACTTTTATCCCAAGATGCTGAGCGGTCTTGCCATTTATGCCTTCGACTGAAGCACTGGTGCCGGGCCGGCGGTGGCTGCTGGCGGCCACACTGGTGGCAACGCATTTCATGCAAGTGCTTGCCCAGGAACCGGCGCAGTTTTCAGTCGTGATTGATGCAGCGCACGGCGGTGCCGATACTGGCGCCCATCTGAATGAAAAGCTGGAAGAAAAAGACCTGGTGCTGGACCTTGCAGTGCAGCTGCGCTCCACTCTCTCGGCGCATGGCATCCCGGTGACGACGACCCGTGAGATCGACGTGAACCTGCCGGCGATGCGGCGGGCGGAAGTGGCGAACCACCGCCAGGCAGGTGCCTGCATTGTCCTGCATGCGACAGCGAGCGGGTATGGCGTACAC
>CAZZYN010000098.1:0-12012 GCA_964658265.1 uncultured Acetobacteraceae bacterium | reverse complement strand
AACAGCAGCCTTCGCTCGTTTGCCAACCCGGATCGTCATTCGTGCCGGTAGGTTTTCGACTTCAAGCCGCGGGCCGCTGTGCAGTGCGTCGTCCACCTTCACGGCATTCTCCTTGAGCTTGCGTGCTGCTTCTGCGTTGGACGCAGCCAGGCCGGAGAGCACCATTAGCTTATCCATCCGGACCGCCCGGGTCTCGTCCGTCCAGCCGGCATCGGCAGCTGCAATCGTGACTTCTTCGATGTCCTCAGCCACAGATTTCTTCTGGAACATCGCTGCCCAGTTCTGGTCCGCCTTTGTCGCGGCGTCCTCGTCGTGAAATCCGCCGACGATGGTCCGTGCCAGCCGCTTCTTCACATCCATCGGATGCGTCGTACCCGCCAACACCTCTGCCTTGAGTGCATCGATCTCGCTGACCCGAAGGTCGGTAAGATACGTCCAGTAGGTCCACATCAGTGTGTCCGAAATTGACATCAGCTTGCCATACATCTCGCCCGCGGGTTCGTGGATGCCGATCGCGTTGCCGAGTGACTTCGACATCTTCTGTACACCATCCAGGCCCTCGATGATCGGCGTCATCAACACAATCTGCGAAGGCTGTTGGTAGTGGCGTTGCAGCTCGCGGCCGATCAGCAAGTTGAACTTCTGGTCCGTGCCTCCAAGCTCGACGTCGCACTCCAGCGCTACCGAATCGTAGCCCTGCGCAAGTGGATACAGCATCTCGTGCAGCGAGATCGGTTTCTCTTCCTGGAACCGTTTGTGAAAGTCTTCACGCTCCAGCATCTGCGAAACCGTGAACTGTGCTGCCAGTCGGATGATGCCTTCAAAACCCAGCTTCCCAAGCCACTCCGAATTGAAGCGGACCTCGGTTTTTTCGCGATCGAGGATACGGAATACCTGTTCCGTGTAGGTCTTTGCATTCTCTGCAATCTGCTCCGAAGTGAGCGGTTTGCGAGTAACAGAGCGGCCCGTCGGATCACCGATCAGCGAAGTAAAATCGCCGATCAGGAAAATGACAGTGTGCCCGAGATCCTGAAAGTGCTTCAGCTTGCGCATCAGCACGGTGTGGCCCAGGTGCAGGTCGGGCGCCGTGGGATCAAACCCGGCCTTCACGCGCAGCGGCCTGCCCGTCGCGCGTGACTTCTCCAGTCGCTCGCGCAGGTCAGAGACGCGAATAATTTCAGCCGCGCCTTTTTCGAGCAGGTCCATCTGGTCGTCGACAGGGGCAAAGGCAAATGGCGTGGCAGTGCTGGTCGGATTCGGCATAAGCTCCAGGTAGCAGTATAAAGAGTGCAGATGCGCGATCAGTTCTCCTTCTCCGAAATCGATGCGCTGCGTGCCGAGACCAGCGGCATCTCCAGCGATCGGGTCTTCTTCAACAATGCGGGAGCCAGTCTCCAGCCACGGCCGGTGGTCGAACGCGTCATCGAGCATCTTCGTCTTGAAGAGAGGGTCGGTGGGTATGAGGCTTCTGATATGGTCTCTGTCGAACGCAATGCCGTTTACGCTTCAGTGGCAAAGCTGATCGGGGTGCAGGCCGATGAGATCGCGATCACCGAAAGCGCAACCCGCGCCTGGGATATGGCTTTTTATTCGCTCAGCTTCCGACCGGGTGACCGCATCCTGACGGCTCAGAATGAATACTCCAGTAATTACATCGCATTTCTGCAGATGGCCGAACGATCCGGCGCGGAAATCCTCTGCGTGCCCGCGCAAGCCACAGGAGAGATCGACCTGGAAGCCCTAGAGCACAGGCTGCGCGAAGGCGAAGTGAAGCTGGTCGCGCTGACCCACATCGCCACCAACAACGGCCTGGTGCAGCCGGCAGCAGAAGTCGGCAGACTCACGCGGGCGCACGGCGTGCCTTTCCTGCTGGATGCCTGTCAGAGTGTCGGGCAGATGCAAGTGGATGTAAACGAGCTTGGCTGCGACATGCTGTCTGCCACCGGGCGCAAGTTTCTTCGCGGTCCTCGCGCCACCGGCTTCCTGTATGTACGGCGCGATCTGCTGAGCGCATTGAAGCCGCCATTCCTCGACAATCACGCAGCCGAATGGTCATCCGACCATGCCTACACCATCCGTCCCGACGCCCGGCGCTTCGAAGCATTTGAGTCGTCTGCTGCCCTGGCCCTCGGCCTCAAAACTGCAGCCGAATATGCCAGCGGGCTTGGTCTTGATCGCATCGAGAGGCGGGTCCAGCAACTGGCGGCCCGGCTGCGAGCGAAGCTCGAAGAAATCGAAGGAATAAAAGTAACAGACACCGGTTTATTGAAATCCGGCATCGTGATGTTCATCTCGGACATGCTGCCTGCGACCCAGCTGGTCTCGCAGCTGGCCGCAAGACGATGCATCGCCCGTATGAGCCCACGCTTTGGCACGCGCCTCGACAAGAGGTTAAGCGCGATGGATGACCTAGTCCGCGCCAGCGTCCACTATTACAACACCGAGGACGAAGTGGATCATTTCTGCGACACACTGGCGTCGCTGGTGAACAGCCTGTGAGCCCGGATCGTCCAGCACGAAAGCGCGCGAGCGGCGAGGGTGAACATGCGCCGAAAACCTGCGCCACATGCGGACGCGAGATCACCTGGCGGAAGAAATGGGAGCGCAACTGGGATGAAGTGAAGTACTGCAGCGATGCTTGTCGCAGCCACAAGCCTGGCTCCGTAGACAGGCGACTTGAAAGTACGCTCCTGGCATTACTTCAGCAGCGCGGTGCGGATAAGACCATCTGTCCGTCAGAAGCTGCCCGTGCCGTCGAGCCCCAGAACTGGGAGCCCCTGATGGAACCAGCACGCGCCGCGGCACGCCGGCTGGTCGCCGCCGGCAAGATCGTTATCACGCAGGGCGGCGCAGTCGTCGATCCTTCCACTGCAAAAGGTCCGATCCGGCTACGGAAAGCTTAGCCCGGTTTCAGTCCCTACAGGTTGAGCCCTTTGAAGATCCGCTCCGGCACCAGCTTGATGATCGTCATGATCGGCCACCAGAACAACGGCACATAGACGACATCGCGTCGTTTTTCGACTGCTTTCAGAATGCCGGCGGCCACCTGGCGCGGAGTCGCAAACAGTTTGTTCTTCTCGATGTGCGCCGTCATCGGCGTCGCCACAAAGCCCGGCTTGATGGTCAGCACATGCACGCCTTTTCGATCGACGCGATTGCGCACGCCATCCAGAAAAGTATTTAATGCAGCCTTCGAGGCGCCGTACACATAATTGCTCTTGCGGCCGCGATCGCCGGCGACTGACGAGATCACGGCCAGCACGCCTGTGCCTTTCGCTTCGAAATAATTAGCCAGCCAGGTGATGAGCGAAACCGGCGACAAAAAATTTGTATGCAGGATCGCGTCAGCTGCGGGAAACTCTGCCTGCGCATGGTCCTGATCACCCAGCACGCCGTGTGCCAGGAAAGCAAGGTCAATGGTGCCAAGCCGTTCCGCAGCTGACGCCAGCATCTGTGCGTGGGCCTTGGTATCGTCCAGGTCAAGCACGCAGATGTCTACCTGTCCGGCTCCGCGTGTCGCCAGGTCCTGTGCCGTCGCCACCAGCTTGGTCTTGTTGCGGCCCACCAGGAAGAGGTGCGATGCGGGCACGGCAAGCTCCCGCATTACGGCGATCGCAATGCTGGAAGTCGCGCCAAGGATCAGGATGCGTGTGGGTTGCGAGTTCGCCTTAGTCACGCGGCATTTCCTGCTTGACGGTCACGCGCTGCCAGAAGGATGAACTGAATGCCGGATCGATGTAGCGTGCAAAGTCCTGCCACTGCGGATAGAAGCGTTGAAAGTGGTGGGCTGCCATACGCGCATCTTTGGCGGGATACATGCGGCCGCCATACGCCGCGGTGATATCAGCGAGGCGGTCGAGCAGGTCGAAGCTGATCTCGGCGCGTACCGGGAAATCAAGGGCAAGGGTGATGCCGGGCACCGGGAAGCTCATCAACCCCGGCGATCCAACGTCACCAAAAACTTTGATCACCGCGAGGAACGAGGCCAGACCCGACTGCGTGATGGTCTTCATGATCTCGATAATGCCGTGCTGATGTTCCGGCTCCCACGGCATCACGCATTGAAACTGCAGCAGGCCTTCCTTGCCGTAGCCGCGGTTCCAGTGCAGCACCTTGTCAAGTGGATAGAAGAACGGCTCGTAGTCCACCAGGGCGACCTTCTGCTTGCCCAGCTGCTTGTTGTAATACACCGTGTTGAAGGCGCCGACTGTGAAGCTGTTCAGCATAAAGTCAGGCAGGTCCACAGGCAGTGAAAGCCGCGGCTCGGGCGAAGGCTTCAGTTCATCGGTAACATCCGAATGATCGCCCTGCATGAAGATGCCGCGGCAGAAATTCTTGCCCGTTGCGACGCAATCGATCCAGGCCACCGTATATTCCACATGTTGACTTGCGAGCGAGAGCTGCACGAATTCATCGATGCCGACGAACTTGATGCCTTCGTACTTGATCTTCCTCGAAACGATCGGCCGCAGCTGAATTTCGGCCCATGTGATAAGACCCGTCAGCCCGAGCCCGCCGATGGTCGCGCGAAACCAGCTCGGGTTATCGCGATTCGAACACTCGAAGCGCTCGCCGGTTGAGCGAACCAGCTCGAAGCGCGGCACATGGCTGCCGATGGTACCGGCAACATGGTGATTTTTCCCATGGATGTCGTTCGCTATCGCGCCGCCAAGCGTCACATACTTGGTGCCCGGGGTCACCGGCAGAAACCAGCCGCGGGGCACAGCAAAGTTGAGAATCTCTGCCAGTGTCACACCGGCTTCACAGCGCAGCAGGCCATTCTCCGGGTTAAAACTCAGCAGGCGATCCAGTCCGCGTGCGGCAATCAGCGTCCCTTCGTCCAGCAGGCAGGAGTCGCCATAGCTGCGGCCCATGCCGACCGGCAGCATCTGGGTCAGCGGCTTCCTGGCCAGCGGAAAATCCGTCGTCCAGTAGATCGGCGAGACCTTCGCGTTGTATTTCGGATAGCGGCCCCAGGATTCGAAGGCAGGCGCAGGCCTTTTTTCAGGTTTAGCCGGTTCTAATTGCAGTTCCTGCTGGGTGCTTAGATCAGTGGGTACAGCGGACATGGATTCGGTTCCTTGGAGAGACAGTGCGAGATGCCTTCGCGGGGCGTCAAGAATATTGTGGGCTAAAAAGACAATTAGTGCCGATACTGCAGAAGAGTTAGAGGGCCAGTACAGTAATCAGCACTGCCACCGCACCCATCAGCAGGCTCATGCGGTCCGTCAGTGCAAACACTACCGGATCTTCATCGAGTTCGCCACGGGAAGCCAGCAGCCACACCCGGCTCAGCCACAGGATCATGAGTGGTGCGATGAGCCACATGCGCGCAACATGGTGGTAGAGCGCCACAATTTCGGGACTACTGATGTAGACCGAAAAAACCACCACCGATGCATACGCACTCGACGTACCGAAGGATCGAACCTGTTCGATATCGCCCAGCAGGTAGCCACGTCCATTACTGACCGACGAACCCGCGGCGCGCAGATTCTGCAGTTCACTGAAGCGCTTGACCATGGCAAGTGAAAGAAAGATGAAAATTGAGAAGGCAGAGAACCACGGCGACATGGGTGTATCGGTTGCCGCTGCACCGGCGAGTGTACGCAGCGTGTAAAGACTGGAGAGAATAATGACGTCCACAATGACGATCCGCTTCAGCGCCAGTGAATACGCCAGCGTCGTTACCAGGTACAGACCAAGCCAGCCCAGGAAGCCATGAGGAACCAGCCAGGCCAGCCCGAAAGAAACAATCAGAAAGCTGAACGAGATACCGAGGCCACCCAGGGCTGAAAGATTGCCGGAAGCAAAGGCGCGAAGGCGCTTTCGCGGATGCTGGCGATCCGCCTCGATATCCAGCAGGTCGTTGATGATGTACGTAGCCGAGGCACACAGGCTGAAACTGATAAACGCCAGGATCGCGTTGGTAAAGGACAGCAGGTTGAACTGGTGCGCCAGCAGCAGCGGGACAAAAAGCAGTACATTCTTTGCCCACTGGTGAGCCCGGATGGCCTTGGTAAACACTTTGAAAGCACTGGCCCGGTCGTTGAACGTCTGGCTGATGCGGATCTTCTCCTTCTTCAGGAGCATGCGCAGAGACAGATCCGGATTCGCGAGCATCGGTTCGGTCGCGGCCATTAGCAGGGGCACGTCCGGCCTGGCGTTGCCGACGTAGTCGAATCCCTCGTGAAAGCGCTCCTGAAAGCTGGCCAGCTTGTGTTTGCCCGTGAGGTTGACCTTGCCATCACTGCCGAGCACATCCTCAAAGATGCCGAGATGCCGTGCAACACGGTGCGCCAGCGCGCTGTCAGCGCCCGTCGTCAGATAAAGTTTGCGGCCAGCCGCATGTTCCGCGTTCAGGAACGTAAGCAGTGCGTGATTGTAGGGCAGGTGCTCGACGTTCAACGTCACCCGGGCGGTCACTTGCTCTTTTAAGTGCGCTTTACCCTTCGCTATCCAGGCCGGCAGGTTCAACAGTGCAGCGGGCTGCCGGCGGGTGAGCAGCAACAGAGAATCGACAAGGGTATCCGACTTGACGAGTGTTCCGTCGAGATCAACACAGAGCGGGCGGGCCAGCTCAAGCAGGGTTGTATTGTCCATAAACGGGTGTTTGCAAGGCGGAAAACCTGCTCCCCAAGCATACCAAAACGCATTTAGCGCCTTCAGACCCTGCTGCCGCGTCTTATCAGGTGGATAGATCATGCGGACTGCAGGACTGGAATCGTGTCGGGTCAGTCCAGAGTTAGCCAGGAACCTTCATAAAAGGCCGCCGGGCGCTCGCCGCAGTCCCGTCAGCGCGACAGTCGTAAGTCGCTCAGAAAGCAAAGGAATAAATGAAAAACCTAAACATCACAAAGGTGGCGCTCAACCATTCGGCCACCGCGTTCGCCGCACTCCTTTTTGCGGGCATTGCATTGCTGTCCACGCAGGCTGGCGCGCAGGTTGCGAGTACAGTGCCGCAGGCAACAGTCGCACCATCATCACAGTCGTCCCCAAGAACGATAAGGAAGGCTCGCCGACAGTTGCCGCGTCGAATCTCTCGGTCAAGGTCGACGGCAAGAGTACACCGGTGACCGGGCTTCGGCACTACGGCGACAACAAGACGAGCCTTGAGCTGGTGCTGCTGGTGGATGATTCGGCCCGCAGCAGTCTTGGCCTCTATCTCAAGGAGATGAGCAACTTTCTGACATCCCTGCCACCCACCGCAGCCGTCGCCGTAGCGTATATCGAAAATGGCAGCGCCCACTTCACGCAGCAGTTCACGCTGGACCATGCAGCAGCGGCCAGCACGCTTCACCTGCCCGGTTCACCAGGCGGCGCAAATGCCGATCCCTACTTCGCACTCACTGCCCTGGCGGATGGCTGGCCGAGCCGCAATCCTGGCGTGCGCAGGGAAGTTGTCATGATCAGTGACGGCGTCGACCCGTACTATGGTCTACGCTACGATCCGCAGAATCCCTACGTGAGTAAAGCCACTGCCGAGGCGCAGAAGCATGGCATCCTCGTCTACTCCATCTACTACAAGGACCGCGGTCGGGCCGATCGGTTCGGTGCAGCCATTGACAGCGGGCAAAACTATCTCATTCAGCTCTCTCAGGCGACCGGCGGACAGCTCTACTACCAGGGCTTCAGTAATCCAGTCTCCTTCGAGCCATTCTTTGCCCAGATCTCGCGCAACCTGATGAACCAGTACGAAGTCGGGTTGAATGTGCCGTCGAATGTTAAGGATGGGCTGCAGAATCTGAAGATCAAGGTGGAGGTGCCGAATACCAGGACTACCAGTCCCGAGCAGATCTTTGTCGGCGAACCAGGCGAAAGCAAATGATGCTGCAATACAAATCGGGATGGCGAAGCAAGGGGGCAGGCGTGTAAGGTGTTCGCGGGCGGGTGGCTTCAAGGGCTGAATCTAATTGCCCCGGTAACTCGTCCATGGAGACCTATGCTGATGCGCAAATCCTCCTCGCTTGCTGCCGTGCTCGCCGCGGCTTCCATTCTGCCCGGTGCGTTCCTTCTCCGGGCGCAGGCCCCGGCAGCTGCTCCCGCTGCGGCCAACCGGATCGTTGGCTCCCTCGTAAAGGCCGACGGCACAACTCTCACGATCAAAGATCAGCAGGGAACTGAATCGACCGTGACAGTGAACGATGCTACTAAGCTGTTGCGTCTTGCGCCCGGGCAAACCAGTATGGCGGGTGCCACGCCGATCGTATTGTCAGATCTGCAGCCGGGGGATCGACTCCTGGTCCGAATCGCCCCTGCTACTGGCGGAACAATGACAGCCACAACGGTCATTGCGATGAAACAGACGGACATTGCACAGCAGCAGGCAGCAGAACGCACAGCCTGGCAGCACGGGGCGGGCGGCATTGTGAAATCCGTCGATCCAGCAGGTCGCAAAGTTGTGGTGGCTGCCAACGGAGCAGCGGAAACTACCATCGAGTTGACCCCCGCGACCGTGATCAAGCGCTATGCCCCGCAATCGGTCCAGTATGCGCAGGCGCAGCCTTCCTCCCTCGACAAGATCGTGGCAGGCGACCAGCTACGGGCCCGCGGTACATCCGGTCCGGACCATACGTTTAAGGCCGATGAGATCATCGCCGGCTCCTTCCGCAACCTGTCGGGCACCATCAGCAGCGTCGATGCCTCCGGTGGCGTCGTCAACTTTACCGACCTCGCCAGCAAGCAGGCGGTCGCCGTGAAGGTGACCAACGATACGCAGCTGCGTAGTCTGGATGACGCGACCGCGGAAAAGCTGGCCGGCGCGATGAAAACCGCAGCGCCCGGCGCCGGCGGCCCTCCCGGAGCGGGCGCCTCTGCCGGAGGCGGTTCCAAGACCACCGCCAATGCGGGCCCCGCGGCGCATGGCGTATCTGAGCAGGGAACCACCCGCCGCGGCATGAATGAAGCTGGAGGTGCCGGCGGTCCTGACCTGCAGCAGGCCTTTACCCAGGCCGCGCCGATTCATCTCTCCGACCTGCGGAAAGGTGATGTCGTGATGGTCGTCGCGTCATCCGGCGCTGACCAGCAGCTGGGGGCCGTCACCATGGTCAAGGGAGTTGAGCCGCTGCTTCGCGCCTCTCCCAACGGCAGCGCGGCAATGCTCTCTGCCTGGAGTGTTGGCGGCGGCGCGGGCGTTCCCGCCCAATAGCTGTCAGGGCTGAAGGATGGGTCTGCCTGGAAAAATGCTGCCCTCCAGCAATGTGATCTCATCCTTCGCCTGTCGCAGCTGCCGGATGTCCTCCGCCTGCTGAGCCATCCCAAGGACTGAACAGAAGGCATCGAAGGCATCTTCTGATTCCGCAGCTTGCAACTGCAGCCCCGCTTCGGGACGTGGCTGCAGCTGCTGCAGCAAAGCAGTGCGGGCATCGCGATCGCTCTTGTTGACCGGACCAGTAAAGCTGCGCGGATAAATCTCCATGACAATCGGCAGCGCCGGCGCATGAAACGGCCAGACAGAAAATCCAGCCCTCCGCAGACTGTACAGTTCGGGAATACCGCGGATACTGCCTGTTCCAACAGCACCGGCACCTCCGATCTGGAAAGGAGATTTTGGCTGGATGCCCGGCCGGCTCGACCGATCCGCCCGTCGAAAGCCAAGCCAGCCCGGTTCGCGATGACCATCAGGGCACGGAGTACCACCGCCCGCTGGCAGCCTTCTGCCCCAGAACGGAGACGCTCCCGGTGCTTGGCCGTCACGATTCAGCCAACTCTCACCGCGGTCGGCAACCATCCTCCAGAAGTCTTCAATCGTCGCGCCGGCGCTTCCTGCTTCCTGGCGGACAAACCATGCCGGGAACGAGAAGGCGAAGTCGAGACCGACGACCATCCGTGGATTCTGCCGGGCCTGCTCGATGAGCCACACCGTTGTCTCATAGCGAGTCCGACCACTACTGATGCTGACCACACCATCCTGCCAGTCAGCCGCGACGATGCTTCGCTTCTGTACCGCTACTGAAGCACTCCCGGACCAGTCAATCGCAATATAGCGGGTCACTGCAGCTACTCTTCACCTTCAGCGTCCGGCGACAGCGTTTCTTCCTGCAGGCGGTCGAGCAGGTCTTCAGAAATCTGCCAGTTCTTCAATATTCTGAAGATGACGGTCGAAGAAAAGCCGGCGCGGGTCAACTGCCGCAGAATTCGCGCGGCTTCCTTGTCGTTGGTCGGCTGCTTGAGCCGCTTGCGGGTAAGATGCTGCCGCGCCAGTGCTTCCTCACTGACGTCTTCGTACGCTTTATCGAGGGTCTCCGTCGCGAGTTCCTGCGCTATGCCCTTCTGCATCAGGTCCTGCTGCACGCGGCGCCGGCCAAAGCTCTGGTTATCCTGGCGAAGGCGTGTGTAGTTGGCTGCAAACGCCGGGTCATCGAGAAACTTGTATTCCTTCAGTCGATCGATGACGCTGGCAATTTTGGCCGCGCCGACCTCGCCTTCTTCCACGCGCTTGCGCATCAGGCGCTTCAACTCCATCACGGTCCGCATGCGCCGTCCTAGTGACGCCGTCGCGTACTCGTAAAGCCCTTTTTCATCCAGCGGTTCCGGCGGCTTTTTCGGGCCGCGCTTTTTTGACCACGCCATGCTATTCGCCTAACGACACTGCTTTACTGCGCGGATGGCTGGATGGTGTGTGTCCATTTGTCACACCACGCGTTCACTGTCTGGTACCACAACTGGCTGTTCTGCGGCTTCAACACCCAATGGCCCTCGTCCGGAAAATACAGCATTTCGGAAGGCACATGCATGCGCTGCAGGGTCGTGAATAACTGGTAGCCTTCCGACACATCCAGCCGATAGTCAAGCTGGCTATGGATCACCAGGGTTGGCGTCTTCATGTGCGTTGCTGCAAGCATCGGCGACCATCGGCGGTAGAGCAGGCGGTTGTTCCAGGGCGTCCCGTGGAACTCCCACTCGTTGAACCACAACTCGTCCGTCGTGCCATACGCAGACTCGGTGTTGAACATCCCGTCATGCGTCACCACGCAGGCGAAGCGGTCGGTATGGCCAAGAATCCAGTCCGCCATGTAGCCGCCATAACTTGCGCCCAGCGCGCACTCCCGCGTCTTGTCGATGAAGGGATAGTGCAGTTCGGCATAGTCGAGTCCGCGCATCAGGTCGACGTAAGGCTTGCCGCCCCAGTCCCCGCCAATCTCCTCGGTAAATTTTTGTCCGTACCCGGTCGAGCCGCGCGGGTTCACCATCACGACCACGTAGCCGTCCGCCGCCAGCAACTCCGCATTCCAGCGGTAACTCCAGCTGTCGCCCCAGGCTCCTTCCGGACCGCCATGGACCAGAAACTTTAACGGGTACTTTTTCGAGGGGTCGAAGCCGGGAGGCCGGATCAGGAAGCCCTGGACGCGCGTGCCGAGCGCGCCGCGAAACCAGAAACGCTCCATGTCCGGCATCTCCAGCGCCGCCATCAGGTGTGTATTCAGGTGCGTGATCACTCGCAGGTGCGTGTCAGTCTCTCCAGCCTTGCCGGATGGCTCGGTTCCTTCAGCAGGCTTGCTGAAGCTCAGCGAGAGTAGCTCGCCCGGTCGCTGCACTGTCATACGAGAGACAAATAATTGCGTGCTGCCATCTGCTTCAACCAGTGGATGAAGGTCGCCAAACTCACCAGCGCGCGAGATCAGCAACGCATGTTGCTGGCCCGGATCAAGTCCCCCGAGGAGTCGCATGCGCCGTGGGACTACTACCTGCTGACCGGCGTGGTCCCCGCCAAGCAGGCTTTTCGTAGCCTGGCGGAAAGCAAATGCAAGCTGAAATAAGCGACTAGGTTAGGGCAGGGCGGGCACAGGGGCTTTTCAATCCGTGTCAAAGTCGGCATATCCCGGCCACACAACCCAACTGCGCCACAAGCGAAGCCGCCAAACCAAGAGCATAGGATGAACCGATGCGCCTAGCCGTGCTGAAGGAACGCCGCCCATTCGAGACCCGCGTGGCCGCCAATCCGGAAACGGTGAAGAAGCTCATCGGCCTCGGCCTGACCGTCGCCATGGGGTCGCGACGGGCGTTCCCGGC
>CAZZYN010000097.1:0-12162 GCA_964658265.1 uncultured Acetobacteraceae bacterium | reverse complement strand
CACGACCTTCAGCATCTCGTCCTCGGGCGCCGGCTTGCCGGTCCAGATCTCAAATTGCCGTGCGCCCTGCTGAACAAACATCTCCACGCCAGTAATTACGGCGATGCCGCGTTCCCGGGCCGCCCGAATGAGGGGCGTATCAATGGGGTTATAGACAGTGTCGAAGATCAGCCGCGCATTCAGTTCTTCGGGCTGCAGGATCATCTGCAGCTTCTGGCCTGTCATGCCAGCGGGCGTGGCGTTCACGATCACGTCAAACTGCGTTTTCGCCACTTGCTCGCGACGAATGGTGTGCGCCTTCGCCTGGCGTGCCAGCTTCTGTGCCGTCTCCGGGGTGCGATTCAGGATGGTAACGTCCGCACCTTTCTCGACCAGTCCGAAGACTGCTGCGCGAGCCGCTCCGCCAGCGCCCAGCACCAGGATTTTGGCTCCCCGCAGCTGCAGCCGGCGTTCCAGTGGCCGGACGATCCCGCCCACATCCGTGTTAAACCCGAAGAGCCGCCCGTCCTGTGCGCGCACGACCGTATTACAGGCGCCGATCTTCTCCGATATCGCATCGGTCTTCGCGAGATATGGCATGATCTCCTGCTTCAACGGCATGGTCACGGCAAGCCCCTGGATCGGGGCCTCCTGCACCAGCTTCAGCAGGTCAGAGAGCTTGCGCGTGTCCAGCGCCAGGAAGACGCCATTGACTGTCTCCCGCCGGAAAGCACTGTTCATCATGGCCGGCGAAAGAGAATGGCGGATTGGATTGCCCGCGACGCCGTAGATCTTTGTGGAGGTGTCGATGTGCTCGATGCGGTAGGTATCGATGAGGGTGCGCGCCGTCACCTGGCCGGGCGCCGTCTCCTGTCCCTCTGTGGCAGCAGCAAAGGTGAAGACGCTGCCGGCGCGGACGCCGATGATCCGGCTGACGAGTCCCTGTTCGCCCATGCAGATGCCGATCACATTGGCGTGGTCGCTGGTCTGCTCCAGGAACTTCTTCATCACGACGTTGTCGTAAAGACTCTTCGCCGTCGAGACGATCTTGTAGAAATCCGGATCAAAGACCCTCAGCCGGTTGAAGGTACGATCCAGGTCCCTGGTGCCTTCAAAGTCGTGAGAGGAAAGGATCAGGCCGGCGCCGATTGAGCGAAGTGCTTCCACCTGCTCCGGCTTCAGGGCCTCAGCCGTCTCGATCTCGAGATCCAGCAGGTGAAAACCGGCACGCGCCGCAGCTGTCAGCACCTCTACCGCGGCGTCGGGCGTGCCTTTGAAGCGGCCACCGCCGGCGATCCGCCGGCAGGTCGCAATGGCAGTAATTTCGCTGCGTTCGTAAAGGAACTCCTGAAATTTCGGGATGGCGGCCAGCGGATCGGGCAGATAGTCGAGGCGCAACTCCAGAAACGGATTTTCACGAACGATGGATTCGGCCTTATCGATCATCTCCTGCGCGGTCGCCCCGGTAATCGCGACGCAGACCCGGCTCATGCGCGAACGCAGGTAATGGGCCGAGGGTGTAGTGCCATGCGCAGTCATGTATACGATTGCGGCATCTTACGGCCTACTCCGCCGGTATGCAAGTGAAGTCAGGGTCAATTACCCTATTCACGACATACGGGAGTTTTTCTTGATTGCACAAACAAGCTCGAACATGACAAAAAAAGACGCGCCGATCAGTCACGGATGGAATGCAAAACAAGACGGCAGCACCCTTTCTGCCGACCATCTGGAACAGTGGGCCGAAGAGCGTCTAGTGCGCATCCAGGCCGGGATGGCTGCGATGCTCGCCGAGCCGGCGCAGCGCTCCATGGAGAACACCTGGCGCCCCTATGACGATGCCATCGCGATCCTGGGCCAGGTCGGCAGCGAATGCGGGTTGCTGGACAGTGTCTATCCCGATAAGACGATCCGTGACCGGGCGCAGAAGCTGTCGCAGCGGGTATCCGAAATAGCGACCGGTCTGTCGCTAAACCAGGACATTTACAAGGCCCTGGCGGCAGTGGACCTGAGAGATGTAGATGCGGCGTCTCGGCACTATGCCGAACGGACGCTGCTACAGTACCGGCTGGCGGGTGTCGACCGCGATGAGGCCACGCGCAATCGCCTGCGGGAGCTGCAGGAAAAGGCGACCTTGCTGGCGCTGACGATCGGGCGCAATGTGCAGGAGGGTGCGCAGACAGTGCTGGTCGACGATCCGGCCGAATTGAAAGGGCTGCCAGCAGATTATCTTGCTTCGCATCAGCCGGCGACCGAGGGCGAGCACGCAGGGAAGATCGTGCTGACGACAGATTTCCCCGACTATCTCCCGGTGATGACCTTTGCCGAGAGCCATGCGCTGCGGCTGAAAATGTTCCTCGCCTACAACACCCGAGCCTTTCCCGCGAACCAGCAACTGATGCTGGAGTTGTTCGGCGTGCGCCACGAGATGGCCAACCTGCTGGGCTTTGCCAGCTGGGCCGACTTGGCCACTGCCGACCAGATGATGGGGTCGGCTGCCAACATGAAGCGCTTCTTGAACGGCCTGGAAGCGACCACTCGCGAAGGGGCGCAGGCTGAGTATGCGTCGATCCTCGCATTCGCACAGCAGCAGCAGCCCGGTCTGACGGGCATCGATGCGGCAAGCCGGGGCTACTGGCTGGAGCAATTCCGTCGCTCGGCTTACGCGTTCGATTCGCAGGCGGTTCGGCCCTATTTCCCCTACGAACAGGTACAGGCAGGTGTGCTTGCAACGGCCGAGAAGCTCTTCCAGGTGCGCTTTGAGCCGGCGGCAAAGGATGCCTCGGTGTGGCATCGCTCGGTCACGGCGTGGGATGTCTTCAATGCCGCAGGGAGCAATGCTTCCCAGGAGAAGATCGGCCGCTTTTACCTGGATATGCATCCACGCGAGGGCAAGGACAAGTGGTTCAGCGCGGCGCCGCTGGTGCCGGGAATCGCAGGTCGCCAGTCACCTGAGGCTGCACTGATCTGTAATTTCCCCGAGCCAAAGGCAGAGGATCCGGCGCTACTGCAGCACTCGGATGTCGTCACCTATTTCCACGAGTTCGGACACCTGATGCATGCGATCCTGGGCGGTCAGCAGGCATGGGCCGGCATCAGCGGCATCGCGACAGAAGGCGACTTCGTCGAGGTTCCCTCGCAGATGCTCGAAGAATTTTTCCGCGATCCGGCTCTGCTGGCTACTTTCGCGCGCCACTACCAGACGGGCGAGCCAATCCCTGCAGACGTGGTCGAGACCATGAACCGAGCTGGGTCTTTCGGCCGTGCGGATTGGGTGAGGACGCAGTTGTACTACACAAACTTCGCGCTGGACGTGCATGATCGCGATCCCAGGACGATCGACCTGGACGCGATGTTGAGAGATGGCTATGAGCGCTTCCTGCCCTATCAATGGGTCGACGGCAACCGAATGTATGCGAGCTTTACACACTTGGTCGGGTACTCATCGAACTACTACACGTACCTCTACGACAAGGTGATTGCGATCGACTTCTTCAACCAGTTTGATCGCGACAGCCTGCTCGAGGGACCTGCGGCGATGCGCTACCGTGCGGCAGTGCTGGATCGCGGCGGCTCCCAGCCGGGTACGCAGCTGGTGCAGAACTTTCTTGGCCGGGAGCAGAGGCTGGAGGCCTTCGAAAGCTGGATCCGTAACGGCCAGCCAGGGACCGGCGAGCCTGCCGCAGCGCTCACTGCAGTTCTCTGATGGGAGCGCCGTTTCCGCGGGTGCGGGGGGAAGAGTGGCTCGACAGCGATCTCGGCTCTCCGGCTGAAGTGGCGAGCGCGCTGCGTTCTCTGCTGTGGGTCAACCGGCTCTTTGGCGGCAACCGGATGCACCGGCGGCTCCTGCAGACTGCCGTCGCACAGGTGCCGCGGGATAGTGAGCTTCACCTGATGGAAGTGGCGTCGGGCCGTGCGGATGTTCTGCGTGCAGCGATTCCATCCCTCAAGTGGCCGCTGCGCAGACTGCGCCTTACGTTGCTCGACCTCAGCGCAGCGCACCTTCCCGAGACCGGCACCGACTGGCCTGCAGAGCTGCCAGGGCCGGACCGCATCACTGCGGATGCCCTGGCAATCCCTCTTCCGGATGCCAGTGTGGATGTGGTCTCGAATTGTCTCTTCCTGCACCACCTGTCGGCCGCACAGGTTGCACAGTACTTCACAGAGGCTTTGCGGGTGGCGCGCGTTGCCGTTGTCGTCAACGACCTTGAGCGCACCTGGCTGCACTACCGGCTGGCTCGCCTGATGAGCCTCATCGACCCGAGCCGTCTATCAAAGCATGACGGCCCGGTCTCGGTACGACAGGCATGGACGCATCAGGAGCTGCATGAGCTCGCCGCTGCCACTGGCCACAGCTTTGCCCTGCGCCGCGGCTACCTCTTCCGCCTGGGGCTTGTCATATGGAAGAAGCACCCGCAGCGGCGCGTGCCCGATCCGGTGAATTCATAGAAGCAGCGAGCAATGAATCGCTTGCCAAGAATCGACTGCGACGAAGATCATCCAGCGTTCCGGGCCCAGGGGCGATTGCCATCATCAACAAAACAGAAGCCCGCGTCTGAGGGCCATGGCGGGTCTGCTAGCCTCTTTTGAGAGGCTCAAGTTTCGTTTCATGCATATTGCCGCCGCCGCCAGTGCTTTTCCGGAACATTACTACACCCAGCAACAAATCCTTGATGAACTTGCCAGCTACTGGTCGGAGCAATCAGACCGGCTACCGGCTCTGAATCGCTTCCATCACCGTGTGGGTGTGGACGGCCGTTACTTCGCCCTTCCCATCACGGAGTACAAGGGTCTGGAGCGCTGGGGCCAGGCAAACGACGTCTGGCTGGAGGTCGCCGAAAAGCTCGGAAACCAGGCGATTTGCGGAGCACTGACGCAGGCCGGACTGCCCAAGGAAGACATCGGCGCGCTGATCTCCGTTTCGGTTACTGGCATCGCCAGTCCGTCGCTCGATGCGCACCTGGTCAATGTCATGGGTCTGCCAACTCATCTCCGGCGTATTCCCATCTTCGGTCTCGGCTGCGTAGCGGGGGCTGCCGGCATTGCCCAGGCGGCCGAATATGTCCGTGCCTATCCCGACCGCATGGCTGTGCTGTTGAGCGTCGAGTTGTGCTCTCTGACCTGGCAGCGCGAAGATCTGTCAATCGCCAACCTGATTGCGTCCGGATTGTTCGGCGATGGTGCGGCTGCTGTGCTAGTGACCGGCTCCGATTTCGATCACAAGGGACACAAGCCGGCCGGCCCGGAAATTCTCGGTTCGCAGTCAAGCTTCTATCCGGGCACGGAAGATGTCATGGGCTGGGACATCTCAGAGAAGGGCTTTCAGATCGTGTTGTCGCTGGATGTGCCGCGGGTCATTAAGGAAAATCTGCCTCGCGACATGGATGGCTTCCTTGCCAAACACGGCCTGGTGCGTAGCGACATCGGCAGCTGGATCCTCCATACCGGCGGTCCGAAGGTACTGGAAGCGACAGCGGCTGCACTGGACCTGTCTCCTGAGACCTGCGCCGCGTCGTGGGACTGCCTGCGCAAGGTAGGCAATCTCTCGTCGACATCGGTCCTGCTGGTGCTGGAAGATGTGATGAAGAACCGCCGTCCCGCGCCGGGTACCTATGCGATTCTGGCGGCGATGGGTCCGGGCTTTTGTTCAGAGCTTGTGCTGCTTCGCTTTTAGGGCCCCGGCAGGTAGAGCATGCCTCAATACGATGCAATCGTCATCGGCGGTGGTCCGGCAGGCCTTGCGGCTTCGATCGCAGCCGCGTGCGGAGGCCTTTCGGTGCTGCTGGCCGATGTGCGTCAGCCTCCTGTCGACAAGCTATGCGGCGAGGGCATCCTGCCGGATGGCCGGCTCGCACTGGCTGAACTTGGCGTTACGCTGGATGACGAGGTAAGTCATCCCTTCCAGGGCATCTCTTTTCACGATGGAACGCGGACTTTTGCCGGAAGTTTTCCGGGCCGTCCCGGGCTCGGCATGCGGCGGACCGTGCTTCACCAGGCTTTACTAAATGCCGCGGAGCGCGAAGGCGTGACAATGCGCTGGCAGCAGCGTGCAGAACTTCTCGCGCCCGGAATAGTCCGAATCGGCCAGGAAAGTATCCGCTGCCGTTACGTGATTGGTGCCGACGGTCAGCGATCGCTGGTACGCCGTGCAGCCGGCCTGTCTCGAGACTTCACGGCACTGCGCCGCAGCCAGCGGCTGGCCTCCGGTCGGCACTACGCCTGTGCGCCATGGAGCCCGTTCGTCGAAGTCCACTGGGCTGGACATACCCAGGCCTACGTCACACCTGTGAGCGCCTCAGAGATTGGCGTGGCGTTTCTTTCGTCCGATCCTGACTTTCGGCCGGACGCGGCTCTGAACGAATTTCCTGAACTGCGCGATCGACTGGCAAACAAGCCAGTGCTCGGCAAGACGCAGGGTGGCACCTCCATCGTTCTCCGGTTGCCGAAGGTACTGGGAGACCAGGTCGCGCTGATCGGGGAAGCCTCCGGCAGTGTCGATGCAATTACCGGGGAGGGCCTGACCCTGCTCTTCCGCCAGGCAATTGCACTCGGCGGCGCGCTGCGTTCAGGGCGTCTGGAGGAATACCAGCAGGAGCATCGCAGGATCATGCGCAGGGCCCGGCTGATGTCCAGTCTGCTCTTGGGATTAGGACGATTTCCACGCTGGCGCACACGGGTCTTCCAGGCGTTCAGCGCGGAGCCACGTGCGTTTCAGAATCTGCTGGCAGTCCACATCGGAAAGCAGCCCCGCATCTTCGGGGAGGGCGGATGTGTGGGACTGGCTAGGCAGCTGATCTTCGGATAGGCTGCCGGTCGGGCTGCTATCCCGGACGTCGAGAGACGCCCGGGATAGGCGGAGTTTTACGGTTGGCTCCTTGGTCGCGCTGCGAGGAACTGCGCCGGTGTGATGTTGCCGTTGACATCGGGAAGCGCAGGGGCCAGTGTGGCACTCTCCGTCAACAATGACGTCGAGATCAGGTGAACCAGGTTGTCTCCCCGGGTTGAGGCATAGAACGTCTGCGTATCCGGACTGAATACGCCGGCGATCGGCGCAATCGCTGTGCCGCTTAGAGGCACACCGGTCAACGTTCCGGCTGTGCCGCTCGCCGGAATGGTGTAGACCGGCAGCTTGGCGCCGCCAGCAGGAGTGGCCGTTGCCGCCGAGTCGTACGTAACGACGGCCAGGGTGGAGTTCGGCGACGCAATCACCTGGTCGATGTTTGAGATGCCATAGCCGGTAAGCGGAAAAGCCTGGTTGGCCGTGTTCTGGACGGTGAGTGCGCTCGTCACTGGCGGTGTTGCGCCGGCAGCAGGTGCCAGCGGACAGCCACCAGTCGGAATGATGATGTCTGAGTCGGTGAGCTGAGGGGAGGCAAGGGTCGGACTGGCTGAGGCGCCGATCACATGCAGACTGTTTGTGGTCGCGACCAGGTGGTCAGTCGCAGCCTGCAGCGTTCCGGCCGGCGGATAGTAGATGACTGGCGTTGCGTTGGCCTGCGGGCAGAAGCCGTAGTCCGCGCTGGCGGGTGCGCCCGAGATGAATGGTCCTATCGAGGGCACGGCGACCGAAAGGTCCGGTCCGCAGAAGGTGTTGTACCTTGTGTTGGCGTCATTCGTTCCACCCAGACCCGTCGGTGGGAGATTCGCGCCGGAAAGCGCCGCCTGGCAGGCATTGGTGATGCCGGTGGCAGGCTGCACATTGCTGTTCGTGCCAACATTGGCGCCCAGGGGTACTGTGCTCCAACCGGTGTAGACGTTATGGATATACATCGTGTTGTTGCCGACGATATACACGGTCTGGCTGTCCGACGAGAACTGAGCGCGTTGGCCCAGGCCTCCGAAGGTCGTGACGATACCGCCTGCAGTAGCCGTCGAACCGCCGCTGGTTGAAGTGCCGGTGCCAGTCGAGGTACCCGTGGTGCCTGTTCCGTTTGAATAGAGATAGAAGACGCCGCGGTTCTGATCGTTGATGAGCAGGGTATTGCCATCAGGCGAGACGGCCAGCACCACTCCCGGCACCGTGGTGTCTTCCTTGGAAACAGCATTGCTGCTGGTCGAAACCGTCATCAGCTCGCGATAGCTTCCGAAGAAGAGGGTCGATCCGGTCGGACTGAGGATCATCGAGTTCGGTACGTACGGGAGCTTGACCGGCGTGCTGACACCGCCGACCGTGAAGTCGACCGTCGAAAAATACTGCGACTGCGGGCTGGCCATGTACAGGATGGTCGAGCTGGTGCCCGAAGCATTAATCAACAGTGGATTGCTGACAATGGGCGAGCCATTGCCATTAACGCCAATCTGATTAATAGGCGCCGGGTTGCAGGTGGGCGGCTGGCAGATTGCCGTAACCGATGCCGTGCTGGGGTAAACAGCAGTGATGCTGCCGGCACTGCTGATGGGCACGTTCTGTGGCTGCGTGGACGCGTAGGTGAGCGCCAGGCCGGTAATGATGTTGCCGTTCGTGTCCGTGATGGTGGCGGTGATGGCCTGGGGATTGTTCGGACTGACATTCGCCGTGGTGCTGCCATTGGCCGTGAGCGCAATCGTTTTGGCTGGGCAGGTGTAGAAGTAGCCCGCGCTTGAAGTAGTGGTGCCGCCCGTCGTGTTGCCGCTGTTCGTCGAGGCTGTAATAGCCGTCGAGCCGGGCTGGTTAGCAGTCGCCAGGCCGTTAAAGTCGATGGTGGTGATGGTCGGTGTGACTGGCGCGTAGGTCAGGTGGCCCAGTACCGAACTGCAGTTGGGATAGGTGGTAGAGTTCGGTCCGCATAGCGGCGTAGCCGATCCGGCAGCGTATGCCGTAATGTCCAGCTGCGAAGTCTGACCCTGCGAAATACAGGTACTGCCAGCCGCCGGGGCCACCAGCGGAGACGACGAGAGCTGGACATTGCCGATGGCCGGATGCACGTAAATGGCGACGGTGTTGCTGGTGATGTTGCCAGCAGAAGCAGTGACGTAATCGATACCGCTCTTGTTGGTGGGCAGGCAGGTGGTGTAAGCAGGAATGCCGCCCGCCGTCTGACGGTTCCAGGTACCGGCGCAGATCTGACCGGTCGTGGGATTGATGTCAGCAATCTGATTCGGACCGGGACTGTCTGAGATGCCCCAGGTGTAGGAGGTCACACTGACGGACGCATTGGTGCAGCTTTTCGCGGTCGGTGTATTGGTGTTGCCGGTCTCACCGTAGGGAATCGAAAGTCCGGTGGTGTTCGGCAGCAGCGTGATACTGGCTACCGCGGTGTTCTTGGCCCCGTATCCCAGGTTGTTGCAGAAGTTCGCTGCAGGATTGCGAGTGCAGCCGGTAACGGCAAGATCGAAGGGAAGGGTGAGACAAAACAAGAACGCAAGAATCAGATACCGCCGCATGAAACCTCCCCGCCGCAGCATGGCTGCCCCGACGGTATGTACTGCCACTTCACTGCAAATCTTTGCCTGAAATGTTCATCCTGAGTGTAAAGCAAAGGAGGGGTGACCACCTAGCGGGCGGTCACCCCCGGCCGCGTCCTGTGCGCGTCACTGCATGTACTGTTCGAACCAGTTCAAGGCGCGTTCCAGTACGTCACGACGGTGCTCCGGCAGCCGGAAAGCGTGGCCTTCGTTGGGGTAAACGACCAGGCTGGTCGGGACGTTTTCTGCCTTCAGTGCGTGCCAGAATTCAAAAGACTGCGGCGAAGGGCACTCTCCGTCGCGATCCCCAACTACGACCAGTGTCGGTGTCTTGACGTTCTTGATGAAGTCAATTGCCGAGCTTTTGGCGTACACCTTAGGATCCTCATAGACAGTCGCCCCGAAGAAGGGCGTCATCCACTGGTCGATAGAGTTCTCGCCATAATAGCTCTGCCAGTTGGCAATGCCTGCGCCGGCAACAGCTGCATGGAAGCGATTGGTCTGGGTGACGCCGAACATGGTCATGAAGCCGCCATAGCTCCAGCCCGTCAGGCCGAGCCGCTTGTCGTCAACGGGATACTGCTTCTCAACCGCATCGACGCCAGCCAGCACGTCGCGCAGATCGCCATAGCCAAAGTCTTTCCGATTTGCCTGCGTGAACTTCTCCCCTTCGCCGTAAGAGCCGCGCGGATTCGGCATCAGCACAAAGTAGCCGAGTGTCGAAAAAGGTACGCCGCCGTAGCCCACCCCCGGCCAGCGGGGCAGCACGGCTGACGACGGTCCGCCATGCACCATCACGATCATCGGATACTTCTTCGAGGGATCGTAATTTGCCGGTTCGATGAGCCAGCCCTGGACATCGAAGCCATCATTCTTCCAGTTCACCGAGACAGCTTTGCCCCACGATGGTTTGAGGCCGGCATTGATCCGGGTGACGGCTCGAGGCGTGGCGCCCGCTTCAAGCTTCGTCACAAAGACTTCCGGCGCGTGATCGAAAGATGTCTGAATGAAGGCAGCAGTGTGGTTGTTTGCGAGCGAGAGGCTCAACTCCAGTCGGCCATCGCCGATTGATGCCGGCTGCGTAAACAGTTCGGAGCTGGTGAGGGCCGATCCATCGAGCCTCGCGCTCGAAACGCGGCTCATCCCCTTGCTGACGCTGCTGACGATCAGGCTGGTGTCACTGGTCCATTGCAGCCAGGCAGGACTGTCTTCACCTTTGGCGGTGACGTTCACTGGCGCACCGCCAGCGGTCGGAATAATGTAGAGATCGCCCCCGGTGGCACCCTGGTCGCTCATAAGACCGCCGATGAACGCAATTTTCGAGCCATCCGGCGACCAGCGCGGGACAGCAATCTGCATCCCGTGCATCGGGCCTTCGACCGTCGAGGGATCCAGCAGCGCGCCGGGATCAAACGCGGCGCGGCCACCCAGTTTCGCCGCAGGCGCAGAGCCGCCGTCAGCCATCACCGGCTGGGTGTACAGCTTGGCCACCCACCAGTTGTTTTCGCCAGGAGGCGGCGCGGCGACGTATGCGAGCTTCTTGCTGTCGGGCGACCAGTCAAATTCGTAGACACTGAGCCCCGCCGGCGTGATTGGCGAAACCTGCCCGCTGGCAGCGTCCACAGCTGCGACCCGCTGCACTTCCAGCCCTTCCACGCCGATGACGCCGGCAGGTGGCTTCATGGCATCCAGCGCTCCGGATGGCCGCGTGGCTCCCTCCGTGTAGAGCAGGCCAAGTTGCTTCCCATCCGGCGACCAGGCAAGCTCATGCGCATACCCATGCAGATGGGTGAGCTGCTTCGCTTTTGCCTTCGGCTCGCTGACTGTGGAGATGAAGATGTCATCCTGTGTGACCCTGCCCTGACCGGGTGTCACTTCGCCTGCCGTTGAGGTGCAATCCGAGAGGAAGGCCAGCTTCTGCGAGTCGGGGGAGAAGGCAATACTGCCGCTCGAGCAGCCTGAAGTTTTGCCGGAAGTCAGCAGCCGCTGCGGGTTCTGTCCATCCGGACCGGCCAGCATGATCTCACTGTCACTGCTGCCGATCACCCAGGCCAGGTGCCTGCCATCGGGCGAGAGAGCAGTCTGCGAGATATTGCGCTCCTGTTCGAGCGAGCTGAGCAGCTGGGTGATGCGCGAATCGCTTTTAGACGATGCACCAGCAGCTTCCTGTGCACCCGCGTGTGCGAACGAGGCCAGGGACAACGCGATAGCCAGGGCAGAGCTCCGGCGAACAGGAGAGTTGAGTGCAAAGGAAAAGGGCATGCGGAAGATGCTATCAGGGGCAAGCCCTGTGACGACGCCTGAAAGACATCGCGCAGGCTTGTCCTTCGTCACCGCAGCATCACGCCTAAAGCGCCGTCGCCCGTACGGCTGGTACTCAGTGCAGCAGGCTGTTGCTGTTGTTGTTCCACTCATTCACCACGATGCCCAGGTCATTCAGTACTTTCATCGTGGTCTCTTCTGTTCTGCGCACCTGGGCGCGATCCTGTCGCCTGGCTGCTTCCGACTCTTCGACAGCGACCACTCTGCCATAGGGCCAGGCATACCCGGGAACAGCAGCAAGCGCGTCCGGCAGGTCGGTCAGCCGCACATCGACAGTCTGTTTGCGGGCCGCGGCTGGATGCAGCAGGGAGCTGCCACCATCGAGCGGGCTTCCGGCAGTGGGCGGGAACATGATGCGCAACTCGACCGTGTCGCGATGAACGGTCAGAAACGGGTTTGCCCAGCCGTCCTCGGAATGTACGGAAAGATAGCGCCCCTTGGAAGGCGGTGGCACCATGTTGATTTCGTCGCGGTCGG
>CAZZYN010000096.1:0-12245 GCA_964658265.1 uncultured Acetobacteraceae bacterium | reverse complement strand
TTTGGCCAGGCCCGGAACGTGGGCGAAGGGAGCAGCTTTCTGCTGAATTTTCTCTAGCCGGCCGCGGAGGGTTCGCTGCGATTGCTGGGTGAAGCCAGTGCCGGCGCGACCGGCGTACTGCAAAACGTCACCGTCATAGTAGCCTAAGAGAAGCGCGCCGAGGCCGTCGCTCTGGTTGGAAGGCGGAGTGTAACCGCCGATAACGAATTCCTGTTCAAGGATGCACTTGGACTTGGTCCAGCTGGCAGTGCGGCCGCTGATGTACTTTGCGTCTTTCTTCTTGGAGATGATCCCTTCGGCACCGAGGGTGCAGGCTTCGGAGAACATGCGGCTGCCATCGGTCTCGAGGTGTTCGGAGTAGCGGAGGAGCCCAGATAGATCAGGAGCATTGGCCAGAAGGGATTGCAGGAGGCTCTTGCGCTGATCAAGCCGGGCATCGCGGAGGTTATGGCCGTTGAGGTGCAGCAGGTCGAAGCAATAGTAGGTGAGGTCGCGTGGGTTCCTGTCATCGAAGGCGGCCTGCAGTCCGGCAAAGCTGCTGAGGCCTTGCTCGTCGAGTACGACGACTTCGCCATCGAGGATGGCGTTCCGGACGGGGAGCTGCTGCAGGGCGTCAGCTACTGGCTGGACACGGGTTGTCCAGTCGAGCCCGTTGCGGCTGAAGATAGTGACACGGCCGTCGTCGATGTGCGCCTGCATGCGATAGCCATCGAGCTTGAGTTCGTGGACCCATTCGGCTGAGGCCGGGGGAATGCTGTTGTGGGTAGCAAGCTGTGGCGGCAGGAAGCCGGGCTTGTTTTCTTTTGGAAAGCTGGAGAGGTCCGGACTAGCAGCTACTTTTTTTTTAGGGGTGGCGGCTTTGGATCTGGAACGGTTGGAAGCTTTGCCTCCGGGATCGCTGGATAAGAGAGGGGTCTTCTTTGAAGAAGCAGCACTGACCTTTGTCGAGGCTGTGGAGGCTGCGGCTTTTCGTTCGTCTGCGGCGAGTCCTGAGCGCGAGTCCCAGACGTGATCTTCAGCTGCGGCGATCTGGGTGAGGTCGCGGCCGGTGATGACACTGTCAGGCTCGGCTTCGGTGACGGGCCGGGAGGTGGCAGGACGCTCGAGTTCGTCGTGCTCCTTAATGAGCAGCCAGTTGGGTTTGGACTCCTGCGCGGCTTTGCCGCCCATGCGAATAAGCGTCCATTTGCCCTGCAGCTTTTTGCCGTGAAGGATGAACTTGAGGCGGCCGGTGCGCAGGCCTTCGTCGCCGTCGCCGATCGGCTCCCACGTGCCCTCGTCCCAGAGCATGACGGTACCGCCGCCGTACTGTCCCTTGGGAATGGTGCCTTCAAAGCCGCCGTATTCCATGGGATGGTCTTCGACCTGGACAGCAAGGCGCTTGTCCGCGACCACGTAGCTGGGACCCTTGGCGACAGCCCAGCTTTTCAGAACGCCCTTCCAGCCGAGTCGAAAGTCGTAATGAAGGCGGGTCGCGGCATGCTTCTGAATGACGAAGGGGAGGGACTCAACCGGAGCGGCTTTGCCGTGGCCGCCGGATGGTTCGGCGGTGGTGGCAAAGTCGCGCATGGAGCGGTATTTGGCCAGTTGGTCGTCGATCGAGTCAGAGGCGGTTTGCCGCGGGGAAGAAGAGGTCTTCGACCTGGCGGCGCGCTTCTTTGGCGGCTCTCCAGGCGATTGAGTGGCCGGGTTACTAGCTATGGATTTCTTTTTTGCACCTTTCTTCGTAGGCTCGGCCATGGCGAATTAGGCTGCCTTTGTCTTCTTGGCAGAAGACTTCTTTTTGGCGACGGCGGTTTTCGAGCTTGCGCCAGTCGACGTTGTGCGGGAGCTGCTGGCCTGCTTGGCGGCTACGCTACGCTTGAGAGCTTCCATGAGGTCGATTACTTTGCCGCGCTTTGGTTCCTTATCGGGTGTGGGAGGCTTGCGGCCTGCCATCTTTGCTTCGACGAGTTCGCGGAGGGCGGATTCATAATCGTCTTTGAATCTGGTCGCGTCGAAGGGGGCTCGGTAGCTGTCGATCAACTGCCGGGCCAGAGTGAGTTGCTTCTCGTCGACCTTGGCGTCAGTGATGTCTGCGTAGTATTCATGCGGCTTGCGGAGTTCTTCTTCGTAGCGCATGACGTAGAGCATGAGGCCGCGTACTTCTTCACTGACGGGTGCGGCGATGGCGACGAGATGTTCGCGGCCGCTGAAAGTGATCTCGCCCAGGCCGATGGTCTTCGATTCGGCCAGCGCGGTGCGGAGGATGGCGAGGACCTTGGCCTGTGCGTTGTCTTTAGGGACTACATAGTAAGGCTTTTCGAAGAACTCGAGATCGACCTCGGCCAGATCGACGAACTGAACAACTTCCAGGGTCTTCTGGCTTTTTAAACGAAGCTGCTTGATTTCTTCGGGGTCAATGGCGACGTACTTATCTTTTTCGTACTCGTAGCCTTTGACGATTTCGTGCTTTTCGACAGGCCGCGATTCGCTGTCGTCACTGCGGTCGGCGGAAACGACGTTTTGATGATGGACGCGCTCGCCGGTAGCCCGATCGATCTGATGGAACTCGATGGAACGTGCAGAGTTGCTGGCAGGGAAGAGACTTACCTGCGCTGAAACGAGGGAGATCTGGATCGAGCCTTGCCAATATGGACGCGCCATAATCGCCTTGGATTCATGCCCGGGACGGTTGGCTGTATGCGGTGCCGGGAGTATACGGCGGTGCCAGGAGGTTCGACGACTACCTCCTCTTTTGTGGTCACACGCAGGCGAACGACGGGGGCTTTACCATCCGGGGTGGTACTTTTGGCATCAGGTGCTGTGAATTGAAGCGAACCTTTACATAAATCGCGCATCTTAAGGATTTGCAACGACGAAGCAGCGATTGCAGAACGACAAGGAGAGACTGACGATGAGTGCTACTCGCTACTGGACTGTATTTTCGATTGGCGTTGCCGCGGGTGCGGCCGTCGCACTGGCCTATGCCCCGCAGGAGGGCAAGAAAACCCGCAAGCAGGTGAAGCGGACTTTGGCCGACACGGGCGACTATCTCCAGGATACGGCGGGAGATCTCAGCAAGCAGGCTGGTAAGTATGTATCGACGGCAAAAGATTTTGCCGAGGATTTATCGAAGCACACGGGTAAGTATGCGTCCAAGGTTGCGGATGCAGCTGAGGACTTTGGCAAATCTGCAAGTTCGGTGGTCAGCAAGGTCGGATCGAAACTTTCGGATCTGACTTAGGCTGCACAGCTGATCCTGAATCCAACGAGTGCCGCAAGCCTGCAAGGTTTGCGGCACTTTTCGTTTGTCGAGCGCCCCAAGATTAGAGCTTCTTAATGGGACTGCCTGGTAATTGAGGCCATCCACGTGCAGGGCAGTCAATGGATTGGTCAGGTGGGCGTTGGAGTCCTCTCCACGGCACTGCGCTTCGGTCGTGATGACAGACGGGGAGGCAGGGTGGGATGGAAAGTGGAAGGCTTCGCCATATCCCACCCTAGCTGCGCCAGGATGGGGCACCCGGGTTTCTAAATTTCCAGTTGGGCCTGGTACTACTGACGTCCGTAAGGCCGGTACCTAGAGGAGTTTGCCTTTACGACCACGGGCTTTGATTTTGAACCAGATAGGGGAGCCTTCGAAATCGAAGGATTCGCGGATCTGATTTTCGAGGAAACGTTCGAAAGAGAAGTGCAGTTTGATGTCGCGGTCGGTGAAGAGGACGAAGGTGGGCGGGGCGACGGCGGCCTGAGTCATGTAATAGATGCGGATGCGCTTGGCCATGGGCACCGTCGCGCGCTGAAAGTCGACGCGCTCGAGAAAGCGGTTCATCTGCCCGGTAGTGACGCGCTTGCGGCGTTCTTCGGCGACGTGTTTTACCTTCTCGAGAACGAGGTGCAGGTTGGTGCGGTGCGCGGCGGACAGGAAGACGATGGGCGCGTAGCTCAGGTATTTAAGAACGTTACGGACCTGTTCTTCGAAGATGCGGCGGTCGGAGGGTGGGCGGCCATCGGTTCGGCCGGTAGTGACGAGATCCCACTTGTTGACGATGATGATGACGGAGCGGCCGCTCTCATGCGCGTAACCGCCGATGTGCGCATCGCTGGAGGTGACGCCTTCAGTGGCGTCGATGATGAGCAGGGCGACGTCGGCAGCCTCGAGGTGGCGGCGGGCCATGACGACGGAGAGCTTCTCGGCCATTTCGTGGGTCTTGCCCTTGCGACGGATGCCGGCGGTGTCGACGAAGCGGAGGTGCATGCCTTCGTATTCGATGGCTTCATCGACGGCATCACGGGTGGTGCCGGCGATAGGCGAGACGATGGCGCGGGATGAGCCGGTGAGCGCGTTGAGCAGGGTGGACTTTCCGACATTGGGCCGGCCGATGATGGCGACGTTGGTTTCACGCTGCAGATATTCGCCGTGGGTTCGGTGGACGGCCTGGGCTTCTTCATCTTTCTCGATGGGGATGCCGTTTTCATCGAGTTCTGGTTCGTCGAACTGTGTATCGAAGGCTTCTTCTTCAACGCTTTCGGGAGTGGTTTCGGGCCAGGGCATGACTTCCCAGACGGCTTCGAGCAGGTCGCCGATGCCGAGGGAGTGTTCGGCGGAGATGGGATAGAGGCGCTGGATGCCGAGCTGGCGGAAGTTTTCGGCAGCGGCTTCCATGGCTTCGGTGTCGATCTTGTTGACGGCGAGGAAGGTGGGTTTGCCGGAGCGGATGAGAAGGCGGGCGAGCTCGATGTCGGGCGAGGCGAGTTCGGTTCGGCCGTCGACGACCATGACGATGGCAGAGGCTTCGTCAAAGGCGAAGCGGGCCTGCGCGAAGATCTCGGTGGGGATGAGGTCGTCGTCATCGGGGACGATGCCGCCGGTGTCGACGATACGGGCGACTTTGCCGCCCCACTCGACTTCGCTGTAGATGCGGTCGCGGGTGATGCCGGGTTCGTCGCCGACGATGGAGCGGCGACTTTTGGTGACGCGGTTGAAGAGGGTGGATTTACCGACGTTCGGACGTCCGCAGATGGCGAAGAGTGGCGCAGCCGCGAGTTGGGCCATGGATACCGCGGATTTCCTGGATCGGGAAGAAGTCAACTTGGCTCATCAATTCTGGTTGCAGATTGCGCCGGTCGAGGTCACGACGCTCTTCTATTATAGGGAGAGCCCTCCCGCACGCCTGATTTTCAAGCCTGCCGGCGTGTTCTGAACCTTTGATGTCGACCAGCGCGCAGCCATCGCCTTCCGTCGTTCTGTCTACGGCTACGCCCCCGGCGAAGTTGCCGACGCTGTACGAGTTCTTTTCGCCAGGCGGGGTATTGGCGCAGTCGCCTCTACCGTACGAATTTCGTAAAGGCCAGCTGGAGATGGCGCAGGCGGTAGAGCGGGCACTATCGGAGCGCAAGCACCTGATTGTAGAGGCGGGAACTGGCACAGGCAAAACGCTGGCATACCTGCTGCCGGCGCTGCGGAGCGGGCAGCGGGTAATTATTTCGACGGGCACGAAAAACCTGCAGGAGCAGTTGTTTTTCAAGGACATACCGTTCCTCGAGTCGCTGCTGGGGCCGCTGCGGGTTTGCTACATGAAGGGCCGGGCGAATTATCTCTGCCGGCACAAGCTGTATGCGCTGGCGAATACGCCGATCCTGAACGGACTGGAAGAGATTGACCAGTTCCAGAAGATCGCTGCCTGGGAAAAGACGACTGTGACGGGCGACCGCGCCGAGGTGGACGGGCTGCCGGAGAACAGCCAGTTGTGGCACAAGCTGGATGCGCGGACGGAGGCGTGCCTGGGGTCAACGTGCCCGAATTACGACAACTGCTTTATCACGGAGATGCGACGGCGGGCGGCAGAGAGCGATGTGATCATCGTGAACCACCACTTGTTTTTTGCAGACCTGTCGATCCGACAGCATGCAAAGTCAGCGCCGGATGTGGGCATTCTGCCGGAGAGCTACGCGGTGATTTTCGACGAGGCGCACGAGCTCGAAGATATAGCCGGCAGCTATTTTGGGATCGGCCTGAGCAATGTGCGGTTTGAGGAGCTGGTGCGCGACCTGGAGGCGACGCTGCGCACCAAGCAGGCGCTGTCGACGAGCATTATCGGCTCGGCACAACTGGTCCGGGAGCGGGCGCGGATGTTTTTCGCAGCATTGCCGCAGCCGCAGGGCGGTAATGGGGAAGCGCGCATGCCGTTCCATGGGCGCGATGAATTCCTGGAGACGTGTGGTGATTTGTACCTGGGTTTGAGTAATGCACTGCATCGGCTGGAGGGAGAGCTGGAGCGGGTGCGCAATGTGGAAGAGGCGACCGGGCTGAAGAAGCGGACAGCAGATATTCGCGACCACCTGAAATTTTTGCTGGAGGCCGAGGACAAGAACACGGTGTTCTGGATTGAGCGGCGTTCTGCCGGGCCGCTGCGGCAGGCTGCGCGTAATACGTATCTGCAGGCGACGCCGATCGATGTTTCGGAGATTCTGGATGCGACGCTGTTCGAGAATTTCGCGAGTGTGATTCTGACGTCGGCGACGTTGACGGTAGAGGGTGGGTTTTCGCACATCCGAAAGCGGCTCGGGATGAGCGATGCGCGGGAGATGATGGTGCCGTCGCATTTTCGCTATGCCGAGCAGGCGCTGTTGTATCTGCCGCCGGATATGCCGGACCCGCGGGATGCGAGTTTCGGTATCGAAGCGACGAAGCGGATCCGGCGAGTTCTCGAGATCACGCAGGGCCGGGCTTTCTGCCTGTTTACAAGTTACGCGCAGATGCGCGATGTGTATGAGCGGCTGCTGGTAGAGATTGATTATCCACTGCTGCTGCAGGGGACCGCGCCGAAGAAGGCGCTGCTGGAGGAGTTCCGGGTGACGCCGAATGCGGTGTTGTTCGGAACGTCATCGTTCTGGCAGGGAGTGGATGTGCAGGGCGAGGCGCTGAGCTGCGTGATTATCGACAAGCTGCCGTTTGCGGTGCCGAGCGATCCGGTGGTGGCGGCGAGGATGCGGGCGATCGATGCGGGGGGCCGTAGTGCGTTCTTCGAGTACCAGGTACCGCAGGCAGTGATCACGCTGAAGCAGGGCTTTGGGAGGCTGATCCGGTCGCTGGATGATCGAGGAGTGCTGGTGCTGCTGGATCCGCGACTGCAGCGACAGCGGTACGGGAAGGTGTTTATCGACAGCCTGCCGCCGTACCGGATCACGCATGACATCGCCGTGGTGGAAGATTTTTTTCATCTGCCTGCAGAGCCGGCGGCGAAGGGCAAGCGCAGGAAGACTGCGGCCAAGGATGATGCGGGCAGGGCGTAATCTAAGAGCAAGCCATGTCCCGGAACTTCTACATTCTTGCTGCAACGCTGATGTTGTTCTCGCTGGTTTCGTGCGGGATGATGTTTACCGAGAATGCGTGGCAGCCGGGGCTTCCGGGTAATGGATCGTTGTGGAAGACGACTTCGCTGTTCCTGTTTACGGGGGCGGTGGTGGCAGCGTTTACAGGGGTGATGACGGCGCTGTTTGAGCAGGTGGAACGCCGCAACCAGGAGCGGCAGGCGGCAGAAGCAGCCAAGCGCCGCCGCCGTACGCTGTAGGAATCGCGGGCTCTGCGGCGGGCAAAACGCGACGGCTGCAGGAAGTTAGAATAGTGCAGGGCGTTCCGATCGTTTGAACCTGCGGGAGCTGCCAGCAAGGACAGCAATGCATGTACGAAATAACTGTTGAAGCCGGCTTTTCGTCCGGACATTATCTTCGCGACTATCACGGCAAATGCGAGAACCCGCATGGCCATAATTACAAGGTATTTGTGACGCTGCAGGGGCAGGAGCTGGATAAGAGCGGACTGCTGCTGGACTTCAAGTTGTTGAAGCAGGTGATGCGGCCGGTGATCGATCGGCTCGATCACCAGATGATCAATGACCTGGAGCCATTCAAGACGGTGATGAATCCTTCGGCTGAGAACCTGGCGCGATATTTTTACGACGAGACCAATAAGCAATTGTTTGATATGACCGATGGCCGGGTGCGAGTGAAGGACTGCACGATGTTTGAGACAGACACCTCGAGTGCGCGGTATTACGAGTAAGGTTTTACCCTGCCGCGATTCGGCACAAGGCTTTGCTGAGATCCCATGTATTTAATCGAGACTTACAAATCAGTGCAGGGCGAATCAAGCTTTGCCGGACTGCCGTGCGTTTTTGTGCGTCTTGCGGGATGTAACCTGCGGTGCAGCTGGTGTGATTCGGAGTATACGTTCCAGGGCGGCTACAAACAGAGCCTGGACGAAGTCGAGCGAGCGATAGAAGAGCTGGCGCCGGTGAAGCTGGTGGAGTTTACCGGCGGCGAACCGATGTTGCAGGCGAAGGAATTGTTGCCGCTGATGGATCGGCTGCTGGCCAAGGGATACGAATTGATGATCGAGACGAGCGGCGAGAGGCCGCTGGCGGATGTGCCGGCCGCGGTGCATAAGATCATGGATGTGAAGTGCCCCGGGTCGGGCGAGAGTGAACGCTTTCACCTGCCGAATCTGGATGCACTGACAGCGGGGGACGAAGTGAAGTTTGTGATCACGGACCGTCGCGATTACGAATTCGCGCGAGATTTCGTCAGCGAGTATGGACTTGATGCGAAGGTGAAGGATGTGCTGTTTTCACCGGCCTTCACGAACCGGCCGAGTCTAGAGCGGGATGCGACGAACTGCACGCTTGATCCTCGCCAGCTGGTGGACTGGATGCTGGCGGATGGTGTGCCGGCGCGGCTGAATCTGCAGATTCACAAGTTCATCTGGGAGCCGGCAAAGAAGGGCGTTTAGTCTTTGACGGCGCGGCGCAGGGCTTCGAGATAGCTGTAGCCCCAGTAAGTATCGGGCAGAAGAACAGAGTCTTCGGTCCACTCATTCCAGGCGCCGATGTAGATCCACTTATCAGCCTGGTTCTGCGCGACGAAGTGACGGGCGGCGCGGATGAGGCGTTCGAACTGATCGGGAGAACGATTGATGGCGACGCTCGCATACTCTTCGAAGCGTGAGCTGTCATCCCAGCCGGCGGAGCAGACGGGAAAAAACGGAACCTTCACCCTGGCGCGATGATCTTTCCAGCTGTGGATCGACTCGGAGGCGCCGAGACCGTAGGGCAGTCGTGAGCCTGGGGGCTCGCTGCCATAGGTCCAGGCAAGTGTTCCGTAGAGCGTGGCGCTGTCGAAGCCTAGATCCTGAAGACGGTCTATATATTTTCCGTAGCCATTGCATACCTGCAGATGCAGACGTGGGAAGCCGAGCTTGTGGGCACGCTCGCGCATGAGGTCGATGCCGGCCTTGAGGCCATCCGGACCAAGCTGGTCAATGACTTTACCCGCGTCGAAGATACCGAAGATGAGGGCATCGCTCATCTTGAGATAGTTCGGCTGGTGGAAGTAGTGCTCGGCGCAATAGTTGGCAACGTCGCCGAAGTCTGCGACGGAGTGTGTCTGCGGCAGAATGATTGCGGCCTGGTCGGGCGAGCGTGCGGGATAGACGTTTTTCCAATCGTGATTGGCCCACATGATGGCGAACTTGAGCTTGTCCCGATTGGGCACTTCGAGCATGCCCTGTTCGAGTTGCTCGTGATAGAACTGCGTGCCCTTGTGCCAATACCAGTCGATCATCCAGGCATCGACGCCGTAGCTGCTGGCGAGGTCGATTTCGCGTGCAGCCCACACTGGATCAGCTTCGTTGTAGTAGCCCCAAAGCGGATAGTGTGGCATGCTGTGGCCGGGAAAGAGCGGCCTCGCGTTGCGCAGTGTGTCGTACTCTGTCCAGCCCTTGCCGAACCGCTCTTCCATCCAGGGTGAAGGGTGCCAGCTGGGAAAGTTGAACGCGATGACTTCGACTTTGGGCTTTGACAATTGCTGGGTGCCAAGTGCATCGTACAGTCGCTGATCGCTGAAGTAGGCTGCTGTGGCGCCTTCGCCGATGAGGTCGGGAGGAAGCAATTTTGTGGGGGATGCAGTGTTGTGATGGATGGTGGGCTGACTTTGATCGGTGGCTTGTGCGCCTGCTGCGAAAGAGCTTGCATGTAGAGCCGCTGCTTTGGCTCCGGAGGTGAGGAAGGTGCGTCGCTTCATGAACACTCGATATGATTTCGGATGAGCCTAGTAGTTCGCCCCGAGTTTGTAGAAGGGCACCTCAAAGGCGAACATTTCCTTGCCATCGGAAGACTGGACGCGGCGTACTTCGAGCTTGGCGCCAATGAGCGGATGGTCGAGCCCCGAGACGTCATAAAACAAGAAGCCTGAGACAGTTGTATGGGCGGGCACGGCGATCGAGGCATAACCGTAAGCCTGGTTGTCAGCGAGGATCTGTTTTGTGCGGTCTTTACCCTTGCCGCCCACGTGGATGGGACCAAGGGGGACACGCTCCTGCGGGTTGGGAGGGGTGTTGATGATGCGCTGCAGGTCCTCGGTCTGGGCTGCGGGGATCTTGTCGCCGGCTGCGGAGATGAAGTCGATGCGTGCCTGGGCGAGGGAGATGGGCTTGTCGCCATCGTTGGTGACGATGAGGCGGACGGGCATGACACCGTAAGCGGGATAGTTGAGCTTGAAGAACTCGGCGCGGCTGCCGGTGAACGGCTCGGCGGCGATGGAGACATGCTCGGCGGGATGGGCGTCGACATCGGCATAGGTGGTGGCAGCTGGCGCGGGTGGCGGGGCCTTGTCTGCGGCGTGCGTAGTGCAGGCGGCGACGGCGAGCAGAAGTGCTGCGGCGCATGGTGAAAGCCGCAGAGTGGACAGAAGCGCGCGAGGCTTTAGACGCGCCGGGCGGGTAGGAGCCTGGTTCACTTGACGCATAGATGCAGCGATTATGATCATGACGAGTACTGGTCGTCCAGTCTCGATTGTGCTCATTCCTTAGCAGGCGGGAACCAAGCAGCTATCCGCATTCTCTACAACATCGCTTTGCTGCTGCTACTGGTGTTGGGCTGGCCGGTATGGCTGGTGCTTTTGCTGGTGAAGGGCAAGTATCGCGAAGGACTGAAAGAGCGATTTTTCGGGGTTCGTGCAGCGTTGTCGTGGAAGCCTGGCAGTCGGCCACGGATATGGATGCATGCTGTGTCGGTGGGCGAGGTGCTGGCGGTGAGCGGGCTGGTGCAGGAGCTTACAGCGCGACTGGCCGGGTATGACGTGGTGATTTCGACGACGACGCGGACTGGTCAGAAGCTGGCGCGGGAGCGCTTCGGGGCGGACCGCTGTTTTTACTTTCCACTGGATTTTGCCTGGGCTGTGGCTGCGTGCCTTGGGCGGATCAAGCCATCGATGCTGGTTCTGGCTGAGTCAGAGTTGTGGCCGAACCTGTTGACTGCGTGCGATCGCCGAGGAGTGCCGGTGGTGATTGTGAATGCGCGGGTTTCTGACCGGTCGCTGCCGAAGTACCTGCGGCTGAGACGAATGTGGCGGCCATTCCTGGGCATGCTGACGCGGGTGTCGGCGCAGACACAGGAAGATGCTTTGCGGCTGGTACGAATCGGGGTGCCAGCGGAGCGGGTGGTGGTTGGAGGCAATCTGAAATTTGATGCGCGTCCTGCCGCGGATAGCGTGGTGACGGCGATGGTGAAACGCCATCTGCAGGCCGGGGCAACGCTGCTGGTGTGCGGGTCGACGCTCGAAGGGGAAGAGGCGATGCTGCTAGAGGCATGGCCTGAGATTTTGCACCACGTGCCGGAGGCAGTGATGGTGCTGGCGCCGCGGCATCCGGAGCGATTTGCCGCGGTAGCTGAACTGCTGGCTGCGTCGCCGTTTGTTTGGATGAGGCGTTCGCGATGGCTGCAGCATCCAGAGTCGCTGCAGCCTGGCTGCATCCTGCTGCTGGATTCGATTGGTGAACTGGCATCTCTGTATTCGCTGGCGCGTGTAGCGTTTGTCGGGGGCAGCCTGGTGGCGGCGGGTGGACACAATCCGCTGGAGCCCGCACAGTTTGGAGTGGCGATTGCGATGGGTCCGCATACCGAAAACTTCCGGGCGATTGTGGAGCTGCTGCTTGCCGCGAATGGACTGGTTGTGGTGAGAGGCGAAGCACTGGCTGCAGGGCTGGTGCCGCTACTGCTGAATGAAGCCAGAGCTGCTGCGCTGGGACGGAATGCACAACACGTGTGCGCAGAACATTCGGGTGCAACGGCGCGCGCGGCTGCGATGATTGCCGGGATGCTTGCGAGTTCCCCTGTGAAGGGCGGCCGATGAAACCGCTGCCATGGCTGGCAGGGCTTTCGCCAATCTATGGTGCGTTGATTCGCATAAAGAATCTTGCTTATGAGCGG
>CAZZYN010000095.1:0-12616 GCA_964658265.1 uncultured Acetobacteraceae bacterium | reverse complement strand
ATTGTAGTTGTCGTAGTAGTTGGTGTTTGTGGCGTTCGATTGGCTGGCGTTATCAATCTGCGCCTGCACGTTGACGAAGCCGCTGGTGGTCTTTTGCGCCGCGCCATAAGTCGTACCGATGTTCTGGAAGACGACTTTGCCATCGAAGACGAAGGTCTGGTAGGCCTGGGTCTGTGAACCAGGCGTCGCGGTGTTGACAGTGCCGTAAAGCTGATAGTGGTGCCAGATTCCAGGAGCGATGGTGCTGGCGGTGCAGGGATACTGTGTTGGCTCCCAAGTGTTGGCATTCATGTTCCACAGATACCAGACGCCGGCAGCAGTGCCGGGCGCACTGAGCAGCCTGCATTGCGTCGAGAGCTGGTATTCGGCCGCGCCGTCGAAGAGGTCGGGGTCGAACTCGCTGCCCTGCATCTGGCTGGTGGAACTGGTCTGGAACCACATGTCTTCCAACAGGTGACTAATAGCTTTGCAGCCGGACTGCGGGCAGGCAAACTTGCGGTAATTAAGGATATTGCAGTAAGGACCGCTAATGGTCTGCAGCATGGATGCTCCGCTAAGCGAAGGGGTTCCAGCGACACCGAAACTGACCGCATCTGTGCACTTGCTCGCCGTACTTGAACCTGAACAGCTATTGTCGTCGCACCAAGCCCATCCCTGGTCTGCACTGGAAGGCTGCTTGACCTGTACCTGGAGATTGGTGAATGCAGTGGCATTGGAGGGAATGGCGGGCAGCGGGGATGCAACTATGGTTACATTGGTCGCGACATAGGATTTGGGCGCGCCGGTGTTGTCGAAGGCGGTAATGGTAACTTGCTGCCCTGCGCCTAGCGGCGCATTGTTAATGGTCACATCGAGTTGGCCATTCAGTCCGGTCTGACTGCTGTAATACTCATTATTTCCGAAATAGACAGCCCAACCCGTGATGGTATTGGGCGCAGTCGGAGTAGCTTTAGCCGACAGGATGATGGGCAGGTTGTAGGTTCCGCCAGTCTGCGGAGCATTGCCTGCGACATTTACCTGTGCAAACGCGCTGGCGCAGATGGTGAATGCCATGACGAACAACAGTTTCATTTTTGACATGAATGGCCTCGAGGGTAAGTCGACGCAGGCCCTTCAGGTGCCTGAGTCTACAACCGAGATGCAGGTGAATGTGCGAGTGTTGGCTACGTTCCGCGATAGCTATTAAGGTGCACTCTGGTTCGAAGCGCAGGTCTGGTGACCCGCCGGGCGGGAGGCCTACTACGACAAAAGTCATTATCGGCTGACCTTTGTACTCTCCAATTACGCCACGGGAAAGATTATTCTGCCGGCATGTCAACTATTCGTCGTTTAGTAGAAGAGGACGAGGCACTTCGGTCACGGGAGCGGCTTTGTCTGAAGACGCCGGTCTGCGTGGTGGTGCAGCGGCCGGGCACGATTCTCCTTGTGGACGCGCATTTTCGCGATATCAGTGATGACGGAGCGGCGATCTTTGCCGGGGTCGAACTGCCGCTGGACAGTGAGATCCAGGTCGAGTTCACGCCGCCGACACACCACGGGCCGCTACGCGTGCATGCCATTATCCGCAACAGGCGCAAATACGTTTACGGTATCGAGTTTCTTCCTCGCGACGCCAAGGAGGAAGAGAAGCTTCGCCTGCTGAAGACGATGCTGCTACCGCGGGGGACGAAAGCAGCGGGTGGTCCGGATGATCGACGGTGGGTTTAATTTGTAGCGCTTGGCAGGCCCGGTGCCTGGCATGTCCAGATGTTTGTAAGTGCGTGGAAACCGGGCCCTGAAGTCATCGCTGCAGTTTACTGGACAGAGTACGTAACACTTCCCTGGTGCAGGATGTTGTTATTACTGTCCAAGTCGAAGACGGTAATGGTGTGGGTTCCCGGGGTGAGCGTGAAGTACTGATTCACATCTGCGCCGGAGTACCAGCCGAGTTTTGAGTTATTGTCCCAGACCTGCAGCTGGCTGACGGGAACAGACTCGCTGGCATGCGCGACGACGTGCACGGTGGATTGATTAAACGTCTGACCTGCTGTGGGCGAGATGATCTGCAGACCATTGACCAGCGGCTGCACCGTGTAGGTGACCGAGGATTGATGAATGATCTTGTAAGACGAATCGAGATCAAGTGCAGTCGTTGTGTGCTGGCCAGGTGACAGGCTGTAAATGGCATCGATCGCAGTGCCAGCGATGCCGAGCTTGCTGCCATTGTCCCAGACCTGGGTCTGGCTGACGTGCTGGCTCTCGGAAGCATTGGCGAGCACATGGACTGAGCCGACAATTGTTGCTCCATTGCCGGGTGAGGAGATCACGACACCGTTTGTCGGCGATGTAGAAGAAGTGCTGGTAGTAAAGAAATCCGACATGGGCGCGGCATTCTGAGCAGCACCCGGGCAGGGTGACAGGCCCATGGCCGCGCATGCCGTGGCAAGTACGTTTTCATTGTGATAGGTAATGGTCGATTGATAGCCGGGGATTACCTGCGGGCCAATGACCAGATTAGGCAAACGGCCTCCGCAACCGGTTGCTTTTGAAGAGGAACAACGGTTGTCGGTGGCATCGGCTTCGTCCCAGACGATGAAGAGAATACCATCACCGCCGGGACTGAATTCGGGTCGAGCGAGAATGGCCGGGACATTATCCTGGAGCCACTGGTCTGCTCCCTGCAAGGTCCCGTTATGAGCGTCCTCATTCGTATTTGGCGTGATGTAAGCGTAGTTAACAGTATTGCCGGCGGCGAAATCTGTCGCCATCTGTGTAAAAGGGACGCTGTTGGTGTCCTGGCCGGTTCCCGGGCAGACATCACTGAAATCAATCAAGGGGTTGTGGCGCCGGTAATAGACATTATCTGAACCTCCGTAGAGACCCTGAAAGCCGGCATAGGGTAAGTCAGTCTGGTAAGAACGCCAGTTGTAACCCTGCTTCAATAATTCACGCACGATATTGTCATTGCTGTGATTGCAGGAAGTGGTGTCGTTATTCAGTTCGACAGCAGCACCGGCGACATACCACATCAATGCGGGGAGCGAGCTGTGCTGGTCGGCATAGAACTGCGTTGCCAGGCCGTATTGCTGGATAAGTTGATTGTAGTAAGGCATCTGGGTATTGCCGACCACGTCTTCGAAGCTGTGGTTTTCTTCAGTGATCATCCAGACATGCGAAGAGTGAGGAACGTTCTGGGCTGAGGCGATGCCGGCAACGATAAAGAGGCAGCAGGATACGCACAGATTCTTTACTGACATAGTGGGGGACCATCCATTCAGTGATGACTAAGTTCAGTAACAGTAGTAATGGTGTCAGGTATACAGGCAGGATGGGTGATACATAGTTAAGTTCGCGTAAATGTCAGTGGCGATGAAATTGAAAATCTCATAGATACACACTGTCGCCGTCACACATTTAGGTGATTGTGACAACACGCGTAACTGGAAGGTACATGTGAACCAAGTAAGCTACCTGGCTGGCAGCTTATGGAAGTTAGAAGGTACTGATAAGCAATCTCGAGGTAGTCGAGCATCGGGACATGACAGAACTCAGCCGGGCAATAAAAAAGTGTGCAGCCTGATGACTGCACACTTTGTACTTTGCGAATCGAATCATGACAGCAGGTGCGGGGTTAGGTGCTTTCCATGGCGATGGGCTGGGCGTCTGGTTCCATCTCGGTGAGTGGGCGGCCGAAGGCGATCTTGGGATAGACGTTGGTAAAGGTATCGATGGTGACGTCGATTAGGGCCGGACCGGTCGGATCTTCCCACAGTGCGCGAAGACCGTCGGTCACGCTGGCTTCGCCGCTGATGCTGACGCCGGGCATGCCGAAGGCCTGTGCGACTTTCGCGAAGTCGGGGGTGCTGTAGCCCCAGAGCGTGGACTGATACTGCTCGTTGAAGTAGCTCTGCTGGAACTGGCGAACCATGCCATGGCAATGATTGTTAATGACGACGATTTTGACTGGGAGGCGATTACGTACGATGGTTTGCAGCTCCTGCAGATTGCACTGGAAGGCACCATCACCGGCGACGACGACAACGGGGCGCGGGGCGAGCGAGACAGCAGCGCCGATGGCCGCCGGAAGGGCAAAGCCCATAGAGCCCATGCCGCCGGAGGTAAGCCAGCGCTGGTCCTTGCCGACTTCGATGGACTGGGCAGCCCACATCTGGTGCTGACCGACGTCGACAAGAAACGCTCCGGCGGCTTTCGATACGCTCGAGAGCTGGTGCATGAAGATGTTGGGATTGATGCCGGTGATTTTGCCGAGTTCGAGGCGGTCGTCGTAACGCTCGCGGAGAGCCGCGATCTCGTTCCGCCACTGCTCCCATTCCGGCTTAGCGCTGCCGCGAAGTTCGTGGGCCGCGGCTTCGAGGAAGGGCTTGAGTTCGGTATGGACAGCGATGCAGCCCGGAATGCGATTGTTGATTTCGCCAGGCTCGCAGTCGACATGAACGATTTCGCGCTCACCTTTGAAGAAGGCGGTGTCGTTGCCAGTCTGGCGGATGTCGAGCCGGCTGCCGAGGACGATAAGCAGGTCGCTGCTGGCGAGGGCGTGGTTGGCCCAGCGATTGGCATAGCTTCCGATCATGCCGACGCGGAGTGGACTGTCGTAGGGCATGACGTCGACGGCCAGCAGCGAATTGACAACGGGCAGGCCAAGAGCCTCAACAAAGGCATGAAGAGCGGAGAGTGCGTTGCCGGCGCGGATACCTGCGCCGACCAGGACCAGCGGGTGCTTCGATTTTTGCAGGGCTGCTTTGAGGGCCGACCACATGGAAGGCGAGATCGGGGCGCCCTGCGGCGGAGGTCCGAGATGGGCTTCGGGCTCGGGAACGTCGATCTTGGAATTCTGAATGTCCATGGGAACATCGACGAGGACGGGGCCGGGACGGCCGGCGACGGCGAGATCGAAGGCGTTCTTGAGAAGCAAAGGAAGTTCTTCCGGGGTGCTGACCTGCCAGGCTGCCTTGGTGATGGGCTTCGCCATGGTGACGATATCGCTTTCCTGGAAGCCGAGCTGACGGATCGCGCGATCGCCGCGAAGCTCGTGCCGGTTGACCTGGCCGGTGATGAAGACGGCGGGCGACGAGTCGAAGTGGCAGCTGCCGATGCCGGTAAGAAGATTGATGGCGCCTGGACCGCTGGTAGCCATGGCGACCCCGGGGACGCCGGTGATGCGGCCGGTAGCGTCGGCGGCGAAGGCAGCGGACTGCTCGTGATGGACGCTGACCACGCGGATTTTCTGGAACTCGTAGAGCGAGTTGAGCATGTGTGTGATCATGCCGCCGGGTAGTTCATAGACAGTACGGACGCCGCGGCTATAGAGGAAGCGTGCGATGTAGTCCGAAGCTTTGAGGATCATGTTGGTACCCCTTCACCCTGTTTCGACGCGCTAGCTGCCAGCGGTCTGCAATGGGAGTTCGATGGACGCGCCGGATGCGGGGCGGCCAGCTTCGCGAGCTTGTTCGTAGGCGATGATCTGTTGCAGGCTGAAGGCTTGCATATCCTGGCCGGCCTGCCAGGCGCGATACCAGTCGACGAGCCATTCGAGTGCCGATTCGAGACGGAGGCGGGGCTGCCATCCCAATTCGGCACGGGCTTTACTGGAATCAAGCTTTAAGTAGCCTGCTTCGTGCACGCTCTCGTTACCATCAAGAAACCAGGAAGCCCCACCACCCCAGCGTTTGGACATGGCGGTAGCGATCCGTTCGACGGGCCAGGCGTCATCGTCCCAGGGACCGAAATTGAAGGCGTCGGCAAACTTCTTCTCTCCGGCGAGGAGTCGTTCCGCGAGCGCGACATAGCCGGCGACGGGTTCGAGGACATGCTGCCAGGGGCGGACCGATTGTGGACGACGGATGGGGACGGGAGCGCCGCTGATGAAACCGCGGACGAGATCGGGAATGAGTCGATCCTCTGACCAGTCGCCGCCGCCGATGACATTGCCGGCGCGTGCCGTGGCGAGAGCAATCTTGTGCTGATCGAAGCTCTCGGGTGAGAAGAAAGAGCTGCGGTAGGATGCGCTGAGAATTTCCACGCAGGCCTTACTGCTGCTGTAAGGGTCGTAGCCGCCAAGGGCTTCGGTCTCGCGATAGCCCCAATGCCATTCCCGATTGAGGTAGCACTTATCGGTGGTAACGATGACGATCGCGCGGACTGAGGAGAGTGTGCGAATGGCTTCGAGGACATTGGCAGTACCCATGACGTTGGTGGCATAGGTTCCGATGGGATCTATATAGGAGCGGCGGACGAGTGGCTGCGCGGCGAGGTGGAAGACCACTTCCGGTGCAAAGGCGCGCATGGAAGCGCTGAGGGTGGAGGCATCGCGAATATCGCCACGGACATCGTCGACGACGGAGCCGACTTTGGCGGAAGCGAAGAAGCTGGGATCTGTGGAGGGATCGAGTGCGTAACCGCGGACGATGGCGCCGAGGCGGGTAAGCGTCAGGGCGAGCCAGCCGCCTTTGAAGCCGGTGTGTCCGGTAAGAAAGACACGGCGACCTTGCCAGATGCCCGGCTGCGTCGCGGGTGCCTGCTGCGAAGGATTCCGGCCGTTCACGCGCGTCTCCATTACCAGGTTTTCCAGGGGGCTTTGCCTTCAGCCCACATGGCTTCGAGTTGCTGCCTGTCGCGAAGGGTGTCCATAGGCTGCCAGAAGTCGTGATGATAGTAGGCGTGCAGATTCTTTTCGGCGGCTAGCTTTTCGAGGGGCTCGCGCTCCCACATGATGGATGGATCGTCGGAGAGGGTGGAGAGGACTTTCGGGGAGAGTACGAAGAATCCGCCATTGATCCAGCCGCCGTCGCCGGTGGGCTTCTCCTGAAAGGTATGGACCTCGGTGCCCTCGATGCCGAGCAGGCCGAAGCGGGCAAGCGGCTGGACGGCAGTCAGGGTGGCGTCCTTGCCGTGGCTCTTGTGGAAGCGGATGAGTTCGGTGATGTTGACGTCAGAGACTCCGTCGCCGTAGGTCATGCAGAAAGGCTCGTCCGGACTAAGGTGCTGGGCGACACGCTTGAGACGGCCTCCGGTGCCGGTGGACTCTCCGGTCTCGACGAGGGTGACATGCCAGGGTTCGGTGGTATTGCCGTGAACTTCCATGCGGTTCTCGGTCATATGAAAGGTGACATCCGCAGTGTGGAGGAAGTAATTGGCGAAGTATTCCTTGATCACGTAGCCCTTGTAGCCGAGGCAGATAACGAAATCGAAGATGCCGTGCTGGGAATACATCTTGAGAATGTGCCAAAGGATCGGGCGTCCACCGATCTCCACCATTGGCTTGGGACGGATGGAGGTTTCCTCACTGATGCGGGTGCCCAGGCCGCCGGCCAGGATGACTGCTTTCATGCCCAAACTGAAATCTCCAGGATTGCGATTGCTGTCGACTGCCAGGGTGCGCCGGGCTGCCGCTGCCGGGTATCACATCACTCATCATAGACGGCCCCAAGGGTGTTTCGCCGGACTGCCTGTTGCCCGTAGCGAAAATCTAACCTGAGGTGCTGGTGGGGTATCATAGACAGCAGAATCTGCGACACAAATCAACGCGCCAAGAGGACAACCCCCGGTGAGTGAACGCGCTGAACAACTGAGAAAACAAATCCTGGAATTGACCGTGGAATATCATCGGGAGGCCTTCCCCACGCGCCAGTTTGTGGCTGGCCAGAGTGCGGTTCCTGTCTCCGGCAAAGTGATTGATGGCGCAGATCTCAGCTCGGTAGTGGAGTCCGCGCTGGACGCATGGTTCACGACCGGGCGGTTCGCGAAAGCCTTCGAGAAAAAGCTGGCTAGATTTATCGGCGTGCGCGGCTGCTCGATCGTCAATTCGGGTTCGTCTGCCAACCTGGTCGCGCTGACTGCCTTGACTTCGCCGAAGCTGGGCGACCGCCGGTTGAAGCCGGGCGATGAAGTGATCACTGTAGCGGCAGGTTTTCCGACTACCGTGAACCCGATTATTCAAAACGGGCTGGTACCGGTGTTTCTCGACGTGGTTCTCCCGACACTTGAGATTGATGTGACGCAACTGGAACAGGCGCTGAGTCCGAAGACGCGCGCGATCATGATGGCGCACACGCTTGGTAACACCTTCGATGTAGATGCCGTGATGGCTTTCGCCAAGAAGCACAAGCTGTGGGTGGTGGAGGATTGCTGCGACGCGCTTGGTTCGACGTACAAGGGTCAGAAAGTCGGGACCTTTGGCGATATAGCGACGCTGAGTTTTTATCCGGCCCACCACATCACGATGGGCGAAGGCGGAGCGGTGCTAACGAATACGCCGATGCTGCAGACGTTGATTGAATCGTTCCGCGACTGGGGCCGCGACTGCTGGTGCGAGCCGGGCGTCGACAATACCTGCGGCAAACGGTTCGACTGGGAGCTGGGCACGCTGCCCTGCGGCTACGACCACAAGTACACGTACTCACATATTGGCTACAACCTGAAGGTCACAGATATGCAGGCTGCTCTTGGCCTGTCGCAGCTGGAGCATCTGGAGGAATTCATCGAAAAGCGGAAGGCAAACTACCGCTATCTTCGGCAGGCCCTGGAGCCGCTGGAGCACCTGCTGATGCTGCCGCAGGCAACAGAGGGAGCGGATCCGAGCTGGTTCGGCTTCCCGATCGGTGTGAAGGAAGATGCGCCATTTACGCGGGACCAGCTGGTGCGGACGCTGGAAGGACAGAAGATCGGAACGCGCCTGATGTTTGCCGGCAACCTGCTGCGCCAGCCAGCGTACCAGGATATTGAGTTCCGGCAGATCGGCAACCTGGCGAATACGGATTATGTAATGCGCAATGTGCTGTGGCTTGGTGTTTTTCCGGGATTAACCTACGAGATGCTGGACCACATTACCGGGACCATCACGCAGTTTGCAGCGCAGGCTGCATCCCCATCGGCAGCGAATGTTTCGGCGACGCTGCCAGTACTCTCCTGAGGTCAGACATAGCGGCCATAGCGGCGACGAGGTCGAACGGGGAAATGCCAGGACTGGCAAAGCGCGATCTGGATTTCATCTGCGATGCGACCGAGGATTTGTGGGAACAGTTTCGCGGGGAGCGTTTGTTCCTTACAGGCGGGACGGGGTTCTTCGGCAGATGGATCCTGGAAAGCTTTGCGGCTGCGAACCGGCGGTTCAGCTTGAGGTCGAACGTGCTGGTATTGACGCGCTCCCCGGAAAAATTCGCGCACGCCTGTCCTCACCTGGTTGAGGATGCTGCGATCAACCTGTGGCAAGGCGACATGCAGGATTTCCGTTTTCCTGATGGTGACTTTCGCTTTGTAATGCATGCGGCAGCAGATGTTTCTGCAGCGCGGGGACAGGCTGGGACAAAGGGTACTGCCCTGCTGGCAACAACATTCGACGGAACACGGCGCACCCTCGATTTTGCAGTCTCCCATGGAACGCAACGCTACCTGATGGTGAGCTCGGGCGCAGTGTACGGACCGCAGCCGTCGAACCTGTCGCACATCCCGGAAAGCTATAACGGGGCACCGGATACCTGTCTTCCGGGAAGTGCTTACGGCGAGGGTAAGCGGGCATCGGAAGCTTTGTGCACGGCATATGCTTCCGCGGCGATGGAATGTCCGATTGCGCGGCCGTTTGCGTTCATCGGGCCCTATCTGCCGACAGACCAAGGATTCGCGATCGGGGATTTTATTCGGAATGCGATAACAGGGCGCCCGATCGAGATCCGAAGTGATGGAACTGCATTGCGCTCCTACCTGTATGCTGCCGACCTGGCGGTGTGGCTGTGGACAATGCTGGTGAAGGCGCCTTCGGTGGTTCCGGTAAATCTCGGGTCGGCTAGGGCGGTGAGTATTCGTGAACTGGCTGCAGAGGTCGCGGAAGTTGTTTCGCCGGGCCTGCCGGTAGTTGTAGCCGGGGTGGCGAAGCCGGATACGCCGCGTGCGCAGTACGTGCCGGATGTGACGAGGGCGGAGCAGCTGCTGGGTCTGCGGCAGACGGTTTCGCTGCGTGATGCTATCGAACGGACTGCGAGCTGGCATGGCTGGAATGCTGGTGCTATCCATCATCAATCGCAAGGAGCACTCTCTTGAAGCTGATCAGTATCGTTAGTCCGTGCTACAACGAGCAGGACAACGTGGAACAGCTGTACCTGCGGACGCGTGCGACGCTCGCGCGTTTTCCGCAATTCCGGTATGAGCACATCTTCATCGACAATGCTTCGACGGATAACACGGTCGCAATTCTGCGTGAGCTGGCCGCGAATGATCCGAATGTAAAAGTAATCGTGAATGCGCGGAACTTTGGCCACCTGCGCTCACCTCAACATGCAATTCTGCATGCGCACGGCGACGCAGTCGGAATGCTGCTCTCCGATCTGCAGGATCCTCCCGAACTGATGGGCGACATGATTGAGGAGTGGACGCGAGGCACACCGATCTCGGTTGGGATCAAGAACACCAGTGAAGAATCGTGGGTGATGTACCGCATTCGCAGCTTGTACTACGGGACGATTGCACGGCTGACGAGCGTGCAGGTGCTGGAGCACTTTACCGGTTTCGGCCTCTACGACCGGAAGGTCATCGACATTCTGCGAGCGAATTTTCGTGATCCGTATCCATATTTTCGCGGGATGATTGCGGAGATTGGACTGCCGTACAAGATTTTCTATTACAACCAGAAGCGGCGCGAGCGCGGCATCACCAAGAACAACTTCTACACGCTGTATGACCTGGCGATGCTGGGGATCACCAATCTTTCGAAGGTGCCACTGCGGCTGGTGACGTTTATCGGTTTTGTTTTCGCATTGTTGAGCATGGTAGTGGGCACGGGCTACCTACTGGCGAAGCTGTTGTTCTGGAACCACTTTTCGATTGGCATCGCGCCGGTAGCCGTGGGCCTGTTCTTCTTTGGCTCCGTGCAGCTGGTGGCACTGGGCATCATTGGCGAATACATCGGCTCGATCCACACCATGGTGCAGGGACGGCCGCTGGTGATCGAAAAGGAACGAATCAATTTTTCGAACGCTCCCGAACAGATTGCGGATGAGTTGCCGGTCCATAGCGCGCAGGTCTGAGAGGTTTGAGCCGGACCCGTTGTTTTGGCTGAATGCTCAACCGTTTCTCTGGTCCGAGCCCGGCCGGGTCCGGCAGGCATGAGGGTCCCTACTGCCGGAGAGTGGACATTGCAAAGGGGTGATCCTTTTGCGTTTCGGCAGCAAAGCGTGAGACGACTCGCAAATGCTAACCTTGCTTGCAAATTGAAAATTCCACGTGCGGCATGCGCGGATTGTGACGCGGGCATGGTGCAAGGCAGGAAGAGGGCCGGATGAAGCTGCAGATGCGGGCGCGATTGAGCACCATGATGTTCCTGGAGTACTTCATCTGGGGAGCCTGGTACGTGACGCTGGGTACATGGCTGTCTTCGGGACTGCATTTTACGGGCCAGCAGATTGGACTGGCTGCGGGCGCAACGGCAGTCGGTGCAATCCTTGCGCCGTTCCTGGTCGGGCTGATCGCCGACCGTTTTTTCGCGACGCAGATTGTGCTGGGAATCCTTCACCTGCTGGGTGCGGCGCTTCTTTTCTTCGGATCGGCGCAGACCACATTTGCACCGTTTTACGGCATTGTTCTGTTGTATTGCCTCTGCTACATGCCGACACTTTCCCTTACCACTTCGCTGGCATTCCGGCAGATGCGGGATCCGAAGGAAGAGTTCGGGGCGATCCGGGTACTGGGTTCGGGCGGCTGGATTGTGGCGGGGATGCTGATTGGCACGCTTCGGCTTGAATCCACGGCCATGCCGATGCGACTGGCTGCACTGTGCTCAGCGGTGATGGGGCTCTACTGTTTCACCCTGCCGGATACGCCCCCACTGGCACGGGCGGAACGTTTTTCACTGAACTCGATTTTCCCGCGCGAGGCGATTGCGCTGCTGAAAGAGCGGCCAATGATGATCTTCGCAATTTCGTCATTCCTGATCTGCATTCCGCTGCAGTTTTACTACGCATTCACGAACCTGTATCTGAACCAGGCAGGCGTACAGAATGCGGCGGGCAAGATGACCGGCGGCCAGATGTCGGAGTTGTTCTGCATGGTGCTGATCCCATGGTTCTTCCGCAGGCTCGGCGTGAAATACATGCTGGTGGCCGGGATGGTTGCGTGGGTAGCGCGATACATCTTCTTCGCCTTCGGGAATGCAACAGATCACATGTGGATGTTGTGGGGCGGAATCCTGCTGCATGGAATCTGCTATGACTTTTTCTTTGTGACCGGACAGATATACATCGACCAGAAGGCAAGTGTGAATCTGCGCGCGGCGGCGCAGGGACTGATTACTTTTATTACCTACGGGCTCGGGATGTTTGTCGGCTCGTGGCTGTCCGGCCTGGTGGTCGGCCACTATGCACTGGCTGCAGCCCAGGGTTCGATCACGTACGAATGGCGCTCGATCTGGTTATTTTCTGCAGTCGTTTCGCTGCTGGTGTTGTTGTTCTTCCTGTTTACATTCAGTGACAAGGCGCGACGGTCGCAGCCGGTGAATGCGTTGAATGAGGCGTTCGAGTCCGGAGTGCCGCTGTAGAACTTACGAAGGCCGTTCAGGCCAGGAGTGGCGTGGATAGCGCCGCATCAACTCTTTGCGCACTTGCGGATAGAGGCGCAGCCAGAAGCCGGCGAG
>CAZZYN010000094.1:0-12675 GCA_964658265.1 uncultured Acetobacteraceae bacterium | reverse complement strand
CGAGCTTACCCATGCCCCGTGAACGCTGGCGTTGCCCCGCAGCCCGGTCGGCCCAGGTCCGGTCGGCCCTGATTCCGATGCGCTGCTGCATTCTGCTCGCATGTTCTCTGCTGATCCAACCGCTGTTCGCAGGTGGCCCCAGGCTGATCGCAGGTTCCACCTATTTTGATCCGGCCCAGGTCGGCCAGCCCGTCGTCTGGGCGGGAGGCATCGTTCGCTACTTCACCGACCAGGGAGCCTTAAGCAACACCGTAACCAACGCGCAGGCAAATGCCATGGTCGCGGCTGCGGCTGATGCTTGGAACGCCGTTCCCACAGCAGCAGTCCGCATCATCGCCGCCGGCAACCTTGCTGAAGACGTCAGCAGCCGGAACATAGTAGTTTCCTCAACTGGCATCACCCTGCCCGCGGATACAGAAAGCACGGCCGTCACGCTCCCGCTGGCCGTCATCTACGACGCAGATGGGTCCATCATTGACTCTCTCTACGGTGTGGATGCCAGCGACCCGGACGACTGCATTGGCACGGGCGCTACCAGCTTCGTTGACAACCTGCTGCCCGCAGGAACAATCGCCCATGCCTGGATCCTGCTGAACGGTCGCTGCACGGGAACCGCGGCACAACTGCAGCAACTCCAGTTTCAAACCACGCGGGCATTCGGCCGCGTGCTCGGACTCGACTGGTCGCAGGCCAACGACGCCGTGCTCTTCTCGCCGGCCGCACCCAGCCTGCAGCAACTACAGGGATGGCCTCTCATGCGTCCCATCGACCTCTACTGCAATCAATTAAGTGTGCAATGCATTCCGCAGGCTCTTCAACTCAGGCCCGATGACGTAGCCGCGGTCAGCCGGCTTTATCCAGTCACCTCTGCAAACCTCGCCTTCTTTCCCACAAAACAGCTCACTGCAGCCAAAACCATCTCCATCCACGGAAATGTCTACTTCCGCCATGGTGAGGGTATGCAGGGAGTCAACCTTGTGGCGCGCCCCATCGATCCGGCTTCGCTGCAGCCGGAAGACCAATACGCCACTGCCGCGGTCTCCGGGAGTCTCTTCACTGGCAATCGTGGAAATCCAGTCACAGGTACAGACGATTCAACCGGACACCCGCTCTCAGACTTCGGTTCGGATGACCTGCATCTGCAGGGCTCCTACGATCTTTCCGGCCTGCTGCTGCCTCCGGGCCGGGCCGCGGCTGATTATCAACTCACCCTCGAAGCCGTCAATCCTCTCTATACGGGCGCCTCTGCCGTCGGGCCGTACATGGCGGGCTCTCCAACCCCGTCCGGCACTCTGCCGGTCCTGATTCTGCATGGCCTGGCCGCCGGAGCTTCGGTGCAGCAGGACATCACCGTGGAAGACTCAGCCGGCGATCTGCAGGACGCCGCCAGTAGTGACTTTGCAGCGCCCTCTGCCATCACCCGCGCCGGTGAGTGGGCGGGCCGTCTGGCCATGCCGGCCCTCACCGCATGGTTTGCCATGCCCGTACTCGCCGGTCGTCACTTCACCTTCGAGGCTCAGGCCATCGACGAGGCCGGAAGCTCCGCCGAAACCAAACTGCGCCCTGCCCTCGGTGTCTGGAATGCCTCCGCCGGCAGCGCAGATGCTCCCGCAGATTTCACCATCGCGGCCTTCAACGGCGCGTCGCCCGGAACATCAGCTTTGGGCATTGACTCTGTCAGTGATGGCGAACTGATACTCGCGATCGCCGACGAACGTGGCGACGGTCGGCCCGACTACGCCTACCGCGGTCGACTGCTCTATGCCGATACTGTCGCTCCCTCTCACCTGCCCACAGCCGGCGGCCACATCCGCATCGAGGGTAGCGGCTTCCGGCCCGGCATGACTGTGCAGCTCGGGACGAATATCACTGCTATCGTCGACCAGCTTTCGTCGAACTTCATACTCGCCTCCGTCCCGCCCTCCGCTACCACCGGCAGCCTTGACCTGGTGCTCCGCGACCCCGCCACCAACAGCATCGCCGTCATCGCAGGCGGCATTAGCTATGGCGCTGCTTCTGCTGACACCCTCACGTTAATCGCAGCACTGCCTTCTCTGCTTTCGATTGGCGCGGCTGCTCCTTGGACGGTGCGGGTTCTGGGTCCTAACCAGGTCACACCGGTTGGCGGCGTGAACGTATCCTTTTCGATCCTGGCGGGTAGCGGCACCTTCTCCGCCTGTTTTAGCCCCTGCAGCGTCGTCACTTCAGGAGATGGATATGCAACCGCTTCGTTCTCCCCCGGCGCCGCAGTTGCCATTCACCTCCAGGCTGCTTTGCCGGGAGGGTCAACACTGGCCGCAACCCTCACCGGCGTCGCTGCCCCGGCGCTTGCACCAGTCACAAACGCGGTCTTCCTCGCGCCCGGCGCTGCCCTCTCCTGGAATGCACGGGTCACTGCGACAGCCAACGGGCAGGCTGTGCGTAACGCAGCCATCACCTGGCAGGGCAGCCAGGCACTTGCCGGTCAGGCAGGCATTTCCTTGACTGATACAACAGGAGTCACCAATTACGCCTTCACGCTCGGCCCCTGGGCCGCCGGGACCAGCGCGGGTATCTCTGCCTGCCTCGCTGGATCTCCCTGCACCTCGATAGCCATCTTTGTCGTCCATCCCGAATCGGAGAACCTGGTTGCCGTCTCCGGGCTTGACCAGTCCCTTCAACTCGGTGATTCCCCCGCAGCCGTAATCGTCCGCCTCGTCACTCCAGCCAGCCAGCCGATCATCGGTGGCGACGTCCGCTTCTTCCAGACTGCCCGGCAGTTCGCTCCGCCCTGTACTGGTCACGGCCAATGCGGGCAGGGCCGCTCGCTGGGCGCCCTGTCTCAAACCATCGCCAGCGACCTCAACGGCCTGGCCTCGTTCAGCCCGGCGCTTCCAGCCAACCTCCCGGTCACGATCACGGGCCTCGCCGGGGCCGGCGCGGCGGCAACCCTCCCTTTCAGCCTCAATGTTTATCCCTGATCCGTTTCGACCCCTCTTCAGTTTTCGTGCGCTGCATTTCAAGGCATCTCCCTCTTGACGGGGCTCACGCCAGGGCCATGGATGAGTCGCCTCCTCCGAGAACTGCATCTTCACTACTGAACGTCAGTGGGGGTCCATCTCATGTCAACAACCATCGTCAAGCCGGAAACGACGCACACGACTCCACAGGCACCGCGCATCCGACCGCGTGTCGTCATCCTGGGAGGCGGCTTCGCAGGCATCTCCGCCGCCAACCATCTCGGCAGTATGGCTGTGGATGTCACGCTCGTCGACCGCCGCAATCACCATGTCTTCCAGCCGCTTCTGTACCAGGTGGCTCTCGCAGTTTTGTCACCGGCAGACATCGCGCAGCCGATCCGGGGCATTCTCGCTCACCACAACAATGTGGACGTGCTGATGGACGAAGCCATCGGCTTCGACCTTCCCAAACGGCTCGTTCACCTCGCGAGCGGCGTTCAACTGGAATTCGACTACCTCATCGTGGCCACTGGCTCCACCCATTCCTACTTTGGCCATGACGAGTGGGAACACAGCGCGCCCGGCCTGAAAACTCTGGAAGACGCAACCGAGATCCGGCGCCGGATCCTGCTCGCCTATGAACTTGCCGAGCGGTCCATGGTCGAAACGGGCACCCACCCGCTGCTCAACTTTGTCGTCATTGGCGGCGGTCCCACCGGCGTAGAGCTGGCGGGCGCCCTGCGCGACATCTCGCAGTTGTACCTGCGCAGCAATTTCCGCCATATTGATCCGTCCAAAAGCCGCGTTCTGCTCATTGAGGGTGGTCCGAAAATCCTCCCATCCTATCCGGAAGATCTGCAGCGCAAGGCAGTCGAGCAGCTGCAGCATCTTGGCGTGGTCGTGCGCACCGGAGCCAGCGTCACTGACATCCAGCCCGGCTACGTCATGGTTGGCGACGAGAAACTTGACTCCCTGGTCACCCTTTGGGGCGCGGGTGTCGCGCCCACCCCGGTCGGCAAACTACTGGGTGTCCCCACAGACAAGAAGGGCAGTGTCCCGGTCGACAACTTCCTCAATCCCGAAGGCTATAAGAACGTCTTCGTATGTGGCGATCTCAGCGTCTTTCAGCAGGATGGCAAACGCATCCCCGGCGTCGCGCAGCCGGCCATGCAGATGGGCACACACGCGGCGAAAATGATTCAGCAGGATCTCAACGGACGCCCCCGGACCGCCTTCCGCTATTTCGACAAGGGCGACATGGCCACCATCGGTCGCGGTGCCGCCGTCGCAGACGTGAAATGGCCGTTCAAGGCTCACTGGGGTGGCTTCCCGGCCTGGGCGACTTGGCTGGTCGTTCATCTGTGGTTCCTGGTCAGCTTCCGCAATCGCATCGGCGTGATGGCGACCTGGGCCTGGACCTACTTCTTTTCCCGCAGCGGCGCCCGCCTCATCACCGGCAATCAAACGCTGCCCGGCTGGGGCAATCATCCCGGCACCCGTCCACAGGTCCCTCGTCCGGTTCTGGATTACACCTCGCCGCCAGTGGCTGCTCTCAACTCGCCGGACGAAGCCATGAACACAGGCGCACGTCCAGACCCCGGCACCCAGCCGGCATAAACCAACAAAAGAGGGAGCCGCCATGGCTCCCTCTTTGCTTCCATCCTGCAACATCCGCTAAACGGAGACAGCCTGCTCCACCCGGACATTCACCGGGGTCAGCCAGCCGAACCGGTCCGCCCGCAGCCCGTTCGCAATGCCGAAATACTCATCCGCAAGCTGCTTCGTGATAGGTCCGGTTCCGCCATCCGCGACCTGGATCCGGTCAACCGAGCGAATCGGCGTCACCTCGGCAGCGGTGCCCGTGAAGAACACCTCATCCGCGATGTACAGCATCTCCCTCGGCATCACCTGTTCCACTACCGGGATGCCAAAGTGACGTGCCAGCGTCAAAATCGAGTCCCGCGTGATCCCTGACAGAACGGAGTTCGCCAGCGGCGTCGTGTACAGTACGCCATTCCGCACTATGAACAGGTTCTCGCCCGAACCCTCCGACAGATAACCATTCACATCCAGCGCAATGCCTTCCGCATAGCCATGCATATCGGCTTCCATGCGGATCAATTGCGAATTCATATAATTCGCGCCAGCCTTCGCCATCGACGGCATCGTGTTCGGTGCCAGCCGGTTCCAGGACGAGATACACACATCCGCCCCCTCGTCCCCGGGAACATACTTGCCCCACGGAAAGTTCGCCATGTACACCTCGGTTGGCGATCCCTTCGGATTCACGCCGATCTCGCCATAACCGCGAAGCGCAATCGGCCGGATATAGCAGGGCGCAATCCCGTTCGCCTCCACCAGCTCAACCACGGCACTCGACAACTGGTCCAGCGAGTAGGCCATCGGCATACGGTAGATCTTGGCCGAATCCAATAGTCGCTGCATATGTTCCGGCAGCCGGAAAATCGCGGCGCCCTGTGGCTGCCCATAGCAGCGGATGCCTTCAAATACAGATGAACCGTAATGCACCACGTGGCTCATTACGTGGATCTGCGCCTTCTCCCAGGGAATAAGGTTTCCGTTGTGCCAGATAGTCTGCGTAGGCTGTATGGGCATTGCAAAAGCTCCTTGATCGACTAGGCCGATTATAGCGGCTGCCGCCGTTTACCCACCCGAGGACCGGACCCGCGCGCAGAGTCAATACGGCACGGCAAACAATCGATCTCAAGGCGTCGTCCCTCCGCATTCACGGCCCTGCGCCAGGCGGCACCTTTACGCGATTACCTTTGGCTGCACTCTATATGCCGTCGCATTCGGCATCACCCGGCCGTGGCTCGCATCTAGAACCAGCAGGAGAGAACTACGATGAATCCTGTACTCGCAATCCGGCCCTCGCGTCGTTTCAGCAAGATGGAGCTCTTCGACGGTGGTCTCCGCGTAATACTCACCGACGGTGTCGAGATCCGCATCACCTACGAAGATGGCCGGATTACCCTGGTCGACGATCAGTACTTTAGCAGCCGGGATCAATTCCACGATGCCGACATGCAGGCAGCACCCATGAAGGATGTCGCCTGAATCTGAAGCAGGCTGCCTCGCGCGCGAGCCCGCCTCCGCTACTCGATCACATTCTCCATCAGCACCGTATTCGGCACAGTGACGATCCCATTCTCATTTTCCAGCACCGTGCCCACGGAATGCACAGCGACCACGCGGCCCCGCACCCCCTGGACCTCGATCTCCCGGCCCTCCGGAAAGTGCTCCCGCACAAACGCACCTGCCAGTAGATTCGCCACCACGGCGCGGCTGCCAAGCCCCAGCGCCATCGCCGTCGCCACACCGGCAGAGATCAGGATCACCGCAAAAATTATTGTCAGAATCGCTGTCTGCACTCCAAGCTGCGCCAGCGTGATGACGATCACAATCAGCGAGAGAAAGTAGCGGCTGATCAGGCCGAGCGCCCCTGCATACTCCAGGTTTGCGCCCCTGGCCGCACGCACCAGCGCAGTCGACAGGATGCGCGCCACCGACAGGCCGACCAGTAAAATGACCGCCGCCGCAATCGCTTCCGGCAGATAGCTGAGTACCTTTGCTACCAGGCGTGTAAAGTACACCAGTTTCAGCGCCTCCACTGCCGGAAGCAGGGCCAGCAGCAGTACCAGCCAGTAAACCGCGCGGCTCACCAGCTTCGATGGTTCCGCCGCCAGTCCGAAGTCGTTCAGTGTCCGCGAGAGGCCATGTCGTTCCCCAAAGCCGTCAAAGCCCAGCGTGCGCAGCAATTGTAGTGTCAGCCGGCAGACAAGCCAGGCCACCAGCCAGCCGAAAACCAGGATCAGGATCGCGCTCAGCAGGTTCGGCAGAAAAGCGCCCATCTGTCCAAATGCATGATTGACGGAGACGCGGAAAGTATCAACAACTGAGGAATAGATGGAGTTCATGCTTCGTCTCCCTGCGTATCTGCTGCTTCAGGTTCAGTGGATGCACCGCCAAGTGTCAGTCGCAAAAACGCATCCAGTACGATCCAGAATCCGTTTACCTGCGATTCAAACAGCATCCGCGTGCCCTGCACAACGGATGCGCGCCGGCGGAAGCGATCAAACGTCTGCTGAGGCGAGCTGATGGCAAGCTCACGCAGCGCCCGCATAGCCTCACTCTCATCGCTGTCGCCAGCCTGCCACGGTTCATCGGCGCGCAAGCCGTTCAGGCTCTCTGCTTCGTCTCTCTCATCCATCTATCTTGTCTCCTGGCATCTACTTGACTCCTCAATCCCCTATCTTGTTTCCTCGAAACTCTTCTTGAAGGACTCCCGTGTCCGCATTAGCCGCATCTTGGTAGCGCTCAATCCAATCCCCAGGATGGTGCTGATCTCCTTCACATCCAGATCCATCACGAACCTCATAATCAACAAAGACCGGTCCTCTGCCGGCAGACTATCCAGCACCGCCTGCGTCCGCTGGTCCGCGGTCGTCATCTCTGTCGACGGATCCCGGAGCAGGTCGCGCTCCGGCAGCGGATCCGTCTGCCGCTTTTCTTCCTTGCGGCTGGCAAGAAAATTCAGGCAGTGGTTATAGGACACGCGATACAGCCAGCTCGAGAATGCAGAACGTCCTTCAAACTTGTTCAGGCCCAGGAACAGCTTGGTCAAAATCTCCTGGAGCAAATCCTCTGCGTCGCTCGCAGCCCCTGTCATTCGGTAGCACAGGGTGTAAATCATGTCTTTGTAAGCACTTACCAGCTGCTCAAAGGCCTTGTGCTGGTGCGGCAGCTCCTGCAGGCAACGCTGCACCAGGGCCAGGTCTTCACTTGCATTCCTTTTCAAGATCCGCACCAGCCGGTTGAGCCTTCCAAGCTTTCCCTTTCTCCGTGCGCACCCAGTGCGGCTTCAACAAATAAGACAGTGGCTTCGCAGTGGAAGGTCACAAATAAAAAATTATTCTGCCTGCCTGTGACCTTTTGGGGACCCGCCCCTGTCCTACTCAACGGAACGCATGAATGCGCTCACTTTGCGTAGAAGAGGATCACGAATATGGCAACGCTGCAGACAGCAACCGCAAATACCGCAGGCAACGAGACTTCCATCGAAAGCCGTATCAATAACAAGAAGGATGGGGGAACCACCACCATATCCGACCAGGTCGTTGCGAAGATAGCCGGCATCGCCGCGCGTGAGGTTGAGGGAGTCGAAGAACTTACCCCGCAGGGCCTCGGCGGCACCATCAGCGGCCTCGCCAACAAGGTTTCAGGATCGCAGTCGCACGACCAGGGCGTGCGTGTCCAGGTAGGTCAGCAGGAAGCAATCGTTGACCTTGCCATGATCGTCCGCTACGGCTCAAGCATCCCCCGTGTGGCAGAAGCCGTTCGCAGAAGCGTCTCGGACCAGCTGCTCTCGATGACCGGTCTGAAAGTACGCGAAATCAACATCGCCGTCACGGACATCGCCTTTCCCGAGGCACAACCCGCAGCCGGGCATCAGCTGCAGTAAGTACCAGTAACCGAGGAACGAAGCAGTACTGAGGAACGAAGCAACACCGAGCAACGAAGCAGTATTGAGGAACGAGGCAGGACTTTATGGCAAAGGCAATGTGTCAACTTCATCGCGTCGTCGTCACCCTGCTGCTGGCAGTTACAGCTGCCGGCAGTGCTGGAACGGCGTATGTACTGCTCGATAGCCGCTCACGCACCGGGCAGTACGCAGCACAGGGACTACCGGATGCAGGGTCGGCGGCGCTGCCGAACACAAGCTCAGCCTCGCTGACGACCCATGTACTCGCACAGGGGTCGGCCTGGCTGAACACACAGCTCCTGCTTCATGGAGGCGTGGTGCTGGCCGTGGCCTTCGTCGTTCTGCTTGCTGCACTTCTGCTGCTCTGGCTCGAACTTCGTACCGTGGTCCGGCCTCTGCCGCGCCTCGTGCTCAGCAGCGGCGGCCTCGGTGAAGTTGCCATCAACCTGGATCAGATCAGCAGGCTCGCACAGCGTGAAGCCGAGCATGTGTCTGGTGTCCGTGAAGTTGAAACCGTCGCCCACGCTCTCAAAGGCGGCATCAACGTCAAACAAAAGGTCTCCGTCGAGCCTGAGATGGCCTATCTGCCGCTCGCTGAACTCGTTCAGCAGCGCGTCAAGAAGTCCCTCGAACACCATCTCGGGTTTCCGGTGGCAAGTGTGGAGGTCCTGCTTCAGCACGCCTCCCTGCGTAAAAGTGTGATCTAAACCGCAACAAAAGGAGAAATGCACCATGGATAGCGACAACGTAAAAGGCACGCTGGAAAAGCTGGGCGGCAAGATCAAGGAAACAGTTGGCGATCTGACCGGTAACGAGAAGTTGAAAAACGAAGGCCGCGCCGATCAGGTGAAGGGCGCCGCTCACGACGCACTGGGCAATGCCAAGGAAGCTGGACGCGACACAGCAGACGGCATCAAGAAGCAGTTCGGCGAATAGCCAAAGGTTTTCACTCGGGCGGGGCCGCGGAAGTTTTGCAGCCTCGCCCATTTTTTTGGTTCCAAATGCCTTCGCTTCTCTGAAAAGGCTCCGCTTCCGCAAGCGTGCAGTAGAACCTGCGTTCAACCCGGCGTATCCCACTCACAAAAAGCATGAATATTCGGCAGAATCCAGACGAGGACGGGCCCGAACAACAACCGTCCGTGCATCCATCAGTCTCATTGGCCGCAGATAGTCACCGAAGCTGATTCAAATTGTTCCACGTGGAACAATTTGACTTCCGCCAGCCGTATGGACAGGCAGAGAGCAGCGATCCTGGATGGCCTGCGATTGGGGTCAGGGATGGGGCTCTATGTATCTGTCGCCGAAACTGATCCAAATTGTTCCACGTGGAACTTGAAGAAGAGGATGTCCCCATCCTTCACCACGTACTCTTTTCCTTCCGAACGGTATAGCCCCTTTTCCTTCACTGCCTGCTCGCTGCCGTACGTGAACAGGTCATCCGAGTGGTAAGCGTCTGCCTTGATAAAGCCGCGTTCAAAATCCGAGTGGATCACGCCTGCAGCGCCCGGTGCCTTGGTCCCGCGCTCAATCGTCCATGCACGCACTTCTTGCACCCCTGCGGTGAAGTAGGTGATCAGGTTTAATAGCCTGTAACCCGCATGGATCAAGCGGTTTAGCCCTGGTTCCGATAATCCCATTTCACCCAGAAACTCCTTGCGTTCATCCGGCTCCAGCTGTGCAATCTCAGCCTCCATCGCCCCGGAAATGCGCACCACCTGGCTGCCTTCTTCTGCTGCGCGTTTCTCAACCGCGGCAGTCCAGGCATTGCCTTCCTGTAAACCGGAGTCATCGACATTTGCTACGTAAAGCATTGGCTTGGCAGTAATCAAATGCAAATCCCGCGCTGCCACCTGCTCGTCTTCAGACAACTCGACTGTGCGCGCCGGGCGACCTGCCTGCACGGCTTCCAGCAACTTTTCCAGTCCGGAGAATTCCGACTTGACCTTGGAGTCGGTTGACATCTTGGCGGCCTTCTGAACCTTGGCGAACCTCTTTTCGAGCGTATCGAGATCAGCGAGCAGCAGCTCGGTATTAATCACGTCGATATCGCTTAGCGGGTTGACGCCACCAGCCACGTGGATCACATTCGGATCATCGAAGCAGCGCACCACATGGACTACTGCGTCCGTGGACCGGATGTGGCCCAGGAACTGGTTCCCCAGGCCCTCGCCTTTGCTGGCGCCTGCTACCAGCCCGGCGATGTCGATAAATTCCATGGTGGTGGCCACGGTACGATTCGGCTTTACCAGGGCGGCAATCCGATCAAGCCGCTCATCGGGCACCGTCACTACGCCCACGTTCGGGTCGATGGTGCAGAAGGGGTAATTGGCGGCCATCGCCTTGGCAGAGGTCAGGGCGTTGAAAATCGTACTTTTTCCTACGTTGGGCAGCCCAACAATTCCACAATTCAGGGGCATTTGTTCCTTCTTTGTATTGGTCGCCGTGACAGTCCGGGAAAGGGGATTCCTGATCCGGACTGATCCATGCCACGAGAGTCTTTCCCGCGACTGGTGCATCATGTAAAGGACGGCTTTCTCTATTATGCCCGCGAGCCAGTATCTGCGTACCGCACCGGAACGCAGCCGGCTAAAGCGGATGAGCCCGGCTCCTCAGTCTGACCGCTTGCCAGTGGCGATGCGATTCATGGAAGGAGAAACAGCGCGAGGGTGCCACAATCGCTGCTGAAATCCAGGTGAGGGACGTTTCCAATGATGAACACTTTTGAACTTGTGGCCCTTTATGGGCCCGCAGCCACGGCTGCATTGAATACATTGCACTCCAGTTACGTGACGTTTCTGCTGGTCGCACTCAGCTCTATCTTTTTCCTGGTCGATCCATTTGCCGCAATCGGAACGTTCCTCGCCATCACCGCGAATTTGGACGGGCCGCGGCGCAGACTGATGGCGCGCAAAGCCTCAATTACATGCTGCATCGTGCTGACTACGTTCGCGCTGGTCGGCAAATTCATATTTCGTATGTTCGGCATCACCCTGCCGGCATTTGAGATTGCCGGCGGCCTGATCCTGCTGCTGATTGGACTGGATATGCTGCAGGCAAAGCGGTCTGCCACGCAGGAGTCGTCAGGGGAGGCCGAGGAGGCTGCGGTAAAAGACGACGTCGGAATTGTTCCACTGGGAATACCGATGCTGGCAGGCCCGGGTGCTATTTCAAGTGTCATGGTGCTGGTCGGGCAGGCGACAAAGTTCTGGGAGGTGTTGACCATCGTAGGCTCAATCGCCTTTACGGCATACGTCAGCTATTGGGTACTCGCCAGTGCGGACCGGGTTCGTAGATTTATGGGAGAGACCGGTATTCGCATCCTCGTCCGAATCATGGGTTTGCTTCTGGTGGCACTGGCAGTACAGTTCTCTGTTAACGGGCTGACCGATCTGGGCGTCATCGTAAAGCAGTAGGTTCGCTGCGTCAGCTTGGTCCCTATCGAAGCACTGCTTGGCGGAGAGTCAAGAGCCTTTTCAACAGGCATCGAGGCTTTTAAACAGCGGAGGCAGCTTGCAGACTCATTGTTGCCTTGCTACTATCGAACTCGTTGCTGCTGACCGGACGCCTGATGCAACAGAGGCTTGACGGCAGCGAGGAAAAGAAAAGCAACAAGAGCTTGCAAATAAAACAATCTCTTGTTAATCTTAGAAAGTTGTCGCAAGGCAGTGGGAAGTACAGCAGACGGCCACCAGGCAAGCAGCCTGTGTACAGAATGCCGAAAGCAGCGTGAGACTGAGCCAAAGGCTCAAATCAAACGAAACCCAATGCAAGATCGGAGGTTAACCTCCTCGAGCCACATGCGCTCGCCTTACAGCTTAGCTGTCAGGGATGTCTTTAAGAGTTACGTGCAGCGCGCTTTCTGTTGACAGAAAGCAAAGACGAAAGTAGTCTTGGCAAATGCGCTAAATTGATCCTGCTGCTTACGAGCGCGGACAATTGCACAACAAGTTCGGGGATGCGAGGCTTCGGCAACGCACTTCGATCCAAAAGAGAAGCCGCTTAGGCGGACCTTCTTCAAGGATCTTTGAAAATCAGGTTGAACGTGCCAGTCGTGAGAATGTAAGAAGGATTGGTTTGATCATTCTCACAAGGTAAGTGCTTACTGAGCTTCACGGCTTCGGCTGTGAAATGGTAAGCCGGTTCATTCCGCCGACCTCCGTCGGGACGGGAGTGAACCAAACAGTTTCAAACGAGAGTTTGATCCTGGCTCAGAATCAACGCTGGCGGCGTGCC
>CAZZYN010000093.1:0-12783 GCA_964658265.1 uncultured Acetobacteraceae bacterium | reverse complement strand
GGAAAGATTTCCCCGAACTCCTTGCCAGCCTGACCGGCTACAGTACTGTTGCGTATTCGCGCGCCGGCCATGGCAACTCGCAGGGCCCACTTGAGCCCCGCAGCCTCGACTACTACCGCCGCCAGGTCGAGGTCGTCCTGCCCGCAATCCTCAATCATTTTTCAATCAACGCTCCCGTTCTCTACGGGCATAGCGAAGGCGCCGGTATTGCCATGCTCTACGCCGCGCACCCCCAGCCAGGGCGGCCGCATCCTGTCCGGGCCATCATTGCCGAGGCACCCATCGTCAGTCCGGAAGAAAGCACCGCGGCCACCATCCGGCAGCTGGGCAGCAGCTACGCCACCAGCGACCTCAGCCGCCGACTGGGCCGCTATCATGCCGATCCCGATGCTGTCTTCCATTCCTGGATCCAGAGCAACCGCGCTTCCTTCTCGAAGGAGTATCCACTCGAACGCTTCCTCCCCCGCATTACCTGTCCCATTCTCGTCATGCAGGGCGATCACGATGAATTCGGCGGCGTCCGACAGTTCGAAGTCATCCAGCAGGCGCTTCCGCACGCGCAGCACCAGGTCTTTGATTCCGGCCACCTGCTGCATCGTGAACAGCCCCGCCTCATCGCCGAGGCCGCTGCAGTCTTTCTGGAGGTCCTGCCGCCGATGCGTCCCTGAAACTTACCTTTCAAAACCAGTCATCCCTGGAGCACGCCATGCACGTCGCAATCTGGAACCGAAGATCCACCATCCTCCGCAAGGACCACATCCGCTCCGCTCTCGCCCTGGCCATTCTTGGGCTTTCCTCATACAACCTGCAGGCCCAGCAAAAAGAAGTGTCGCGCTACGACGCATTTGCAGGCTTCACCAGCATCAATGCTCCGGCTCTCGGACTCAGCCAGCCCGGCTTCCATACCCAGGCCGGCATCAGCATGCGTCCCTGGTATTCCGTCGGCTTCGACTACAGCGTTGCCTCCGGCTCTGAAATCTTGAAGACCGATCTGCTGCCGTCTGCGCTGCAGCAAACCATCAATGGCGGCATCCTGCTCTACAAGTCCATGGGTCTGCTGCCGGCCGGATACACTCTTGCGATTCCGACGGACGCTTTCACCCAGACCTTCGCTGCCGGTCCGCAGATGGTCTACCGGCACTATGACAAACTCACTCTCTTCCTTCGCTCCTCGCTCGGCGCCCTGCATGAGACCGCGACTCCACATCCACTGGCCGCCGACTTCTTCGCGGCCTCCGTCGTGCAGCAACTCGCACCTACCGGAAAGAAGGCCGACTGGACCGGCTTCTACGGACTAGGCGGGGGCGGCGACTTTGCCATTACCCGGCACTTCGGCATCCGCGCCCAGATGGACGCCGTCTATAACCATCCCTTCAACGACATCCTTGCAAACGGCCGCTGGACCTATCGCTACTCGGTCGGACCCAGCTTCCACTTCGGCCACAATATTATTGCGTCCAGCCGAGCGCACGCCCGTCTCGATCCGGCAGCACGCGGATCCGCATCAGCCATCTCGACCTCTAAAGGCGCCGAATGATCCTGCGAGATGACTGGACCCTCCTCTTTACGCCTCTAGTACTGCCTTGCCGATCCCGGCCGCCCGGAATTCACCCCGGCACATTGGCGCGGCCTCGCACAGACTCCGTCCCGCCAGGCGTAGATGAGGCTGCACATCTTCTCTCATCTTCAGCAACAGCACGTCTCCCACTTTCAAATCACTGATCTCCCCGTACGACAATGGAGACGACGGCAGCTGCAGAGTCACGTAATAGGAAATTTTCCTGCTTAAATGCAGGAGCCGTTCACGGACGGCAGCCGGATGCTCGCGCCGACCTTTCCATGCGCCCGCCAGCTGCCGTAGTAGAAAACTTGAGACCGCAGCCGGCAGCGTCAGCACCAGGTTGCCCTGGGCCGCGCCCACCTTCATCTCAAACATCAGGCAAAGTGCCTGCTCGTCGGACGGCATCAGCCGCGTGATCTGCGTGTGCATCAAGCGGTCCATGCACTGCGCCACGAGCCCGATGCCGCGCCAGGCATTGCTCAGTTCATCCGTGGCAAAGGTCATGACCGCCTGGAATAACTGTTCATCCACATGTGTCAGTTCATGATTGTGCGCAGGTCTGCCGCTGCCGCCCAGCAGCAGGTCCAGCACGCAGTAGCCAAGCGGAATATCAATCTGCAGCAGGGACAGGGCACTCACTGCCTCAAACTGCACAGCAGAAAAATAGGTCGTCTTTTCACTCGTGCCTTCCATCAGCTCGACGAATGGCGCGCGCTCTACGGCTACCAGGCTTACTGCGACGTCGGTCTTCAGCCATGCAGCCATGCCGGAGGCGAGTCCCCGCGCGAAGCGTTCGCATAAATCGGAAATCTCCTGGTTCTGATCGGCATTGAGTGAACGCTGTGAACTGAAATCATACGCAGATACAGACTGCGAACCGGCAGCTTCGTCCGAGGTACCGAACATGGCGTCGATCTGTGCCTGGCTTAAACTCTTCTCCATCATGCTCATCCGCTCTCCTGCCCGTACTCAGCACCCCGCCCACCATCTCCTCTCCTTCCCCATTAAGCCCCTCTAACCCGTCGCACTACTTCAACTTCATCGTCCCTGCTGAAGCCGTTTTGGCCTGCGGCTCCAGGCACACCCGCAGAGAAAACTGCTCATTCTCGACAGCGAACGGCACCACCACCCAGCCCAGACTATGGCTGCTCTCTCCCTGATTCTCATGGACCGCTGTCGGCAAACCGAGGTTGGTCGTTCCAAGCTCCTGGTCTAAATCGGTTTTCACACTGCCCATGATCATGTTTGCCACTTCCGCCAGCGCGTCCAGTACATCCGCATCCACATCCGGACGGTCCTCCATCAGCATCGCCGATGCAATCCGGCACGCCGTCTTCTCTGAGCACTTCACCAGGCTGGTGAGTGTGCAGTCTCCACTCAAACTGATGCGGGCCACTACCTCGCGCTCCCCCGCAACTGTCTCTGTCTCTGCATGCACTTCTTTAAGCGTCAGCTGTTTGTCGATCATGGTAGAAAACACCTTGGCCGTTGCCGTTTGGATGGTCTCGATGATGAGTGCTTTGCGCATCGCTTCCTGGTTCCTCCGTGCACCTTGAACCTGTCATCCGGCGATTGAGCGCTGCTACCTGCATCGTCCGCCGGAAAGAACAGCACTGCATGCTACGCGAACAATGCCGGATCGAGGCATTCCAGCATCTTCTGCTTGATCTGTTCCGGCACAAACGGCTTACGCACGAGTCCCTTGGCACCCAGCTTCGCCGCGTCCATCACCTTTGCCTGGCTGCCTTCGGTCGTGATCATGATGACCGGTATGTTGGCGAGAACTCCCTCGTTCTGCATATTCTGCAAAAGCGCGATCCCATCCATATTCGGCATGTTGATGTCAGATAGCACCAGGTCGATCGGCTTCGAGCGCAACACCGCCAGCGCCTCGTTCCCGTCCCCGGCCTGGTGTACCTCCGCAAGGTTCAATCCTGTCTGCGAAAGTGCACGAATCACTACCTTACGGATCACTGCAGAGTCGTCCACTACCAAAACATTCAACGCCATTGAACAATCTCCTCCTTGGCCACCGGCTGCCGCGCCTGTCCGTCCCCCGGCACACCACGCAGCACACCACTGTCTTCCCTATCGGCCTCAATCGCTGCCGCGTTAATCGTCGTTCTGCTCTCCACTCTCCGCACACTCGGCCGCCCCAACGCTATACTTCCGAATTGTTGACCACTCCACCCCAGTCCGCTCCCCTTCCACGCCCGGTCCGCGGCGGACGCACCCGCTGGACCATCTGCGCCCTGCTCTTCGCCGCGACCTCCATCAATTACACCGATCGCCAGGTCCTCGCCGTCCTCGCACCCACCCTCCAGCACGTCATCGGCTGGAATGAAAGCCAGTACGGCTACATCATCGCGGCCTTCCAGCTCGCCTACGGCATCGGTCTGATGGCCGCTGGCCGCTTTGTCGACAGGATCGGCACCCGCATCGGCTACGCCGTCATCATCGGCGCCTGGTCGCTTGCCGCCATGTCCCACTCGCTTGCCACCACCGTCATCGGCTTCGCCATCGCCCGCTTCGCCCTCGGCCTCGGCGAGTCCGGCAACTTCCCCGCGGCCATCAAGACCGTCGCCGAATGGTTCCCCCGCCGCGAACGCTCCTTCGCCACCGGCCTCTTCAACTCCGGCTCCAACCTTGGCGCCATCCTCGCGCCCCTCATCGTCCCCTGGCTCACCATCCGCTACGGCTGGCGGGTCGCCTTCCTCTTTACCGGCATTCTCAGCCTCGCCTGGATCGCCATCTGGCTCACGCGTTACCACCCGCCGGAATCCTATCCCGGCCTCTCGCCCGAGGAGTTCGCGTACATCCGCAGCGATCAGGAGCCGCCCACCGCACCCTACCCCTGGCGTCGCCTCCTCACCTACCGCCAGACCTGGGCCTACGCCTTCGCCAAGTTCCTCACCGACCCCATCTGGTGGTTCTATCTCTACTGGCTGCCCAAGTTCCTCAACCACACCTACGGACTCACCATCACCAAACTCGGCCTGCCACTCATCGCCATCTATGTCGCCGCCGACGCGGGCAGCATCGGCGGCGGCTACCTTCCTTCCTTCCTGATGCGTCGCGGCATCGCGCCCCACACCGCACGCAAGCTCGCCATGCTGCTCTGCGCCTGTGCCGTATTGCCGATCCTCTTCGCCGCTCACGCAGCCAACCAGTGGATCGCCGTCGCCGTCATCGGCCTCGCCGCCGCTGCGCACCAGGGCTGGTCGGCCAACCTCTATACCACCGCCTCTGACATGTTTCCCCGCGCTGCCGTCGGTGGCGTCACCGGCATCGGTAGCTCTGCCGGAGCCCTCGGCGGCGTCCTGCTCTCGCTCCTCGCCGGACACGTCCTCGAGAAGACCGGTCTGTACTGGCCACTGTTCACCATCGCCGCCGCCGCCTACCTGCTCGCCCTGCTCTGGCTCCAGCTCATGGCCCCGCAACTCGAACGCGCCAACCTTGAAAGAACCGGCTGATCCGATCCAACATGAAATCAAACCTCCTGCGCTTCAACGGTGCCGTCCAACACGATCCCGCCATCGATGCATGGATGAACCAGCATCCGCCCGAACTGGCAGCCCATGCGCGCGAATGGTTCAACGTCATGCGTAACTGCGGTGACGAGGTCCGCGAGCTGCTCCATGACGGCTGCGCGACCGCATGCCTCGGCGACGCACCCTTCGCCTCGGTCAATGTCTTCACCTCGCACATCAACGTCGCCTTCTTTCACGGCGCCGCTCTGCCAGATCCATCCCGCCTGCTGCAGGGCAACGGCAAGTTCATGCGCCACGCAAAGCTGCGGCCGCCGGTTCCTGCGGACCCCGCCGCTCTCACCCGGCTCATCCATGCCGCGTATGCCGACATCCAGTTACGCGTCGAACATGACTGGCACCCTGCAGATACGTCACAACCATAGCTGCCTATCCGGGTTCACCTAGCGGCTTAGAAACTTCTTCGTCTCACGCCAGCCCGCCTCCGCCGCATGCGCATCTGCTTCCGGCGTCGGATCATTACCCTCCGGCTTGTGCACAGGATTCAGCCGGCGGACCTCCGACCCGGTCCCGCAGATAAAATGCGAAGCATCCGGAAAGATCATCTCCCGCACCGCATCTCCCCGGCCAGCCTTCCGCAAGTGCTCAACCATCGCGGCAGTCATCGCTCCAGATGGCCACACCACGTCGTTCGTTGCGGCCAGCAGCAACAGCTTCGCCCGCGTCTTCTCAATCGGGATGCGTGCCGCGGCCCGCTCTTCATCACTCGCCGCCTGCAGGCTCCGCTGGTGAACAAACGCTGCTGAAAACTTTCCCTGCAGCGCATCTTCATAATGGTCATAAGGGATATATGGCAGCCCTTTCCCGCCCACGCTCCACGACGAATACACTTCGCCCGCAGCCGGCGCGCGACCGAACCCCGACCAGACCACATCACTCGGCACGCAGGCCACCACGCGATCGATCCAGTCGTAGTGAGCTGCAGCCACCAGCGCAAATTCCGCGCCCTTCGAAACACCCCACACCGCCACGCTTCCGGCGTCTACACCCGGCTGCTCGGTCAGCCACGTCCGCGCCGTGGCCAGCACTTCCACCGGAATATCCACCAGGGCCGGCGGCAGACTTTTCAGTCCGGCCGCGGGCCAGGCAAAGTAGTTCAGCGCAAACGCCGCGTATCCCAGGTTGGCAAAGCGGATCGCACTCGCCCGCGCCTCGGCCGTGCTGCCGCCCTCGCTGCCATGCAGCAGCAGGATCGCCGGCACCCGCCCGACAGAACGCACCTTCGGCCGCGCAAAAGCTCCATTCAGTCCCGGCAGCGCCACCTCCTGCACATCCAGCTGCTCTGACCCATCGATCAGCTCGATGCGCGTCTCGATCCATCGCTGCCTGCGAGGCCCGCCTGTCTCCACACGAAAGACCACCTGCGCTTCACTCTGTAGCTCCAGCCCCTGCGTAATCGGCTGCGCCGCGTTGCCGCCCAGCTCAAGCCGCGTGCCTGACCACAACAACCCCAGCGGGTCTGCGCCGCTGTACGTTCCTCGCATTGGCTCAGCGTCATCCACATCCACCATCCCGTGCCGGTCCGCAGCAAACACCGCTTCGGCATGCGCCAGCACAGGAGTTCCCGTATAGCCCGGCGCCTCGTACACCCTGCTCCTGCGAAAGGCGTGCACCGTCACGCTTTCGCCCGCCCTCAGCCCGCTCACTCGCAGTTGAGGCGCACTCCCATCCAGCACCTTTGGACCAGCCATGGCTCTCGCTCTCACCTGTGCGCGAACACAGGCTGATGAGAGCAGCAGAAGACACAACACAATCCCGGCGCGTCGTACAGGAACAGTCAGCAACATACGATCCACGCTACGGCAGCAGCCTTCGCGCGACATGCAACATTCGGCCAATGTGACCAGCAGCCGGGTGAATCGCACGGTGCCGCCGTTCACCGCCTTCACTGCCCGCCTCGCCGAACGCCGCGGCGCTGCATGCAGGCTGTGGCAGCATAGAGGAAACGGGGGTCCCAATGAGCCGACCGCGCTTCTGGTCCATCTATCTTGCCGCCTGGCTTCCCTACGCAATCAGCTACTACGTCCTCTTTCGCCGGCTCTCCTACTACGCCCAGCCGATGCGGCAGACGATCTACAACATCGTGCCCGCTGCTGCACTCGGCCTGCTCATCCTGCCCTGGACCCGGCTCTTCTCGTGGAAGTTTCATCGCACCTGGTGGTTCTATCCTGGCCAGCTCTCCGCGGCCGTCGGCTATTCGTTCTTCTGGTATCTCGGCGTGCTGGTGGTCAGCAGCATCGGCAACGCACTCACGACGCATCATTTCGTCATCGGCTACTTCAGCGGCTACGCCATGCAGTGGCAGTTCTTCAGCGGCCTGATGATCTATGGCAACATTGCCGGCGTCCTCTATGTCCTCGAGGTGAATCAGCGTCTGCAGCAGGAGGAGCGCCGAAGAAGTCTCGCCGAGGCACTCCAGGCCAGGAGCGAGCTCGCCGCTCTTCGCGCCCAGCTCAATCCGCACTTCCTCTTCAACACCCTCAACTCCATCATGGCGCTCGCCGGACCAGGCCAGCCGCGCACCATGGAGGCCATCGCAGGGCTTGCCGCGATGCTGCGCTACACCCTCAATCACACCGCCGAAAGCGAAGGCGTCAGCCTCTGCCAGGAGCTGACCTTTACCGACCAGTACCTCGCCCTTGAATCGCTCCGGCTCGGCGACCGTTTACACATCGTTCGCGACATTGCTGCGGAAGCCTGCAGCTGCCGCATCCCGCCACTCACCCTGCAGCCGCTGGTCGAAAATGCAATCCGTCATGGCATCGCTCCGCGCAGCGCAGGGGGAACCCTGACTCTACAAGCCTCCCTCAATGATGCCGGCCTGCTTCTCTCTGTGCAGGATGACGGTCTCGGCTGCGATTCCGCATCGATCGAGGCCTCAGCCGGGCTCGGTCTCCGCTCGATTCGGCAACGGCTGGAACTTTTTACCGAAGGCCGCACTGATTTCTCAATCGAAGCCCAGCCTGGCCGCGGCTTTCGCGTCACCCTCTCGCTGCCCTTCGAGCCTTCGAAGCTCATCCCTCAAGAGCGCCATGCATCACTTGAAGCCGTCCCCTGCCTATGATCCGCACCCTCATCGTGGAAGACGAGCCGCTTGCGCGCAGCCTTCTGCGTTCTTACATCGCGGTGCACGATGACCTCGATCTCATCGGCGAAGCATGTGACGGCCCTGTCGGTCTGCGCATGGTCGACGAGCTCCTGCCCGATCTCCTGCTCCTCGATATCCGCCTTCCCGAAATGTCCGGCCTCGCACTCGCACAGCAGATGCGGCACACTCCCGCCATCGTCTTCATTACGGCCTACGATCGCCACGCCATCACCGCCTTTGAGCTCGGCGCCTTTGACTACCTGCTCAAGCCCGTTCTGCCTGAACGTTTCAGCACAGCCATTGAACGTATTCGCGCACGCGGCACTCACAGCAGCCGTGCAGAGAATATAGGGGCCATCGACGACCGTCTCGCCAGCACCCGGCACGAAGGCTACCTCCAGCACTTCTTCGTGCGTCATCTCGGGGCAGTTGTTCCCGTGCATGTCGCAGAGATCGTGCGCCTCGAAGCCGATGACGATTACACTGCAATCCACGTTGCAGGCAGGCGTCTACTGGTACACGTGCCATTGCGGGAGATGGCTGCGCGTCTCGATCCTGCTGTCTTCGTCCGTGTCCATCGCTGCGATATTGTCAACCTGGCGCACGTGCGCAGTGGTCAGCCCGTCGAACGGCGTCTTATCCTGCTGCTCTCAGACGGCTCGCAGGTCACGACGAGTCGCACCGGCATGCAGGCCCTCCGGACAAGGAAGCTTTGACACCTGCCTGCATGCTTTGACCTGTATTAACAACTAACACTGTCGCCATTACGTTTTCAGTTTCACTGCAGCGAAGTCCTCCGCGCAATCCCACCCAGATGCCACTCACTCGGCTTCGGCGTCCGCTTGAACGTCTCTCGGTCCACCGCGACCAGCCCAAACTTCGCTCCATAACCCGACATCCACTTAAGCTTGTCCAGCAGCGTCCAGCGAAATTACCCCTGCAGCGGTAGGCCGTCCCGCATCGGCGCCTGCATCCCGGCCAGCGCCTCGTCGATGTACCGGATCCTCTCCCGGTCGTCTGTTGTATCGATGCCGTTCTCGCTCGCCATGATCAATTTGCGCATCTGCTGATACGATTAACGACATAAACGGCGCGGACCTGGACGGTGCAAAGCCAGAATGGCCTCACCTTAAAGGCGGTGCGAGCAAATGAGCGGCCGCTCGAACTAAAGATGTTTCCGGGCCAACAGGACCGTCTAAAGAACGCATCGGCTTTCCATCAGTATCAGCTTTGGATTAATCTGCGTGCCTCATGGCTGGCGAAATTCTTACAGCTGCCGCGAAGCCCGACTCTGGAACTACGAGCAGGACTTCGCCTCACTGTGCAGGGTTATTCGGCTCTGTGCGGGAAGAGCACTTTTTTGGCATCCACAACGAATCCAACATTCAATGCCTGCTTGTTCCAGATATCAACGGTTGCATCCGTGGGTGTGTAGTCGTAGGTGTGCGTGAAGAAGCCGACCAGACTCAAGGCTGGAGTCAGTGCAATCGTGGGACGCACAAAAAAGCGATTGCCCAAACCATATTGGTCACCATTCAATGCCAGCCCAAGGACTGCAGCCTGCGGATTCGCTCCGAGATAAACGAGCGCCATTCCGTCGATGTCAGCAAGTCCGGCATCCACCAAACCACGCGTGCTTAGCTTACGCGTCAGTGTCAATGCATACCCCTTGCCGTCACCGAAGGCTCCTGCCTGTTCAAAGCCTGCAACGTACGCGAGGTTGATGCGCTGATACGCTTCGAATCGAACTCCGTCGACTAATTTGCTCTCGTGCACATTCGCAAGAATTGCCTCGCGCGTCGTCTTGATCTTCGTGAGACCTTCCGGCGCGGATACCGTATAGTCAGCCGATACGGCCAGTCTTTTACCCAGATCTTTACGTACCAGAAATTGAGAGTAGTTGGTCACTGCGAGATGCTGGCCGCGCGCAAAAAAGTTTGGCGTGTACAAGTCGCCCAGGAAGCCGCGCGTAAACGAAACCTCGCTTAGCCACAACTGCTTCGGACGTTTGACCGTGATCCGCTCACCGACCATGTAGCCATCATCATCGTAGCTTGTCGCTTCTGTATTCACGCCATGATTGATTCCGATTCCGCCAAACTGCACATCGATTCCCGGCACAGGCTCGGCTGTCAGGAAAAGCTGGCGAAGATACACCTGGCCACCGGCAGAGTTGAAGAAGCCTTTGGGATATGGAATGCTGCCCAGAAATACAAGTTCGGCCGGTGACATTTTCTTTTCAATACTGTTGAGAAAGGCGTGCTGTCCGCCACCGATGAAATCTGCATACGCCCAATTGAAATAACGCCCGCTCGACAAGTGAAAACCCAGACCATAGCGGCCTTGCTGGTCAAACTTGAACTTGCCGTCCGCAATGATGCGCTGCTGACCTTGCTCAAAACTACGCGACCCCAGATGATCAAACGTGCTGCGATACCGTGCCGAGTACGTCAAGGTATTTAGATCAAGCCAGCGCTCGACTTGTTTCTTCCACACGGGAGTTGCAGCGGAAGCGGGAGTAGACATCTGGCCAATCGAAGATGCCGCAACCGTCTCAAACGTCTTCGAAGGTGCGTGGAGCGCCATTTGTTGCGCCAGGCAAAAGTGTGGCGCAAGCGCCAATGCTACTGTGCAAAGAAGCGGTGTGTGTTTGATAGAGTCTCCATTCCGGCGATAGCGCCTGGAAGAAGCAGAGAGGCCTCTTCCTGTAAGCCCTATCGGCGGGAAAGAGAAAATGTTTAAGCGCGGTTGCAAAACAGAATCAGGCCTATGACTCTATGGCAGTCTGGGCGAAAATACTCAAGGGGCAGACTAAGGCAATGCTTTGTAAAAAGGAGCGACGCTTGACGAAAGACATGTATCTCCCCTCAGTCCGCAGTTGAGCAGGAGTATAGGACTGCATCGGGCATCATGGGTAATTTCTTTCGGTGCACAAGTCCCTATTTCGGCAGCTCCTGTGACCCGGAGATCGCGAACTCTGCAGACTTCCCTTCACCCATGCCCGGCTGTGTTCCGCCCACGTACACGGAGTAGTTCCCCGCCGTCACCATCCTCTTGCCTTCGCCATTCACCTGGCTCAGTGTCCGCGAATCCAGCGTAAACTTCACCATCCGCGACTCCCCCGCACCCAGGTGAACCCGCTCAAAGCCCTTCAGCGCCAGCCGCGGCGCCACCTCTCCCGCCGGCGGCGTCAGGTACAGCTCTGCCACTTCATCCCCCGCCATCTTTCCGGTGTTGCGCACCGTCGCTTCCACCATCAGCGGCTCGCCCGCCTTCAGTTCTTTTGACGACACCGCCAGTCCGTCATAGGCGAACTTCGTATAACTCAGCCCATAGCCAAACCCATACAACGGCTTACCGGAGAAGTAGCGATAGGTCCTTCCCTTCATCGCATAATCCGTGAACGCCGGCAGCTGATCAATCGCTGCATAAAACGTCAGCGGCAGTCGGCCCGCAGGATTATTCTTCCCCGCTAGTGTCTCCGCGATCGCCGTCCCGCCAGCTTCCCCCGGATACCAGGCCTCCAGGACCGCATCCGCATGCTCCTGCGCCCAGTTCACTGCCAGCGCGCTGCCATTCATCAGCACCACCACCAGCGGCTTGCCCGTCTTCTTCAACTCGGCCGATACCGCCTCCAGCATCTGCTGCTGTGCTGCCGGCAGCTGGATATCCGTCCGGTCGCCACCCGCAAATCCCTCCACGTGCACCGGCATCTCTTCGCCTTCCAGCTTTGACGACAGGCCCACAAATGCCACCACCACATCCGCCTGCTTCGCCGCCGCCACAGCCTCGGCCCGAAGCGGTTCCACCGGGGGCAGCCAGTTCAATGTCAGCCCGCCGCCAAACAGCCCCGCCTGGTGCGCATACTCTACGCGAAACTCATGCGGCTTTGCATCATCAAGGTGCACAGCAAATGCCGGTAGATCCTCACTTCGCCCATCCCCCGGCTCGTGACTCTCATTCTTGCCGACCACCTTGCCATCCACATACATCGTGATCGCTTCCTGGTCATGGCACGGATAGCAGCTCCCCAACGTGAACGAAAACTTGTAGTCGCCCGCAGCCGGTGGCGTAATCGTTCCCGACCACCGCACCCCGAATTCCTCACGCGACAATCCCGCGACCGGCGCCGCCGCGTCCCAGTCAAATTCAATCTGCTTATCTACCCGCGTCGCCGCCGGCTTGCCTGTCATCGCGGCACTCGCAAAATATTCAGCCTTCAGTCCTGGCTCGGCCGATCCGTCTGCCGCATGAAACACCGTCCGCGGCACTGGCAGCATGACCTGCTCCGCATACGGCGACCCTTGTGCATACACCACCTTCGCGCCCGCAAATTCTGCCGCAATCCCATCCACCGGCAGCTCCGGGTGCGAAGGCTGGGCGTTATAGTTCCCTTCGAGCGCCGTCAGCGAAGCTGCATTCGGACCAATCACAGCGATCGTCTTCAACCCGTCCGCCAGCGGCAGCGCCCCGCCATTCTTCAGCAGCACCATCGACTCGCGTGCAGCCTGCAGAGCCAGCGCGCGGTGCTCTGCCGAATCCACCTCACTCATCGATAACTTGCCGAACCGCCCCACGCCCGCCCC
>CAZZYN010000092.1:0-13138 GCA_964658265.1 uncultured Acetobacteraceae bacterium | reverse complement strand
CAAATCCAAGTCATAATAAAGGTGATGCCCATGCGCAGGAGCGCGCCCGCCAGCCCGGAGTGCCAGCTCGTTCCGCAGGCCGCAATCGTAATCTGCGAAGCCTCCCGGAATTCCTGCTCCGTAATCGCCATCTCCGCCAGGAACACCTTGCCCGTCTCAAGCGACACCCGCCCAAGCGTCGTATCCCGCACCGCCCGCGGCTGCTCGTTGATCTCTTTCAGCATGAAGTGCTTGTACCCGGCCTTCTCCGCCTGGATCGGATCCCACGCAATCCGCACGACCTTCAGGGGCAGTGCGCCACCCGCAAAATCCGTAATCGTCACCCCACCCGGAGTCAGCACGGCCACTTCCCCATCTTGCAGGAAGTGCATATTCCGCGTGTGGTGCAGAATCCCCGGCACATCCGAGGCCACGAAGTACTCGCCCTCACCCAGGCCGATCACAGCCGGCGGTCCGCTTCTCGCCACCACGATCTTGTCCGGCTCGTCCGCCGAAATTACCGAGATCGCAAACGATCCGGTCAGCCGCACCACTGTCCGGCGGACCGCCTCTTCGAGCGGCATGGACTTGCCCGACTCCTCGGCAGACTTGATCTCCTGCTCAATCAGGTGCGCGATGCTTTCGGTATCAGTTTCTGTGACGAATGTGTGGCCCGCCGCAATCAACTCGGCTTTCAAGGCCAGATAATTCTCGACGATGCCGTTATGCACCACGACAATCCGTCCGGTACAGTCGCGGTGCGGATGCGCATTCTCTTCCGTCGGCCGGCCATGCGTCGCCCACCGCGTGTGCCCGATGCCATAACTGCCGCCGCCCGGCAGATCGATCGGATGCTCGCGTATCACTTTTTCAAGATTGCGCAGCTTACCCGGGGCGCGTCGCAGCTCCAGTTCGTTGCTGGTGCTGCCTGTTGTTCTTTCGCCGCCAATGGCAATGCCGGCCGAGTCATAGCCGCGATACTCCAGCCGACGCAGGCCTTCGAGGATCACCGTTACAACATCTTCCGGCCCGACATATCCAACAATTCCGCACATGGCTCGATTGTACGGCGACAGCCCCGGTCAATCAGTCTTCGGTCTTCTCAAACAGCGCGCGATACGCAATCAGCATCGCTCCCACAGGGATACCGTCAATCGTCATGCCGTCCACCAGGCTCTCCGAGATCGAAGCACCGCTCAGGTCCGCCTGTGTAATCTGCACGCCCGTCAGGTTCACATCTTCAAAGCGGCTGCCGGACAGGTTGCAATCCCGCAGCGCAAGCCCGGAGACATTCGCGTCGACAATCGACACGTCCGACAAATCCACATCCTGGAATTTCGCACCAGCCAGCTTTACCTGCTGAAACGTGGAGCCGGAAAGGTCCGCACCCTGCAGGTCAACCCGCTGCTTCTTCAACAGGGGATCAATCGATCGATCCATTGCGCCCGCCTAGGCTTCCAATTTGTATGTAAATTCTTCGATCACGGGGTTGGTCAGCACCTCGCGCGCAATCCGCTCGACTTCTTTATTCGCCGCATCCGCAGGTAGGGAGTCATCCAGCGTCAGCACAAAATATTTGCCCTGCCGGACGTCCGCCACGCCTTTGTACTGCATCTTTCTCAGCGCGTTGTGAACCGCCTGACCCTGCGGATCGAGGACTGTGCGTTTTAGCGTAACGTAGACATAGGCCTTCATCATCGCTGATTATAAAGTGTCAGCAACCATTCCCCCAGAAACCTACGAGTGATCAAACACGCATGGTGAATTATCTTGAGCTTCCGGTTGGCGAACGTACACCGGAGGTGATCAACGCAATCATCGAGATTCCTCTCGAAGGCATCAATAAGTACGAGTACGACAAAAAGCTGCACGTCTTCCGGCTCGATCGCAACCTCTACTCGCCCGTGCACTATCCCGGCGATTACGGCTTCATCCCTTCAACGCTCAGCGAAGACGGCGACCCCCTCGATGTACTCGTCCTCGTCGATGCCGGCAGCTTTCCTGGCTGCGTCATGGAAGTGCGTCCCATCGGTCTGCTCGAGATGCTCGACCAGGGTATCGCTGACGAGAAGGTACTCGCTGTCGGCAAAGGCAATCCCCGCTATACCGATGTCTGGAACTACTCCGAGATCTATCCGCACATCCTCAAAGAAATCACGCACTTCTTCTCGATCTACAAGGACCTCGAAGGCAAGCGTGTCGAGATCAAGGGCTGGCACGATGCAGCCTACGCCCGCGACAAGGTCATCGAATCGCACAAGCGCTTCATGGACAACAAAGAAGCCGAGCAGACCGCGAAAAAGTAGTCCGCCGCATCAGCCCGGCTGGTTTCCGGATGGCACAGTGCGACGGCCCCACAGTCTGCGCGACAGCCAGTAAAACACCGGCCCGCACGAAGCAATGATCAGCCCGAAAAGAATGGATGGCATGTGGGCCATCCGTTCACTTCGCGCCGCATAGATCGCATAGAAAATCAGCAGCACCGGTCCGGCACTCACCAGGCACGCCACGGCCGTGCTTCCCGGAATACGGAAGGGCCGCTCCAGTCCCGGCTCCTGCACCCGCAGCGCAATCAGCGCCGCAAACTCCAGCACTAGGCTCACCCCGTACAGCATCAGGTCAATTGAAATCAGCCGCTCAAAGCTGAAGCTCAGCGCTAGTGCCCACGCTAGTCCGCATAACAAAATCGCTACCCATGGACTCGACCGCCGATTGCGCAGCGCCATCGATGCCGGCATCATGCCATCCTCCGCCAGCACCACCGGCAGCCGCGTGTAGGACAGCACCAGCGCATTGAACATCCCGAAGCCATTGATGATCCCACCCGCCACAATAGCGATGCCCAGCACCGGCCCCGCCAGGATGCGCGCCGCATCCGCCCACGACCCGGTCGAGAATTGCGTCACCGGTATCCCCGCGGCCTGGATCGCACTCAGCGGAACGATGTACGACAATGCCACCACTGCCGCCGTCGTCACCATCGCCAGCGGATAATTCCGCCGCGGATCCTCTACCTCCTGCGCCACCGTCGATGCATTATCCCAGCCCATGTAATTCCACATCGCCACCAGCACGGCGGTCGTAAAGCTGCCCTCGGGCACAGCCTGGACCATCGCCGGCGCATGATGCAGAAACCTCAGCCATCCCGCCCAGTAGCCCGCGCCCACCAGCACCGCGAACGGCAGCAGCAGCAGCACAAACAACGCAACCGCGCCGCGTCCCACGGACCGTGCCCCGCCCAGGTTCCACAGGCAGCAGATCACCACCACCGTTACAGCCCACAGCACACCGCGATGGCCCGCAGTCCAGGCCGGTGCCAGCTTGCTGAGATACAGCACGGAAATGGTCGGATAGATCGCCATGTCAAAGACACTGGCGCTCAGCGACAGCCAGGCCTCCTGGTACCCCCAGAACGGTCCAAATGCCCGCCGCACCCACACATAGAAGCCGCCCTCATCCGGCAGCGCACTGGCCAATTCGCCGATCATCAGCGTAGTCGGCAGGCTCCACACAAATGGCAGCACCATCAGGATCGCCAGCGCCCCGAAGTATCCCGCGCCGCCAAGAATGTCCTCGATCCCGTAAGGACCGCCGGAGACCATGAAGTAGGTCGCGGCCACCAGTGGAATCAGTCTCAGCTTGCCTGCCGAAGCTCGACCCGCGGGCACTTTCTTCGCTGTTGCCGCCGGGGGCGTAACGATGCCCGCAGAGCCAGGGCCTGACATGAGGGGCATGCGAGAAATGTATCGAAAAACTTCCTGCCCCGACGCAGCAAAATGCAGGCCCGCCCTAGAATGCTTTCCACGTCCTCACCAGCCCTCCGCCCGCACATGCAACAGGGAAGTCTTCGGCTATAATCACCGCAGCACCGAACGCGGAGAGATGGCCGAGAGGCTGAAGGCGGCGGTTTGCTAAACCGTTATAGGGTCAAAAGCTCTATCGAGGGTTCGAATCCCTCTCTCTCCGCCAGTCGCCTGCTCACCCATCCAGGCGTCACCCTCGCACTTCCTTCTTCCTGCAGCACCAACGTTCCTTGAACTGTCCTACGCTGCGAGACATCCCGACCCTCCTGCGGCTATGATTCGCTTGCATCTTCATACCTGCTGAATGCAGGAGAGGCGGTCTCCATTTTGCCGGCACGCAAGGCAAAAATGCGCGATGTAGCAAATATGGCCGGCGTCGGCACTATGACCGTCTCGCGTGTGCTCAACTCCAGCGCTCGCGTCTCTGATGAAACCCGCGAGCGCGTTCACTCTGCGATCGCGCAGCTGAACTACAAGCCCAATCTCGTCGCTCGCTCGCTCCGCCGTGCCCGCTCAAACTCCGTCGGCCTCATCGTTCCCAACTTCTACGACCCCTTCTTCGCTACCTGTGCCCACGCCTTCAGCCTGGTCGCCAAAGCGCATCACTACTCCGTCAGCGTCACCACCAGCGACGAAGATGCAGCCATCGAGTTCACCGAGGCCAATCTCATGGTGCTCAACAATGTGGAAGGACTCGCCGTCATCCCCGCCGCCATCGGCCGCTCCAGTCTCAGCCGACCCGAGTTCGAAGGCACACCCATCGTCACACTCGACCGGCCCGTCGCCGGCCACGCCTTCAACTGCGTCCTCGTCCAGAACAGGAAAGGCGCGCGTATCGCCGTCGAACACCTCATCGACCACGGCCACCAGCGCATCGCCTACCTCGGCCTCTCAGACAAGCTCTACACGCTCGATGCCCGCTACGGCGGTTACAGGAAAGCGATCCTCAACGCCGGCCTCTCGCCCAGCGAACACCTTACCTGTGTGACCGAGGCCCAGACCCTCGCCATCATCAGGCAGCAGCTCTCCGGACACACGCCCGTCACTGCATTCTTCATGGGCAACAACCTGGTCATGCGCCATGCCCTGCATGCCTTCGCCACCCTCGGCCTGCACATTCCCCGTGATGTCGCCATCAGCGGCTTCGACGACTTTCAGATGGCCGATATCTTCAAGCCCGGCATCACTGTCGTGCAGCAGCCGGCGCAGGAGCTGGGACGCGTCGCCGCCGAGCTGCTCTTCCAGCGCATCACGGCACGCAACACCGCGCAGGATACCGGAGGTAACAGGGTTGCCGATCACAAACGCATCGTATTGCCCGTGCAGCACATCATCCGGCAATCATGCGGGTGCAATCAGTCCTGAGCCGCCCACTTGCCGGCTCCGCCACTCCCCGAACAGCACATAGGCATAGACCGTAGGTGCTATGACTCTCTTCTTTCGTAACAGGAACCGTCTCTTAAAACACTCCCCATTGCGCCAGGCACAGTCATAGCATCAGGCCATGAACCATTCACGCCCACCTGCATCACTGCTCGTCGTTCCTGCCTATCAGACTGCTGAGCTTGACCGTGTCGCTGAAGACATCGGCGTGCCAGCAGAGAGACTCGTGCGCGTCGCCATCGATGCGTGGCTCACCGTCCACGATCCCGGCTACGTCAACCGCCAGCCACCGTCCACACTCGCGAGAGTGATCAGCTTTCCCAACAACGGCAACATGTGGCATCCGGATATGAGCTGAAGCCTTCGCCGGCACAGCTGATTACTGGTTGACGCCGCTCGCCAGGAAGCCGCCATCGACCGTCAGCACCTGCCCGGTGACGAACGATGCCGCCTCGGACGCCAGGTAGACTGCTGCGCCCACGACCTCGTCCGCATTGCCGAAGCGGCCCATCGGCGTCCTCATCAGCAGCTCCTTGCCGCGCGGCGTGTTGTCGAGTAGGTCTGCATTCAACGCTGTCCGGAACACTCCCGGCGCAATCGCGTTGACCAGCACGCCCCGCTTCGAACACTCCACGGCCAGCGACCGCGTCAGCGACACCACCGCCGCCTTGCTCGCCGCATACGCAGCCACTTCGTTCAGCGCCACAAACGAATTAAGGGACGCAATATTGATGATCCGGCCATAACCCCGCTCGAGCATCGTCGTCCCGAACACCTGGCAGGCCCGCAGCGTTCCCGTCAGGTTCGTATCGAGGATGTCCTTCCACTCGTCCTCCGGAAACGTCAGCGTCGGCGCCCGCTTGATCCTCCCCGCACAATTCACCAGGATGTCGACCTTCCCGAACTCCGCCAGCACCTTCCCGCACAGTGCCTCAAGCGACGCCCGGTCCTTTACATCCGCCGCTACCCGCAGCGTCCGCCGCCCGAGGGCCTCTATCTCTGCCGCCGCCGCATCTACCTGCTCCTGCCGCCGCGCCGTCGCAATCACATCGGCCCCCGCAGCCGCCAGTCCTCGGGCGATCGCCAGTCCCAGCCCGGACGTCCCGCCAACCACCACCGCTATCCGTCCATCCAGCTTCAAGGATGTCGCTACCCCCGCCCGCTCCGTCATCGTCCCGCTCCCTCGCCCAGGAACAGCGGCGCAATATGGCGATCGAAGAGATTCTCAGTCACATTCCGGCCGATAATCGCTTCATTCTTCTGCAACAGATCCAGGTACCGTTCGCCCATTCCCGCAGCTACCTTGAAGCCAACATGCAGCAGCTGGCGCAGGCTGGCATTGTATGCAGCAGCCTTTGGATCATGTCGCAGCGCCCCCGTAAACTCATCCGCGCTCCAGCCATCCACCACCGCGGGCGTCGGCAGCTCCTCGGCTCGAATGTCAATCACAGTTGCATACGGACCGGTCAGTTCAGCCCGGCGCTCATACGCCTGCCTGTAAATCTCCTTCGCCAGCGCCAGGCCTTCACCCCCGGCCTCTGCCAGCCCGGTCAACTCTTCCAGCCACGTCGTCCCCGCCGTCTTGATATGTACGCCCGCATCGAAGTGCTGCAGCACTCTCCGCATCGGAGCGTAGATCGAAAACTTGTCGCTGCCCGAGTGCACACTCAACTTCAAAGTCTCCGGCAGGCCATAGGCCTTCACGGCATACGCAATCACGGCAACATCGTCGCGGAATTCTCGCTCGAACTGCTGCAAATCCCCCACGTAGTCGACGCCCTTGTTGAAGCGTCCCGTAAACTTCGGCGCAATCGTCTGGATGGGAATCTGGTGATCGGCAATCGCCGCCAGGATGATCAATAATTCGGAAGGAGTCTGCGGCGCATCTGTCTCGTCCATCGAAATCTCTGTCACAAATGTCTCGACGCCCTTGGCCTCGGCAATCTTCCGGTAGATCGCGGCAGCACTCTCCACTGCCGCAAGATACTTCGCAGCTGTTACAGCAAAGAATTGCTTTTCGATGGACAGCTTGCCAATCCCCGGAATCTCGATCTCGCCCTGCAGCTCTGCATGCCTCTTCGCAAACGCCTCCAGCGATTCACTGGACGCCGGCTTGCCGATCTGGTCGGCCACATCCAGCGTGAAAAAATCGCACGGCTCCAGGAACCGATCCACGGTCGTCAGGTTGATATGATCGGCATCGCAGAAGTACGGCTCCTTCCAGCCGCTGCTGCGCACCGCCGCGTCCGCCGCAGTCCGCGTCGCCGCCGGCTCGGAATGAATAATCGTGTGTTCGCGATTACTCTTGTTCCACACCGGGCTCACCACCACGCCCGCATCCGCAGCCATCTGGCACGCCTTCAACTGCGCCAGCGCCTGGTGCGCAAAACGATCGCCCACGCCAACTGAATACTTCGGAATCTTCAGCATCTTCCTTCACTCCCCGTCCCATGCCTCTCTCGCAAGCGGCACAAGCTATTCTCCACTCAGGATTAAACGCTACAGTAAACCTTTACCGCTGCTCGCTCCATGGGCTATCGTGGCAGGATTGAGGTTCGCGCACAAAGTTCCCACGCACGGAGGACACGGTTGAAGGCCTTTCAAATTCAATCTCCTGGTTCGGCTTCCATCGTCGACATCCCGGAAATCGCTCTACCATCCTCCGGAAACGTCCTGCTGAAGGTCAACCTCGTCGGGATGTGTGGCACCGATCTCTCCACCTTTCGCGGTGCCAACGCCATGGTCGCCTTCCCCCGCATCCCCGGCCATGAAGTCGCCGCCACCGTCGTCGACGGCGCGTCCGATCTCGCCCCCGGCACGCCCGTCACCCTCTCTCCCTACACCGAATGCGGCAAATGCCCCAGCTGCCTGCGCGGCCGCGTCAATGCCTGCCAGTTCAACCAGACCATGGGCGTTCAGCGCGACGGTGCCATGACTGATTACATCTCCGTACCCCGCGCCCGCCTCTATCCCGCCCGCCTCTCGCTCAAACAGCTTTGCCTGGTCGAGCCGCTCACCGTCGGCGCGCACGCCGCAGCCCGCGGTCGCATCACTCCCGATGACATCGTCGCGGTCTTCGGCTGCGGCGGCATCGGTCTCGGCGCAGTCGCCGGCTCCGCCTTTCGCGGCGCCACTACCATCGCTATCGATATGGACGACGCCAAGCTCGACATCGCGCGCAAAGCCGGTGCTACCCACCTCATCCATTCCGGCCGCGAAGATCTGCACCAGCGCCTGGCCGACATCACCAGCGGCCGCGGACCCGACGTCATGATCGAGGCCATCGGCCTGCCCGCCACCTTCCGCGCTGCCGTCGAGGAAGTTGCCTTCACCGGCCGCGTCGTTTACATCGGCTACGCCAAGGAGCAGGTCGCCTACGAGACCCGTCTCTTCGTGCAGAAAGAACTCGACATCCTCGGCAGCCGTAACGCCCTCCCGGCAGACTTCCACGAAGTGATCCGCATGCTCGAAGCCGGTACCTTCCCCGTGGACGACACCATCAGCGCTATCATCTCTCCTGCAGACGCCGCTGCCTACCTTGCACAATGGAGCCAGGCGCCGGCAAAATTCACCAAGATCATGGTCCACTTCGACTAACGTCCAGCAGCACAACGGAGCAGGATGCATCTGGCCACCCCCAATTCCAAGCCTTCTTCCTCGCCGGCATCCGGCATCCCCGCCTCCATCTTTCCCGCTGGCTACCTCGTCCCTTTTCTCCTCACGACGCTCATCTTCTTCGTCTGGGGCATGTCCAATAACCTCACCGACATCCTCGTCCAGCAATTCCGCAAATCCTTCTCTCTCAGCCTGCTCCAGGCCCAGCTGGTCCAGACTGCGGTCTTCCTCGCCTACGGCACCATGGCCATTCCCGCCGCCCTGCTCATGCGCCGCTATGGCTACAAGGCGGGTCTTCTGGTCGGCCTCACTGTCTTCGGCATCGGCACGCTGCTCTTCTGGCCCGCTGCCATCGTGGGACAGTACTTGCCGTTCCTCATCGCCCTCTTCGTCGTCGGCAGCGGCTCCTCTGTTCTCGAGACAGCAGCTAACCCCCTCATCGCACGCTTCGGCGATCCCTCTACCTCGGAACGCCGCCTCAACTTTGCCCAGGCCTTCAACCCGCCGGGCACCATCACCGGCGTCCTGCTCGGCACCTGGTTCATCTTCTCCGGGATCGAAAAGACGCCTGCTGAGGTCGCCGCCATGCAGGCGCAGCACACCTACGCTGCTTACCTGCATAGCGAAATCCTGCGCGTCGTGCCGACCTACGTCGGCCTCGGCATCGCCGTCCTGATCCTCGCTGCCGTTATCGCCCGCACCCGCTTTCCCGCCGACCTCGACACCATGGGCGACACCATCAGCGACATCGTCGAAGACTCGGCAGCAGCACCAGCCTCCTCGAACTCCGGGCAGGGAAGCATGGGCCGGCTCCTCCGCAATCCTCACCTCATGTTCGCCGTCGTTGCCCAGTTCTTCTATGTCGGCGCGCAGGTCAGTACCTGGAGCACGCTCATCCCCTACATGCGTGCCTACACTACTGCCAACGAGCGCACCGCCGGCTACTTCCTCACGGCCACCCTCGCCGCCCTTGCCATTGGCCGCATCGTCTCCACCGCCCTCATGCGCTTCATCAATCCCGGCACCATGATCGGCGTCTACGCCGTCATCAACACACTCCTGCTCGCCGTCAGCATCCTTTATCCCGGTATGTCCGGCGCCTGGGCCATCCTCATCACCAGCTTCTTCATGTCCGTGATGTATCCCACCATCTTCGCTCTCGGCGTCAAAGGTCTCGGTGCCGACACCAAGCTGGGCGGCAGCCTCATCGTCATGGCCATCGTCGGCGGCGCCATCTTCCCCCCGGCCATGGGCTGGGTCACCCGCCTCACCGGCAGCGTCGCTCTTGGCTACATCCTGCCTGCCCTCGGCTATATCGTCGTCGCCATTTACGCCTTCGCCGCCCCGCGCCTTGGCACACACGCGCCCCAACATTCCTGAGACCCATGGCCGCGCCCCCCGCAATCGAAATAATCGACGCCCACCACCACCTGTGGCATTACACTCCCGTCGATTACGCCTGGATCGGCCCCGACATGGCCGTCCTCCAGCGCGACTTCCTCCCCGCCGACCTCGCCACCCTCATCCACACTTCGGAAGCGCCCCGCCATAGCCCCATCACCGGCTCCGTCGTCGTCCAGGCGCGCCAGACCCTCGAGGAAACTCACTGGCTGCTCGATCTCGCCGACGCCACACCCTTGATCCACGGCGTCGTCGGCTGGCTGCCGCTCGAATCTCCGGATTTGCCGGCCATGCTGCATTCCCTCGCCTCCCGCGCAAAGCTCAAAGGCCTCCGTCACGTCGTTCAGGACGAGCCGGATCCCGACTTCCTCCTCCGCCCGGCCTTCAACCGCGGCATCGACTCCCTGGCTGACACCGGCCTGGCATACGACCTCCTAATCCTCGAGCACCAGCTGCCTGCTGCCGACCGCTTCGTCCGCCTCCATCCCCGCCAGCTCTTCGTTCTCGATCACCTCGCCAAACCCCGCATCCGCGAGCAGCTCCTGCAGCCATGGCATGACGACCTCCGGCGCCTGGCTGAGAATCCGAATGTTGTCTGCAAACTCTCCGGCCTCGTCACAGAAGCGGACTGGTCCGCCTGGACCCCGGAGCATCTGTATCCATATCTCGACGCCGTCCTTCGGATCTTCGGACCGGAACGGCTACTCGCCGGCTCCGACTGGCCCGTCTGCCTGCTTGCCTCCGAATACCACGCCTGGTGGACCCTTCTCGAAGACTGGGCGCGCCCGCTCCCACTCTCCGCCCGCCGCCAGATCTTCAGTGAGAACGCCCGCCGCCTCTACCAGCTATCTCCCTCCAGCCCGCATCAACCGCCCGTTAAAGGACTTTGATCTTCGTCCGATAAACCTCTCAGGCGTCAAGAAACAGCAGTTTGCGGGAGATCAGTCATGACGAAATGTATGAAGGTTTGCAAAACGTTCCTGTACGAAGATTCTGGGCAGAACCTCATTGAGTACGCCCTGGTCGCCGGCATCATCGGCCTCGGCGCGGTTGTCGCCATGACCAGCCTCAGCACCAAGATCAGCGCAGCATTCACGGCAATCGGCAGCACGCTCACCAGCGCCATCTAGGCGGGCCGGGACCATCCGGCCTCTTCAGCGATGAAGACTATGCCGATAGGTGGCGTGGATCTTCCACAACTCGTAGAAGGCACGGAGGAAGTCCAGTGGCCCGACCTTCGACCCGGCCACATCTTCCCAGCTGGGCAGTGCGCTTTCGTAAATAGCGCTGCTGCCGTGATCAGGCTCGCGATCATGCAGTGCCAGGTAGCGTGCCAGGATTTCGACGTCGAAAATCCAGCGCGACTGGAAAGGCTTCGCCAGGATCGTGCCAAGCTCCGGCGTCACGCGGAATAACTTCGCTCCGCACTGCGTGTCGTAGATCGGCAGCCGCAGCACCAGTGAAACCACCGTGGCAAAGGTGCGTCCAAGATAATGACGCAACGGCTTGCGATGAATAAAGTGGCCCAGCAGCCGCACGCGCGAGCCAAACACCATCGCCAGCCCGGTATTGTTCCGTAAATGCCGCAGCAACTGCTCGATCGCTGCCAGCGGCGTCGCCAGGTCCGCATCCCAGAATCCTGTTACTCCCTCGCCGTCCATCGCGATCGCCTGCAGCATGCCCGCCCGCACAGCCTCGGCCTTGCCCCGGTTCGGCTGCTGGTCCAGCACGAAAATCCGCTCCGGTCGGCGCTCCCGCATCCCCTGCAAGACCGCCAGCGTCCCGTCCCGGCTGCCGTCATTCACAAACAGGAAACGCACCCGCTCCGTCGTAGCCAGGTACTCCATAAAGAGCTCGGGACGCAGCCGGGCCGCTTCGTTGTAGCAGGGAACTACCACCGTGCACCATTGGTCGCGCAGCCGTTGTGCCGGATTTACCCTCGCCCCATCATCCATCTGGCCTGCTCGCCTCCATCCCGGCACCGCCAGGCACCGCGAAGATCACCAGCATAGCGCAACCCGGGTACCCCGCCGTGCCGCCTGCCGTCGTTCGCACCCGCTGCTTTGCTGCACAATGCATTCAGCGATTTGAGCCCCGCCAAACGGTGCTGCCTCTTCTCTCCATCCGCCATGGCTTCGGTGCTACCCTCGAAGTCTGATCCGTTATGAACGAGAAGATTGTCCATCCCGATGGCCCCGCCGCTGCCGTCCTGCCATCCAGTGCTGACACCCCATCCGCCCCGGCGCCGCTGACTGGCGCGCAGCGCTTCGTCCGCGCCTGCCTGCGCCAGCCCGTTGACATTACGCCCGTCTGGTTTCTCCGCCAGGCTGGCCGCTACATGCCCGAGTACCAGGCCGTCCGCCGTCATCACTCACTCGTCGACATCTGCAAAAAACCCGACATCGCCGCCGAAGTCACCATCACTGCCGCCGAAAAGCTCGACGTCGACGCCGCCATCATCTTTGCCGATCTACTGCTGCCCTTCGAATGTATGGGCGTACCCTTTGAGTTCCGCGCCGGCGAAGGTCCGGTCGTCGAAAATCCAGTCCGCTCCGCAGCAGACATTGACCGCCTGGTCACCAATCGTGCCAGCGAACTCGGCTACGTCGCCGAAGCCATTCGCAAAGTTTCTGCCCACTTCAATGACCGTCTCGGCATCATCGGTTTCTGCGGCGCGCCTTTTACCCTCGCCAGCTACATGATCGAAGGCGGCGGCTCTCGCAACTGGATCGAAACCAAGACTCTCATGTACCGCGATCCCGCCGCCTGGCACGCCCTGCTCGAAAAACTCAGCATCGTCCTCGTCGATTACTGCCGCCAGCAGGTCGAAGCCGGCGCCGACGTCATCCAGATCTTCGACAGCTGGGTCGGCTCGCTTTCGAACGAAGACTACCGCGAGTACGTATTGCCCGTCACCACTACCCTCGTCCGCCAGGTCCAAGCCCTTGGTGTACCCG
>CAZZYN010000091.1:10851-13186 GCA_964658265.1 uncultured Acetobacteraceae bacterium | reverse complement strand
CCAATGCGATCGCCTAGGGTTTCCTCACGCGCCGGTCCGGTCGATGGCGGCCGATCTGGATAATTCGTTGTGACAATTGTGGTCCGTTTATCCAGGTAGCGTGTGTTCAGAATGTGCGCGACCGTGTCCCAGACCCACTCTGTCGGCTTCGTCGCGCCCAGCTCGTCCAGCACCAGCACTTCGGCTTCAAACACCGGGCGAAGCACTTCCATCTCCGTCGTCGCTACCTGCGGGTTATACGAGTTCTGGATCTGCTTCAGCAGGTCGCGGTAATCGACAAAAATTCCGCGTGCTCCGCGATCGAGGATTAAAGCCCGCAGCAGCCCGACTGCCAGGTGTGTCTTACCAATGCCAATCGTCCCCGTAAACATCAGGCCGCGGCCGCCCGTCATCGCCGGATAATTGTCCACAAACTTGCTGGCCATGTACTGCGCATGCAGAAGCGTGTCTTCCCCGGCCCGCATACCGAATTCGTAGCTTTCCAGGGAACAATGCTCGTACCGCTTCGGAATTCGTGCAGCCGTCAACCGCTGTGACGCTCGCATCGCGAGTCGGCAGTCACAGTCCGCCGCAAAACGGTCGCCATCGCGAACCTCGATCCGGAAGCCGCTTCCTGAACAAATCGGACAAACTGAGAGAGCATCAGCCACATTTCAAGTATGGCACCTGCCGTCCCACGTTGCGTAGCCCCGCGTTCCGGATTGTCGGCGACCATTCCCGCTATGCACTTCCCTCTGCACATATTCCCATTCCTGAGGCGAGTGCGAGATGCAAACCTATTTCACCGCAGCCTCAGTCTTCCGCTCCTCCGGCTTCGCCAGTGCCGCACATAGCAGCGCGCCTACCACCGCCAGCCCTGCAATCGTATACAAACCTCCTGCATAGCCATGCGTCAGGTCTCGCAGTCTGCCAGTCAGGTACGGGCCCAGGAAGCCGCCCACCCCGCCGACCATGGTGATAATCGCCACACCGCCGGCAGCCGCCTGGCCGCCCAGGATCCGCGTCGGCAGTGCCCAGAATGGTCCCATGATGCTCCAGTAGCCCATCGCCGCCAGCGTCATCGCGATCATCGCGGCAGTAAAGCTGTGCGCATTCGCTGCCCAGGAAAAGCCGATCGCGCTCAGCAGCAGGCAGCCGGCAATATGCCAGCGCCGTTCCCCGGTGCGGTCGCTCGTCCAACCCAGGAACACCATGAAGATTGCCGCCGCAACATAAGGCAGCGTTGCATACTTCGCGATATGACTCGCATCCGCCGGCGAAAGCGTCGCCGACGCCGCGCCCTGCTGCACCCCATGCAGCAGGCTGTTCAGGATCAGCGGCATCCACAGGTTCACCGTGTACACCCCCACCTGGTCAAGAAAGAAAATACCCGCCAGCACCCACACCATCGGCATCTTGAAGGCGTCCTTTAACGAGTGGTGGTCTTCGGCCCCCCCGGCCTCCCGATCCTTCTTTAACTCCTCTTCCAGCCACTGCTTCTCGCCATCGCTTAGCCATGCTGCATCCGCCGGCTTGTCCTTCAGCAGCGCCAGGACCGAAAATCCCATCAGGAACGTCGGAATACCCTCGACCAGGAACAGCCACTGCCAGCCATGCAGATGCAGAGTGCCTTCCAGCTTCAGCAGGGCACTCGAAATCGGTGCCCCGATCACCCCTGCTATCGCTGTCGCCGTCATAAACGTCGCCACGGCGCGGGCGCGCTCCCTCGACGGAAACCAGTAAGTGAGATACAGAATCATGCCCGGGAAAAATCCGGCTTCACTCACCCCCAGGAGAAAACGCAGCAGGTAAAACGAGTGCGGCCCCACCACGAACATCATGCACGTCGCAATCACTCCCCACGTGATCATGATGCGTGCGATCCAGATGCGCGGGCCCACCTTGCCCAGCAGCAGGTTGCTCGGCAGGTCAAACAGCGACGAGCCCAGGAAGAAAATTCCCGCGCCCGTGCCGTACACCGTGTTGCTCAGGTGCAGGTCCTGCTTCATCTGCAGCGCCGCGAAGCCAACGTTCACGCGGTCGAGATACGCAAGTATGTACAGGATGAAGATATAAGGAATCAGTCGCCAGGCGATCTTCGAAAAGACCTTCCTGCCGTCGACCTGTCCTGTTTCGGGCTTGTCTGTCTGTAAGGTTGGCATCGTTAGCGTCTCAGATGTCAGCAGTCTGCGGGACTGCGCAAAACTCTTCGGCTAAATTCATGGACTTTTAGAAGATGAAAGACCGCGTCCGCTTTGTTCGCCTTAGAAACTGAGTACAGATGAGGAAGGTCGTGCGCTTCCCTTCCTCTTGCTCCTGCATATCTCGGCTACAGCGACCTATCTCCAGCACGACC
>CAZZYN010000091.1:0-10841 GCA_964658265.1 uncultured Acetobacteraceae bacterium | reverse complement strand
TGCGCAGCGACACTGCAAAGGCCACCACCAGCCACACGGACATCACGGCTACCGGGCCCGCCAGCTGTCCTAGTGTCAGCCCCTGCAACATGTTGCCGCGCAGTGCATCAATCGCCGCCGTCAGCGGCAGCGCCCGGATCAGCGGCTGAATCGACTGGGGAAAACGGCTGGCCGAGAAGAAGACGCCAGAGAGGATCCACATCGGCAGCATCGCCAGGTTCATCATGCCGGATGCTGCTTCCATCGTCTTCGCCCGCGACGCCAGCAGGATCCCGATGGCCGAAAAACTGATCGAAGCCAGTATGCACAGCAGGCACAATTGCCAGATCGACCCGCGAAAGGGCACCCCAAACGCCAGTTTTGCAAAGCCGAGAAACACTCCAACCTCAACTACCAGTACCAGCAGCCGCGACAATAAAAAGGACGCCAGGTACTGCCAGCGCGGCATCGGCGAAGCCACCAGCCGCTTCAGCAGCTTCTTCTGCCGCGCCTCGACAATCGAAAAGCCCAGCGCCCAGATGGCCGAGCTCATCAGGTTCATGCCCAGCAGACCCGGAATCACGAAATCGATATATCTTGCGCCCGCTTCATGCACAGTCTGATACTGCGTGCCGACCACTTCCTTCTGTCCGGCCGCCCGCTGCACAGCACGATCCGCCAGCAGGAAAGCCAGCCGGCCGTCGGGATTCGTGTCGTCGTACAGATAGGTCACTCGATCCGGCTTCTCCACGCCGCCCCCGGAATCCGCGGTCCGCTGTACCAGCAGCACGATCTTTCCCAGCGCCAGGGCCTTTCGACCCTCTGCTTCATCCAGGGTGATGGCCTTCACGCAATTACAGGCGTTCAGCGCCTGCGTCAGCCGCGGCGTCGTCCCGGCTACTTGCAGCACATCCGCCGGCCGGTTGCGGAACGCAATACTCAGGCCCAGCGCCAGTAGCAGCGGAAAGACAAAAATCCAGAACACTGCCTCCGGCTCGCGAAAGAACAGCTTGAAGCGCGTCAGCACCAGCTGAAACAGTGAACTACCCGTCAGCCTATTCATCGCGCAGCTTCCTTCCCGTCAATGCCACAAACACATCCTCGAGCGTAGCCGAGTGCGTGCGAAACTCCGTCAGCGCCGCGCCCTGGCCCGCCACGGCTGCAAACACCAGCGGCACCGTCGTATGCAGCTCGGACACGGCCAGCTGGTGCATCCCCGCCTCCAGAACGTGCGACTGTACGCCTGGAATCGACTTCAACTGCCCCACATCCAGCGTGACTCCCGTTGGCACCGCAAACTCGACGATGTGTTCTCCTCCGATGGAAGCAATCAACTCCTTCGGCGTCCCCATCGCAATAATCCGTCCGTGGTCCATCACCCCGACTCGATCGCACAGACGCTCTGCTTCGTCCATGTAATGTGTCGTGAGGATGACCGTCCGGCCCGCACTCTTCAATTGATCCACCAGCTCCCACAGGTTGCGCCGCGCCTGCGGATCAAGGCCCGTTGTCGGCTCATCCAGAAACATCAGCTGCGGATCACCAACCAGGGCACATGCCATCGCCAGCCGCTGTTTCTGTCCGCCTGAAAGGCCGCCGCAGCGGGAACGTCGCTTTTCCTCCAGCTGTGCCATGGCAATCGCCCGGTCAACCGTCAGCCCGGCATCAAAAAAGCTGCGGAAGAGGGTGATCACCTCCTGCACGCTGAGTTTTTCCGGGAATTGCGTCTCCTGCAGCTGGATCCCGATCAGCTGGCGTAGCTGGCGCGCGTGATCTTTCCAGTCCAATCCCAATAGCTGCACCGAACCGCCATCCGGAACCGTCAGCCCCTCGCAGATCTCGATCGTCGTCGTCTTCCCCGCGCCATTCGGTCCCAGCAGACCAAAACACTCGCCCCGGGCCACCTCCAGGTCGAGCCCGTTGACAGCCACAACATCGGCGAATTCCTTGCGCAGTCCCCGGATGAACAAAGCCGGGCCGGATCCGGTTGTCGTGGCAGCCAGCATAGACCTCTGATCAAGATTGAGAATCGGGCGAGACAAAGGTGAATCTAACACCTGTCTCCACAAGCATCTCTTCAGTTGCTCCGGCGGTCATTTGGCCGTAGACTGGGTAGATTGCAGGAAAGGTAATACGTGCTCTATGGCTAAAGAAGGCATTCATCCCAACTACAACGAAATCAAGGTGCATTGTGCCTGCGGCAGCGTGTTTCCGACGCGCTCCACGCACAAGGGCGACATCCACGTAGAAATCTGCGCGGCCTGCCATCCATTCTTCACCGGCAAGCAGAAGCTGATCGACACCGCGGGTCGGGTCGAGCGTTTCCGCCGCAAGTACGCGAAGTCCGATGCGGGCGTCGCTGCAGCCGCAAAGCAGTAACCAGCGCATTGTTGCAAAAGGCCTCCATGCCGGAGGCCTTTTGTATTGGTTCGAGGGACGGTAAGTTCGTTCCTTGGCTCTCACTGGAGTCGGCCTACTTTAAAGAGCATGCATAAATACTGGGACAAACCGAAGGAGCACGCGCCAACCCAGGCCCGCGTTCCCGCGTCTCTGCACATCGCCGGCATCCAGGTAGCGCCCGCCACTGTCCTTGCCCCCATGGTTGGTGTCACTGACACGGTCTTCCGCCGCTTCATCCGCAATGCCAGCCAGTTCACTGCTGCGTCGGCATCCGAATCCGGCACCGTCGACCAGCCCATCACCAACCAGCAATCCGGCTGCGGCCTCCTCATGACTGAGTTCACCTCCGCCGACGGCCTCTCCCGCATGCGCGAATCCAAGCGCAAGCGCTATCTCACCTATTACGACGACGAGCATCCCATCTCGGCCCAGCTTTTCGGCTCCGACCCCCACACCATGGCCGACGCTGCACGCATCGTTCAGGACGCCGGCTTCGACATCGTCGACCTGAACCTCGGCTGCCCCGCCAAGCGTGTCGTCAGCTGCAATGGCGGCAGCGGCCTGCTCCGCGACCTGCCCCATATCCAGCGCATCTTCGAAGCCATCCGCAGCGCCGTCACCATTCCCTTCACGGTCAAGATCCGCATGGGCTGGAATGACCAGAACATCGTCTGCGTTCCGCTTGCCAAAATGGCCCAGGAGAGCGGTCTCGCAGCCATCGCGCTCCACGCCCGCACCCGCGAAGACGGCTACACAGGCCATGCCCGCTGGGAATACATCGCTGCCGTGAAAGACGCTGTCAGCATTCCCGTCATCGGCAACGGCGACGTCCGCACGCCGGAAGACGCCTCGGCCATGATCGCGCAGACCAACTGTGACGCGGTAATGATCGGCCGCGCCGCGCCGGCCAATCCCTGGATCTTCCGCCAGATCGCCCAGTACACTGCTACCGGCCGCTACGACCGTCCCACCGAGTTCGATCGCTACCGCATGATCCGGGCCTATTTCGAAATGCTGCTTGGCGAGATCGCCCTTGAAGAAGCCGCTGCTGCCGCCAAAGCCAACCTCAATGGTGCCGAGGCGAAAGCCATCGCGCACCGTGAAGCTGCCGGCAAAATGAAGCAGTTCGCCGCCTGGTTCACCCATGGCGTGCCCGGCGGCGCCGCCCTGCGCAAAAACATCTTCGAGGCAAAGCGAGGCGCACAGATTCTCGAAGCAGTCGACTCCTTCTTCGAAGCGCGTATCCAGGACGGCCTCTCAGCCGACGAGCACGACGCCCCGCTCCTCAATGAGACCATCGAAGAAACCTGCCCGGTCTAGAGCATGCCCGACAACCTTCATCAACCCTTACGTCAACGAGTGCAGGCACGAAAAGATCTGCCAACCATCTGTTCGCAGCCTGTCATCCAACCACTTGTGCCAGCAGGTTGGAAGCAGCTCCTCTCTCATAGCCGTATGCCGGACAACGGCATCCCACGGCGTCTCCTGCTCGTCAGCCGTATTTTCATCATGCTCACGGCGATTCTCCTCGCCGCCATGCCCTGGACAGAATATTTCTGGAACTTCGATAATTTCCTGAGCGGTGGTCAGGACTTCGAACTCGGCCTTCTGGCAGTCATCTCTGTCTTCTGCCTCCTTGCCGTTCTTCTGCAGCGGCGCCGGCATGAATTCACGATCCGCCTTGCTATCGACCGCTGGCTCACCTCCCTCTTCGCCAACACTCGCTTCAGCATTGCTTTCCGCCTGTTCCTCCAGAATCTGGCCTCCTCCGTCGATATCTTCCCGCAGACTCGCCCCCACTGCGCCGTCCTGCCTCTCCGTATCTGATTCCACCCGACTTCAGTCCTGGGTGGGTCCGGCGTTTCCGGCCTTCCCGCGTCTGCTACTGCGCACCATCAAGCCTGTGCGCATGAACCGCAAGCGGAGATGTCATGCGGAAATCTGAAGTACTGCAAGCCTGGAGCAAAATCCTTTCCGGACGCGCCCCTTCTCTCTCGATCGAAATCACCAAGGAATGCCCCCTTCGGTGCCCTGGCTGCTATGCCTTTGACCAGGCCCACCTCGGCGGCGATACCCAGCTGCGCCAGCTGTCCGATTTCAAAGGTGACCAACTGGTCGAAAAAATCCTGGCCATCCTCGACGAATACAAGCCCCTTCATGTTTCCCTCGTCGGCGGCGACCCGCTGGTGCGCTATCGCGAGCTGGATCAACTGCTCCCGCACATCGAGAGCCGCGGCATCCATACCCAGGTCGTCACCAGCGCCTTCCGCGTCATCCCAGTCGCCTGGAATGAACATAAGAATCTCAACATCGTCGTCTCCATCGATGGCCTTCAGCCCGAACATGACGCCCGCCGCAAACCCGCCACCTACGACCGCATTCTCAAGAACATTGCCGGCTCCCGCGTCACCATTCACTGCACCATCACGGCGCAGATCGTCGAACGACCCGGCTACCTTGAAGAGTTCCTCGCGTTCTGGAGCACCCGTCCCGAAATCGCCAAAATCTGGTTCAGCATCTTCACGCCACAGATCGGCGCCACCGATCCTGAAATCCTCACTCCCGCCCAGCGCCGCCGCGTCGTCGACGACCTCCTTGATCTGCGGCACAAATATCCTGTCCTCGACATGCCCGAAGCCGTTATCCGGGAAATCCTTGCACCTCCACAGAATCCCGATGAGTGTATCTTCGCCCGCACCACGGAAACCCTGTCGGCAGATCTCAAGACAAAAATCACTCCCTGCCAGTTCGGGGGTACTCCGGATTGCTCGCAATGCGGCTGCATTGCGTCCATCGGTCTGGCCGCCGTCGGTCATCACAAGGTCGCTGGCTCTCTCACCGCCGGCCACCTCTTCATGGCATCGGATCGCATCGGCAAAGGCTGGCGCGCGCTCAGGGGAAATCTGCAGAGACCACCCGCGGCTCTGCCCCACGAGCCGGCTTCGTCCTTCCACATCCTCGACAACTGATCTGCTGGCCACTCATCGGCTCTACGCAGGCCTGGCATGCTTGCGGAAAACCACCTTGCGCGTTCGTCTCCAGTCCTCGTTGAGCGCAACCAGCGTCCAGCTCACTTCTTCCGCAAAATAGCTCAGCACAATCTCATTCGCAGGATGAATCCGCAGCGCCGGCGCTACGAAGTACAGCAGCGGCGGCGCTGTGGATAAAACCACTCGCGGAAAATACCCCAACCGCTCCAGCTCAGAAGCACCCGTTGATGGCGATCTCTGCTGGTGCAGCTGGTGCACCCGCAACCAGTAGTCCAAACCCTGCAATGGCAGCTGCAGATCATCATCGGCTTTCAACTCCAGCACTGCGAGTCGGCCACTCCGATCCACCGTCAGTAGATCCAGCATCCCGCGGTCGCCCCCCGCAAAGGCCGGCACCTGGCTGTAGACAAACTGCGTATTGAGCGAGGGATCAATCGCCGACAGCTCCTGCCGCAGAACCGATTCCAGCCAGCGCTCCGGCTGCAGCCGATACAGTGCGTCCCGCACCGGCGATTCTTCCGGCAGCATCGCAACCCGGCTGGCAAACAACCGCCGCACCAGCTCGCGCAGCATCGGCTCCGTGTCTGCATGCAGCGGCGTCTCGTTTACCCCCGCTCCGAAGGTCACAGCATCCTCCCGCGCAAACGTCTCACGCGCATGACCGTGCCGCACCCGTGCAAACTCCAGTCCGTGCAGCGACACTGCCACCTCGGTCGCACTCTTCGCGCGCACCTCGACCAGGCTCCGCTTCTCCTCCGCCACCAGCGCCAGTATCTGCCGGATCCCGCCGCTGTACCGCTCCATACTCGACGCTGCATCGAACGCCCGCACCAGCCGGATTTTCAGATTGCCTTCCCGCCGCGTCTCCACCTGCACCAGCGTGTCACCGTGCGCTTCCAGCTCCCACAATTCCCATTTCGCCAGCCCTGCATGCAGCCACGGAATGCGCGAGGCCGTCACCGCAGCAAAGCCCGCTGGAACAATGATGCGCAGTCCCTGCACCACGCGGCGCCCCTCCTGCTGCTTTCTGCACTGGTCGAGCCACAGGATGCCAAGCGTCAAAATCCCGTCAATCGTCGTCGGCATCTCGTCACTGCTGATCGCAATCAGCGCCCAGGCGCTTTGTCCGCGGATCAGCAGGCCGCGCCCGTAGGCCGGACCAAAGCTGTGTTCGAGATCCATCGCAGAGCGCAGCCCAGCTACTTTCCACTCGCTCCAGCAGCGCGTGATGACGACTTCCAGCGCCCGCAGAAATCGCGACCGCATCATAGACCGGGTCGTCGCCGTCCGGGTATCGCGGTCCGGCACAAACTGCATCGTCTGCGGTTCGGTACGGCCAAAGCGCCGCACCAGCACATGCAAGGTGTCTTTGCGATGCGTAATGCCAACCACGGTCCGGACCAGGTTGCGGTCGCTTGACCATAACTGCAGCACACACCGGTTATGCTCGGTCGAGATGGAGTAGCTGGCCCTGGCCATCTCGAAAACGATGTGCCCGTCATCCAGGACTGCCGCGCCGGGATGAGCCGCAAGGTAGCCCTCAAGCACGCAGGCAAGATCAGTAGCCTGGACCGCGGGTAACTCGGAGAAGACTGTCGCCGCCATTGAGGTCTATATTCCGCCGGGTCCGGCAACTGCGCAAGTTACTTATAAGGCCCGCCTCCAAAGCCCTGCAAACCGGGTGCTCCGTCCTCGCGAAGTCAGAATGGGTAGGGCGAAGCCACCCGCCTCTCTCAACCGCCTACCACCCATCTGTCACCAAAGCCACTACAAATTGAGCGCCACGCAACAACGCACGTTACTGACGGAGCCAGTATGTTCCACGTGGAACATACTGGCAGCCTACCAGCCGTTCCGGTCGAGGCAATTCACAATATGTGCCAGGTGATGCCGCGAGTGCCACGCATACAATCCAAGCGCGATCTCAAGCGACTGTCGGCCGTTCTCAGGATGCATAAACCCCCGGCTCGTCCAGTCCGCCTCCGGCACCGCCCGCAGCGTCGCCACACCCACCGCTGGTGCACCGCATCCAGCAGCTGTGCAGACACCAGCGGCGACAACTTTGTATCCGCCAGCTCTGCCCACAGCTTCTGTGGATAGGCATAAATCACCGGCCACTCCGTCGTGATCGCCAGCCGCATCCGTGAATACGCATTCAAATGACTGTCGCCGACGTGGTGCGTCAGCTGCCGGATGGTCCAGCCCTCCGGCCGGTAAGGCGTGTCATACTGCTCATCCGTCAAACCACCCAGCGCCGCCGCCAGTTGTGCCGGGAAAGCAGCGAGCACCGCAATATTGGCTGCGCGCTCGGCCGGTGAGAATGTGGGTGGCGGCGTGTACTGGCCAATAGGATATTGAAGAGGATTCAAGTCACTCATACCGCCAGATCATACCGCGCCCTTTTTCAGTACATCGTTAATCTATCCCTGCACCTTCGAGCCCTGCATTGCGCCGCCATGCAGGCTGGGACAGCAGCCATCGACGCAGCCTACAATAGGGCTACACCTACCACGCACCATGCACCCAGAGAGGCGACCGATTTGGCAACGCAGACAGCGATACCGCACGGGATGGATCACAAGCGCTACTTCTTCGAGAAGTTCGGCATCACCGAGCGGCTGCTCGAACGCTGTCTCGGCGAGGCCCTGCACGCCGGCGGCGATTACGCTGACCTCTACTTCGAAGCCATCTCGTCCACCTCCATCGGCCTCGATGAATCCATGGTCAAATCCGCCAGCCAGGGCATGAGCGCTGGTTGCGGCATTCGCGTGCTCAGCGGCGAGCGCACCGGCTTTGCCTACACAGACGATTTATCGCCCGAACGCCTGCTGCGCGCCGCCCGCACTGCCGCGCTTATCGCCAGCGGGCCGTCCAGACAGTCCGTCGCTGCTTTCGAAAGCAAGACTGCTGCAGCGCCGCTCTACCCGGTACCAGCCGCCGACGCAGATCCCGGCATCGCTGCCAAGCTGGCCCTCGTCCGCCGCGCCGATATCGCTGCGCGCGCATACGATCCTCGCATCGTACAGGTCCGCGCCGGCTTTATCGACGAGGTCCGGCGCATCCTGATCGCCGCCAGTGACGGCACCTTCGCCTCCGACACGCAGCCCCTCGCGCGTCTCAACGTCGGCGTCATCGCCAAGGATGACACTGGCCTCGAAACCCGCACCACCCGCGGCAGTTCGGGCGGCGGTGGTCGTGTCGAACTCGACTTCTTTGAAGAAGACAAAACTCCGGAATATTTTGCGAAGGAAGCCGCCCGCCAGGCCATCCTGCAACTGAACGCCGTCGCTGCCCCGGCTGGAGAAATGGAAGTCGTCCTCGGTCCCGGCTGGCCCGGCGTTCTGCTCCACGAAGCAGTCGGTCATGGCCTCGAAGCCGACTTCAATCGCAAGAAAACCTCGGCATTCGCTGGCATGATCGGCCGCCAGGTCGCGAGCTCCAAGGTCACTGTCGTCGATAACGGCACCATGCCGAATCGACGCGGCTCGCTCAATATCGATGACGAAGGCTCTCCCACGCAGGAAACCACCCTGATCGAGAACGGCATCCTCAAAGGCTTCATGAGCGACAAGCTTTCGGCACGGCTGATGGGAACGAAAGACACCGGCAATGGCCGCCGCGAAAGCTACCAGTCGATCCCCATGCCGCGCATGACCAATACCTATATGCTGGCCGGCGAAGACGCCCCGGAAGACATTATCCGCAGTGTGAAGCGAGGCCTATACGCCGTAAACTTCGGCGGCGGCTCGGTTGACATCACCAGCGGCAAATTTGTGTTTTCCGCCTCCGAAGCCTACCTGATCGAAGACGGCAAAGTAACCGCCCCAGTCCGCGACGCCACCCTGATCGGCAACGGTCCCGAAGCCCTCAAGTATGTCTCGATGGTAGGCCACGACCTGAAGCTCGATGAAGGCGTAGGCACCTGCGGCAAAGACGGCCAGAGCGTGCCCGTAGGCGTAGGCATGCCGACCATCAAGCTGGACCGCATGGTCGTCGGAGGCACAGGCCGTTGATGGCACTGGCAAGTGTTTCGAATGTAGATGAGGCCGCCGCTTCGCTGTCCGAAAAGCAGGTCGATCTTCGTCAGCTCGCCATCGACACCGTCGCTCGCGCCACTGCAGCCGGCGCAGCGGATGCCGAGGTCGTCATCGCGGAAGGCGACGAGTTTGAGGCGCTGATTCGCATGGGAGAAGTCGAGCGGCTGAAGGAGGCTGGGTCGCGGGCGATCGGGATTCGCGTGTACTTTGCTGCCTCCGATGACGATGGCAAGCCGGCTGGTATGCGGACAGCGACGACCTCGTCGACTGACTTTTCGGAAGAGGCTATCTCGCGTCTGGTGGCCGGTGCAGTCGAGCTTGCGAAAATTACGACACCCGATCCGTTTGCCGGACTGCCGGATCGCGAAGCCTTCGGCTCCCTTCCGGGCGCACCTGAGTACACAGAGTTGGGCCTGTACGACGAGACCGTTTACGCACTGCCGCCGGCCGAGCGCATCGAGTGGGCCAAGCGAGCCGAGGCAGCGGCCCTTAGCTATGACGGGCCCATGTTCGGCGCGACCATCGCCAACAGCAAGGGCGCTGGTTTCGATGCAGCGACCGGGCACAAGATTCTGGCGAATTCGCGAGGGTTCGTCGGTGAATACCGCCGCAGCTACTGTTCTGTCGATGCCGCACCGATCGCGCAGACACCCGATGGCAAGATGCAGCGCGACTACTGGTATACGAGCGCACGTAGTGTCTCGAAGCTTGAGTCGCCGGAATCCGTTGGCCGCGAAGCCGCGCGCCGCGCCCTGCGCCGCGTGGGCGCACGCACGGTCGCGACGCAGCAGGTCCCCATCGTCTTTTCTCCGGACATAGCGCGCTCGCTGGTCGGCCATATCTTCGAGGCGGCGAGTGGTTCGGCTATCTACCACCAGTCGTCATTCTTCACCGGCAAGCTGGGGCAGCAGGTGGCGGCGGCGGCGATTACAGTCATCGATGATGGAACGATTGCCGGCGGCTTCGGCACCTCGCCGTTTGACGGCGAAGGTCTGCCGACGCGGCGCACCGTAATCGTCGAGAAGGGCGTGTTGAAGAACTACCTGCTGAATACGTACATGGGCCGCAAGCTGGGCATGGCCTCGACCGGCAATGCTTCGCGCGGACTGGCAGGCACGCCGGGCATCGGCAGCCACAATCTCTTCCTCGAGGCAGGCTCGCTGTCGCCGGAGGAACTGCTCGCAGCCATCCCGTCCGGCCTGTATGTGACAGAGTTGATCGGCCAGGGCGTCAACATGGTGACCGGCGATTACTCGCGCGGCGCATCTGGATTGTGGATCGAAAACGGCGAGCTCACCTATCCGGTTGAAGAGATCACGATCGCGGGGAATCTGAAGGAGATGCTGATGAATATCTCAAGTATCGCGGATGACCTCGTCTTTCGTGGTTCAGTCGCGTGCCCGACCCTGCGCATCGACGGCATGACGATTGCCGG
>CAZZYN010000090.1:0-13462 GCA_964658265.1 uncultured Acetobacteraceae bacterium | reverse complement strand
ACCGGGCGGCGGTGGACCCGGCGGCGGTGGTCGCGGACCGGGCGGTGGCGGCATCGGCGGTCGCGGATTGAGCGGCAACCAGGGCGGTCCCGGCCGTATGGACCAGGGGACTTCGCGCCGCTACAATCTCACGCTCTCTGCCTTCGCGACCAACGTGCTCAATCACACCAACCTGGGCGAACCAAACGGCGTGCTCTTGAACCGCGATACCTCGGGAGCCACCACCGTCAACTCGCTCTTCAATCGCTCTCAGTCACTTGCAGGTGGCTTCTTCGGTCCAAGCAGCGCAGGCAATCGCAGTATCTATGTATCGGCTTCGTTCAATTTCTAAACGAGTCATCTCATCGCCTCGCAGCGGCTTTTAGAAGGTTCCGGTAAGCCGCATTTCGATACTTCGCGAGGGACCGATAGCATTGCCGGAGAAGAGTCCGCCGAAGTCGATAACATTCAACTGGTTGGTCAGGTTCTCGCCGTCAACCTGCAGGCGCACATGTCTGGTCGAAGACGTGTCGCCTGCGCTCTGCCGGTAAAGTTCGACTCCAGTGGAAGCACCCACCAGCCATTGCGGACGTATACGCCCGCGATCGAAGTTCAAGCGATCAAACACCGCGCTGCCATACTGTGTCTGGGCATCCTGGGCACTGCCTTCAAACTCAAACGGCAGGCCAGTGTTATAGGCAAGCGTCCCAGCTACCCACCAGCGCGGCCTCACTTGGTATTGAATGCGCGATCTTCCTGTATGCCTCTGGTCCTGCGAATCAGGAAAGTGCCCTGCTGTTTGCGTGTTGGCATCCACCACCTGCTGGCCGAGAAAGAGCCCGCCATTCACTGGGTACCAGACATTTCCTAACTGGTAGGCGTAGCTCACAAAACCTGAAAAGCCCTGCCATGCCGGCATCACAATCTTCGCTTCAGCGCCATAAATGACAGCCTTGCGAAATGAGATTGGAAAACTGACCGCAGTGTTTAACAGCTGGTCATCATCTGCAAAATTGCCCAGGTCGCGTCGATAGACATTTGCATCCGCTCGAAAGCGGCCCGCACCTTGCATGGAAAAAGCTTTGCTCGCGCCCACTTCGTAGTAGTTCCCGTGCGATGGCTCCACCGGCAGGCGCAGCAGATTCGGATTCAGCGAGGCGATGGCAGGCGAGCTGGACAGCAGAATGTTAGTAGACGTCGGCGTTTGGAAGACCCTGTCATACGATATATGCAACACTAGCTGTTGCGTACTAAAGTATCGCGCCACTGACAACCGCGGACTGAAGGCTTGTTGATTCAGGATGAGTTGGTAGTGGTCCCACCGAAGACCAGCCCGCACAGTCCATGCGCCTGCATGTACCAGGTCTTCCACAAAAGCCGCTTGTTCGAGGTCCGGCCGTGAGCCAGTAAAGTCGAAGCTCGCAGGCGTGCCAGGATCGAATTGGCTAAAGTCTGTGATGGTGTCGCGAAACTTTTCATTCAGCACCGTCGCATCCGACTCAACGCCGGTCTTCCATTCGTGCTGCCGCCAGCGGCCTTCAAGTGTGCCCTTGAAGTAGCCCTCACGAAAATGATTCTGCTCAAATGCCACGATGGGTGTTGCTGATGCATTCGAATTCAGATCGCTCGACGTATCGCGCACCATCCCCAGCAGGTGTGCCAGCATGTTACCCCCGGAGGATGCTCCGAAAACATGCTGATACGCGACCGTCCCCATCGTCTCGAGATTAGCTGCCGTCACATGCTGCCCGGCTTGCTGCTGCACCAGTTCGTTCGGGATATCGTAGTGCGCCAGGCTATGCTGCACATTCAAAGTGAGCCGGTCGTTCTCAGAAAAATCCCGTTCATATTCCGAGCCAAATTCGCCGACCGTCCCGGCGTTCGTATAGTTCTGCGGCACCACCGGATTAAGATAGCGGTCCGTACGATCACCGTCGCCGTCAAGCTCAATCGTGTTGCCGCGATGGATCCAGCGTGCTTCCGCATAGGCACCCGCAGTGGCAAAGCTGCCTCCGGACAGCACTGCTCTGCCATGCAGTCCCTCCTGCTCCTCACGACTGCTCGCCACATCAATCACGCCGCCCATCTTGCGCCCAAACTCCGCCGGAATGCCCGCTGTGTAAATGTCGAGTGACTCCACATCCTCGGCATTCATCGGAGGACCCGAGCCCGGCGAGCGATTGTCCGTCAACGGGATACCGTCCAGCACATACTGTGTTTGATATTCCGACCCGCGTGGATGTAGAACCGCGTTGCCTTCATACAGCCAGCCCGGCTGTGTATTCACAAGCTCCTGCAGGGATCGACCAGGCAGCGACTGAGACCGGTCGGCAATCTGCTGCGGCCCCACTTCACTGCTCGTGCCGGCGCGTTCCGGATCGAGCAGCGTGCCGGCCGCGCTTACATTCACCTGCGTCGCAATAGCCGCAACATCAAGCTTCAGCACGCGCTCGACTGGAAGTGCTGAGCGGATCTCGAATGTGAACATCGCATCCGCAAACCCCGCTGCCATCACCGTCGCCTGGTAAATTCCATGGCTGAGGCGCACCACATCGACATTGCCTGCTGCATCCGCAAGCAGCTGCCTGCGAAACTGTTGACCGTCACTTCGAAGAACAATCGAACCAGCTACGGCATGGCCCGTACTGTCTTCAAGATGTATGCGGACCACACCATCACTGCCCTGCGCTTTGAGGACTGGTGCGCCGGCAGCAGCAGTCAGCAGCATGGCAACAGTAAGACAGGGCCAGCGTTTAAGAAGAGAAGGCATGCTGCGACCCCAGTATAGAACGCGGCGCAGTCATTTGCTTCGACGCGAACAGCCTCACACGACGCGGTCAATCGTCAGCATGGTGCGATCATCATGCGGCGGCGCACCATTGCAGAACTCGTTGACTGCTGCAAAAATCTGCTGAATCGGGTCTGCAACGGCGACATGTCGGGCCAGCTCAAAATCGCCGAACTGGCCACCATCCGCATCCTCTGTCTCGCTGATGCCATCGCTCAGCAGAACGATGCGCGCACCAACGGGCAAGTGGAAGCGGATCGCATGGAAGTCTGCACCCGGGATCAGGCCGACTGGCACATCGCCATCAGGAATTACCTCGGGCGGGCCACCATGGAGACACATGAGCGGCGCGCAATGGCCCGCATTCACAAGCTCAGCCTCGCCGCCATTGCAGTAGCGCAACACCGCCATCGTCGCGTACTTCTCACCCGAAACACGTGCGCACAAAAACGAGTTCACCGCCTGCACCGTCTCGACGATCGTTGCCCCCGTGGTGATCTGCGCATACATCATCCCCTGGATGATCGAGGCTAACAGCGCAGCCGACATTCCTTTGCCGGAGACATCGGCAACGATCGTGACAAAGCCGTCCTCCACCGGGATGACGTCGTAAAAATCGCCGCCGACCTCGGTACATTGCATGGTCTTGGCTGCAAGGCGTGCGAAGGTAAACTGCGGCAGCTCGCGGGCAATCAGGCGCTGCTGGATAGACGAGGCAATTTCCATCTCCTTGCGCATCAGTGCGGCAGCCTGCTCTGCCTGCAGCATGGCAGCATTCTCCACTAACGTCGCAGCCTCTGTTGCAATTACGTGAAGAATCTCCTTGCTCACTCCGCTCAGGTTGCATGCCACCAGGCGGCTGTCCAGGTACAGCAGGCCGAGCAGTGTGCCGGATGCCCGTCGGCGAAGAGGAATGGCGATTACGCTACGCAATTCATGGGCAATAATGCTCTCGCGTCCAAGGTCCCAGCCGCGTCCTGTCGCATCGCCCATAATAAATTCTGAACCGGATTCAGCAGCATCGCGCACGATGGAGCGGGAGATCTTTGAGTCGTCGTGGAGCGCTTCGCCAGTACTCGTACGACCGGACTCCAGCTTCAAAGCACTGACGCTTTCACCCAGGAAGACAAAGCCGCGCTCTGCGCCGGTGACGCGCAGCGCATACTCGACCATGGTATTCAGCACGTCTTTCAAGACGCGCGTGTTGCTGAAGCTCTGCGCAGCCTGCAGGAAGAGCGAAAGCTTCTCCAGGTCGGACCCCGATGCGTTGCCCTGCACGCGATCAAGGAACGAGCGAGCTACGCCGTCATTGTCCCGCGATCCATCCAGGTACAACAGCGTCGCGCCTGGCGTACCCAGCTGGATCTGGTCTCCGGAATGAAGCAGCGCGCGCTCTACCTTGACGCCGTTGACGAGCGTGCCGTGACGGCTGGCCAGGTCTTGGATGAAAATACCTTCTTCGTCCCGCTGCAGCATGGCGTGCTCACGCGAAACATGTGCATTGTTCACAGCCAGGTCGCGGTCCATGCTGCGGCCAATCGTGAACGGCAGCGCTGCAACCAGCACGGTGCGCGTGCCCTGCGCGTCGCGCAACACCAGTCGCGGACACTCTTTCTCAACATTCACAATACTGGATGGCACAGCATCCTCCACTGGGGGAAAGGGTCTGCGGGGTGGGAGAAGTCTAACACTGCCAGGCAAAATAAGACGCAGGCTGCTGCATCGCGCTCAGCGACGGATCAGGGCTTCGAAAATCTCGCCGAGCACCTCATCCAGATTCTCACTGGATAGAAGTTCGGGCCGAAAATGACTTTCAAGTACAGCTGCGCTCAGCACCGCGCCCACAAGCGCCAGGCGCCGCTCCACACGATGTGCTTCCTTGGGCTTCAATTCGCCAAATACAGAGGAGAGCGAGCCGCGCGTGGAAGTAGACTGCAGCATGCTCATCAGCCTCTGCAGCCGTACTTTCAATTTCGGCTGGCGCAAAGCGAAAAGCTTAAATTCGAGCACAAGCATTGACCAGCTTTTGTCAGAGGCCTTTCGCACCAGCATGGCTCGCAATTGCTTTATACGATCGTCATGCTCGGGATACTTGTCCATCAGGTGGCCAAATTCCGCAATGGAGGTTTGTACCCTTTTCTCCAGCAGCCCAAGAAATAAATCTTCCTTGCTCTTGTAGTGGGCGTAAATGGCGCCGCGCGTGTAGCCGGCCTCTACTGCAATCTGCTCGAGACGGGCATTCGCGAAGCCGTCGCGCGTAAAAACATCCTGTGCCGCCAATAGCAGTTTCGCCTGCGTGGCTTCGGTCCGCTGCTGATGCTTTGTGCGCGGTCTGGCTGGAGATTTTGCCGGCATGTGGAATTCCATCATAAGGCAGAAATCAAGCTGTGGTATAAAAATGCATACACGTATGTTTTTAATTTCGACATCACGGCGCTGTGGTCTTCCGATCTTTCTCGTACTGTGTGCGCAGGCGGCAACTGCGCAGATTCAGGGCAATCGCGAGAGCTCTGGCGCACGGGCTACGCAGCTGCCACTTTCAGGAAGACAGGGCAGCGGCTCGGTGAATGTGCAGCAATCAGCATCTCCGGCGGGCGGCAGCAGCAACACCCTGAATACCAGCATCTCGGTTTCCGGTAATTCCTCGGGCAGCATGCTTGATCCATCGTTTGCACAGGACACCGCCTCGGGCACCATTGCCCTGACCCTGAACGATGCAATTCGTCGCGGACTGGCCTTCAACCTCGGACGCGTAAGCGCCGACAACACTGCGCGCCAGGCTTCCGCCCAGCGCATCACTGCGCGCAGCAGCCTGCTTCCGCAGATTTCAGCCAGTGTTGCTGAGAATGCTGCGAAGGTTGATCTGGCTGCGGAAGGTTTTAGTGCCAGTGCTTTCGGCACTTCGCTGGGCTTTGCGTTCCCGACTGCTGTCGGGCCGTTTCACTACTACGATCTGCATGGCGCGCTGTCACAGGATGTCCTGGACTTCACAGCTATCCACAACTACCGTTCTGCGCAGCAGTCCGACCAGGCCTCCGGCTTCAACACCAAAGATGCGCGCGAGCAGGTTGTGCTAGCTGTAGCCGGAACCTATCTGCAGATACTGGCTACCTCGGCCCTGCTCGAACAGCAGCGCGTAGAAGTGCAGTATGCGCAGGCTTCCTACAACCAGGCGCAGGCGCAGGCTGACGCAGGCAACAAGGCACCGATCGATGCCACACGCTCGCTGGTGGAATTGCAGACAGAACAGCAGAGGTTGAGTTCAGAAGCCGGCGACTTTCGCAAGCAGAAGAACGCCCTGGCGCGGCTCATCGGCTTGCCGCTCGGTATTGAGATGACACTGTCCGAAAAGCTTCCGGAAGGCGCGCCCACTGCCCCACCCCTGAATGATGCCATCCGTCAGGCGTTTGCCATGCGTTCCGACCTGCGCGCTGCCGAGGCACAGCTTCGATCTGCAGAAGAGTCTCACAAGGCTGCTACTGCCGAGCGTCTACCTTCTGCGAATATCAACGGCACCTACGGCCTGCAGGGGACGAATCCTAATCAGGGAACAACGGTTTTCCAGGCGGCCGCAACTGTGAGTGTGCCAATCTTTGAGGGTGGACGCATTCATGCCGACGCGGTGCAGGCCGAGGCTGTAGTGGCACAGCGGCGGGCCGAACTCTCTGATGAACGCGGCGCTGTTGAATTGGAAGTCCGTAATGCTTATATCGATCTTGAAGTAGCCGCGCAGCAGGTGGCGACAGCCATCAGTAATCGCAAGCTTGCCCTGCAGACCCTGCAGCAATCGCAGGATCGTTTCGCTGTCGGTGTTGCTAATTCTGTGGAAGTAGTCAGCTCGCAACAATCGCTCGCTGCCGCCGACCATGATTATGTCAGCAGCCTGTTCTCGCAGAGTGTCGCCCGCATCAGTCTCGCACGCGCGATTGGCGAGGCCGAGAAGGACCTGCCCGACCTGTTGAAAGGAAGCCTCTAGATGGCACCAGAGTCGCATAACGACCCGCACGATAACCCGCAAGCCGGCGGCACTGTTGCCACGGCGCCCGTGCTTCCCGCCTCTTCTGTTCCGGATACGCCGGAGGCCCCGCCAAAGCGTGGCATCAATCGCTTCGTCATCATCGGCGTAGTTGCACTGCTCGCAGTAGTCGGCGTTCTTTACTACCTCTATACGCAGACCTATGAGTCAACGGATGACGCGCAGGTCGATGGTCATCTGAACCCAATCGCTTCCCGCGTCGACGGTTCCATCACTGCTGTGCATTTCGAAAATAATCAGGTTGTGCACGCAGGCGACACGCTGGTCGAGCTTGATCCGAAAGACAACCAGGTTGCACTCGCGCAGGCACAGGCGCAATATGACCAGGCACTCGCACAGGTGACTGCAGCGCACCCGAATGTCGCAATCACCCGCTTCACAAATACGAGCGATGTAAGTTCGTCACAGGCTGAAGTGGCAAATGCGCAGGCCGCGCTGGCATCGGCGCAGCATGATTACGACAGCACGCTTGCCAAGTTGAAGCAGGCGCAGGCAACCAGTGATCGTGCCCAGGCAGACTTTGCGCGCTACCAGGTGCTGTATGACAAGAAGGAAGTTTCGCGGGCTGATTATGATCAATACCGGTCGATTGCCGAAGCGCAGGCCTCGGCGGTAGCCGCAAGCCAGGCAGATGTGTCGTCTGCGCAGAAGATGATCGAGCAGAGACGGGCGCAGTTGCTTTCGCAGCAGGCCAAGCTGCGGCAGGCGCAATCAAACGGACCATTACAGTTACGTATTCGCGAGGCTGACATCAAGACCTCGCAGGCCAGCGCGGAAGCATCGGCTGCGGCACTTGACCAGGCGAAGCTCAACATTGGCTATACGAAGATCGTCGCGCCAATTGATGGTGTCGTCACGCAGCGCGGAGCAGAGATCGGTAGTCGCGTATCCACTGGCCAGCAGTTGATGATGATCGTGCAGATCAACGATCTGTGGGTGACCGCCAACTTCAAGGAAACACAACTGGCCCGCATGCATCCGGGATTGAAGGTGCACATTTATGTCGATGCACTGCGTGAGGATTTCGATGGAACGGTCGAATCGATGCCCGCGGCTACGGGGTCGATCACGAGCGTTTTGCCGCCGGAGAATGCTACGGGCAATTATGTAAAGGTCGTGCAGCGGCTGCCGGTGCGCATCCGTTTCAACCAGGGTCAGCGCGATCTCGACAAGCTGCGTCCGGGCATGTCGGTCGAGCCCAAGGTTCTGCTCAACTAGCCCATGGCCACTGCTGCTGCAACCGATCTTTCGTGGTCCCAGCCGGCGCTAAAGCCGCGCGTAAACCCGTGGATTATCGCGCTTACCGTCACGCTCGCGACATTCATGGAGGTGCTCGACTCCTCGATCGCGAACGTGGCGCTGCCGCATATTGCCGGTTCGCTGGGCGCGAGTTCGGAAGAGAGTACGTGGGTCATCACCAGCTACCTGGTGTCGAGCGCGATTGTGCTGCCGCTCTCCGGCTGGCTTTCGAACAGGATCGGGCGCAAGCGCTTTTACATGTCGTGCGTTGCGATTTTCACGGCCAGTTCGGTGATGTGCGGGCTGGCGCCTTCGCTGCCGCTGCTGATCATTTTTCGCGTCATCCAGGGGGCGGGTGGCGGAGGGCTGCAGCCTTCCGAGCAGGCGATTCTTGCAGACACCTTTTCCGAGAAACAGCGCGGTATGGCCTTTGCAATCTGGGGGATGGCGATTGTGGTGGCGCCGGCGATCGGGCCTACGCTGGGCGGCTGGATTACGGACAATTACTCGTGGCACTGGATCTTCTTTATCAACCTGCCAGTCGGGCTTTTGTCGCTGTTTCTGACCAATCGGCTGGTGGAGGATCCACCGTATATCAAGGCTCGGAAAAAGTCCGGCATCAAGATTGATTACATCGGCATTGCGCTGATCGTGGTGGGCGTGGGTTTCCTGCAGTTTGTGCTGGATAAAGGGCAGGAACTGGACTGGTTTTCGTCGCGGCCGATCACGATTTCGTTCATTATTTCGATTGTGGCGCTGGTGTGGATGGTTTGGCGGGAGACGCATCATCCCGATCCGATTATCGATCTGCGGCTGCTGGGATTGCGCAACTTCGGGACGGCTGTTTTGTTCAGTTTTGTGCTGGGAATTGTGCTGAACGGGTCGACGATTCTGCTGCCGCAATTTCTGCAGAACATCCTTGGCTACACGGCGGAACGGGCGGGGCTGGCCTTGTCGCCGGGCGGCGTCGCGCTGGCGATCATGATGCCGGTGGCGGGCATTCTCGCAACGCGTTTCGATCCGCGGCTGATCGTGGCGATCGGTTTCACGTTGACATCATTCGGGTTATTCCATGTGACGGGGATTTACCTGGGCATTGATTTCGACCACATGATCTGGTTCCGGGTGATCCAGGTTTTTGGGATTCCGCTGATTTTTATTCCGATCAGTACGTTGAATTACATCGGGGTGCCGCGGGAGAAGAACAACCAGGTGTCCGGCATCAGTAACTTTATGCGCAATATTGGGGGAGGCATCGGAGTTTCGCTGCTGAACAATTTTATTGCGCGTCAGAACCAGGTGCACACGACGGCGCTGGTGTCGCATGCGCAGCGCAGTAATCCGTTTTTTATGCGGCAATGGCAGGGGATGACGGCGAATCTGCAGGCTTCGGGGCTGAGCGCGCATGAGGCGTCGCACCGGGCGCTGGCGCAGTTTTCAGGATCGGTGCAGCAACAGGCCGGCGTCCTGAGTTTTCAGAGTGCTTTCTGGGTGATGGGGTTTACCGTGATGTTCCTCATCCCGCTGCCGTTTATTATGAAGCGGCCGAACCGGAAAGAGATGAAGGATACTGCCGGGCTGCATTGATCCTGTTGGCAGACAAGTCACTCTCCCACAATCGCAACTTGGTTCGCATTGATACCAATTGTTCCACGTGGAACAATTTGGGCTAGTCGCGTGAAGGATGAATGGAATTGTTCCACGTGGAACAATTTGGTTCAGCCGTGGTGACGAATACCAATTGTTCCACGTGGAACAATTTGCGTGAGTTGGCCCTTTCTAGCGAGCTTCGATTTTGCCGGATGATTGGCTGAGTTGTGCTAGGGAGTTCTCGTGCGGTGGACCAATTAGTTCCCAAGCCTTCAAGCGACCGTCCGTTTTGAGTTGCCTAATCGAAACTACTGAAGCATCTCGCTGCGCGCATCAGCCTCGCGCGACGAAACGACCTTTATCGGAAGGATGAGTCTATGATCAGTTTGGCTAGCCTGGCGTAATGAGAGCTCGTCGCCAACTCTGCATCCGCGCTTGGAGAAAGCCCGTTCATGGATTGTCGCTCTTCGGGTGTCATCGTGGCACTTAGTTCGCTGGATCGACCTCCAACTGATCCGAAGATATAGACCCGGAGACCGGCCGCTCGGGCTAGTCTAATTTCTTCGTCCACACCTGGCGTGTGGCCATTCGGAGTGGTCTTACCTCCTATCACAACAAGTGCAGTCGCCTCTTGATCGTTGAGCATTGCAGTTCGCATAAGCGACAGGCTACTTGCACGATTCTCTGGAGTCTCGGGCGTGGCAATGACTTCAGCGTTCGTTCTAAGTTCATCAAGCGTAGCTTCTGTTACGAAATATTTCGAGACATACATCCGGACGGCAGACTTATAGTCGTCCGGCCTAAGCCGCTTAGCAAGATCAAAAATCAGAAATTGGAAGGTCGGGTGAGCACCAAATGAAACACCGTTGCTCCAGCGAAGTGCAGCTTCCGTCATTGCATGTACTGCGTAGGTCATATTTTGTTGAAATTGCGGCTCGCAGTCAGCAAAAGCACCAGAAATGACTATCCTCCGTTCTAATTTCCTGGCGGGCAGCAATTCTTTTTCAAAATCCGCAATGTAGTCACCAATGGAATCTGTGTGTACGCCGCAATCATCGAAGGATGCGCTGAGTTGGGGAGGTATCGCAGCAAGCAGGATGGCGCTGTCATAATGATGCCCGTGCTTTGGATGAGATTCGAAGCCGACCTGGTGCGCACAGCGAGAGAAGTTGTCCATGTCACGCCGGGTAGGAGCGCGACCGAAAAGTTGCAGCAAATGAGTGAGCGGTCTTTGACGATACCGTCCTGCTTTCCTGGGTAGTGTGAGGCTGTAAAGCATTTGTTTAGGATCAACACTTGTAAGTTGAATGCCTATTTTGTTTGCAAGGTCCGTCAATCGGTTCCATTCATCCAGCAGACGATCCACGTAATCACGACGGTGAACATCGAAGGCAAGATTTACAATCTTCTCGATTGCCGGTAGCGGAACCTCGTCTGAAAGAGGATTTAACTGCGGGAGTATGAAGTGGGGAGTTTCTGCTGGCAGGACACGAAGATCGACTCTCCCGTCTTGGGAACCAAGGCGGACCCAGACTACTGGGATCTGAAAACTCAGCGCTGTTTGCAACTCTTTCGCAATCCAGACCGATTCGCCACTTCGAGGAGTATCAAGAAAAATTACTGCGTCACTTTCGCGAAGTTGTTTGTCTATGATTTCCTGTGCGTCTTCGCCCACTCTGACACTAAAGAGGTCCCGAAAGATGCTCTGAGCGGTTGCCCGTAAGGTTTGCTGAAAGGTAGCTGCGATCTCTTCCCCGTCAAAGCGCCGATGGCAGAGAAAAAGCTGCATGGGTTCAGCAAATAACGTTGGCTTGATAATCGATAGCACCTGACGAGCGAACACGTCTGCAATGATTCCGACCTGTCCATCCTCAAGTCCTCGTTCGCGTAATTGCTCCACCAAGTCGAAGCTTTGGCGGTTGACAAAATCTGCGGGTGGTTGCCGCTCAAGTCTCGTCGCCGCGACCGGCAATATTGAAGCTCCGGCTTGCGCTGCTCTCCGTAAAAATCTAAGGAAGTGCTCTTCATAGGCGGGGTCAGGCCGGTTAAAAAATATTACTGCATCAGTGGAGTTCGGGTTTACTGGCTGCATCTGCCCTGCAGTCCGAAGAATTACTACAGAGGCATGCAAGCCGGCGGTCTGGTAGAACCGCTCCTCGAATTTTTCAGCTACCGGAGATGTTCGAACGGTAAGAGTAGGTGAGACGACATAAACGATACTCATCCTAGAAGAACCTAGTTGCGCTTAGCTGCAGCAGCTATCGCATCTTCGATCCAAGTGCTGAAGTTAATGTATCCGTGATCGTCCATCCAGTCATATGTCTTCGCGACTGAAGAGAACATCACATCTTTTCCTGCCTTGTCTTTTCCGATGACGCCGAAGTTTGTATTGCCGGGTGTATCCCTATTTCGACCGAAATCTGGGATATTGTGGAGTGCAATACCCACAAGACCATTCCCCTTTGCATAGCTCTGCACTATTTCGTACCTGACCCAGGCGCGTGAGCTAGTCTCGGGTCCAATTAGGACTACCGTGACACTAGTTCCCTTCAGTTGTTCACTGATCCACTTTTGAACAGCTGCGGTACCTTGCCTCTCAAGAGACTCCCACGCTGCTTTATCAAGGTAGCCGGCATCTTCATCATGCTCTTTGGTGACAGCGTGATTACGCACAACGGCGGCGCGTTGAGCGTCTCTCTCATAATGAAAGCTAAAGAAAACTTTGCGGACCATAACTCTCCTGGTATCTGAAGGTTCTTTACAAAGAGCGGCACTGATAATATCAGCCCTAACGCTCGCCGGCCATTGACTCGGGCTTTTTAGGTTGGCTAGCACCTTCCGGGCCAAATGCCACCGTCCGGCAACCTTCCTTCTTCAATTCGCTTCTTATCGCCGTGCGTAGACACTTCTCTGGGGAGATGTAGTTGCGCTTTTTGAAAGACTGAGGAGATTATGAGAAATCTGATTGCTGCTGTATTGCTTGCCGTTACTGCCAGCGGAGTTGCCGCGGCGGAGGGCTCGACGAAGGAAAAGCTGAATGAGCGTGTGGATGCCGCCCATGCTGTCCTCCACCAATTGATGGTTACGCCGGACAAGGGCATTCCGCTGCAGATTGCTGCGAAGGCGACCTGCATTGCCGTCGTGCCGGGTTACAAAAAGGGTGCGTTCCTGGTAGGCGCGCAGTATGGCCAGGGGCTGGCGACGTGCCGGACGGGCAAGGGCTGGAGTGCGCCGGTGTTTATCCAGATCACGGGCGCGAGCTTTGGATTGCAGGCGGGTGGGCAGTCGACGGACCTGGTGCTGGTGGGCATCAACCACAAGAGCATGGACGACATGCTGAAGGAGAAGGTCAAGCTGGGCGGCGATATTGCGGCTGCGGCTGGTCCGGTGGGACGTAACTCGCAGGCTGCGGTTTCAGGCCTCGCGAATGCGGAGTTCCTGACCTATTCGCGCAGCAAGGGCCTGTTTGCCGGCGTGGACCTGACGGGCGACGTGGTGAACCAGAACCAGACAGATACAACGGTCTACTACGGTGCGGATACGCCGTACCAGAAGATCCTGTCGGGCGGTGTGCCGACTCCGGCTGGTGCGAAGGAGTTTGTGAGCACGGTGAACCAGATGTTCCGCCGCGGCAAGGCTACGGCTGCGATGTACAAGAAGTAGATTTTTCGGGTAAAGCAGTATGGGGAAGGGCCGGCGAAGATGCCGGCCCTTTTCTTTTGGTCTGCGAGATGAGACTAGGTTTCGCTGCGTTTGAGCAGGTAGTCGAGGCCGCAGACGCGGTACCAGCGATAGCCGTAGGGCTCGATGAGGATGGTGTGTTCGGTGGT
>CAZZYN010000089.1:0-13477 GCA_964658265.1 uncultured Acetobacteraceae bacterium | reverse complement strand
AGCAGGCGGCGTGGACGTCTGATTTTGTCGATATCGAAGGCGCCAGCAGGCCGGCACCGCGATATCGCACACGGATCAAAATGCTGTGGGACGATAAATACTTATATATCGGCGCGACATTGGAAGAGCCAGACGTCAAGGCCATACTTACGCAGCATGACTCTGTCATCTTCCATGACAATGATTTTGAGGTCTTCCTTAAACCATTGCCTGACTCTGCGAGTTACTACGAATTTGAGATCAATGCGCTGAATACCAGCTGGGACCTCTTTTTAGACAAGCCCTACAATCAGCAGGGCAAGCCGGATAACAGCTGGGACATCCGGGGCCTGAAGACTGCAGTGGTAATCCAGGGCACACTGAACCAATCTACAGACACGGATCGCGGATGGACTATAGAAATTGCCTATCCACTCTCGGCATTCGAGTCGCGCCAGCACGTGCCGCATCCCTCGGCTGGAACGCGCTGGCGTATCAATTTCAGCCGGGTCGAATGGAAGAACGGGCAGGCAAAAGAAGATAACTGGGTGTGGTCGCCCCAGGGCGTTATAAACATGCATGTCCCCGATAAGTGGGGCTATCTCAATTTCGTTAAATCCCGTTGAAAGTCATGCTCTAACAAAAAGGCTGGCTCCGCAGAGCCAGCCCCATAAACAACAGATAAGTATTTAGAATGAGTAATGAGCGGAGAGCTGCAGAATTCTCGGCAGACTGCGCGTAGTTGTAATCTGGCCAAAATTAGTGTCCGTCACAGTGTTATCAGGATTGCCATAGCTTGCTATGTTGAAAACATTGAAACCATCGACCCTGAAACCAATTGACTGCCTCTCTGTGATATGGAAATCCTTGAAGGCTGAAGCATCGATCTGTTCATAGCCGGGAGCGCGTTGCGACCCTACCGCTGCTGTGCCAAACGTAAGTGGCTGAGCTGGACCATAGGCACAGATGCCGTTGTCGACCCCGTTGCATCCTGTGGCCGATGCATCCGTGCCGAACCAGTGGTCAACTCCGCGATTTACCACCTTGAGCTTGCGATACTGGTTGGCTCTCGCCTGCCCAAAACTGCTGGTGTTGCTGTTTTGCGGACCATTTATTGTGACCGGAAACCCTGAGTACGCCACGACTGAACTGGAGATAGACCAGCCGCCCAGTAGAAGGTCGACCGCGCGATTGGTCGTACCCCCATACTTCTGGCCCCTGCCATAAGGAACAGCATAGAGAACTGTACCGGATAGGTTGTTCCTTACATCCTGACCCTCCGGCCCGTAATCAGCATGGCCGTTGTAGCCATCTTCGAACGCGCCATTCTGCCCTTCGATGTTCGATGAAGTATAGTTACCCGCACTGTTTGTCATGGCCCGTGAATACGTGTAGTTCACTGTCCATGTAAAGCCGTTGTCTTCGCGGTCCCGCACGGTCACTTCACCTGCATTGAAGTTCATGCCGGCTTCTGATTCTGTAATCAGCAGCGGACCACCCTGCCCGACCAGGCTTGCGAAAGGCGCCGTATCCGCAGCCGGAATCGCCGCTCCTTTCGGCAGGGCAGCAATATCCGCGGCCTGTGCCAGCGTCAGCTGGTTGCCGTTCCGGTAATCCGCTAGGTGCTGCCCGGTCTCGCCAACATACCCGACCGAAGCCGAAAGTTTATTGGTGATCTCATATTCGGTTGTCAGGTTGAATTCATGGATGTAGGCAGGCTGTATATCTTGCGGCCATGCACCAAAACCTGCGCCCTGGTTGCTGATCGAGCTCACTGCAAACCCATCCACTACCCGCAGCGGAGCACCCGGGCTATATGGAGTGCCGGCTGCGGCAGCTACCGGGACTGCAGCAGTCGGCTGCGAGAAAGCCAGGAAGGGGCTCTGATAGGTCAGCCGCTGATTGTTCGCGTCGCCTTCGAAGAAACTCGTCGCTCCATAACCGCCACGGATGACAAATCGCGGACTGGCCTGGAAGGCAAAGCCAATGCGCGGTTGCACCTGGTTCTTGGTCGGCTCATAGCAGGCCTTGTTGTCACAAACTATCGAGCCAGCCGGCGCTCCCGAAGGAACCGATCCGGCATATTCAACAGTGCCCATCTTTGATCCGCTTAGAAATACATTTGCGGTCTTGTTATTGACTTCATTCCACGGCTGATCGTATTCATAGCGGACGCCAAGCGTTACGGACAAGCGGTCTGTCACCTTCCAGTCATCCTGGAAGAACTCCGCAGTTCTCCATTGCCGATTTCCTACCAGCCCGCTTCCAGGTAGAGCGATACTGTCTGAGCTAGCCCGATCCAGCACAAAGTCCGCACCACTGTAGCCAGTGTTGGTTCCATCGCCGGTAAATACACCGTTGTAATTGAATTGCCCCAGCGCACCCTGGGCCCCGGTAAGCGCATAGTTCTGCTGGTAACGAACCGCCTGCACACCCACACTTAACAAATGCTTACCTTTTTGAATCGTCAGGTTGTCGCCGTAGTAGAACGTGTTATCGCGCAAGAGTTGCGGCGCACCCGGAGTACCAAACGAGCTGAAATTGTCAGCAGGTGCCTGGTTGGAAAATCCCACATACTGCTGCTTGCCAAAGGGAATACCGACCTTCTGGTTACCTGTCAGTCCAAAGGCGCCCGTCTGATCCGTGGGCACCCCGGCATCCCAACGGACACGCGTGAATCCCAGCCGGGCCTCGTTCACAATCGAAGGCGAAAAGGTATGCACCCAGGTGCTGCCAAATATCTTGGACGGAAAAACATTCTGGGCAGGAAAAGTAGTCGGCAGGACCGAGATGCTTCCGTCGAATGCATTCGACTGGGAGTAGAACCCGGTAATTTTATCGGCAACCCTCGGGTCCCACTCGATCTTTACGTCGCCCTGGTTGTTCACGCGGAAGGTCCGTGTCGCTCCGATGTAGTCGTTCTGCACCAGGCCGTCGATTGGTTTTGCATTCGGCAACGGGTAAAACTCAGGATGAGCAAATAAATAGGTTGCCACCGGGTTCAGGATAGGAACCTGGTTGTTCCTATAAGGTGCAAAGTTGTTCTGCGTGTCGAATAACTGCTTACCCGACACTGTCTGCACTGCTGAAAAATCGCCATTGCGCATCGCAGCTGTAAAAACACTGGCTGTCTGCGTGCCACCGGAGTGTTCGCGCACGCCTTCATAGTCAACGAAGAAAAACAGCTTGTTCTTGACGATCGGGCCGCCCAATGTTCCGCCGAACTGCGATTGCGTAAACGGATTGATCGGCTGGATCGGCGTGCTGTGCTTGTTGGCCCAGGTGTTTGCATTCAGGTTCTGATTTTCGAGATATTCATACGCAGAACCATGTAGCTGGTTCGTACCGCTCTTCAATACTGAGACGACATCGCCGCCATTTACATTGCCGTACGTCGCAGGAGCGTCCGCAGAAATCACCTTGATCTCCGCAATCGCATCTGGCGCAGGATTATAGGCAATTAAGTTGTTCTGGCCCTCGTTCATATCCACGCCGTCCAGCGTGTAGTTGTTGGCTTGCGCACGATTGCCATGCGTTGCAACAATGCCGCTGTTGTAAGTGTCCCGCTCGAGCGCATTGCCACTTACCAGCCCCTGTGGATCTGTACTTACGGCACCCGGCTGAAATAATGTCACTGACGAAAAATTGCGCCCGTTCAGCGGAATGGTCGCGATCTGATTGGATGTGAAAGTAAGGGCGATCGTCCCATCGGTCGTATTCAGGATGGGAGCCAGGTTGCCTTGCACTTCGACACTGGTGCTGGCGCCAACGGTCAGGTGCGGGTCAATCTTGGCAGTCTGATTAATCTCAAGAGTGAATGCCGGGACCGAGAGCTTGCCAAAACCAGCAGCCGTCACTTCGACCTGGTATGTGCCAATCGGAAGAAATCGAATGGAATACACGCCGGCACTGTCACTGGTAGCGGGCGTTCGCACGCCGGTAGCGGTATTGATTGCGACCACTGCGGCGTTCGGGACAACAGCCCCGCTGGGATCAAGAACGGATCCAGTTACCGAGCCTGTAACTGTCTGGGCCAGAACGGCGGACGCGGATAGCAGTACAAGTCCTGCACTGGCGCTCACTAAAGTGAAGTAACACTTGCTTCTGATGGCAGCCTCCTTTGAACACAACGACAGCAGCGGCCTCTGGGGTGCGTTGAGGACACTGGGATCCGGCAGAAGTCACGCCGATGTCGGCGCGATCCGAGATCAGGATCAATGCGACCATACCATCATCAAGGCACCTTGAAGAGCGGAACCGGCACCGCCGGTACCATCTCCATCAAGGTGCCTTTGACCCAATGCAAACGCAGTCGGGAGTGGTTCGTCCCGGCCATGATGCAACTTACACAACAGCCTTCTCCCGGTCGACCTGCTGGCTGTCAAGAGACTGGTGAGCAAGCGGAATCGGCAGTGTGACGGAGGGCAGGCGGACTGCCATGTAGACCACCGACGCCAGGAGGGATCCTGCCAGCGGAGCAACAATAAACAGCCAGAGTTGCTGCAGTGCCCAGCCGCCGACAAACAGTGCCGGACCAAGGCTGCGTGCAGGATTTACCGATGTGTTCGTGACAGGAATACCGACCAGGTGGATACCCGTGAGGACCAACCCGATCGCGATGCCGGCAAAGCCGACAGGTGCCGAGATGTGGGTTGATCCAAGCACCGTTAGTACGAGCAGCATGGTCAGCAGCACTTCCGCCAGGAAGCATGCGCCCAGGCCATAATGCCCTGGAGAATGCAGGCCGTAGCCGTTAGCTCCCAGGCCCGCTACTGCAGTGTTATACCCGCCCTCAGCACCCTTCGCGATGACGAGGATTGCGGCCGTCGCGATGATGCCGCCAATCGCCTGCGCCACTACGTATGCCACCGCATCTTTGGCACTGATCTTCTTGGTTATGAAGACGCCCAGTGTTACTGCCGGATTTACATGACAGCCGGAGATCGGGCCTATCGTGTAAACCATGGCCAGCAGCGACAATCCAAAGGCAAACGCTACACCAGCGAAGCCGATATGCGCTCCCGCCAGCACGGCGCTGCCCACTCCACCAAATACAAGAACAAACGTTCCTACCAATTCCGCAATATATCGCTGCATGACTCTGCCTTTCAGTTCCATCAACTAACTTGAAGTGGAGATAGTTCTACCAGTTACTTGCACTTACCACTACTTACTTTTATTTACTCTTCCGCAAGGATTGAGCTCGGCAGAGGCCGGTGATGTGCCGGCCTCTGCCGACGACTCAAACTTGGGACCGCAGTTGCTTCTGACCGGAGCCGGAAATGCGCCCGCGAATCATCGCAAGGATGGAAGCAGCCGTCCCCTCCTTGCCAACGCTCCTGGCCACCAGTCCGGTGCCCGCAGTCACGACCAGCCGCCCGATCCATGAGCGCCGTCTCATCCCGTAAATGATGAAAGCAGCGCCCACCAGGGTAGAGACAGCTCTTGCCAGCCCAAAGCTCTCCGCGTTGCCGCGGCGTCCCTCAATCGTCGTCACAGGCGCACCCCCACCGCACGAAGATGCCGGCTGCGGGAGCGGCTGCCAAAGATGCCGCCTGCTACTGCTGCCGCCAGGCCCAGCAGCAGCGAGATAAAGCTGCCGAATCCGGTTGCAGATACACCCGATGCCGCCTTGTCTTCGACCTTTAATGCAGTTTCCTTGGCCGATTTCGCGCCATTTTCGATCTGCATCTGCCACTTATCAATCGACTGGTTTGCTTCCGCCGATGTCATATGACCACGCTGTACCAGCAGGCCTGCCAATGCATCGCGATCGCTCGGACTGAAGTTGCCATTCTGGATAGCATTGGTGACGATCTGCTGAAACTTCGGATCCGAGGCAATATCTCCCGCTTGCGAAGAAATCTGATCCGGCGTGATTCCCGTCGCTCTGGAAACAATCCCGGCCACACCAGGCGCGGTTGACTTTGCGCCCGCTCCGACCAGCGATGCAGTACGCCCGATCACTGAAGCAGTACCACCAATCAGGTTGCCCGCTGCCGTGCTCAAGAGGTAGATCACGACGATGGTCGCAACTGCCCACACCAGGAAACCCTGGAGAGCACCTGTGCGCCGGTCACCGTGTGGCGAAAACTGGCAGGCTGTCCATGCCCCGACCGCGAGCGACAAGATCCACGACAGCACAAACCAGATCACTGCGCCGATAGCCATTCCCTGGCCCGGCTGGTCACCCTGCGTCGCATTGATCGAACTGGCGCCGATGCCAATGCCCAGTAGATTCAGCAACAGCTGCATGGCAACTGCTGCGAAGACACCGGCAATAATCCCGCTCCATGACAAGGACTGCACCCCGGGGATGCCCTGCCTTACAGGCACTATCTCTTCCACGTCCAAACTACTTTGCATCTCTTATCTCCTCGGGGTTCATCCCCCTGTTTTGCTGCAAACAAATCGACTACGGCTACTTACGAATTCACCACATCTTTTGCAGAGTCTTTCAGGTCGCTCGCAGTCTCTTTCAAATTCTTCGCTGCATCCTTCGCCGTGTCCTTCAGGCCCTTGCTGCCGTCATTGAGACTGTCCACGGCATTGCCAAGTCCACGCTTTACGGCTCCCAGCGCCTCGTCCACCATGCCCTCGGCAGCCAGCGAATTGTCGCCAGTCGCGCGGCCTGCAGCCTGCTTGGCATTGCCCTTGATCTGGTCGAATGTGCCACCCACCTTCTGCTTCGTTGACCAGCCTGGTGCCGAAATACTGTTCGACCGTTCACGGGTAAGCAGCCATACTGCGACGCCAAGTGCTGTAGAGACGATTAGAAACTTCCTCATTGCCTTCCTCCTGCCCCGCTCTTTCCTGAGCCGCGGGCATACTTCTTTCCATCTGTCACACCCTTAAGACAAGGGACGACAGGCGAGAAGTCACAAACCCGCAGAAAAAAGTTTTTCTGCGGGTTTCTTAGGACAAGAAGTGGTCAGTCCGGCCGGCTTTTCTGGGCGAGAACAAGTTCCTGCGGCGCCACCTCGCCCTTGAGGCGTGAGCGATGCCGCTGTAGCCGCTGCCTACCGGAATAGCTTCGGCGCTGTCTCGTGGAGGTACAGCCGCCAGTTCTTCCACTCGTGCCCGTCCGGCGTTTCCATGGTTTCCACGTGGACTCCCAGGCCTTTCAGCCGGTCGGTGACGAGCAATGCATTCGGACGCGCAATATCGGTAATACCCCATCCCCACCAGAAGAGCTTCAGCTGCGAGTTATACGTAGGGATCCTCAAAGCTTCGCTGGTGAAGAAAAACTGCCGATCCTGTTCTGTTACCCAGCCTGAGCTCATCACCACCAGGTAGCGAAAGCTGCCCAGGTTGTGCAAACCCACATTCAACGTCTGTATGCCGCCCATGGACAAGCCAGCCAGTGCACGATCGTCCGGATCTGCCTTCACACGATAATGCGTCTCCATGTACGGAATAATGTCGCGCATCATCTCGTTGTTGAAAGGATCTTTGGTGGCATCCGCAGTCATGACCTGCCCGCCGAGTGGGGTCCATCCCGAAGGCATGACAATGATCATCGGCATCGCGCTGCCTTCCGCAATCAGGTTGTCCAGGATGTCATTCGCGCGCCCTACCGTGGACCAGGATGCTGCGGTCTCTCCGCCCCCGTGGATCAGATAGAGCACTGGATAACTCTGCGTGCCCTTCGCATATCCCGGCGGCGTGTACACATACATTTCTCTGGCGGCATGCTGCAGCGTCGTGGCCACGTAGTGCACGCGGGATACGGCTCCATGCGGCACATCCCGCGTCTCGGAAAAGTCACCGGGAACGATCAACAGGCTTTCCATCTGCCGCTGGTAAGGCGACGTGTTGACGTTTCTCGAATCGACGACAGACATACCGTCCACCACGAAGTGGTAGCGCCAGGCGCCGGGCTTCATCGGGAGAGCCGACGTGCCGCTCCACACGCCGTCTGCGCCCTTTGCCATGTTGATGCCGCTCGACGATGCTGTCGAAGCAGTCGTTGTCGACTCGTGATTCAGCCCCTGGTTAATGTCGCCGGCAACCTTCACTGCCGATGCCTGGGGCGCATAAACTCTGAATGTCACCCGGCCATCTGCAGCGATATCCGGCGAGACCAACGACGCCGGGGCCCGTCCGGCACGTACAGCAGCCGCACTCGAGCCCGCCGGCGCAGTGGGAGCAGCTACCTGGGCGACAGCAGCATAGTTGAGGAAAAGGCAGGCAGAAAAACTCACCATGCCTAGCAAAGATCGCAGACTCTTCATCCAGGCTCCTGAACCGCGCAATGGCGCACGGATCAGGGTCGATCGCGACGCCCCCGGAGTCTACCAAAACTTGGACTCGCAATCTCCATGTCCGGCTCAGTGTCTGTCTTCAATAGGCATCCAAGCCATCTCGCAGGATCATATTCACATCTATGAACAGTTACCGAGTCCAGCGATCGATCGCGCGGTTCGGCTATTCGTCACGGTCTGGGAAATGATTCGACAAAACGCGCAGATTCTACAATGCTGCTGTGTCCCTCTGGCTGCGTGTCGACTTTAATCGACACCTGCCTGTTAGAGCGCGGAATACGCCTCGAAACGAATTACAGTTATGCGACCAGCAAAGTTTAAGAATGACTGCAGCACCAGGGATAAGAAATGCAAAAAGCTCGTTCCTTCCGGTGGTGTAGAAGCATAGCGGCTGTCGCTTTAACAGCTTGCTGTGCGCTGGTAATTGCGGCGAATGCGTCGGCCATCCGTCTTCTGGATGCCCCTGTAAGTACAGTCGCGGCTGCGCAGGCCGCCTCCGCGCAGCAGGAGCCGGATAGCAGGGTCAACGTACGAAGCGGAGAACCGACGGCAGGCGCGAACTCCGGCAGGCCCTACGTCATCGGCATCGGCGACGTGGTGAATGTGGATGTATTTAATAACGCGCAGCTGGCGAGCCGCTCGGTCGTTCGTCCGGATGGCAAAATCTCGCTTCCCCTGCTGTCTGATGTGGCGATTGCAGGAATGACGCCGAAAGCCGCCGAGCAGCTGCTTGATCAGAAGTTCGAGGCGTTCTTAAAACATCCGGTCGTCACTGTGTCGGTAGTAGAAGTACACAGCCGCGTGGTCTATATCACCGGAGAGGTGCTCAGGCCCGGAGCGTATGCGCTGGGAGAGTCGTTGAACGTTGTACAGCTTGTATCTCGCGCAGGAGGCACGACCGCTTACGCGAAGAAAAAGCAGCTTTACGTGCTACGTGCAGGCCAGGGCGGCACGCGCATCAAGGTGGATTACAAGAAAGTGCTGCAAGGTCAAAATGTTGAAGAGAACGTGCAACTCTACTCTGGCGATACCGTGGTGGTGCCATGAAGCTCTACGAAGCGAAGCATGCACGAAGAAGTGACTGGACAGCAGTGAAAGAGGCTGCTCTTTCTCTAACGTTATGTAGTGCGTTCCTCATGTTGCCTGCGGGTCTGCGGGCCCAGCAGTCTGGCGGACGCAGCAGCGAAACGGCACGCGCCGATGCGCCGAATGCTCCAGCGGACCGCCGGCCATCCCCCGCTACGCCTGCTACCTCACCCATGCTCAATCCCAGCCTGAACGATGCCTACGCGGCAGACCCTGCAACGGGTGGGGCCTCGCCCGTGGTTGAGACCAGCGGTCCATTGCATACCTGCGACGATGGTATTTCCGCAGCCATGGAAGTGGATGGTATGGGCATGCCATGCTGGGCGAATATCCGCACCGTGGATCATTGGAACTCCATGATGATCACGGAGGGTCTGTCGTTCCATGGCACCCAGCGTGTCGACCGTGCGACCGGCGGCGGCACGAACTTTGCCTACACGGCTGGCGGATTTTCGGGCTTCGGTACGCCGGATGGCAGTGCTGTGAAGCTGTATGGCGGCTTGGCCGCCGGGGCGGTCACCGTGCAGAAAGAGCGCTGGCAGATGTCTCTTGAAGATGCCGGCGGTGTCGGCGACCAGCAGCTGGGTGGAGCGCACTTCGCAGGTCTCAATCGCTTCGCATGGCGTGGCACTGGCGAGTTGTCGGAAAGACTGTCGTGGCAGGGCAATGCCACCAACACCTTCGGCACAGATGCGCTTCGTGAGGCAGCGCCCCTCGACTATCGCATGATCGGCCAGGCCGAAGCTCCTGCCTCCGACACAACTACATATGGGCTGCACGCCGGCAATGTGACTGACCAGGAGGAAGGTATCAAAATGCGCTTTGCTCAATCCGAGCGGAGCACCTGGGACCTCTCCGGAAGTGGCGTCTCCCGGCACTACAGCGACGACGGCTTCTCGAGCAATACCGTCATGGCACAGGCAGAATACCTGCACGCCATGACCCGCAATGTCGCAGTCGGCTTCTTTGCTCAGGGCGCACGGCAGATGGGGCTTGTTACCTGCGATATCGGCGGCGGCGGCAGCAGGCTCCTGTGGCAGTGGAGTTCCGCATCCTCCCTCAACATATCCGGCGGCCTGAATGGCGCTAGCGCTGCCTGCGGCAATCGCCTGCAGTTCACCGGCAACGCCGCTCTCTATCACTCTGTGAGCCGGCACACCGATCTCTATGCCTCGGGTGATCGGGGATTGAGTGACGGTGCCCTGGAACGGCCCATCTTCCTGAATACTGCAAGCGTGGGACTTCGCCACACCTTCGGCCGCCAGGTAGCTTCACGCCTCAGCGCAACTGCCCTGCAGGGGGTAGACCCGAATGGCCTCAATGGTTTTCGTAACCAGTCTCTCCACGGCAGTTTCGTTGAAGTAGGCCTCCGCTATCCGCTCGGCCTCGGCTTTTCGCAGGAGAGCGACTTCCGTCACTACGCTTTCTCCGGCACCTCCGTTGAACCGGATCGCAGCCTGGTGCTGTTCACCGTCTGGTGGTCGTCGGGACGAGGGCGCGAACCCGGCTCCAAGTAAGGCGGCGATTCAAACTACCAGCACCGTAAAGCCGCCGCAGTCCAGCTCTCGGACCGCGGCGGCTTTCTACACCCTCTTGCGTCAGTTTCCATTGAGAGGTCTCGGGCCGAAGTTCCTCCCTTGAAGCCTGAGGCATTCATTCGCGAGCTATCAACGCGTCAATCATCCCTGAAAAGTACTATTTGCAACTGCTTACCGCAGAGATTATCTTCCCCAATGTTGCATTGAAAATCTGTGCAGAGTCGTGTTACACCTGTTTAGCTCGTGGTTAACATTTAGTAAATGGCTTTTGTGAAGCCTTCAACTTCTGCGCAGTCTCCCCGTTGAGGACGGCGCCGGAAAGGCACAAATGAATAAGATTGAAGAAGTCTCGCTCGTCAGTGACGGGATCGTTGTTGAATTTGCCGATGGAACCATTTACTACTTTCCGGCAGAGTCGCTCTATGCACACAAAAACGAGTTGGACTCACAACAGCTGGTGAAGTCCGACAATATCGACCACGACGAAAATCATGATTCGCGGCGCACCGATGCCCCTCTGGGACAGTTCGTGCCGCGTTACCAGAACTAGTAGAGCCTGCTCGGCGGCCTGTTCTCGTCTGTGAAGACTGACCGACAGCCGCCGCAATGCGACGCTACTAAGCACCACCTGGGCGATCCCAAACAGGTAACGCAGCCCCGGAGCGACCCTTACACTTTTGTGTCCACAGAAGGATGTCGCTTAAGAGCGACAAATGCAGCCGACGCACATTGCGTGCGTGGATCAAAGATTTTAGAGGTCCTTGAGCAGCTCCGACAGGGACATGTTCATCCCGATGGCGACGACTTCCAGGAGAGTCAAGGAAATGGATTTCCGTCCCCGCTCTACGTCGCTGATAAAGCTGCGGTCTATACCCAGGTCGATCGCCAGTTGAAGCTGTGTGAGTTTACGCTCCGTACGTAGAAGGCGTAAGCGGCGCCCGAATCGACTACTGACGTCGCGTGGCAGGAAATAGCGGTCCTGCACGATTCGATCGCCCGCCGTGGATGGATGTACATACTGTTGCTGATGCTGTGACAAGTAGATATCCTCTGTCCCTGTCTGAGGGAACTTTTGGCTGGTTGTAGCTCGTTGTGACGGTACGACTACTTCCACGCGATTTGAGGTGAACCGCGCAAAATACTTCATCTCTAAAAGAGGAACGTGACACTCTTGAACCTAGATTTGGTTCGGCCCATTTTGGGTCTGGAATCATTTTCATACGCCGCATTGAAAGATCAAAACAATATCTGTGCGATATACGGCGCATACTCACTCGAATGCATCCGCGGGAATCTTGTGCTTTGAGGAGTAATGTGTCGGCTCTGGTCGACAGGAGCCCTTACAAGCAAAAATTTACTTCCTTTGTTACTTTTGCTCGATTACGCTAGTTACGTTTGGGTGCGCGAACGAGGGTCGAACTTGAGACAGGTATTGAAAGCAACGCGGGTCAGCGACGGTGTCGTGATCGAATTTGACGAAGAATTAATCTGTTACTTCCCCGCGGATGAACTAATCTCCCACCGGCTGGAACTGGGTGCACAGCTACTCGTCGATCACGATCCCGGCCTGGATGAACTTGAGGCCGAATCCGGGTTGCACGGCTGCAAACTGGCTCCCTGGCAGCGACTTACACACTAACGGCAATCCACCGGTTAGCAGACTGTCAGAGCCGGGGTCCGGATAGCTTCTCCACCGGAGACGGATCTTCGTTGAGAAGCACCATTGGTTTATAAGCAGCCATCGCTGCCATGGCCTTCTCAAATTGCACGACTCTCGTCCGGCCTGCTCGTGCCACCACGATCGAAGCACCAATCCCTGCCGCCAACGCCGGGAGATGCGCCGTCCCACTGATAGAAGATCCATCAAAAATAGACCATTGAAAGTCCCGCCGGGCATCCGCCAGGAGACGATCGAGATTTGGTCCGGGAGCGAGTAGGTTGTCGCTTCCCTGGGCGCGCTTGACCATGGCAAGGTGAAGATTGTTGTCGCCGCGCACGGACACAATGGATCGCAGATCAGTCTTACCCTGAAGAACATCTTCAATCCCAAAAGGCAGCGGCGATTCGCCAAATACCTGCGTCAACCTGGGTCGTGCAAGCGCCAGTTCAACCAGCAGGACCGGAAGCTTGCGCACGTGGAAGGCGAGCGCGAGGTTCGCAGCGGTCAGCGTCTTACCCTCGCCTTCACCAGCACTTGTAATCAGGACCTGGCCCGTCGGCAATAGACGGCTGAGGATCCGGTCAACGACCGCACCGTACTGCCTGCCCGCATCGGAATAAATCAAGTCGCCTTCCAGCGGATAGGCGTTTGCGACCGTCCGTTCAAGCACACTCATTGAGGCTTCATCTTCGGAATGCTGCCGATCAGTACCATGTCGGGCAAAAGTGCTTTCAGCTGGGCACTGTCCTGCAGTATGCCGGCCTGACTTTTATGTTTCACCCGTAAGCGCATCATCCATCCGATAGCCGCAGCGAGCATTCCAAAAGCGAACAGTAGCGGTACAGCCAGCCTGCTGCCTGATGGCGTACCTGGTGCAGAAGAATCAGCCGACGAGGTCACTGGTTTGACTGGCGCGAATGGAACTGAAGCAGAGGGCTGTTCGGAAGCAG
>CAZZYN010000088.1:0-13646 GCA_964658265.1 uncultured Acetobacteraceae bacterium | reverse complement strand
CAAGCGACACTGAAATCGCCTCCGCGAAACGGGTCATCGATCGCATCAACCAGCAGCGCAACGACCTGGCTGAGCAATTGGACGGCTGGCTGCTGATTGAGCTTGGCAGCCACAACGGCCACGAGTCCGCTCCACTGCACTCCGAAACGCCCGGCATGATGATCGACCGGCTTTCGATCCTTTCGCTCAAGCTTTTTCACACCATTGAAGAGATCGGCCGCATCGACGCGCCGCCCGGTCATGCCAAACGCAACCAGGAGAGGCGACGCGTTCTCGAAGCCCAGAGGAGTGATCTCGCCGCCTGTCTCGACAGCCTCTGGCAGGATGTGAACGCCGGCAGTCGTCGCTTTAAAATCTACCGTCAGATGAAGATGTACAACGATCCGACGTTGAACCCTGCTCTTTATAAAGAGGCGGCAGCCGATGAAGAGACGGTGAGCGCGCCGCCTGCAGGCAAGTAGCGGTTCATTGATTTGACGAAGGTGGGGGGCAAGGTTGTAAAACCTCTGCTACGGCTCACTTATTCCTTCCACGGTGCCACACTGGTATAAAAGCAGACGGCGCTGTGAAACACTGCAGGGACAGAATTGATTCCGGTCCGAGGAAAAGTTGCGTATGGCACAAGCAGGACAGGGCACGCAGAAGCGGACGCCCAAGACGATTGCGGGGAAGATGCGGCCTGCCGCCGATCCGGCTCATCAGAAGTCGCTGACTGATTATCAGAACGCTCTCAAGCTGATGCAGGAGGGCAAGTTCGAAAAGGCCAGCACACTTTTTCAGAACCTCATGGCCGATGCTGCACCGGAACTGCAGGAGCGTTCGCGCGTCTATCTCGCGGTCTGCGCCCGCAATGCCAAGCAGGAAGCCCGTACCTTCGCCAGCTCCGAAGAACATTACGACTACGCCATCTCGCTGCTGAATACCGGCTTTTACGATGAGGCGCGGGAACAATTCGAAGCAATTCTGCAGACCAACCCGGGCGCAGACTATGCACTCTACGGCTTCGCCATCCTCGAGAGTATGACTGGCCAGGTGGAGGGCTGCCTCGAACATCTGCAGCGTGCCATCGACATCAATCCGCGCAACCGTATCCAGGCCCGCACCGATTCCGACTTCCAGGACATGTCCGACGATCCGCGGTTCACTGAGCTGCTCTATCCGGAACTTGCCTGATCCGCCATTCGAAACCGGCAGTGTCCGGGAATCGGCAGGCTTACACAAATTGCTCTATCCTTCAGCGGTGCTTATCTACGTGCAAGCCGGCCACGACAGCGCCGCCCAGTGAGTGACGCTGCAATGCGCACGACCATCGAAAAATCGAAGAACGCTGCCACGCTCACCAGGGATCGCCGATCCCGTGGCCTCCGCGTAGTCGCCATGGGCGGCGGCACTGGACTCTCCACCCTGCTTCGCGGACTACGCCGGCATGTCGCTTCGCACGTAACTCCCGCCAGTGAAGACTGTGTCGATAAGCCCTGTTCGATCAGTGATCTCTCCGCCATCGTGACCGTCACCGATGACGGCGGCTCCAGCGGGCGCCTGCGCAAGCACTTCAACATGCTGCCGCCCGGCGACCTGCGCAACTGCATGGTCGCCCTGGCGGACGATGAACACCTGCTCTCCAGGCTCTTCCGTCATCGCTTCTCTGCCAGCGAAACCGGCGATCCCGGTCTTGAAGGTCACAGCTTCGGCAATCTCTTTGTCGCCGCGCTGGCCGAAATTACCGGTGACTTCGCCCAGGCCATCAAGCTGTCGTCCCAGGTACTCGCTACGCGCGGCCACATCTATCCGTCTACCGTCACCAACGTTGCACTCGCGGCCCGCATGGCAGACGGCAGCCTGGTCCAGGGCGAGACCAATATCACTGCCAGCAAGCTGCGCATCACACAGCTGCTGCTCGAACCGGCTTCCGCCGAGCCTCTGCCCGAGACGCTCGACGCCATCGCGCAGGCTGACCTGATCACACTCGGTCCGGGCTCGCTCTACACCTCTGTCATCACCAACCTGCTGGTACAGAAAATTCCGGAAGCGATCGCCCAGTCGCGCGCAGTCCGCGTCTACGTCTGCAACCTGATGACCCAGGCCAATGAAAGCATCGGCCTAACTGCCTCGCAGCACATCGAGCGCATTTACGAGCACGCGCGCCAGCCGATCTTCGACTACGCACTGGTCAATACCGCACCGGTTTCGCAAACCATGCTGGAACGCTATGCCGCGGAAGGCGCAGCGCCCATCGAGGCCGACATCGAGGCCGTCGAAAAGCTTGGCGTACACTGCATCGCCGGCAACTTCGCCGACGAAGGCGACGTACTTCGCCACGGCTCGGACCGCGTCACCCAGACGTTGCTGCAGCTCGGTCTAAACGGCAAGCCGCGCTGACTTCACCTTTCATCGCGCGTAAGCCGAGCGACCAGTTCGCGATGCTGCGGATACGCGACACTCAGCTCAGCCCGCTTTCCCATCTCGAAATCCGCAAAGTCGAAGCCGGGCGCAACCGTGCAGCTCACCAGCGCGAAGCTCTCCGGACGCAGCGGCTCCGACGCAAACCAGCAACCCGCTGGAATGAAGCCCTGGAAGTGCTCGCCCTGCTCGGCATCCGGACCCAGCAGCAGGCGGCGGTAGCTGCCATCCGGTGCAATGCTGTGCACCACCAGCGGTCCACCCGCATGGAAATGCCACAATTCGTCTGCCTGCAGCCGGTGAAAGGCAGAGAAACAGCCTGCATCCTCCCGGCCGTCTTCGTTACTCAACAAAAAGTAGATTGCAGTCGACGCGACCCGCGCTCCCTTGAAACCCCGCGGCAACGCCTCTGCCGGGATCTTCACATCCGCCGTATACGTCAGCCGATAAAAGCCGCCTTCCGGATGCTTCGTCAGCTTCAGCTTGTCGATCCAGTACTGCGCCTTGCGTTCGGTCATGCCGCCCCTCTCCAGCCAGAATAAGGCCGCGAATCCTCGTACACTGATGCCAGTACATGGCACCCCTCGAACAGCAGGATTTCATCAACACCGCCGCCCTCGACCAGGCTCTCACCGGGACGCCTTTTCACGGCAAGCTGCGCTACTTTCCGTCCATCGCCTCCACCAACACCCTCGCCATGCGCGAAGCCGATGACGGTATGCCGGACGGCACCGTTTACTTTGCGGACGAGCAGACCGCTGGTCGAGGCCGAGGCGCGCACAGCTGGCATTCCGCACCCGGCTCCGGCCTTTACGTAAGCATCCTCCTGCGTCCCCGGCTCGCTCCCGCAGACGTCCTCTGGCTCTCGCTGGCCGCCGGCCTCGCCGTGCATACCGCCATCCAGCAGGTGACACAACTGCAGCCGGACATCCGCTGGCCCAACGACCTGCTCTTCGGCACCAAAAAGTTTGGCGGCATCCTGACCGAACTCAATGCAGAAGTCACCCGCGTCCGCCACGCCGTCATCGGCATCGGCATCAACGTGCATCAGGAAGAATTTCCTGCTGATCTCGCACGCCTCGCCACATCGCTCGCCATCGAGTCCGGCCGCCACTGGCCGCGTCAGGAGCTGCTGACCGCCCTGCTGCTCGCCCTCCATCGCGAAGTCGAAGTTCTCACCGCCTCCCCGCAGGTCGACCAGGCCGCCAGCAGCATCCTCGAACGGCTTGCGCATGCTTCCACCTGGGTTCGCGGTAAACGTGTCAGCGTGGAAGAAGACGGCGGCTACTCCGGCATCACCGACGGCCTTGATAGCCGCGGTTTCCTCCGCGTCCGCACCACGGACGGCGTCCGCACCGTCTACTCCGGCGGCGTGCGGGCGCTCTAGCCGCGGAATCACGATATCCTGAAGCTCGCCATGCTGCTTGCTCTCGATGTCGGCAACACCAACACCGTTCTTGGCCTCTACCGCCTCAGCGGAGCAGAAGGCACCGCCACGACCGGCGCCTCTGAGCTGATCGCGAGCTGGCGCGTCACCACCCATCTCAACCAGACGGCCGACGAGTACGGCGTACTCTTTCTGAACCTCTTCGCCATGCAGCAGCTCGACGTGAAGCAGGTCATCGCCATCATCATCTCTTCCGTCGTGCCGCCCATCGAAAGCACCCTGCGCCGCGTCTGTGAGCGCTACTTCAAGCTCCAGCCCATGTTCATCGAGCCGGGCATCAAGACCGGTATGCCCATCCTGGTCGACAACCCCGCCGAGCTCGGCGCCGACAGGCTCGTCAATGATGTCGCTGCCTTCGCCAGGTACGGTGGCCCGGTTATCGTCGTCGACTTCGGCACGGCAACCACCTTCGATGTCGTCACCCGGCAGGGAGAATATGTCGGCGGCGTCATCGCGCCCGGTCTCGGCATCTCCGCAGACGCCCTCTTCGCCCGTGCCGCCCGCCTCTCACGCGTCGATATCAAGAAGCCTGCAAAGGTTATCGGCACCAATACCATCAGCAATATGCAGAGTGGCCTTTTCTATGGCTACATCGGCCTGGTCGATGGCATTCTCGAGCGCCTCATCGATGAGCTTGCATCGCCGCCAGACCACAAGCCGCGCGTCATCGCCACCGGCGGCCTTGCCCGCCTCATCGTTGAAGATTCAAAGTACATCGAAACCGTCGACGAGACCCTTACCCTCGACGGCCTGCGTCTCATTTATGAGCGCAATCGCAGCATCCGAACCCGCGAATCAACACGCAGGCAGACCCTTACCGGCGCCTGACCGATCGTCCTTCTTCGCGCAAATTCACCTGTCGCCTGCAGAACGTTATCCTCCGTCCGCCACCCCTGAGCCATGCAGAATTACTTCAACTACTTCACCGAGATCGAAGACCACTTCCAGCGCCGACGCGGCTCCATCTTGCTGCTCTCAACCGTGGACTGGGCGCTAATCGAAACCTGGCGCGAAGCCGGTATCCCGCTCGCCGCTGTGCTCGCCGGCATCGACACCGCCTTCGATAAACATGAAGCAAAGAAGGCCCGTCCCAACGCGAAAAAAGTGAACGGCCTCGCCTGGTGCGCGCAGGCCGTCATGCAGGCGTGTGAAGACATGCGCGAAGCCGCCGTCGGCATGCATCCGGAAACAGATGCTGCAAAACCAGCAGCCTCCAGCGGCTTCGAACGGGAACGCATCGCGCAGCATCTGCAGTCCTGCGCCACTGCCTTACGCCAGGCCACGAAGCTCGAAGCCTGCGCTGCAGCCCTGCAGGAAACCGCTGTCCGCCTCGATGGCCTTGCGACCGAAGTCCGCCTGCAGCTGCCGAAACTCGAAGATCTCGACCGCACGCTCCTCGTGATGGACGAAAAACTTTTCGCCGCGGTCCTCGCCGCCGAGCCCGAGCAGGACCTCGTCGACCTCAAAGCCCAGGCCGCCCGCGAGCTCGCTCCCTATCGCAGCCGCATGCAGGCATTGCAGATCCGCCAGATCGAACAGCAGTTCCTGCACAAACGCATCATCGACAAGTACCGTCTGCCCCGCCTCAGCCTCTTCTACATGAGCCAGGGATGAAGCTGCGCATTGAAAAAGCGATTTACGGCGGTGCGGGCCTCAGTCATTTGCCGCCCGACTCGGCCGACGCAGGCAAAGCCGTATTCATTCCCCGCACGCTCCCCGGCGAAGTCGTCGAAGGTGAAATCACCGAACAGCGCCGCAGCTTCACCAATGCGCGCGTCACCACCATCCTCGAGCCATCGCCCGCACGCGTCACTCCGCCATGTGAATACTTCCCGGTCTGCGGCGGCTGCCACTACCAGCACGCTGCCTATGACGAACAACTCGTGATGAAGCGCGCCATCCTGGCCGAAACACTCGCGCACGCTGGCGTTCAGTTCGCCGCAGACGCGATAGACATGCTCGCTGGACCGCCACTCGCCTACCGCAACCGTGTCCGCCTCCACATCCGCTACGGCGATTCGACGCTCTGCTACAAGCAGGCGGGCTCGCACCACGACGTTCCCGTCGATCACTGCCCCATCGCAGCCCCGCTGCTGCAGCAGGCCATTCGCGCCTTCCCTGCCATCCTCAACAACACCGGCCTGTCCTCCGGCCTCTTCGACGAAGCCGAATTCTTTACCAACTCAGAGCAGGACACCCTGCTGCTCTCTCTCTGGACCACGCAGGGTGCCCCCGCCACGCAGGCCTTGCCCATCCTTTGTGAAAGCCTGCAGGAAATCCTGCCGACCCTGCGCGGTGCGATTCTCTTCGCCATCGAAACGCAGAAATCTCAGGGCCGTGCGCAGGCAACTTGGGGCGATGCAAAACTCACCTACCGCATTGACGACCAGGCCTACCGAGTCAGCGCCGGCTCCTTCTTCCAGGTCAACCTCTTTCTTCTTCCGCAGATGCTCACGCACGTTCTCGAACGCCGCACCGGACGCCAGGCCTGGGACCTCTACGCCGGCGCCGGCCTCTTCGCCCGCGCACTTGCCGGCAGCTTCGAACAAGTCACTGCCGTCGAATCGTCAGCCTCCTCCGTTCGCGACCTGCGCGAAAATCTCCGGGGCGGCACGCACCGTGTCGTTGCCGCCACTACTCTCGACTTCCTCAAAACCGAGTCACGGTCAAAAAAGCCTGATCCGCCCGACCTGGTCGTTGTCGATCCGCCCCGCGCCGGTCTCGGCAAGGATGTCTGCACCCTGCTTTCCCAGATCGGACCAGCCGCGCTGACATATATCTCCTGCGATCCGGCAACTCTCGCGCGAGACCTTCAGTGGTTGTTACACTCCGGCTACCACCTCGATACGGTCACGCTGGTCGACCTCTTCCCTCAGTCCTTCCATCTGGAGACGATCGTCAAGCTGGCACGCACCTGATCTGCTGACCCGAGCGCCGGTGGCCTTGGCATGGCATCGCACATCACCTACGAGTCTCCGGCTGCTGCTTCGTTAAAGACCCGTGCCCGCGCGGACTCCCAGCCGCGCCTCAAAGGCCGAGCCTTGGTGATCGTCGTTCCTGAGCCGCTCAGCTTTACTGCGCAGCCGGCTCTCTTCGCAGCAACTGCACTCGCATCCGGCATCGCGCTCAGCCACTGCTACTGGATCTCCGCAGCCCACCTGCTTCTCGGCATACTTCCCCTCAGCGGCCTCGCGTTGCTGCTGCGCATCCGGTCCCGCCTCACCCTGCTCCCTTTGCTGCTCGCGTGGACACTCCTCGGCTGGCTCACTGCCGAAATCCAGCCCCACCCGTCTCCCCATCGCGCCCTGCTCACCCTTGCGGACGGAACGACGCACACCATCATCGGCCGGGTCGTCCGCTACAACGCTCTACGGCTCACCGAGAGCGAAAAGCCCTACAGCCACGTGCGACAACAGGAGCAGGAGCGCTCCATCCAGTTGACCGTCGACCAGGTCGATAGCCAGCCCATGCACGGCGGCCTGCGCCTCGCCATCTTCGCGCCCGCCTCCATGACCCTTGAGCCCGTCCGCTGCGGCGATCGCATCACCGTCGACGCCTCCATCAAGCAGCCACAACAGTATCGCGATCCCGGTGTCTGGGATGGCCGCGCCTGGCTCGCCAGCCAGGGTGTGGACGCGCTCGCCGCTGCTGACGCCCGCACGATCCTGCTGCCCATTCACCCTTCCGCGCGCTCGATCTTTCCCGGCACCGCAGCCTGTGCCATCCATGCCCTGCAGGTGTCCGCCGGCAGCCATCTCATGGCGCTCAGCAGTGCTTCGCGCCCCCGCTGGCTCCCTACCTGGCTCTCGCTTTCGGAAGCAGACACCAGCATGATCACTGCCATGGTCACCGGCGACCGTTCCTACCTGCAGCGCGGCGAGCGCCTGGGCTTCGAACGCACCGGCTCCTTCCATGTGCTGGTCGTCTCCGGTCTGCATGTCGGCCTGATCGCCGCGCTGGTGCTGGCAGGCGCCGGTAAACTCCACGCCGGCAGACGCACCGCACTGATTGCAACCGCTGCTGTATCTCTCGGCTACGCTGTATTCACCGGCTTCGGTCAGCCTGTCCAGCGTGCCCTCTGGATGGTTCTGCTCTATCTCGCAGCACGCGCAGTCTTCCGCGAACGCCACGCTCTCCAGGCGGTCGGCGTTGCCCTGCTCTGCCTGCTGGCCTTTGATCCGCACGCCCTCTTCGACGCCGGACTGCAGATGACCCTGCTCACCGTCATCGCGACCGGCGGTCTGGTGGCTCCCCTGCTCGAACGCAGCTTCGCGCCATTCCTCGCTGCCTCCGGCCGTATTCATCTCACGGCCATCGACCATTCCCTGCCGCCGCGGCTCGCTCAATACCGCGTCATGCTGCGCCTCATTGCCGAGCATCTCGCACCCCTCCTGCCCAGCCGCCCTTCCGCCGCAGCCACCGCAAACCACCTCGCCTGGCTCGCCCGTGCCGTCCTCCGCCTGGCCGAACTGCTCGTGCTCTCTGCCACCGTCGAGCTGGTCATGGCAGTACCCATGGCCTTGTACTTCCATCGCGCCACGCTGCTGGCGCTTCCCGTCAACCTGCTGCTCATCCCCCTGCTAGGCCTGCTACTGCCCGCTGCCGTGCTCACTGCTGCCTTCGCGATCCTTCTGCCGCACCTTGCCCTGCTGCCGGCTGCTCCGCTCGCTGTCCTGCTCCATCTCGCCACCGGCGTCATCCACTTCTTTTCGCAGATCGACGCAGGCGACGTGCGCATCGCAAAGCCCTCCACCCTCCTGGTCTGCTGCAGCATGGCACTGCTTGCCGCCAGTGTCTGGGCGCTCCGTGTGCGCAGGCGCTTCGCCATCGCGGCATTCTCCGGCTTCATCCTGTCAGTCCTAATCCTGCTGCTGCCGCACGCTCTGCATGCGCGCCCTTCTGTTCTTGAAGTCACGGCACTCGACGTCGGCCAGGGTGACGCCCTGCTGCTCATCACCCCCGGCGGCAAAATCGTTATGGTCGATTGCGGCGGCCCCACTGGCGGCGACCGTCAGCCACCCGGCAACTTCGAGATCGGCGAAGATGTCGTCTCGCCCGTGCTGTGGGACCGCGGCATCCGCAGGCTCGATGCCGTCGCCCTCACCCACGCGCACAGTGATCACATGGGCGGTATGTTCGCTGTCCTGCGCAACTTTCATCCCCGCGAGCTATGGGTCGGCAACAATCCTCCAACGCACGAATATCTTGCCATGCTGACCGAAGCCGCGCATCTCGGCATCGCGGTCCGCTCCTTCCACGCAGAGGACCGCTTTACCTATGGCGGCATGGATGTCCGTGTCCTTGCCCCGGCTGCCGGCTATCAACCCGCGGACACCGCCAAAAATGATGACTCTCTTGTCCTGCGTGTCGCCTACCAGCACACCTCGGCCTTACTCGATGGCGATGCCGAAGGCGCCAGCGAGCAGCAAATGGCAGCCTTGCCCTTGATCCATGCCGACCTGCTAAAGGTCGGGCATCACGGCAGCCGCACCTCAACCACCGACCCGTTCCTGGCCGCCGTTGCGCCGCGTTACGCAGTGATCTCCGTGGGTCTCCACAACCTCTACCACCACCCCCGCTTCGAAACCCTGGACAAGCTGCAGGCAGGCCGCGTTCGCACATATCGCACCGACCTCGATGGCATCAGCACCTTCTATCTCGATGGCGAAAGCATCCAGACCTCGCCATGACTTCCATGCTTGCGCCGATCAAAATCTCCCGGTTTTCAGGCTGACGTCTACTGCCCTCACGTTGTATGCTCGCAAACAATTCAGTTCTTCAAATCCACTGCGAGCAGGAGGGTTCAGCATGAGGTCAGAAGGCCCTGTAGACAACCATGGTCCAGAGAATCTGGCCGAAGAAGCAGCATCCAGCCAGGCCGCTGCAGCACCCTCCCCGAACGCGACCACGGAGCAGCCTTCCCCTACAGGCAACGACCGTGAGGAACAGCGCAAGCTGCGCCGCCTGCAGTTGATGATGGATATGGTGATGTCCGTGATCAGCCAGGATGGCAGCCTCACCGTCGACGAAGCTGCCGAGATTGTCGCCGACAGCCGGAAAGCCGCACTCGCCATGTTCCCCGACAAGGAACTTGCCTACAACCTGATTTACAAGCCACGCCTGCAGCGACTCATGCGTGAACGCTTCCGCATCCAGTAAAGTCACTCGCGTTACTTCGAGTCGATACTCGCCAGGTGCATCGTCAGTGTTCCCCAGAACAGGCGTGCCCGCATCTGCACCGGCAGGTGGCGGCTGTCGTCGGTGTACCAGATCCAGATATTGCCGCGATTCTTGACCACGCCTGCATCTGCTGTCGGCTGCACCCGGAACGTCTCAAACGTTCCAGCCGGCGTGACCACCCGCTCACGCGCTTCTACCTTCATCGTCACTTCCACGGTCCGCATCGCATCGGCCACCGGGAAGGAAAATGACTGTCCGGTCTCGAGGTTCTGCGTGGCGCCATAAAAAATTGCAGACATCAGGTCGCTGACACACGGCGGCATCGCGGCCTGCTGATGTTTGCTCGTTCCCTTCACCACATTCTTCTCGTCCAGGATCTGCTGCCCGGCCGCACCATTGAACTGCAGACTGCTGTTGATCTGCCGATGCCCTTCTTCCAGCTGCTTGTTGAAATACAGCGAACAGCCAGTCCGCCGGTCCATCGCCGACTGGAAACGATCATTCACCTTGAACAGCAGATTGATCGCGCCAATATCCACGCCGGTTGCCTTGATCTGCTCGGTATTGCCTTCCGCATCCAGGTGGAACGTCGCCGTGCCTGCAGGAAACACTCGCCAGTCCACGACATAGTTAAGGGTCTGGTGCTGCGGCAATGTGTAGCGAGCATCCGGCGCGCGCAGCGGAGCCAGCGTAGCTGCCGGTGATTGAGCCCCTGCATGCGTGGCCGGCGATGCTGCCATCGCAAAAATCGCGACTACACTCGCCGTCGATCGCTTCATCGCGGACCGTGGTGAAAACCATCGTGCGCGGATCCACTCCGCCGCATTCAATCTTGCAGTCAAATCAGCGCTCACCTGTCGCATCATTCGCGCCTGTCCATCAACTATGCCGTCCCGCCAGCCACAAACGCACCAGCAAAGCCGCATAGATGGCAACAGCACCCAAGGCTGAATTGTACTCGCGGTGTTGCGCATACAACGCGCCTGAAAAGCCGCCGCCTTTTTCATCCGCCGCATCATTCCCATCCAGCCGCGCCGGCGTCAGGCGCGGTAACAGCCGCGGCACTTTTCGCGCGTACGCATCGAATGCCGGAAACGCCCCGCGAAGAAACTGCTCCTCCGAAAGAATCGTCGGCAGATAAATCGCAAGGAACATCAGCACCAGCAATCCAGCAATCAGCCAGCTCCTGCCCGCCGCTGCAAAGCCTACGGCCATCAACATCGATCCCAGGTACAGCGGGTTCCGCGTAAAGGCATACGGCCCGGTCACCGCCAGCTCCGCATTCTTCCGGACATACCCCGACGCATACGCCCGCAGCATGCCTCCCGGCACCGTCAGCAGCAGGCTCCACAGCAGCGAATGCGCCGTCGGCGGAAAAAAGTAAATCTGTCCCAGGAAGACCGCGGCAGTCAGAAAGCCGAATGGCACGCGTACCTTACGCGCTGTTTTGCTCCAGGAAGAAGACTGCGCCACCGTCATGATGCCGGCTGCACCTGGCCGTCGTGCGAGGCCGGGCCGACAGCATTCGCCACACCAACTGCGCCTTCGGCATCTTCCCGCGCCGCCAGCAGCTCCCGCGCCGCGGCAATCACCTCTTCCGGCGTAATCGTCAGCAGTCCCGCTTCCGGCTCGCGATGTCGTGTATGGTCGCGCCTGCTTTCAGGATGCCGCAACACCCGGTTCGGCACCCCGAACGGCCCATTGCGAGCCGGATCCGTCGGGCCGAAAACACCAACCACCGGCACACCCAGCGCACACGCCAGGTGCAGCGGTCCCGTGTCGCCTGCAATCACCAGGGCCGCGCGGCGCGTCACCGCAATCAGCTGGTCCAGCGTCATATTCAGCGCGACCGCCACGCCGCCGCTAGCTGCCAGCACATCGCGGCCGATCAGTTCTTCGCCTGGTCCGGTGTTCACAATCACTTTGCAGCCTGCCGCATGCAGCGCTGCCGCCACCGCGCCAAATCGTTCTGCTGGCCATCGCTTCGCACCCCAGCCCGCGCCCGGATTCATCAACACCAGCGCAGTCCCGCGCGCAATCGTCCGGTCACACCACGCCTCCGCCTGGGGACTGTGCGGCAGTGCCGGCAGCCCCGCTGACAGCTCGTCGTTGGCGATGTGCCGCGCTACTTCAATCGCCTGTTCAATTACGTGTGTGCCGCGTGTCTCCACTCGTTCGGTAAACAGCCGCCGCGCCAGTCGTTCACGCGGCGCAGCCTCGCCAATGCGGCGTGCCGGCGATGCCATGCGGCCCAGCACAGCAGACCGGATCGCACCCTGCAGATCCATGCAGACGTCATATTGCGCGCTGCGCAGTTCACGCCGGATCTCGCGAATTTCGCCAATCGTCTCCGGCGAAAACGGAGAGCGCGCCCACTTCTTGGTCGGTACCAGGTGCACCCGGTCTACCAGCGGCATCGTCGGTCGCTCGCCTGCCGCCAGCCGCGCCGGCGTGTCACACGCAGCCAGCAGTGACTGCCACTGCGGCTCGACCGCCCAGCCAAGAAACCACTCCGGATGCTGCTGTCGAAGCGCGGTCACCGCCGGCAGCGCATGCAAAATATCGCCCATCGAACCGAGACGAACAATCAGCACGCGTAGCTGTGTTGCAGGGGCTATCAATTTCCTGATTTTCTCATAGCCCCGGCTACATGCTTGTCGAGCTCGCCTTCCATCGGCAGTGTCATTCCAGGTGCGCCGCCGCCCATTTAGAGAGCCTGCAGCCGCTGCACTATCTCCACCAGCCGCGCAGCATCTTCCAGCCGTACTTCAAGCTTTGCCACGATCAGCTGTAGCGAACCTGCAAGCATCGCCCGGCCCTCTGCCCCCAGCCGCACCGCATCTTTCTCAGTCGTGATCAATGCTCCCGCATGCACCCGCCGGCATTCTGCAATCAGACCCTCGACGTCCGGCCGGGTGAAGCGATAGTGGTCCGGAAAAGCCCGTCGCGCAGCCAACTCAATCCCCTGGGCCTCCAGGGCATCGAAGAACTCCTCCGGCCGCGCTATACCGCAGAATGCCATGGCCGTTCCCGTTGGTTTCGCGCATGTAACGAACCGCCTCACCATCAACACTTCGCACTGCGCGTGCAGGTACTTCGCCACTGACGGAGCCAGGTCGCGATCCTCTTCGCGCAGCACCACTACCCGTGCTCTTCCCAGCGAGGTAAGCGGCTCGCGCAGATGGCCTGCCGGTAAAAGCTTCTCCGTCAAGTCGGACCGATGCAGCACCACGATGTCCAGGTCCCGCGCCAGCTGCCGATGTTGAAAGCCGTCATCCAGCAGGTGTATCCGTCGCGTCTGCTCCGACTGCTCGGCCAGCTGGCCTGCTTTAAATCGCGAAGCCCCAACAAACACCGGCACCCCTGCAGCCGCGGCAATCATTACCGGCTCATCGCCATAGCGCGCGGTCTCATCAGCGCCCATCAGCACGCGCTCTGTCTGCGTGCCGCTCCGGCCATATCCGCGCGACAACACGTCCACCTGCATGCCTGCCTCGGTAAGCAGCTTCGCCATCGCGATCACCAGGGGCGTCTTGCCGCTTCCCCCCGTCGACAGGTTCCCCACACTTATCACCGGCGACTGCAGCCGTCGCACCGGCATCCATTCCCGCTCATAAGC
>CAZZYN010000087.1:10133-14054 GCA_964658265.1 uncultured Acetobacteraceae bacterium | reverse complement strand
GGAAAAACAAAACGGATGTTGACTTGAGTGACCGGCTCATAGAAAGCCGACTTTCCAGGAAGCGTGGCAGCTGATAATGGTTTGTGCACTTCAAAGAATGGCTCTCCTCGCCCCGATCTCGGAGCAATCGGCACTCCTGGTGGTCGATGACCGTCACCTTTCCGATGGTTATGGGACTGCTATCGGTCGTGCCCCAAGCTATGCGGGAGGCCAAGACTGGGAGCAGACAGCGAACAAGCGAAGGCATAGTAACGGCCTATGCCCGCTCCAATCACAACCAATGCAGCTATCGCTTTTCAGTTCTCGGAACCCGGTTCGACGGGAGGAGTTCGGCTGAAACAACTGATGTCAAGGTCGGTGATCACGTGCTGGTTTACTACGACACCCAGAATCCCACAGCGAATGCTCTTGAGGACTTTTATAAAAAGAGCCGACGTGACAGAGGCTTTTGCTACATGCTCCTATTTGTCATTGGCATATTCAACGCAGTCGTTGTCCTTTCGAAAGCCGCGCACGTGCGGCAGGCTGACGGCTCGACAATACCTAAAGCTGAAGACCTGCATGGTTGATGCGCCTGCTATCGACTCTGCTGTTAAACGGAGTTCGGTCTCCCTCATCGCAGCTGCGCATGTGTCTTCGGGCCGGGCGTCTCAATGACAAGTGGGAACAAGACTTTGCGAAACCCAATCGCCAGGCGTCCCTTCCGGCAAGTTTCCGAAGACCTGACACTGCAGAAGTTGCCTATCGCAGAAGGGTATACAGATCAGATCCGATGAACATGGCAGAGATTGCACTGACGCCTAAAGCTACCCAAATGCTGATCTCGTGGCGTAGGCTTCGCCTTTCTGGATTTGACATGGGTCCTGCTTCGGCGCAGATGATGGCAAGATACCGAATGCCCAGGGCCGCTCAGAGCACTCACGACAACGGCGCTCATAGAATCATACGTTCTGTCACACGAGTGTTCCCCAAGCAGGGCAATCTATTCGCCTTTTACATCGAGAAACCTGATACTTCCACCCTCTTCCCCTGGCTTGTCAACTCGTCGGAGTTTAACAGGTCCTACGTTGGAATCTGATTTCGGCACAGTGAAGGCAAGTTTCCGAAAAGCTAGACTTTTCGGGAGCTAGCAGCCGAATGGGTTTCCGGACAACATTTCGGTGATTTACTGGAGCACCAGAGCTAACGTGCGCAGCGCGCTATGTGCCCACGACTCCGTGTCCCTCACCTGTGCAATGGGTCCTGAGATGGTGGCGTAGACGGCCAAGTGGGGCCAGACAAAATAGCAGTGTAGCCATGCAGTCTCTCCCTCCACTGTCTCGGCGCACTCCTGATCTACCGATGAATCCGCACAGTGATTGGAGGGTCTGGAGGTCCACTCTGTATTACCCTTTCCCATCCGTTCCTCAATCCGTCGTCGCGCGGTCACCTGGTTGCCATGTGTGCGCTGATGACTTGAGAGTTGCAACAAGAGTGGCTCACCGCTTCGCCAGAAACTCACCGGAGAACCGTCCACATCGCGAACGATGTCGTCGGGCAGGAAGCTGATAGCTGGTCGAGGGTCGGATAATCATTCGGTTAGTCTCTCAAAGCCTCCTGTAGGCTATCGTTTCGTGGAAAACGGCATTTCCGGTAAATCCCTTTCCTGCAAAGCGCCACCAGCTTTCAAATACCTAATTCGAACATCTCTGGCAGCACCCACATACCCGCCGCCTCTAGCAATCAATCGTCCCCCTCCGCCCCGCGTACCGGCTTCGCACCTCCATCGCTGCCGCATCCGCAACAACGCCAGCTACCCCGGACAGTGGCCGATACGCATCGTCACCACCGGCATACCTCTACGCCAGTACGCGAGCGTACCCTCCACCTGCTTCGATGACTTCTGCGACAAGTGCAGACTACCTAAAAGCATCGCAACCGGCCTATTCAGATGTGCGGCGCAGCCGGCAGAAGCAGCAAAAACACAGCCGGATCAGGCAAAGCGCCCGCATCACACGAAGTCATCCGGAACTCCAAAACTTTATGCTTGACACTCATTAATAATCCACTACCATCTGGTTGTGGATAGATTGAACACCACCTTTGCAGCCCTGTCCGATCCAACTCGTCGCGCCATGATCGAACGTCTCTCTCGCGGGCCTGCCTCTGTCCACGTACTGACAGAACCATTTGCGCTTTCGCAGCAAATGGTTTCCAAACATATTGCCTGCCTGGTACGCGCGCGCATCGTGACCAAGACGAAGCGCGGACGGGAAAGTGTATGCACGCTCAGGCCGCAGGCAATCAAGAAGGTAAGCGACTGGGCCGCGTATTACCGGAAATTCTGGGAAGAGAGTTTCGACAAGCTCGACACAGTAATCCATCAAATGAAAAAGGAGGTCAGCAATGACCAAAAATACGATAAGTGAAGCAGAGCGGTTAGTAATCTCAAGAGTTTTCGATGCCCCGCGCGAGTTGGTCTGGAAAGCGTGGACCGACGCAAACTACGCAAAGCAATGGTGGGGACCAAAGGGTTTTACCTCGCCTGTTTACAAGACGGATTTTCGTGTGGGAGGGAAATTTCTCATCTGCATGAGAACGCCGGACGGACAGGAATTCTGGAATGGCGGTGAGTACCACGAGATTGTTCCGCAGGCGAAAATCGTCTCCTCCATGTACTTTTCCGATGCGCAGGGAAACAAGGTTGAGCCTGCAGAGTACGGCATAGAACACGAGGCCATCGACAACGCGTATGACGTGGTCACCTTTGAAGATTTTGGCAACGGGCAGACCAGGGTCACCTTCATGGGCAATGAAACGATGGAGAACGCCCGCAGCAGCGGCCAGTTCGAAGGCTGGAACCAGATCCTCGAAAAGTTTGCCGCAGTCGTCGCAGAACTGAAATCGGCAAAATAAGCTGCTGCAGTCAGACAATCGTCGCGCACAGCTTGCTGCACTCCAACCAGCCAGTCCTTCGCCGCCACCAAAGTAGCGGCAGGGATTGGCTGTCGCTGCTCCCGGCCGGGCAGTCTTCTCCAACGCGGCAAGTACTTTCACAGAACCCTAACCTGCTATTGATGTAATGCGTTGCATACTAGCTCCAGAACGTGCCAGGAGACGCCACATTCATGGAGCCTCGATTGCGCATTTCGTACCTCTGGGAAGAACAGCAGCGAGCTGACGAAGGCAAGACCTCGGTCGTCACCGAATACACTACCGGCGTATCTCTACACAGCCACACCAGCCTTTCGGAAGAAAGCCTCACCTTCATCGACAAAATGGCTCGCGAGATGCCGTTCCTGCGCGCCATCTTCGAACGCGCCGAGCGCCGCACCCTTTCGCAGCACGGCCTGCAGCTCGACTTTCTGCGCGGCAACTGGCGTCCCCCGCTCGTCCCCCGTATGGCCTTCGACCTCGAAGCTCGCCAGATCCAGCAGGAGCTCGGCCTCAACGCCCTCGTCTCCATCACGGATCACGACACCATCCAGGCACCGATGCTGCTGCGCACCCTGCCCTCCTCGCGCCACATCCCCGTCTCCGTCGAGTGGTCCGCACCCTTCGGCCCCACCGAATTTCACCTCGGCATCCACAACCTGCCCAGCCATTCCGGCAACAACTGGATGGAGCGCTTCGCTGCCTACACCGCCGCGCCCGACCAGGCTGAGCTCGGCTGCATTCTCCGCGCTCTCCACGCCATCCCCAGCGTGCTCATCGTCTTCAACCACCCGCTGTGGGATCTCTACGCGATCGGCCAGGACAAGCACAACGAGGCCGTCGGCAACTTCATGGTTCAGCATGGCGCCTTCATCCACGCCATGGAGCTCAACGGTCTACGCCACATGAAAGAGAACCGCGCCGTCGTCCGCCTGGCCCAGGCCTGGGGCCAGCTGCTCATCTCCGGCGGCGACCGTCACGGCCTCGAACCCAATGCCATCGTCAACC
>CAZZYN010000087.1:0-10123 GCA_964658265.1 uncultured Acetobacteraceae bacterium | reverse complement strand
CAACGCGGCCAGTTTTACTGACTTTGTCCGCGAAGTCCGCGTCGAAAAGCGCAGCCATATCCTCTTCATGAATCAATACCTCGACCCGTGGGAGCAGCGCATCCTCCGCTCCACCCTCGACGCGGTTCGCGATTTTCCGCAGTTTTCCGAAGGCTGGCAGCGCTGGGACGAACGCGCCTTTCATCCTGACGCCCACGGCATCATGCGCTCCTTCGCCGAGCTGTGGCCCAGCGGCAAGGCCCCTCGCCTCCTCCGCACCGCCATCACCATCGTTCACCTGCTCGAGAACCGTTTCTGCACCCGCGGCCTGCGCCTCGTCTCCAATCACGACGAGATGAATGTCGCCGCCGGCCTCGGCGAAATCGCCTAGGCACGGCTTTGGCCCTCTCGCCGACCGAACCGTCGCCCCCGCCGAAATCCCGCGCAGCTCGCAGATGTAGCCACTAACCTCCAGGCAGGCCGGGTCGATTCTGCCTCTGGAGGAAATGTGTTCCCACCAACCTGATGCAGGATCCTGTCTGCCCTCTTACCTCTCGTCGCCGCCACCTGCTCTCTTCCCGGTCAACCCTCCGGCCAGCACGATCCGGCGCTTGCACTGCTCCACGCGGTAACTGCCTCTGCACGATCCCGGCAGACCCTCTCAGCTGACATCGTTCTGACGTGGACCACCGGCGGCGCCGTCAAACACACCGCCGGCACCATCCGCCTCAGAAAGCCCAACTATGCCGACATCAGGCTCGCCGGAGACTATCCATTGCGCCACCTGGTCTCCGATGGAACCGCGCGCTTCTCCTCCGACAATGATCAGCACTTCACTCGCGACGCCATTGATCGTCGCGGAACACAAATCGATGCGCCCTGGTGGGGCCTGCCTTTCCGCTTCTTCTTCACGCAAAGCCTGAATCCCTTCGGCGCCACTCCCGATAAAACCGCACGCTACGAACTGCTCAGTCCGCAGACCATCGACGGCACCCGTTTCCGCGTCCTGCACGTCAGTGGCAGCAGTCCCATGGGCGGCTACACAGCCAGCTTCTTCTTTAACGCGGACAACGTGTTGCAGCGATCTTCCGTCGAATTCGGCTCAGGCCCGCATGCTGCCCGGTTCGAAGCACAACTCACCCACATCGTGCCAGAAAAACCTCTGCCGCTCGCGAACTTCCACTTCACTCCCGGGCCCGGGCAGACCCTCACCACAACAGCAGACGGGATGCTCGCCCTTGGCACACGGGCGCCAGACTTCTCCCTGCCCGGTTGGAACGGCACGCTCGTGCAGCTCTCCTCGGAGCGCAGCGGCCGGCGCGCCACACTGGTGAACTTCTGGTACTACAACTGCGCTCCCTGCCGCATCGAGTTTCCCGAATTTGAGAAGCTCTACCAACGCCTGCACAGTCAGGGCTTCAACATTGTGGCCATCAACAAGGGTGATAGTCCGCAACTCGTCGCCAGCTATGCGTCCAGAACAGGTCTTACCTTCCCCCTCGCCATGGGCGGCGAAATCAGGGAAGGCAGCGTCTTCAGCCGCTACCACGTGACCGAAACTTTCCCCGGAACCTACCTGCTCGACGCCGACGGAAAAATCGTCTACCGCAATACCGGCGAAGATCTTTCGGGGCTCAAACAGGCCCTCGCACGTCTGGGGCTGCAGTAGGTCCTCTCGCCGACACCGCACGAGCCGATAACTCACCTATGGATGGATCTCCCGACACGGTCCACGGCGCAGAGCAGAATGACTCCTCGTCGCCGGCAATCCGTCCCGGGCCCGCAGCCACGTTTCTTCATGCTGACGCCGGCAGCACACTCATCGAGTACGCCATCGCTGCCGCCATCATCTCGATCGGAGCCATCGCGGCCATGCAGACCCTGGGCTGCCAGTTGTCAGCCGTCTACAACGGTCTGGGCAACGCCCTGACGAATGCGCTCTAGGCAACACGCCAGCCTCTCGCCAGCCGTACTACAGTCCGCTCGACTCGCGGATATCAATATATTCCTGCGTATACGGCCGCTTCAGGAACGTCGCCCACAGGTAATTGATCGAATAGCGGAAGGCCATTCGCAGAATGCCTTCTTTCTGTAACCTTCTCGCCGACGTATTCATCTTCAGCTTCAGCGTAAACAACACTGGCCCGACTTTACTCAGCCGCCGTGCGATATCCGTATCTTCGCCGTAGAACGCGATCCGCGTATCGAAGCCGCCGATCTGCTCCAGCGCCCATCGCGCGACCACAAAATTACCGCCCTGGATCATCGATCCGACCCGCAGCAGGTAGCGGTTGATCGCATAGGTCGACCAGGCGATGAAGTAATACACCCGCACCAGCACCCGTTGTTGTGCCGTCAGTTCGTAATAGATAACCGGCCCGCTCAACGCCGCCAGCTTCGGATTTTCCTCGAAGCTCCGCACCACTTCAGCCACCCAGCCCGGCGTCAGCACCGAGTCCGCATCCACATTCGCAATCAGGTCGCCGACACTCGCATCAAACCCTGCCTGCCGCGCATACGTCAGCCCCTTGCGCGGCTCATCCACTACCCGGACCCGTGGAAACGAAGCCGCCAGCGCCCGCGTGCCATCCGTGCTGGCATTGTTCACAACAACGATGTCAAACTTTTCGGGAGAGTCGTCTGTCTGCGCCAGGATCGCCTGCAGACAACGGCCGAGATACGCTTCCTCGTTGTACGCAGGCACCACAAAGCTGATGATCATCCGCCGTCCAGTTAAGCACGTCTATGTTACGAACGCATGAGTAATTGGCACAGCCGGTCAGCTCCACCCGGGTGCCCCGTAATGGACAGAACTCCACCCTCCCGGTCGCGAACAGATCCGGACGCCTATGCTCGCGCAGCTATAGTCGGCAATCCGCTCATCCCACGTCGCCCGGCTTCGGCCTGCGTGGCAGTCCCTGGTCAATGAAACCGAGCCCTGCACCAGGTAGCCGTCGGGCGTTCCTGTTGCTCTCATCACGGGCAGAACGTATTAAAGTTACGGATACATCGCGGCTGAGCACCCACCACACCAAAATCAGCGCCACCCGCGTTTCGGTCGAGTCCGACCCACTACCAGGACACAGGAGAAGCCCATGCCGCTCCACCTTACCCGCAGAGAAGCCCTCAAGGCTGCCGCCGCGCTCTCCGCCGTCCCGTTCCTCTCTCACGTCGCCTCCGCCTTTTCCCCAGGTAGACCCGCAGACAACCAACGCGTCAGTTCCATCGATTTCGACGACAACTGGCTCTTCCTGCGCGGAGACGCAGCCGGTGCGCACCAGCCCGCTTTCGACGCCTCCACCTGGCGCAGGATCGCCCTCCCTCACGACTGGTCCATTGAAGACCTTCCCGCCACGCCTGCGACCAACGGCGAGGCAGCTATCTGGCAGGACTGCAACTGTCCAGAAACCATCGGCCCCTTCAGCAGGACGAAAAGTGAAGGTGCCGCAGCTACCGGCTGGGTAGTCGGCGGCATCGGCTGGTATCGCAAAAGTTTCCCCACGCCACCCCTGTTGCCGGGAGGCCGCGTCATCCTGCTCTTCGATGGCGTCTATCGCCACGCGCAGCTGTGGGTCAACGGCACCGAAGTAGGCCGCCACGCCTACGGCTACACTGCTTTCTCATTCGACATCACCGGCCTGCTCCACGACCACGCGGACAACCTACTGGCCATCCAGGTCAATAACACCGGCAAGAACAGCCGCTGGTATTCCGGCTCCGGCATCGACCGACATGTCACCCTGCTCACCACCGGCCCCGTCAGCATTCCCGTCTGGGGCGTCCATGTGCAGTCGCAGGATCTCTCTGCTGCAAGCGCCACCATCCGCATCGCCGTGCAACTGGCGAATCATGCCGCCCGCGCCGCTACCGCAGCCGTCGCCTGCACGTTGTTTGACGCACACGGCTCCATCGTCGACACCGCCCACATCGACCAGCATCTTGACGCGACCTCTACCGGCGAAGCCATCCTGGTCGCCAGGCTTTCGCAGCCGCAGCTATGGTCCCCGGCAACACCGACTCTCTACCAGGCTGAAGTCGTTGTCGCTTTAGCCGGTACCGTCGTCGATCGCAAAACCACCACCTTCGGTCTCCGCACCATCCGTATCGATGCAGAACATGGCCTCCGGATCAACGGCGAACCCTACAAACTGAAAGGCGCCTGCGTCCACCATGACAATGGCCCGCTCGGTTCCGCAGCGATCGATCGCGCCGAGGAACGACGCGTCGAGCTCCTCCGCGCCAATGGCTACAACGCCATCCGCTGCAGCCACAATCCGCCATCCTCCGTCTTTCTTGATGCCTGCGATCGCCTCGGCATGCTGGTCATCGACGAAGCCTTCGACATGTGGCAGCAGCCGAAAAATCCCGACGACTATCACCTCGACTTCCAGCAATCCTGGCGAAGTGACATCGACGCGATGGTGTTACGCGACCGCAATCATCCCAGCGTCATCATGTGGAGCATCGGCAACGAAATCCCCGAGCGTGCCGATCCCGACGGCGCCCGCATCGCGAAAGAGCTCTCCGCCCGCGTGCGCTCACTCGATCCCGGTCGCGCTGTCACCATGGCCGTCCCCTTCTTTTTCGACGCCAAAAAACCACGGCCCTGGAGCGATACCGACGTTGCCTTTCAATACCTCGACGTCTGCGGCTACAACTACACCATGGCGCACTACGAACCCGACCACCAGCTGCATCCCACCCGGGTCATGATGGGCACCGAGTCCTTTCCTGTGCAGGTTGCAGAAAATTGGGAGCTCATCAACAAACACAGTTACATTCTCGGTGACTTCGTCTGGACCGGCATCGACTACATCGGCGAATCCGCTCTCGGTGCCGCCATCCTCGCACCCGAGAAAAACCCCTTCGCCCCGCCTGCCCCGGCCGCTGGAGCCGATGCCGCCGCCGCCCTCCAGATGGGCCTCCCCAAGAACTCCGGCTTCGCGAAGCCCGGCTTCCCCTGGTTCAACAGCTACTGTGGCGATATCGATCTGATCGGCAACCGCAAAGCTCCCAGCTATCTGCGCGATGTCGTCTGGGACCGCAGTCCGCTTGAAATGGCAGTCCTGCGACCCCTGCCGCCCGACCGTAAAGAGCAGCTCATGCCCTGGGGCTTCTACGATGAATTGCGCAGCTGGACCTGGCCCGGCGACGAAGGCACCACCGTTACTGTCCGCGTCTACACCAAAGGCGAAAACGTGACCCTCGCCCTCAATGGCAAACCTGTCGAGGCAGCCGTCGCTGAATTTCCAGCGCCCTTCGTCACCGAGTTTGCCCTCCCTTACGCACCCGGCGAACTCAAAGCCACTGCTACCGTAAATGGCAAGCTGGTCGAGCAGCAGCTCCACACCACTGGCAATCCCAGCCGCATTATCCTCCGCGCCGACCGCACGCATCTCCGCGCCGATCGCAACGATCTCTCCTACGTCATGGCCGAGTTGCAGGACGATGCCGGCCAGGCCATCGAAGACGGGGTCGCCGAAATCCATTTCTCACTCAGCGGCCAGGGTGAACTGGCAGCCGTCGGCAATGCCAATCCTCACGAAATGGCCAGCTTCCACCAGCCCTCTCGCAAGACCTTTCACGGCAGATGTCTCGCCATCCTGCGGCCCGTTGCCACCAGAGGCACCATGACCCTCGAAGCCAGGGGCGAGAACCTTCGCCCCGCCAGCATCACTATCGACGTAGGCTGAGCGCCCCGCGCCCTGATCCCCGCACCTGCCCACTCTTTTCGTACCCTGACGAACGATTGGCTCTCAGAGGCTCGCGCTCAACCGTGAGGCCGCGCGCGCTCTACCGACACTGGCGACTCGTTCTTCGCATCGTCAATCAATAGCGAACCCGGCATAAAGGGCAGTGCCTTCCGTTTGCTTCGATGACCACACCATGCGACCAACGGGAGCAGCCACACAACCATGCGCAAAGCGTCTAAGCCCGTACGGCCAGAAGTACCTACAAGTCGGTAGACTTTGCCTCCGCCAGCCCCTTCGCCTTCGCCACAAACTCCGCCAGCGGCATCGCTCCCAGGTCGCCCTTGCCGCGCACGCGTACGCTCACCGACTCGGCCTCCGCTTCCTTGTCTCCAAACACCAGCACATACGGAATCTTCTGCATCGTCAGGTCGCGCACCTTGGCATTCATCTTCTCGTTACGCGCATCCAGTTCCACCCGCAGACCCGCCGCCCGCAGCTGTTCCGCCACCTTCTCGCCATACGCCGCATGCCGTTCCGCAATTGGCACCAGCCCCACCTGTACCGGCGCCAGCCACAACGGAAACGCACCGCCATAGTGCTCGATCAGCACTCCAAAGAACCGCTCCACCGACCCGAACAGCGCACGATGCACCATCACCGGCTGATGCCGCTCACCATCCTCGCCGACGTATTCGAGATCAAACCGAGCCGGCAGATTGAAGTCGAACTGTACCGTTGATAACTGCCACAAACGCCCCAGCACATCCACCAGCTTAATATCGATCTTCGGACCATAGAACGCCGCTTCGCCAGCAATCGTCCGGTAGGGAATCCCCTTCCGCTGCAGCGCGTTTTCGAGTGACGATGTCGCCAGCGCCCAGTTTTCATCCGATCCCGCCCAGCTCTCGCGGTCCTTCGGGTCCCACGTCGACAACTCCACCTTGAACTCGCTGAACCCGAACGTCGTCAGCACTGCCTGCGCAAAATCAATGCACCCAACAACCTCATCTTCTATCTGCTCCGGCGTACAGAAGATATGCGCATCATCCTGCGTAAAACCGCGCACCCGCAGCAGCCCATGCATCGTGCCCGATCGCTCATAGCGATACACATTGCCCAGCTCCGCATAGCGCACCGGTAGGTCGCGATAACTCTTCGGCGTGTTCTTGTAGATCAGAATATGGAACGGACAATTCATCGGCTTCAGTCGATAATCCGCATCGTCCAGTTCCATCGGCGTATACATATTCTGCGAATAGAAGCCCTCATGTCCGCTCGTCTTCCACAGGTCCACCTTGGCCACGTGCGGCGTATACACCAGATCGTAACCGCGACGAGTACATTCATCGCGCATCCAGTCTTCCATCGCCTTACGGATGACCGCGCCCTTGGGATGGAAGAACACCAACCCTGACCCGGCCAGCTCCTGGATCGAAAACAGATCAAGCTGCTTGCCCAGCACGCGATGGTCCCGTTTAGCGGCTTCCTCCAGCCGCTCAAAATGCTGGTCCAGCTCTTTCTTCGAGAAGAATGCCGTCCCATAAATCCGCTGCAGCTGCGGATTCTTCTCATCCCCCAGCCAGTACGCCCCCGCCAGGCTCATCACCTTGAACGCCTTCACCCGCGCCGTCGACGGCACATGCGGGCCGCGGCAGAAATCCACAAAGCTGCCATTCCGATACAGCGAGATCGCCTCACCCGGCTTGGTAAAACGCTCGACGAAATGCATCTTCATGAAATCGTCGTTCGCCTTGAACTCCGCCAGACCCTGCTCACGCGGCTCCTGCTCGCGGACGAACTTCTCATCCCGCGCCACCACTTCGGCCATCTTCTGCTCAATCCGCTGCAGGTCTTCCTGCGTAAACGGAGTAGGCCGATAGAAGTCGTAGAAAAATCCCGCATCTGTCGCCGGACCATGCCCCAGCTTGGTCTCCGGAAACAGCTCCAGCACTGCCGTTGCCATTACGTGCGCCGCCGAATGCCGCACCACCTTCAACGCCTCGGCATCTTTCTCGGTCAGCAGCTGCAGCGTCACATCTTCATGCAGCGGTGTCGACAGATCCACCAGCCGCGGCCCCTGCGCAGCGTCGACATACATCGCCGCCTCACTTACCTGCTTTTCATCCGTTTCAACATGGGCATCAGCAGCCCCTGCAGCAGCCGCATGTTTGGGCTCAATCCGCGCCACCACGGACGCAGCCGCCAGTCGCGGCGAAATCGAATACGCCACATCATAGGGCGTCGTACCAGCCGCAACAGGGCGGACAGATCCATCAGGCAGGTGTATCTCAATCATTGATTCGGGCATAGTTTGACGGCCTCGCGGCCATCTTCAGAATAGCCCATTGACTTCGTAACTCCGGCTGCCCCATCCTCGCGAAGCCAGGGTGGGGCATCGCTAGGCCATCCGCTTTTACTTCAGCCTCAATCAGGCCCCTCGAACAAGGAACGCACACCACCGCAATTACGTGCGGCCAGACCATTTATTCTGAAAACCACCTGAAAACCATGTCAGACGAAATTCCCACCCTTCAGGAACTCGGCGAACTCATCCACGACGACCGCAGCTTCCTGCTGCGCGTTGTGCAGCCCGGACTTGCCGGACTTATGGATGGCTCCGTTTCCACCCTCGCGCCCATCTTCGCAACAGCCTTCGCCACCCACAACTCGCATACCGTTTTCCTCATCGGCGCCGCCGCAGCCGTCGGTGCGGGCATCTCGATGGCTTTCTCGGAAGGCCTCTCCGACGACGGCGTGCTCACTGGCCGCGGCGCTCCCATCTTTCGCGGTCTCGTCACCGGTCTCATGACATTCATTGGCGGCTTCCTGCACACGCTCCCATTCCTCATCGCGAATGTGCGTGTCGCCCTGACCTGGGCTTATGCGGTTGTCGGCGTGGAGTTATTAGTCATCGCCTGGATCCGCTACCGCTACTTCAAAACCAGCTTCGGTCTCTCCTGTCTGCAGGTGATCGTCGGCGGCGCACTTGTCTTCACTGCCGGCGTCCTCATCGGCAGCTCCTGAGCTCCCACCACCAATAACGAAGAGGTATCCCATCCAGCTCATTCACCTCATCGCCAACATTGCCTACTGGGCCTGGATCGTCACCGAGACCCTCGCCGCCATCCTCCTGCGCACCCGCAGCGCCGGCGGCAAGCTGCAGGACCGCGGCACCCTCTACCTTCTCTGGGCCGTTATCGCCGCCTCCATCACCTGCGGCGACTGGTATGGCGGCACCCATCCCCACACCATCGCCCACGGCGCACCGTCGGTCATCACCACCGCCGTAACCGTCTTTGTCTTCGGATTAGTCATCCGCTGGATCGCCATCCTCACACTCGGCAAAGCCTTCAGTGTCAACGTGGCCATCCGCACCGAACAGACCCTGCAGCAGTCCGGCATCTTCCGTCTCGTACGCCACCCGTCCTATACCGGACTGGTCTTGATCTTCTTTGCCATCGGGCTCTTCACCCGCAACTGGATCGGCCTCGCCATCGTCGTCCTGCCTACTCTCGCCGCGCTCATCTATCGCATGCACGTGGAAGAGCAGGCCCTCATCCAGGCCTACGGCAAGCAGTACACCGACTACATGCGCACCACGAAGCGGCTCATCCCCGGCATCTACTGACGCGCCGCTCCTGCTTCGAATACTGGTCAGCTACGGCGCAATATTTCCGTCGAATGTCTTGCATGCCCCCATCTGCCCGCTCTGCAGACCGCGCATGAACCACGCCGACCTTGCTGCACTTGACCCATGTGTCCAGCGCTCCGGACTCACCGCCCGCCCGCTCATCTGCTGCAGATGATCATCGCCAACAGCGGACGCCGCACTCAACGCGCCGTCAATGTCATGCTGGTCTGCCACCTTCCGGCTCTCACTCGAGTGCGCCCAGATGCCCGCAAAACAATCCGCCTGCAGTTCCAGGTCGACAGACAAGTGGTTCTGCGCCTGCGGCTCCTGCTCCGCCAGCTGCCGCATCCGTCCCTCGATGCCTTCCAGCTTCTGCACGTGGTGACCCAGTTCATGCGCAATTACATACGACTGCGCAAAGTCCCCCGTGTCCCCTCCAAACCGCTTCAGGTCCGCCCAGAAGCCCAGGTCGACGTAAATCTTCTCGTCATTCGGACAATAGAACGGCCCCGTACTCGCCTCCGCCGTCCCGCATCCCGAATACGTCGCATCGCGATACAGCACCAGGTGCGCGCGCCGATAACTCCGACCCTGTGCCGAAAAAATCTGCGTCCAAGTCTTCTGCGCATCATCCAGCACATAACTCACCAGCTGCGCATCGCGATCGGTCGCCATCGGACGACCCTGCGTCCCCGGCCGACCGTTCATGCCCGGCTGCACCTCCTGGCCCGGCCGCGCTGGCGCACTCTGCGTCGTCCCCTGCCCATTGCCGCCAGACAGGAACGCGCCGATATAGTTCCGCCCGGTCACCAGGCTCACC